>JAJECP010000032.1 GCA_022821985.1 Acidimicrobiia bacterium
CACATACAGTGCAGTCGCGAGGGTGTCCAAGTCCGGGCCCATGCCGAGAACCTCCAAGATCGAAGCGTGACTACACCCCGAGCTTGGACACCCTCACCCCACCAACGGCGGACCCCACCCCTTGGAACTAACCATCTAGGCCGTGTTGACAAAAGGTCGGGGCTGTGTCGGGTTAGGGCTTGTCTGCTGGCTGGGTACGGTTGGGCTTGCGCGCGCGTGGCGGTTCGCCTAGGTTCTCCCGCTGTCACCAGTGCCGCGGCCTCTCAGGCCGTGCCAGTCGGATTGCGGGAGTCGAGTTCATGGTTCCCTCCTTTCGGCTGGCGCGGTGCTGGTGACAAGCAC
This sequence comes from Acidimicrobiia bacterium, assembly GCA_022821985.1. Taxonomy (GTDB): domain Bacteria; phylum Actinomycetota; class Acidimicrobiia; order Acidimicrobiales; family Poriferisodalaceae; genus Poriferisodalis. The sequence continues at coordinate 343 of JAJECP010000032.1, forward strand.
ACCTTGTCTCCCGCTAGGAGGGAACCACCATGCGAAGAAAAACGTTGGCTTTGGCGATGGCGCTGACAGTTGCACTGTCGAGCGTCATCGTGTTGACGGCTACGCAGCCTGCTTCGGCTGACACGCGTTATGAGACCGTGCTGGTCGAGTCGAACTGTCGCGTCGTGACTGATTACGCGAAAGTGCAGACGCCTGAGCAGGCTGCTGCTGGCACGTACACGCTGAAGCCGACCACCAGGACTGTTTGCGACCGTGTGTATGACACACGCCCCTACTATCACGCTCACTGGTATCACGTCGCTTGCGCCGGTGCCGGGGCAGCGACCAAGGGCAAGACCGGCGCGGGCATCAGCACTGCCTGTGGCTGGATGTTCATGGCCCACATCTAGGAGCGTCGTCATGCAGATCAGAAACAGGCTGGGATTGGTTCTCGGTGCTTGCTACATGGGCGCTGTCGTGGCTGCGATGTTCTCGCGTACGCAGTGGAGCCTTGCCGCCCGTCTCATGGTTGTGGTCGGCGCGATCATCGTGGTGCAGGCCGCGCTGACAGCGTTCCGGCTTCTGCGAGCGAACGGGATGCTGACCCGACGCAATACCCCGACCTTGGCAGAGGCGCGTGCCGCGTCCGAGCTGCGGGGGGAGCTTGCCGGGAAGTCGTCTCATGCCTGACAGGGAGACGGTCCGGCGGCTGCAAGCCGCCCGACGCGACTACGGCGAGTGGAGCGGCGCTGCTGCTCGGCTGCGGGAGATATTCCCGCCGACGGGCCGCTACCGCATCACCCGCGACGGGCAACGGCTCGCACGCGACGGCAGCGTGAAACAGCGCAGGCTGCCGCGTCGAGGGCGACGCGTCCGAAGCTCAGCCTGACCGGCGTGAAGATGATTGCGGCCTGCTTGGCCGCAGCGCTTGGGGCGGCATCCTTCGCGTGCTCGGCAACGTCGAGCACATGCGAGGATGCCGCCTACGCGCAAGCACACGCCGAACAGGCATGGGGCAACGCCATCGAAGCCCACGAAGCCGCGCACCGAGCCGAAGCAGACGGCCATACCGTCGATCACGACGAGCACGAGCTCACCGCCCGGCAGATCGTGGACGCTCGTGCCGGAATGATCGTGGCCGAGCAAAACACACGAAACATCTGCTGACAAGAACGGCCAAAATCCCAGCAGCTACGCGGGTTTCCGCCGATTGCTGCTATAGTCAGCAGTGACCACTCAGCGCTGTTTCATTCGCGAACGCTCGGCCCGCCGCTTCCGACTGCGGCGGGCCGAAGTCGTTCTCAGAACAGCACTGCAAATCCGCATGTGTGACTCGCTGCGCGAGCCATCAGACTGAGCGTTCCCATATCCCATCGAGAGGCCGGGTCAGGCCGAAGTCGGGAGGTGAGGAATATGGCTCGTGTATTTGGTATCGCTGCCAGCATCGGCTTTCTGCTTGCTGCGCTGATGACTTATCAAGCCGCCCTGACTACTGGCTGACGCTGGTCGGGATGGCACCAGTCCTTCTTGGCTGGGGCGCTCATTCTCGTTGCCAGAACCGTCCTTGGCGGGGCTTGTCGCCCAGTGTGGGCATGCCGGTGCTGTCGGGCTTGACGTGCGGCGAGGTCTTGCGGTGCCCTGGGGTGGTGGACACGTACCACGCGGCCAGCGACGCCAGCTCGAGGAACGTGACGGCGAGCTTGTGTGACCGCATGGCGATCCCCCGGAACCGCTTCAGGTCCGCGAAGGCGTTCTCGACGGCGTGGCGGGCCTTGTAGAGGCCGGGATCAAAGATCACCGGTCGGGTGTTGCTGCTGCGGGGCGGTATCACCGGCTCGATGCCCTGCTCGGTCAGGTCGTCGCGCAGCGTGTAGCTATCGTATGCCTTGTCAGCAATGACCTTGCCGACACCGGAGGGGGCATCCTCGATTACAGAGCCGAACACTCGACTCTCGCTGGTGTTCCCTGCTGTGAGCATCAATCGTGCGAAGCGGCCTGCACAGTCGGTCAGCGCGATGAGCTTGGAAGTATGGCCCCCCGCTGTGGACCCGATGGCCTGAATTCGTCGGGACTCAGCGGGGGGCCTTCGCTTTTTCTCGCGCCGGCAGCATCCTGATGCACTTTGATGAACGTGCCGTCCACCTGCGAGATCGACAGATCGAGGTCGTCCGCGTTCGCGGCCAGCACCTGTGAGAACACGCCGCGCTCAGCCCAGCGGCGGAACCTCCGATACACGGTCTGCCACTTCCCGAACTCCTTGGGCAGCAACCGCCACTGAGCGCCCGAGTAGGCGATCCACAAGATGCCCTCCACGGTCCTTCGGTGATCGTCGCAATAGGGGCGACCGTGATGGCCCGAAGCCGAAGGCAGCAGCGGCGCTATCTGCTGCCATTGCTCATCGCTGAGCCGCTTCTCTGCCGTCACAGCGCAACCTCCACCAATTCGGCAGGGTCACGTCCATATCTGCACAATCGAGCCATCGCTGGCTCCTTCCATCCTGCCCTGCCTGCTCTGCCGGAGTCCGCAGGGGCATCCATTACATGCTTCAATTCTGCCTCATCCAGCACCCCGCCAGAGGCCGCCCGAAGCGCGACGCAGCCCCCGTCAGGATGGACACGGGGGCTGCGATCACAAGTCGGCGCAAGCGCCGGACTCCGGCGCAGCCAGAATAGCGCAGCCTGTCAAGCAACCACCGACGACACACGTTCCAGCACGCTCATCGCGCGGTGACAGCATCCATCAGCCGCTTCATTCGACGCGCTCGAGATGCCAACCGGTGTCTCGCTAAGCGCTGCGCACTCTGGCCGATAGTCAAGCAAGCCGACGTATCGTGACCTGGGGGCGCGAACTCAGGGTCTACACCAGATCGGGGCAGCAGCAATCCAATGCCTTGCGGGAGCATCACGATTTTCATACGACACAGGACATGATTGTGGCTCTGCAAATGGTCGTACTTGATGAGACATCTCGTCACCTTCCACCACAGCGGGTTCGGAAAACCGCGGATTCCGGCATCTATCTCCCAACCACGGACGATATGGCGCACGACCAACCAGACTGACAGCCACCACCTAATGCGAGGCCAAGCGAGCATCACAAAGCTCAGCAACGCAGCCAACGCTCCGAATTGAACGATCATCACTCACCTTTTGTCAACACGGCCTAGGGTCGGGCGCCGTGACACAGCATTCAGAGTTGCTGGCGGTGCGGCATGGTCAATCCGAATGGAACCTGCGCGGCCGCTGGCAGGGACAGGCCGATCCCGTATTGACCGGCCTCGGCGAGCGGCAGGCGGAGATCGCCGCCGACGCCTTGGCAGCGACGCTCGCTGCCGCGGATGACAGCTGGCGGACACCGGTGATGCGGGGGCGCGATCTGCACACCGGTCGGCATGCCTTCGACCTGCCTGCATTCGACCTGATCGTGTCCAGCGACCTGCAACGGGCGCGGCGGACCGCCGAGATCATTGCCAAGCAGCTCGGCGTGAGCGACGTCGTGACCGATGAGGCACTGCGCGAGCGCAGTGCGGGACCGTGGGAAGGCCTCACCCGGGCCGAGATCGACGAGGGCTGGCCCGGCGATGTCGCAGCGAGGAGGTGGCCGCCGGGCTTCGAGTCTGAAGACAGCATTGCCCGGCGGCTGCTGCCGGCGCTGCGGCGGCATATGTCTGTCTGCGGCCGCGTCCTGCTCGTGGGCCACGCAGGTGTGCTCAAGACAATCGACGCGCGGGTGGGTCTCGGCGACGAGCGGGTGCCGAACCTTGCGGGCCGCTGGTTCTGGCTCGACGGCGCTGCAGCCGACGCCACCTGGAGCTGGGATCAGCTGGAGCCTCGTAACAGGGTCGAACTGGTCTCGTCGAACATCGACCTCACCATCGAGTAGCTGCGCCGGCTCTCGGGACGCCGCTTCTTAGGACTCAGTAAGCCAGGCCGTTGCCGCTGCGGCATCGATGTCGTCGTCGGCCAGCAGGCTCAAGGTTCGTTCCGCTCGTGCCAGATCATCCTCGATGGCGTCCAGCTCGGCCTCGCTGAGCAGATCCGGCTCAGATGCCGCGGCGGGCATCGCGGCTGGCGAAGGCGACTCTTCGGGCGCGGATGCTGGAGACACTGGCGTCAGGCTAGAGCGAGAAGCCCCACCAGTAGCCTCGATACGAGTGCCGGAGCGCCGAATCGGTGCCTGCGGACGTCGGGCCGCTAGCTCATCGGGTAGAGCAGGGGACTTTTAATCCCAAGGTGCCGGGTTCGAGTCCCGGGCGGCCTACCGCAACCGCAATCCGGTCAGCACGAACAAGCCGCCCCGGGGGACCGACATGGCGAGCTGCCAGCGTCTCCTTTGCGAACAGCTCTCGACGTGTTCGTCCGGCTGTCCCAGAAGCGCCGTTCTGCTCTGCCCACGACTCAGTGCTCCTTGTCCCCCACGCCGCCTTGCCGCTGCACCGGCCATACGGCAATCTCAGGCAGTTGACGCTCACGAGTTTGCCGTAACAATGGACATGCGGCAAAGAACCCGCGAAGCACACCGTCACGGCCCCGACCGCAGTTCATCACACGGCACGCTGTCACGGCCATCGGTAGCGTCCCCTAACGCGACAGAGCAGAGGAGGAACCCAATGCAGAAGCTGCTGGCTGCTGGGCTGACGGTGACGCTGACCGTCGGAGCGTTGACGTCGGCCGCCGCAGCACACCCGGCATCAGAACCGAAGTGTGCCGACGAGACCTACGCCGTGGTTGCCGCACCCGGCGACGCCGCCATGGCCGAGTTGGTCGCGTCCTGGCAGGTGCTCAATACGAAGTGCGTTGTGGAACCCGACGACACGGACATGATCGACCGACAGCAAGTCGTAGTTCTCGGCGGTACCAATGCAGTACCGAACAGCGCCGTAGACGGCTTGACGGTGATCGTGCGCCTTGCCGGCCTGGATCGAGTCGCCACCGCGAGAGCCGTGCTCGACTGGACAGGTCAACGCCAGAACGGAAATCTGGCCGCCACCGCAACGGTCCAAGCAACAAGCAGCAGCGGAGAAAGCAAAGCCACCTTCACCGTCGGCAAGGACATTCAAGCCGGATTCTGGCGGTTCACGGAGAGCACCGGCAGGTTCGGCGACTTCATGCCGGCCCCCAACACTCATTCAGCCTTCGGCTATCGCGGCCAAGGCTGTTGGGTGCCGGCCGAAGGTTCGGCTGGGCACATAGGTGGCCTGGTGACGGTGAACGAGACTGGAGACGGTTTCGGTCCATCTTGGCGCAAGCTCGGACAAGGCGCCGACGCGATCCCCACCACTATGCCGTTCAAGACCTACGTCTTCGAGCTTGTCGACGGTGACAAAGTGACACTGCGGACACTTCCGGGGGGAGTCTGCGAAATCGAAAGACACACATAGGCATCTACGGGCCGAGCGTGGTGATGGGGGCGACGGTCACACCGTCTGGCCTTTCGTAGGCATACCCGCCGACGGTGATCACCAGTAGCCTCGCGGGTTCGCCGGTCTTGTCGAGGTCGACCTTGGCTCGCAGTCGAATCGGCGTGTTCGCCAAGTGGGCGCGGGTTCGTAAGTCCACCGGCCATGGCGTCAGGTTCTCCACGATGAAGAGCCGTTCCAGTGCGCTCAGGTAGGCCGCGACGGTGCGTGAATCGGCCGGGGAGCATCGAGCAGCGCAGCGCTGCGGGCCGCGTAGCCGCCCGTCCAGGTCTTGCCACAAGCCCGAGGACCCTCGACGAGCACAACGGGAGCTGATTGCAGCGCCCGATGAAGCTGACCATCGGCGACCCGCGGTCGATAGCTCGCGCGAATCGCCGTCAGCAGCGGATGGTCGACATCCATCATGCTCAATGTAGCAAAATCAAGCGCTTTAATGCTTGGTTTTCAAGCTGACTGATGCTGAAATATCGGAGCCTTCGCGTTTTTTTAGGATTCGGGCTGTTGGGCTCGGTGGGGTCAGGTTATGTGGTGAGGATGCCGCGGGCTTCGAAGTTGGCGTGGTTGGTGAAGCCGTGGGCTTTGCGGCGCAGGACCTGGAGCAGGTTGTTGGTTCCTTCGATGGGGCCGTTGCTGGGCCGCCCGGCGCGGTGCCAGCCGAGGATCTGTTCGTGCCAGGCGAGGAAGGTGTCGACGACGTCGCTGAACTCGGGGATCTGGCCGGTGCCGTAGATGTCGGCGAACCGGTCGAGCGCTTCGAGGGCGCCTTTTCGGTCCTCGGCGAGATAGAGGCCGTGCAGCTCGCCGAGCGCGTCCCAGGCGGCCTTGAGCCCTCGGGGCGGCGCTGGACGTCGCGCCGGGCGGCGGTGAGCCCGGACTGGAACCATCTGATGACATGGAACCGGTCCAGCACGTGGCGGGCATGGCCGAGCCGCTGCTCGATTGCCGCCTTGTATGCCGCCGAGCCGTCGGACACGACGACCTTGACGCCGCGGCACCATCTGTGGCCCTGGGCGGCCAGGAACGCCGTCAGGGCTGCCTGGCTGCGGTGGGGCACCATGGCGAGCACCTCGCCGGTGCCGCCGTTGACGAGCACCGTCACATAGCGGTGCCGTTTGCGGATCGAGGTCTCGTCCACCAAAAGCAGCCGGCACCTGCGACGCCGCCGCCGGTCGGCGACCAGCCCCGCCCAGGCGACCACCAGCGAGTTCACCAGGTCCCAGCCCAGCCGATGCCGACGGGCCGCCGCGTTGACCGTCATCGCCCGCGCGTCGGCGACCACACGACGCGCCAGCCGGGCCGTCAGGCGGCCCTCGAACGCCGGATGGTCCTCACAGAAGCGACGGCCGCCGCAGCCCTCGCAGACCATGCGCCGCCGCTCCCACACCAGCGTCACCGGCCGGCCCGACACCTCCAGATCGCGCACCTTGTTGTCACGGCGGTCATGGACCCGCCCGCTCGGCGCCGAACAGTGCGGGCACTTCGGGCGCCCCACCGTCGAGGCGACCCGCACCACCAGCCGCTCCGGCAGATCGGCCGCCACCCCCAGCACCCGCACCTGCGGCAACCACAGCCGCACCGACATAACATCTCTCGCCATCGAGGCCCTCCAGGGTTCGGCGTCTCACGAACACCGATCCCAGCAGGGCCTCGACCCCTACCCAAGGACCCTCAACCCACCGTCATCCCAAAAAATCGCGAAGGGCCAAATATCGAGCGTTGTGCGCCCTGTCTGCCGCGCAGCGCGGCCCGCCAACCGAGATCAGCAGACCGCCAAGTCTGCGGGTGCTCCGAATTCCGGCTCGGGATCGTCTTCGGCGACAATGGCGCTGAGCACCACTGGGCCCGAAGCCGAGGCGTGCACCGTGTCGAGGCGGCCGGGCCACAAGGCGCTGAACGGGCCGAACACACTGCCGGTCATGTCTACGCGCACCCAGCCTGGCCGGCCTGTTGCCGGGCGCAGAGCGGCATCCGCACCGGCGTGGCACCAGTCGCTGCGGACCACCGTGCCGCCGGGAGTCCACCAGCGCCACCCGTCGCCCGCTGACGCAGTGCGTGCCACTGCATCGTGCGCCGCCGCTGCCATCGCCACAGCTCCCGCAAGCGGGTCGCTGCCTTCATCGGTCGCGTCGTCCAGCCCGATCACCGTTGCGTCCCAGATCGCTCGCAGACCTGCCGAAGCCGCTGCGTCCGCATGCGCCCGAGCGCCGCTCACCAACAGCGCCTGGGCGCCCAGCAGCAACAACAGCACCACGATCGCGGGCCACAGGATCAGCAACGGCAGCACCTCCCCACGCTCACCGCGCCGAGACACCGAACGCTGCTGATACGCAGGCGCTCCTCCTCGCCAACGCACTGCCGCGCCGCCAATGCGACTTCGAGTCTCGGCTGCCACCCCCAGATGCACAGCCGACAACTGGGAGACAACGCCGGTGCTGTCAAGGCCGCTTCGAACTTCGACTACCACCCGTTTGCACGCAGGTCGTCGATTTCGGCTCGGTACCGAGGCGGAATTCTCACCAGCGGTAGCTCGTTGTCCAGGCGATCCAAAATCACACGCGCATAGTGCGCACGCTGCGGCGCCAACAGGTCGTCACGCACCGACGGCTCCAGCGTCGGATACGTTGCCGCGTAACGCGCGCACTGATGGCGGAGTTCCTGATACTCGAAATAGGTCATTCCGAACGTCGGCTCGATCAGGTGAGACATCATGTCGCCGCCACGCCCTTCGTGCAGGACGAACAACTCCACGTCTGGCCAAGCCGACGCGCGACCGCAGGCTTCGAGCACATCGAAGAACGCGTCATGAAGCTCCTGAGCGTCGCCGGGCTCGGGCAGCGCTCCCATAGCGCCCTGCGCCCATCCGAGTACTGAACTCTCAAATGTGTCCACAATCTCTGCGCCGTCGCCAGCGTCGGCGAAGTAGTAGAGATTCGAGACGGCGGCTTTGTTCGCGTCCCATCTGGCAATGAACTGAGCGCTGGGCGGGATGTTGATGATGTAGCTGTCCATCAACTCCATCACGCCAATCTCTCTGAGCAGCTTGGACGCGCCGAGTTCCTGTGTCCCGGGTCCGTCGTTCAGGTCCACATCGGTGAGGTTTCTGGGATCATCCTGCGGGTCAAGATTGTCATAGTCAGGCAGCCGCGCCGCGGCCGTCGGCACCACATGGGGACCCTCCGGCCGAGAGACCGCAGCCGTCGATTCACGAATCGGGACTGCGTCGCCGCCACAGGCGGATGACCCAGTACACCCGGCCAACACCACGATTGCGCCGAGAAACAGCGCAGTAGCACCACCCAGCAAGGCCTGAGTTCGCTTGGGCATCAGTCGTCCTCCAGCGTATTCGGGTCCACCAGCGTGAACAGGTTCGCGCAGGCGAGAATCGCTGACGCAAGCGCCTCAGGAGTAACAGAGCTGGCAACGGTGACAACGCCGACCGCGGCACCGCCGTACCGGAGCGCAATGATCTCGGCAGCGCACACAGACGGTTTCACTGCCCCGTCAACAAGCGCCCGCCAGTAATAGCTCGACACGCTGTCGCCAACGACCTTGCGGTACCAAAGTAGATCGCCGCGGTAGTCGCACTGCCAATACTCCGAGGACACCGACTGGCAGCCCTCCAGCTGCTCAGGCTCGGCCTGTCCTTCCACCTTGATCACCAGCGTCGTGCCGAAGTCGGAACTGGCATCAGAAGTCGAGAGAATGCGTGCGTCGGTCTTGCTGATGAACTGCCTGGACTCGACCAGCCGCCGACACGTGTACCACCACGGCCCATCGCTATCACCGTCGCGAGTGCATGTATCGGTCTCTTCGTGCCCTTTGGGTTGCGGCACAAGGCTCGAATGGTGCTCCGCCCGCTTCTTCGCAGCCGGCGTGACGCAGTCGCCGGGGAGCGCGGTTTGGCCGGTGGGGCAGTACGAGGTGACCGTGGTGGATTTGGTGAGAGTCTCCGGCCCATTGCTGTAGGTGACGAGCACTGCGTACTGGCCGACCTCGCTGGGCGTGACGGCGAGCTTGGCCCGACCGCCGCTCGCATCGAGCGAAGCCGTGAGACCGTCAGGGAACGACGACGCCAGTTTCGTCGCGGCGCTGGCGGGCTGATAGCCCCAAGTGCTGGTCGCGGCGGTGCCGTTCTTGACGCGCAGACTCGTCGGCTGGCTAGCTGCCGGTGTGTGGTCGACGGTGACGTGGAGGACGTAGTCGCCTTCAACGTCGTGCTGTTCGTGCCATTCGAGCCAGCCGTAGGTGGTTGCCTCGACGGTATAGGTGCCCGCAGGCAGGAAATGGCGAGCGATCAACGAGTCGCGCTTGCCGAGCGTCAGCTCGCTGCGGTGGTCGTCGTTGAAAGCGAGCCGCTTGCCCGACCCGTTGGCGGCGGCGCCTTGGAGGATCAGCAGATACACGTCCAGCGGATCGTCGTTGGACGCCGCCGACCGCAGCGTCACCGTGACCCACCCCGGACTGGCCAATTTGAGAGTGTGCCACCGCGCATAGGACGTGCGGCCTGTTTCATCATGGCGGCGCACCGACTTGCACCCGCCCGCGGAGCCGATCGCGGCCCTGACAGTCACCCCGCCCGAACCGAACGTGCCCAGACTGCTCATGCAGCCATCAAAACGGGTCGCGGCGAACTTCGCGTGCACCCGATGCGACGCTCCGTCCTTCGAGCACGTCACCGTCACCAACGCCGTCGCGCCCTCGTCCACTTCCAACGACACCGTTCGGGTGCCGCCCGTGGTCGGCGACACCGACGCAGCCGCAGGCGTCACGGTGCACTTGGCGTCAGCCGGTGTCACGTCGAAGTCTTCGGTCACCACGACGCTGTCGCCGTCGCCCGCAGGCACTGACACACTTGAGAAATCGCTGATGCGCACCGGTGCCGGGTTCGCCTTGAACTTCGCCGACGTCATATCGCTGTCGGCACCCGAAGTGCAGGTCACCGTCACCGTCACCGTCGCGGCGGCCGCTACGCGCAGACTGACGGTACGCGACGCACCCGACGCAGGCGACACCGAAGCAGCATCAGGCTTGACAGAGCACTTGGCATCCGCAGGCGAAACGGCGAACCCCGAGGCGACCACGACAGCAGTCTTGCCGAGCGCTGGCGTCTCCTCAGCGGGAGCGAAGCCGCTGATCTGCACCGTCTCAGCGGCGACTGTCGTGAGCTTGAGCGTCAGCGTGAAGCTGCCGGTCAACCGGTCGGACCCGGTGGTCACCTCGATCGTGTAGGTGCCTGCTACCAGTCGAAGGCCGCGGATGCGGCTGTCGCGCCCGTCAGAGCCGGAGTCGTCATCGGAGCCCACCACGGTGCCGTCGCTGTCGGTGACGTACACATGCGGATCTCCCGCAGAGACCGCGTCGAGGTCGAGCGTCGCCGCGCCGGTGACAGCGAACGTGAACCGCCACGCGTAGTACGGCACCTGATCGGTGCTCTTGTGCACCGACTCGCAGCCCGCAGCCCACGACCCGCTGCGGGTCACCGTCCCCGAACCCAGCGTGCTCAACGCGGAGGTGCATTCAGGGTCGTTCTCGTCACCTTCGTCTTCCTCCTCCTCTTCTTCCTCTTCGGTTCCTTCCTCTTCTTCCTCAGTGCCTCCTTCGTCGTCGTCTTCTTCATCGGAGTCGGGATGGCAGTGCGGCGGTGTCGTGGCGCGGTCGATTGAATGCCCTGCCGCGCAGGCCCAAGTCGGATTTTGTGTGAGGGTGCGCTCGCAGGTGCTGAAGTCACCGGAGACCGCCGTCCAGCCGCTCGCGCAGCTGTAGCGAACCGGCCCCAAGCGAGAGCCGGCTGGACGTTCGCATCTCGACGACGAGTTCAGCGAGTAGCCGGCGGCAGTACACGACGCGGACGGCACCGCCGACTGGGTCTCGCGCACCGTCCGCGTGGTAGTGACCGTGCGGGTCACCGGCTTGCAGCACACCTGGCGGGTGCGGGTCACGTCCTTGTACACCGTGCGGGTCACCGGCTTGCAGCACTTCTGTTCGTCGCGGTAGTTGTACGCAGGCCGGTTCTCATAGTGGTACGCGGGCTCGGTGATCAGCGTTTCGCGCATACCGGTGCGTTGCTCGTTGCGGTACCCGTGCTTCGTGCACACCGACTGGCCCACCACCACGTCCCAAGTGACGCAGTAGCGCACCCGCACCGTGTAGGTGTACGGCTCCATCGCCGTGTACGTCTTGGTGAGCGGCGGCACCCGCACCCGCACGGTGAACGGCGCCACGCGTTTGCGCACCGTGTAAGGCACATGCTCGGTGATGACAGTCTTGACGCGCTCGGTGTAGGTCTCGGTGTAATGCACCATGTCGGTGACCGTCCGTGTCGTGGTGACTTGGCGGGTCACGGTGCGCTGACACTCGGGCGGGTTGCCCACCAGCGCCCACCGCTCGGCGGTGTTGCACGAGTAGGTAGGCAGCGTGGTGTGCGCCGTGGTGGTGACGCAGTCGCTGCTGGACACCTCTACGGCGTGACCGCCGATCGTGGCAGGGCACGATGCGCGTGCCGGCTGGGTCTCGTGCTTCTCGCAGTCGCCGCTCACCGAGTCGTACGTGTAGCCCTGTGCGCACTGCGGAGTTGCGTCCACAGCGCCGTCGGCTGATCCGTCCGCATCAGCACCTGACGAGGTCGGCGTCAGGACGGCTGCCGCCATGACGACCGCGGCCGCTGCCAACCGCAACCGGCGCGTCATCGCGGACCCGCAAACGCGCACGACGGCTTGGCACTCCATCTCGGTGGGTCGGACATGCTTCCCGGCCGACCAGCGAAGATGCCCGGCTTCCAGTGCGTGGTGCCGCCGGTGTCGGCGAACACCATCGGCACCCGGCCGCACCTTGAACCCAAGCGCCTGTTCAGTTGGTCCGCATCGTCGGCGTCGCCGGGCGATGAGGCTTGCGCCTCGCGATGAATCTCCGACGCCATCAGGTTCGCGGCGGCCAGCCGGGCGCTGTAGCCAGCCACCGACTCCCCCACGCCGCCTACCAGCGACTGCACCGTCGCCACCGCCAGCCCGGTGATCGACGCGACGGCAGCGGCTATGAGCAGCCACCCCAAGGTGGCCAGGCCTGCTTCATCGCGGCCGATGGCGTGAGAGTGATCTCCGCGCGCGGCACGCGAAGGGGTGGCCTTGTCGCCCGCGGGAAGCGCCGCTACCTTTTGCGGACGTCCATGAGACGCCGACCCGTACCGCAACGACCCATGACCCGCGTGCGAACGCACGGGGTGTCGGCTGTCTGGGGGATTGTCGGCCTGATGCTGGGCGGCAGCTGGCCTCGCGACGTTCTCGTCGCGAGGCGTCGCGGTTATTCCGCGATCACCCCCACCCCCCCCCCCTGGGTACGATCGTTTGCGCGGTTCGGGCCGGTCATGAGCGGCGGAATGTAACGAGCAACGCGGAGGCTGTCAACGACACCCCGTCGGACAGGCCTCGATACAACGTCGCAGGCTGGCCGTCGCGGCACCCCTCACCCGCTTGTTTGCAGGCGTTTCGTGACTCGTCGGGGTTGCTGTGAGGCACGGCGTGAGGAGACGGCGCCGCGCGCGACCTGACGCCGCCGCAGTGGCGCACGGCGGCGACATCGCCGGCGCTGCAGGCGTGCCGCCGCGGGCACCGCGTCGGTTGGCGGCGCGTTGGCGAGGTGTTCTGCTCGTCACTGTCGGGCTGATGCTGGTGGCTGGGAGCGTGCTGGGGTTCTCGTTGACCGCCACCGCGTTCGACGAGCGTGTCGCGGTGGTGGTGGCAGCACGCGATCTCGCCGAAGGCCATGTGCTGGCGCCGGTTGACCTGGCGCCCTCGCTGGTGCTTCCCGGCGAAGTGCCGCACCTCGCATGGGACGAACCCACAGCACGAGCACTCGCAGGGTTCGCGCTGACCCACACGGTGCCCGCGGGGTCGCTGATCACCCCGGCGATGCTCACCGAGCCTGCGGTCGGGCCATTCGGCGACCGTCTGGAAGTGCACGTCCCCATCGACACGAGCCTTGCGCCCGCCGGTGTCGTCGAAGGCGACTTGGTGCTCCTCATCGACCCGGGTGCGCCGCCCAGCGCGCTCAGCGCAGGTCGCCCACGACGGGTGATCGACCTGCTGCGGGTGGAGTCGATGGCAGGCACCGCCCTGCGGCTGTTGGCGCCGCCCGCCGACTGGGTGCGTTGGCAGACGCTGGCGGCGCGGCTGGGCGGCCCGCCGTTGGCGCTGCCGGTGCCGCTGGGCGGCGACCCCGCCGCGCTCGCCGCCGATCTCAACGAGGTGTGGGCGGATCAGCACCGGCAGGCCGCAGCGGACGGCTCACCGCTGGGGCCCCGATGGGCCACCGCCGGCCGTCCGGGACTGCTCGAAGCAATCATCGCGGTCGACGCAAGCCTGTCGCCGTCGGGTGTCACCCAAGGCGACCTGGCGCTGCTGGTGGACCCCGGCGTTCCGCTCGATGCTGCAAGCGACGGCAGGCCGCGTGCTGTGCTCCGCCCGGTACGGCTGGACCACTACCGAGATGGGCTGCTGGGCATCTGGGCCGAGCCCGCCGAATGGGTGTGGTGGCAGACCTTGGCGCAGCGCCTTGGTACAGCCCCGATGCTGCTGCGTGTCCACCCCGGCACCGACATCTCCCAGGTCACGGCTGATCTGAACGAAGCCTGGCGCGGCGAATGGGAGCAGCGCCAGTGATGGCCACCGTCCACAGCGCCCTCAGCACCGGCAGCGGATTCGACGCACCGCTGATCGAGACTGGAGCGCTCACTGTGGCGCTCGCGCACGGCCTCGCCGCGGGCGGCGTCGACGTGCTCGTGATCGATGCCGACGCGCACGGCACCCGACTGGCCCAGCGCATTGCTGCAGCCACCAAGATCCGGCTTCGGTCCGATGAACGAGGTTTGCCCACGCTGGTCGCGTCCCGAGCGTCTCTCGGCCCCGACAACGTGGTGCGCCACTGCTGGTCTCTGCCCAAGCGCAGCTCTTCGCCGACGACGGGGTCGGTGCTGCTGGCGGCTGCACCGTGCCACCCTGACGGCGCCCGGCACACTGCCGCATGGCTCGCTGAGCGCGCCGAGCAGCTCGCGGCGCTGGGGCAGCGGTTCGTCGTGGTGGTGTCGCTGCCCGGTGCCGGTGTGCAGGCGTATCGGGCGCTGCAGGCCGTTGCCCACACGAACGTGGTTGCTGATCCGCGGCAGGGCACTGCTGCGCCGGGCGGTCGGCGCGCCGTGCTCGCGGCTTTCGGGCTGCATTCGACACCCGATCCGGTCACCGTGCTGTGCGCCGGGACGCTGCTGGGCGCTGTCGGGCCGGTATCCGAGCGGGTGCTGCTGGGTGCCCGCCCGCGTCGCCGTGAGCATGCCGCGCTCGGTGCGCTCGAGACCGCAGCTGCGTGCCTGGCCGCAACTGCTGGCTGCGCGGCCGCTGCCCCGGCTCAACCTGGCGGCACGCGGTGAGCTTGGCCCACTCGATCTGGACCGAGGTGCACCAACAGGTGCAGGCCCGTCGGTTGGCCTTGCCGGATAACTCAGACACCGACCGACACGATGCGTCGGCCGCCGCCTGCCGGCAGCTCGCCGGCGAGCTGATTGAGCGGATGGAAGCCACAGCGCTCGACCAGCGAGGCGTGGCCCTCGCCGACACTGAGCGCGCTTGGCTCGACAGCCAGCTCGAAGCGCTGCTCGGCGCAGGGCCTCTGGAGCGGTTCTTGCGCCGTGACGATGTGGAGAACGTGTGGCTGTTCGGCGCCCACCGCGGGGCGCTGGGCCTGTCGGGAGGACGGATCGAACCGATCGACGAGCCGCTGTTCGCCGACGACGCCGAGATGATCGGCTTCATCGCCCATCTCGCGGTCACTCACGGTCAGACCGGCCGCCGGTTCGACCACTCCGCACCGCTGCTCGACCTGCGACTGCGCAGCGGGGAGCGCCTGTTCGCTGCCATGGACGTCTGCGACGTGCCCTACCTGACGATCAGGTGCCACCGGCACCGGCTGGTGAGCCTGGACGATCTGGTCGCGGCCAGCACGCTCGACAACGACGCCGCTGCGTTCCTCGCTGCTGCGGTACGGCCGCCTGCCCCGGCAAACGTGCTGGTGTGCGGAGCACTGGGGTCGGGCAAGACCACGCTGCTTCGTGCCCTGCTGGGAGAAATCGGCACCGAGGAAGTGGTCTGCACCTTGGAGCAGACCTTCGAGCTGTTCCTGGCTGATACCCACCCATGGGTGTTCGCCGCGGAGACCCGCGAGCCCAACAGCGACGGCGAGGGCGAGATCGGCATGGAGGAGCTGGCACGCCGATCGCTGCGCACCGGCGCAGACCGCGTCATCGTCGGCGAACTGCGTGGCCCCGAGGCCGCCGCGTTCCTGTCTGCGTGCGGTACCGGCAGCGACGGATCGATGGCCACTATCCACGCGTCGTCGCCTCGCCAAGCGCTGGCGCGGCTGGTGCGCTACTGCCTCGCCGCAGGGACGGCACCGGCGCAGACGGCACTGATCCAAGAGGCGTCCGAGGTCATTCACCTCGTCGTGCACATGGGCACCGACCCGCGCAGCGGCACCCGGCAGATACGCACCATCGCCGAGACCCTGCCCGCTGAAGCAGACCGCTTCGAAGTCCACGATCTGTATAGACGCGGACAGCCCGACGGTCCGCTGCACTTGCTGGGGCCGCCCCGCAACCCCGAAGTCGCCGAACGGGTGACCCAAGGCGGCTACGTTCCCCCTACCGCGCCCGACAGCGGCGGCCGACGATGACTGCCGCTGCGTTCGGGTTGGTCGCCGCTGCGGGCGTCGCAGCGATCGCAACCTCGTGGCTTCTGCGAACGTGGCACCCGCGAGCGCAGGTGGCACCTGAGGGCCGGCGCGACCTCGATGGTGCTGCCACCGCTCGCTTGGCGAAGACAGCTCCGGGCACCTTGACCGAGGTCGCCGTAGGCACCAACGGAGCGCTGCGAATCGTGCAGGTCGTTGCCGGCACGAGCGGCGCCTTCGGGGGCTATGCGGCGACCGGCTTGTGGGGCATGGCGCTGCTCGGTGCCGGACTCGGGGTGCTGGGGCCGCCGTTCGCCACCGCGCCCGCACGCCGTCGCCGCCACACTGCGGTCGCGCTGGCGTGGCAGGCATGGGCACGTCAGCTTGCCGAACTCGCCCGTTCAGGCGCCGGACTCGCGGACGCGCTCGCTGCCAGCGTGCCCCATGCCGATCCCCGCATCGCCCCTGCCGTGGAGCGAATCGCTCTGGTCGCCCGCCACCGGGGCATCATCGTCGCGGCCGAGCAGCTCGCCTCGGCGGGCGGCATGTGGGAACCCGACATCGCGGCAGGGCTGCGCATGGCTGCCGCAGCAGGCGGCCCCGTCGCATCCTCGCTCGACGCGCTCGCTTCGCGGATCGGTGACAGCGGCGCCGTACACCGGGCCCGCACCGAAGCCGTCGTGGCACTGTGGACACAGACCATTGCGCTGCTGGGGCTGGCAGGCGGGGTGATCACGCTCATGTATCGCAACAACCCCGCCTACTTCGAGCCCTACCGCAGCCCCAACGGCCAGACGGTGCTGACCGTCATCGCCATGGTGCTGCTGGGCGCAACCGCGTTCCTGGTGAGGCACAGCACCGTGCGAGCGCAGCGTTCACCGCTCGCGCCAGCGCGGCCCGAGCGGCGACGCACGCAGAGGCCGCCGCTGTGAACTCTGCAGCCGCATCCGCGGTGACGCTCGTGCCGTCGGCCGCCGGGATCGTGTTCGCCATCGGCATCGCCGTCGCCGCGACGGCACTGCGGGCACCTCGAATGCCGCGGCGAGCATCTGTGGGCATGAGCAGTGCCGCCGCTTTCCTGACAACCCGGCTGGGGCGACGGCGCAGCACCGACCTGCGCTTGTGCGGTCTCGCGCCAGCCATCTTCGTCGCCCGTCGCATCGCCGCCGCAGCAGCGGGCGCCACTGCAGGCGCTGTCGCGGCAGCCCTGTGGACAACCACCGTTCCCGCCGCTGTCGTCGCCGTTGCGGTGCCTGTCGCGGCAGGGTGGCTGCTGCCCGCCCAGAGCGTCCGTGACACCGCCCGCCAGCGTCGGAGCGAGCTGCACCAGACCGTCAATGCATGGATCGTGCTCACGGCGCAGCAGGTGAACGCAGGCGCTGAGCCCGCCGCAGCAATGCTCAACGCCGCACACGCCAATGACACCATGCCGTGGCAGCTGCTCGCACGACATCTGCGTGATGCGCAGAATCACGCACGGCCAGCCGCCGACGGCCTCAAAGAACTCGCCGAGCGCTACCGGCTCGACGGTTTCGACCAGGCGCTGGGCGCGCTCGAACTCGCGGCCCGGCGCGGCACACGCCTGTCCGACGCTGTGCTCGCTGCCTCCGACAGCCAGTGGGCGCACAGCGTCGCAGCGGAGCGCGAAGCAGCGCAGCGTCACGACCAGATCATCGCTCTGCCCGCCACTGCCGTCGCACTGGCACTTGCCGCGATCCTCATCTATCCGCCGCTCGTGTCGCTCACCGGCGGCATCATCGCCACCGGGCCATGACCACATGAACGCCTCGTCGTCTCGCGCGCCCGTTCAGCAGCACCGGTGCCGAACAGGTCGCCGCACCTCAGACGTTCCGCAGACGGCCTCGCCCGATCGGCGCAAGTGCCGCGGCCGGCCGGTCTTGCCGCACCGACATCGCAACGTCTCAGGGCTTGCCACCCTCGAATGGTTGCTGATCGTCGCAGCTGCAGGCGGCTTCGCCGCAGTCATGGCAGCCGGGCTGGATCAGATCATCGTCGACCAAGTCGCTCAGCCAGCAGACGTCCACGGTGCAGATGTCACATCACGAATCGCCGTTGCACACATCAACGATCGCGCAGTCGCAACCCTCTCCGCGATCCATACAGCTCAGGTCAGTGTCGATACCAAGGCCATCACTGCTGGCCAAGCGCGGCTCGACAGCCTCCGGCACGAATGCGAAGTGCTCGACGAGACCTACCCCAGTGCAATCCAGCTCACGGAGTGGCGCTGGCAGTCCATTCCCATCAACGTCTCGTCGCCCGACGCTGTCGAACCCGGCACCGACCACACCGACGGCCGCTGGACATGCACCGTCAAGGGACGCCCCCGATGAGGCGGCCGGTGAGCAGCGCCGTCGGATTGGCAGCCGACTGTCGTGACGCCAAGGCGACCGCCCGCGTTGGGCACTCGCTGCGGCAGCGCGACGAGCGAGGCGGCGCGGTCAGTCTTCTGGTGATCCTGATGACACCGACGCTGGCGCTCGCGGCGATCGTTGCAGCAGCCGTTCCACAGCGACTCGCCGCCCAAGCCGCCATGGAGGACGCTGCCGCGGAACTGGCCGTTATGGCTGCCGTGTGGCGGCACGCCCAAGGCCGGCCTCACGACCCCGTCGGGTGGTACTTCTCCGAATGCACTGCGCCCGGCAGCCCGCCTCCAACGGAGACAGACTCGCTTGGCCGCGAAGACATCACCGACGACCTCAAGCCGGAAACCGAACATCGCTCGGCCACTGACCACGACGCGGCACTGCGGCATGCCTGCGAAGCAGCGACCCATTCGCTGCTCGCCAGCCTCGGCGCCCGCGGCATCGATGCAAACGGGCTCAGCGGCACGTACACCAGTGCCTACAGCAGCATCGCCACGCATGCACCAGACGATGCGCACCACGCTCACGTGCCCTGCCACATCGCCGACAGCACCATCGTCGCCGAGGCCGTCCAACTCGGCGTTGCCGCACCGTGGGGCACTCAAGGCTGGGGCACCGCGCAGGTCTGGCCTCGCGGCGTCACCATCACCGGCCAATCGCTCGGCATCGTCGCTCAGCCCGTCGCCGGCAAAGATGCGACCGCGGCACTGCCTGCCTGCGCGGCGTTCCGCAGCACCCCAGACCAACCCGGCTCATTCGCAGCGGCAGACAGCACGCCCACCCGCACTGCGTTCGGCAACCCAGTCGTGCCGTGACGCCACGACATCCCCGGAAGACCCGTCGGCGCCAAACCCAGCGCGCGGCGGCGCAGGCCTCGCTCTGCTCTGCAGGAGGCCGTGACGAGCGCGGATCTATGTCTGCAATCGAGCTCATGGCACTCACGCCCATGTGCGCGTTGCTGGTACTGACCATTCTGTGGGCTGGGCGCAGCGCCCAAGCCGAACTCGCCGCCAGCCTCGCCGCGCAGGAAGCTGCCGTCGCCGCAGCGGTCTGCTGCAATCGCCCGGTCGACAGCGCTTCCAACCGAGAGACGGCTGACGACCGCCTCGAACCCGTGGACAATGACGAAGACATGGATGGCGGCAACGCCATTGATGCCACAGCCACCCGCGAACTCGTTGCCGAGACGGTCGTCACCGGTCGGCCGTCCTTGGAACGGCTCTGTGCGGGCGGACCCCAGCCCGGCTATCCCGACGGGCGCTGGACCGCGCACACTGCCGCCGACATCGGCATCGCCGACGGCGACAGCTCAAGGCCAAGCGCCATCGTCCATGTCGTCACAGCACAAGTCGCCTGCGCCGCTGACGGCGCCGCCGCACCCGTGCGCGGCCTGTTCCCGGCACGCACGGTGTATGGCTACGGCACCCACATCGCCACGACGCGCTCCGGCGACCTACTCCCGCCCGGGCAGCCTGCCGAAGCGCCGCCGGAGTCAACTCGATGAGCACCGCAGCGCTCGCAACGGCCGTAGCCGTGTGGGTCGCGCTCGCAGCACACACCATCGTCACTGACCTGCGCATGCGCGTCATCCGTCGGCACGCGTGCTGGGCAGCCGCGACATCTATCGCCGTTCTATACAGCCTTGCAGCCGTCGCAAGCGGCACACCCCGCCGCCTGCTGACGGTCGTCATCGGCGTCGGAGCGGTTGTCGCATTCACCGAGCTGTTCTGGCGAGCACGACCCCACAGCATCGGCTATGGCGACATCCGGCTCATCAACACCAACAGCCTTCTGCTCGCCTGGTGGGGCCCGGCCTGGCCATGGTTCGCCCTCACCGTCGCCGCAGCCGCTGCGACGCCCCACGCCGTTGCTGCCCGTCGCGATCACGGATCCCGGGCCGCTATCCCCTTCGCACCCGCGCTTGCCGTGGGCACGGCCGTCTGCCTCGCTGCACAGCTCGTCACTGCCTCCTGATCGCGTCGTCAACGAAAGGAACCTTCATGAACGCACTATTCAGCGGACCGCCCACGCGGGCCTGCCGAGCCGGACACCCAGCCTCCGAATCCTCCGGCTCAGCACTCAGCAGCGGACCGCGCTCTCGACGCGCTCCGCGTGGTGAGGCCGGGCTCACCACCCTCGAATGGCTGCTCATAGTTGCCGCCGTCGCCGGACTCGCCGCCCTCGCCGTCGTCCTCGTCCAAAACGTCGTCGACGACACCGCCGAACAACTCGGCGGCGCCAGCGCACGCGAGACAGCCGCCAACGTCGCCGCAGACACCGTCATCCGCGAAGCCCGTACGGCATCACCCGACGACGCCCGCTACAACACTTGGCAACGCTGGGAGCTCTACTTCACGGCCCGCTGCGAACGCCTCGAAATCCTCTACAGCGACACCAACCTCGACGTCGAAGCCATCTTCAAGCGGCCCACTGGCAAGGGTGACAATGACCCCACGACCACCGACGAACTCAACAGGGCCGACAAGCAATCTGCCAGTTCGGGCAAGCCGCAGGCTGTGTGCACACGCAGTTCGTGAAGTACCGCGCCGGCGCACGCTCGCCAGCCGCTGCTGTCAACAACCGACGCTGCTCGATGCTCACCTACAGTGCTCGCCGTGGTGGCAGTTCCGATACGGCGCCTCGACCCCGACCTTCCGCTTCCGGCGTACGCCAAGCCCGGCGACGCAGGATGCGACCTGCTGGCCGCCGAGACGGTCACGCTGGCCGCAGCCGGCGGCCGGGCCATGGTGCCAACCGGCATCGCTGTGGCAATCCCGCCCGGCTACGCAGGATTCGTGCAGCCCCGCAGCGGGTTGGCGTGGCGGCATGGGGTCACCTGCGTGAACTCGCCCGGATTGATCGACAGCGGCTACCGGGATGAGCTGCGGGTGCTGCTGCTGAACACCGACCCCAGCAAGCCCTACGAGATCCAGCGCGGCGATCGGATCGCCCAGCTCGTCATCCAGCGCGTCGAGCAGGCCGAGTGGCACGAGGTGGAAACGCTCGACGAGACGGAGCGGGGTCTTGGAGGGTTCGGGCACTCGGGCCGCTGAAGCCGGGGATCGTTCACTTTGGTTGTCACACCCCACCGGTAGCCATGACGGCATGGCCACGAACCCGCCGACGCAGCCACCGCTCACCCTGTTCGATCTCTCCCAGTTCGAATTCGAGGCCGATCGCACGGCCAAGACGCCGTCCCGACCCCCGTCCACGGGGCTGGCGGCCCGCGGCCTTGTTGTGGCAGGCACTGCCCGAAGGATCGCGAGGGCCGAAGCCGTGAAGGCCCGCAGGCGCCGGGCCCGTGCGCGGCTGGCGAAGCGTCGCTACCTCGCCGACACCGAGGGTTACGAGCGCATCGAGCAAACTCGCCGCGCCTTGAACCTCGTGGCCGACTAGCGCTGGCCGTCGTCGGCTGCGTCCTGACGCAGGGCGGCCTCGGCCATGTGCGCTCCGCCGATCTGGTGCGGGTTGATGACGCGATCGGCACCGGCTTGTTGCAGCTTCGGCAACGCGTCGCCCGAATTCGCTCTCGCCACGATGAACAGCTCCGGGCACAGGGCGCGGGCGCTCAAGGCGACATAGAGATTGTCGGCATCGGAATCCAAGGCCACCACCAGCGAACTGGCCCGCTCGAGCCCGGCATTCCGCAAGGTGCTGTCGTGGGTGGCATCGCCGGGCACCAGGTGCAAATCACCGGGATCGACGTCGGAGTCGCTGTCGATGAGCACCACATCGGTGCCTGCGTCGATCATGGCCGCGGCGATGGCTTGGCCGACCTGGCCGTAACCGCAGACCACCGCGTGGCCGGAAAGACTGTCGATGGAACGCTGCATGCGCCGCCTCCTGATGTGGTCGTCGAGCCGTCCCTCGAACAGCATTTCAATGACAACACCGACGGTGTACAGCGACGTGCCGGTGCCGAACAGGATGAGGGCGATCGTGAAGATCTGGTAGCGGCCTCCTGTGCCCGCTGGATCGCTGTAGCCAACCGTCGAGACGGTGATGACCGTCTGATACAGCGCGTCGAGCAGATCGAGGCCGAGCAGTACATACCCCGTTGTGCCGGCCGCCAAGATGACCGCAAGCACCGTGAGGCCGGCGATGAGCCGCTCAACGGGCTCAAGTCCGCCGGAAACGAGGCGTCGCCGCGATCCGCCGCGAGATCGCTGAGCGCGGCGCGCCTGGCGTCGTCCCAACACGACCTTCATCGCTCGAACGCTATTGCGGCCAGCTGCCCCGGTCGTGCCTACCATGCTGCCCGTGATGGTCTGGCTTGACCTGGAGATGACTGGACTGGATCACCGGCGCCATCGGATCGTGGAGATAGCGACAGTGATCACCGACGATGCCCTCGACGTGATTGCCACTGGACCGTCGTTGGTCATCGGGGCGTCACAGGCAGACCTAGACGCGATGGACCCGGAAGTTCACACCATGCATGCCGGCACCGGGCTGCTCGATGAAATCGGGACGTCGCAGGTCACTGTGGCTGAAGCGCAGGAACGCACGCTCGCATTCGTGACCGAACACGTTCCCGAGCCGCGCACTGCGCCGCTGTGCGGCAATTCGATCGGGACCGACCGCCGCTTCCTTGACCAGTACATGCCGGCGCTGGAAGAGCACCTGCACTACCGCGTGGTCGACGTGTCGTCGATCAAGGAGCTCGCCAAGCGCTGGCGGCCAGACGTCGCTGCGGCCTGGGCGGATCTGAGCCGATCCCGCGCCGGCACCACCAAGCATCGGGCGCTCGACGACGTGCTCGAGAGCATCGATGAACTGCGCTTCTACCGCGACCAGTGGCTCCAGCCGAGTGCGACTGGACCGACTTCCGAGGCAACCGCGGAGTCCGGCACAGAATCGAACGCTCCTTAGAAGGTCGGGGCGGCTCGCTAGTCTGCACCCCGTGTCAGGTCCGACTCGCGAGGAGCAGATGCCGCCCGACGGCAAGATCACTGAGCTCGCGCCGGACGTGCGCCGGCTGCAGCTGCCGATGTCGATGCCGGGTCTCGGGCATGTGAACTGCTACATCCTCGACGACGACCGCGGCGCCGCCCTCGTCGACCCCGGCCTGCCGGGCCCGGCCAACTGGAAAGCGCTCATGGCGGGGCTGGCCCAAGCCGAAGTGCCGCCGGAGCGCATCCACTCGATCATCGTCACCCACAGCCACCCGGATCACTTCGGTGCCGCTGGGCGCTTCCACCGCGAGTACGGCGCCGATGTCGTGACCCACAGGCATTTCCGGCTCTGGTGGGACACCGCCGATGAAGACGAGGAAGCCCTCGAGCAGGTGTCGTCCGACGGCGAGAACAACGAGCTCGTGGCCGACCCCGTGCACGGCGGGCGCGATACCGGACCGGGCGGCCCCACACCATGGGGCGGCCAGCGCTACAAGATGCCCATCCGGGCCAAGCTCGGCTACTGGGCGATGCGCAACGGGTGGGGCGGGCGCTGGTTCGCCACCCCTCATCCCACACACCACGTCGAGGACGCCGACCGGATCAAGCTGGCGCGGCGCGAGTTCGTGGCAGTGCACACCCCCGGGCACACCATCGATCACCTGTGCCTGTTCGATCCCGAGGGCGGGCTGATGATCTGCGGCGACCATGTCCTGCCCACGATCACGCCGCACATCTCGGGCATCACCACGGCGCGTGACCCGCTGAAGGACTTCTTCACCAGCCTCGACCGGGTCGCCAGCTTCGACGGCGTGACGATGGGCTTGCCGGCCCACGGCCAGCCGTTCACCGACCTGTCGGGACGCGTGGAGGACATCAAGCGTCACCACAACGAGCGCCTCGACCTGCTTCGCAACTCCTCGGACCGGCTCGGCCGTGCCCCCGTGCAGGACTACATGAAGCAGTTGTTCAAGGAGCGTTCGTGGGGCCCGATGGCCGAGTCGGAGACGTTCGCTCACTTGGAGCATCTGCGCTACATCGGCGAGGTCAGCGTCTCCCGGCGCCCCGATGACGTCCTCGAATACGAGTTCGACTGACGAGTTTCCTCCGCTCGCAGCCGGGGGTCGCGCCGTCGCTGCAGCAGGCGCGCAGAAAACAACTTGACACGGCTTGCCGTGACGTGGTGCTGTTGGCGCCGCTGCGGCCTATCGTCGGGAATCCGCAGCTGGCCACCAGCCCCGACCTTTCGCCCGATTGGATCCCCGATGTTCGACCACGGCGCCTGCACCACAGCGCGTGCCTGCGGGTATCGCGTACGGGTGCCGGCAACTGGCGTGCGCTGTTGGCGGCCCGTCACGCGCATGCGGGCGCGCGGCACGGCCATCGGCCAGTTCGCGGCGGTGGGTCCCATGCCGGTCATGTTCCAGCATGCGGAGCGCGGTCACGGTGCCTACCCGACGCCAACGACCAAGCGTCACCGCCTGCGGCCCTCGGAGTATCTGATGTAGTCCACTGAGACACCAGAACTCTCCGAACGGCCGCTGGGACAACCCGGCGGCCGTTTTGCGTTTCCGGTGCACGCACCGACACCATTGCCCGTCAACCACAACTGCTTCACAAGACACAGGAGAAAGCTCATGCTGGAACTGGTCATCGACAACACCGACACCACAGCGGCCCTCGCCAATGAGGGCTGGCGCGCACGGGGTCGCTGCCGCGACCTCGTGGGCACCCTGACGCCGCTGTTCTTCTCGGAGAACTTCTACGAGATCGCTCGCGCCAAGGCCATCTGCTCGGCCTGCCCAGTGATGAGCGAGTGCTTCGACGCCGCCAACGCACGCCACGAGCCATGGGGCGTGTGGGGCGGCGAGCTCTTCGAGAACGGGCGCGTCTGCAGGGACAAACGCCCGCGCGGCCGGCCGCCCAGAAGCGGCCACCCGCAGCTCATGATCGAGGAGGTGCCGCTGCCTCCCGACTTGGCCCGCGCCTGAGTCTTCCCCTGCTCAGGCGCGTCCTCCGAGTGGACCCAGCTTCTGCGACGGGTCCCTCCGCTGGGTCTGCCGACCCCCTCCGGCAAACCCGGCACCAAGGCCTGCAGTGCCCCCGCACGCCTCATCGAGACGGCCCGCCCCGGTGAACTGAGGCTGCCCGAAATGGGCGGCTGGCAGCCCCGGGGCGGGCCGTCGAGCGGTGAAGCGGTCCGGCCGTCGCCACTCGTCGGCGCTTCGTGTTGCCGCTGCCGTCCTGAGCCAATCGCCGCAAGGGGCACAAGTAGCCTCGCCCGTGCATGGACTCACCGGGCGGCGCACGCTGGCGGGCACAGCTCAGGGGCTGGCGCGGCGGACTGTTCGCCTTGCTCGGCCTCTACGCACTCGGGGCGACGGTGTTCCTGCTGGCCGGCGGCGGGCAACCCGCCATGACCTCGCTAGTGGCGATGGAAGCCGAGGTCGAAGGCGGCGATGCGGCCGGATCGGATCCCGCAGCGACCGCAGCGTCGGAACCGCCTCCGGACTGCAACGACATCGACCCGGTCGAGCACGACGTGGATTCAGGCCTGACCGGCGTGCACGCGCTCGGCTTCGTGACACTCGAAGAACAACCCGCAGCATTCGCCGGCTACGCAGGTTGCCCGCTCATCGTGAACTTCTTCGCGTCGTGGTGCGTTCCCTGTGTCACCGAGATGCCCGACTTCGAACGCTTCTGGAACGCCCACGGCACGCAGGTGGCTGTGCTGGGTCTGGCGGCCAATGATCGGCTGGAGGACGCCATTGCCACGGTGATCGACCGCGGCGTGACCTACCCCACCGGGCTCGACGAAGGCGAGCTGTTCATCGACTTCGGCGGGCTGGGCATGCCCACCACGGTGTTCGTGTCACCCGAAGGCCAGATTCTCGAAACCCATAGCGGCCTGCTCACCCTCGACGACATCACCACCAGAGCAGAGGAGCACTTCGGGCTATGAGCCCGAAGCAACTAGCGCAGCGGGCTATGAGTCCGCAGAAAGGACGCAGCGGCATATGAACAGCGCTCGACTCACCTTCGCCTTCACAGCCGGCATCGTGGCGACCATCAACCCGTGCGGCTTCGCCATGCTGCCCGCGTACCTGTCGTTCTTCTTGGGCATCGACCGCCGCGCCAGCGAGGGCAGCTCCCGCGCCGGCGTGGGACGGGCACTGGCCACCGGCGCCGTTGTCACCACCGGCATCGTGGTGGTGTTCGGCATCGTCGGCATCGCGCTGTCGGCGGGTTTGAGCGCCCTGCGCGACTACGTGCCGTGGGCAGCCATCGTGATCGGTGTCGGCCTCATCGCACTCGGCGTCGCCATCCTCGCCGGCTTTCGCCTGACGGCATACCTGCCCAAGTTCGAGCGAGGCGCCTCGGGCCGGGACGTCCGCTCGCTGTTCCTGTTCGGCGTCAGCTACGCCGTGGCCTCGGTGTCGTGCGGGCTGGCGACGTTCCTGGTGGTGGTCACCGCTTCGGCCGGCGACGACAGCTTCGTCGGCGGGATCGTGTCATTCGTGCTGTATGCGCTCGGCATGGGCCTCGTGCTCACGTCGCTGGCCGTCAGCCTGGCGCTGGCTCGCGGCTGGCTGCTGAGCAAGCTCCGCGTGCTCATGCGCTACACCGACACGATCGCGGCAGTGCTGATGATCGCTGCCGGCGCGTTCACCATCTGGTACTGGTTCATCGACCTGACCGACCGCGGCGGAGACGGACTGGTGGTGACGGTCGAACGGTGGAGCAGCAGCCTGAGCAACTGGGTCGCCTCGGTCGGCGGGCTGCGGCTGGGTCTCGTGATGAGCATCGTGCTCGCCATCGGCGGCATGGCCATGCTTGTGTCCGGACGCGGCGGCGACGACCCAGCGGCGTCGGACCTCGCCGATGAATCCTCTGGGCCGGATCAAGCGGGCAGTGCCGCTGAGGTGCTGAACTAAGCCACCGTGGCACTGCACCTGAAGGACCGCACGCTCCTCGATGCCGAGCGGCCCTTCGCCGAACTGCTCGCCCGACCCGGTGTGACCGAGATGCTGCGACTCCGCTCGCGATTCGGCTTCATGGCCTTTCACGGCGGGTGGCTCGAAGAGGTCACCGACGACATCGCTGCGGCGGCCGCCGAGCGCAGCGGCGCCTCGGTGTACGCGTGCCTGCAGGGCCCCGACGATCAGTGGCACCTGCCCAGCCACTGCTTCGATCCCGCAGACTCGCCGGTGCTGCGCGCGTTCCTCGACCATGTGGATGTCGTGGTGGCAGTCCACGGATTCGGCAGCCCCCGGCTGCTGCGAGCGGTGCTGCTGGGCGGGCGCAACCGGCCGCTGGCGGCCCATGTCGCGGTGCATCTGATCGGGCGACTGCCTCACTACGAGATCCTTCACCGTCTCGACGACATCCCCAAGACGCTGGCCGGCCAGCACCCGCGCAACCCCTGCAACCTGCCCCGCCACGGCGGTGTTCAGATCGAGCTACCGCCGCGCATCCGCGGCAAGAGCCCGATGTGGACAGGATTCCGCGGTCCCGGACGGGTGCCCCATCACGAGGCACTCATCGAAGGCCTAGCGGCGGCAGCGCGTGCATGGACGGCCTCGGAGGCCCCGCACAGCGCCGGCAGGGAGCTGGTGCCCGAGCCTGCGCTCGCCGACTGAGACACCCCGATGTCGTTGCGTGTCGCAGCCGCGGTTGCGGCAGCAGGAATCGTCGGCGCCGTCATCCGTTGGAGTGTCGCCACACAGGTTGACGACAACTGGGCGCTGCTCATCGTCAACGTCATGGGCTGCGGCATCGTCGGCTGGGCAACCGCCCGCCACGAGCGGACCCGGCACCGCGGACCGGTTCGACACGGCATCGACAGCACCAGCCGGAGTGTTGCGGGGCCGTCGCCCGGGCTGACGGCTGGCTTCTGCGGCGCACTGACCAGCATGTCGGCGCTCGCGCTGCAGCTCGCGAGATACCTCGACGACGGCCGCATCGCGACGGCGGCGGCATGGCTCGGCCTGACGGCTGCGGCCTGCACCGCGGCATTTGTGATGAGCCGCTTGGCTGTCATGCTCAGCTACGGAAGACGGCCATGACGGTGTTCGCAACGGCAGTCGGGTTCGGCGTCGCGGCCGCGGTCGGCGCATTGCTCCGGTGGCGGGCGAGCACCACGCTCGGGCCGGGCGGGACACTGCTCATCAACATCGCCGGCGCCTTCGCACTCGGACTGCTCGCGAGCACATCGGGCGCCCTGGCAACCATCGTGGGCACAGCGGGCCTCGGGGCCCTCACCACCGTGTCGGGCATCTTTCCCGAGAGCGCACGTCTCATGCGAGCCAGCCCGCTGCTGGCACTCGGCTACGTCTCGCTCACCATTACCGGCGCAACCGCCGCCGCCACCGTGGGCCTCCGGCTCGTCTAGCGCCAGTCAGCCGGCTCAGGGCGCTTCAGGCGGGGGCCGGAATCTCGGTGAAGTTGAGCCAGGGGTGGAGCACTTCGGGCACTGCGATGGAGCCGTCGGGGCGCTGGTGGTTCTCCATGATGAACACGAGCGTGCGGCCGACAGCGCACGCGGTGCCGTTGAGCGTGTGCACCAAGCCGCTGGCGTCGTCGTCCACCCAGCGAGTGCCCAGCCGTCGAGCTGAGTAGTCGGTGTAGTTCGAGCACGAGGTGACCTCGCGGTACGCCCGCTCCGACGGCAGCCACACCTCGAGGTCGTACTTCTTGGCCGCCGCGGCGCCCAAGTCGCCCGCTGCCACGTTGATGACCCGGTAGGGCAAATCGAGCGAGGCGACGATCTCCTCCTGAATGGCACGCAAGGCCTCCAGCTCGTCCCAACTCGTCTCGGAGTCGCAGAACGAGAACATCTCCACCTTGTCGAACTGGTGGACGCGGAAGATGCCGCGGGTGTCCTTGCCGTGGGTGCCGGCCTCGCGCCGGAAGCACGACGAGAACCCGGCATAGCGCAGCGGCAACCCGTCCCGCTCCAAGCGCTCGCCCCGGTGCAGACCGGCCAGCGCCACTTCCGACGTGCCGATCAGGAACAGGTCGTCGCCGTCGATCTCGTACACCTGGTGGCGGTCGGCAGGGAAGAACCCGGCCTCGACCATCAGCTCCTCGCGCACCAGCACCGGCGGCACCACGGGCAGGAAGCCGTTGCGCTCCAGCACGTCCATGGTCCACTGCACCAGAGCGAACTCCAGCCGCACCGCGGCGCCCTTGATGTAGGCGAACCGCGTGCCGCTGTTGCGAGCCCCGCTTTCGGAGTCCACCAGACCGCTCAGCGCTCCGATCTCTGCATGGTCGTACGCGGGCGGATCGCCGCGCTCCCCCACCTCGCGCACCGTCTCGAAGTGCTCCTCGCCGCCGGAGGGAACATCGGCCGCAGCCGGATTCGGAACCTGCAGCGCCAGCTCGGTACGGCGTTCAGTAGCAGCACGCTCGGAAGTCTCGAGGCTCTCGACTTCTTCCTTGAGGCGGCCCGCCTCGGCGATCTTGGCCGGGCGGTCTTCGGGAGCGGCGCGCCCGATCTCGCGGGACGCAGCGTTCTGCGCAGCGCGCGCTTCCTCGGCCTGATGTGTGATCCCTCGCCACGCCTCGTCGGCCGCGAGCACGTCGTCGATGAACTCCGGCGACGCGCCCTTGCGCACGGCACCGTCTCTGTACGCAGCGTCGTCTCGAAGCCGGCGGAGATCGATCACGCCGGGTGAAGCTACCGGCCCCGCACGCTCCCGATGGGCTCGGAGTGCTTGCGCTTCGGGATATGACTTGCGAGCATCCTTCGATGCAGGAACCCGCAACAACCCCCGGTCGTCACATCCGCTTCGAAGCCTCTGACACACCCCCGCTGCCGATCACCGCTGGACTCGGCTTGCAGTTCGCCATCCTCGCCATAGCCGGCATCGTGCTGACACCTGCCATCGTTGTCCGGGCCGCCGACGGAACAGACGCGTACTTGGCGTGGGCGGTGTTCGCCGCCGCAGCGATCAGCGGCATCAGCACCATCCTGCAAGCCGTGCGGTTCGGACGCATCGGCGCGGGATACGTGCTGCTGATGGGTACATCCGGAGCCTTCATCGCGGTGTGCGTCACGGCGCTCGTCGACGGCGGGCCGGGGCTCCTGGCCACCCTGGTCGTTGCCTCGTCGCTGTTCCAGTTCCTGCTGGCTGCCAAGCTCGCCCTATTCCGGCGATTGTTCACGCCGACCGTGGCCGGGACCGTGGTCATGCTCATCGCAGTCTCGGTGATGCCGCTCATCTTCGACATGGTGGCTGCGTCACCCGAAGGCGCGGCCGCGGCGAGTGCGCCCGTCAGCGCTCTCGTGGCCGTCGGCGTCATTGTGGTGATCGCGCTGAAGGCCCGCGGCAGTCTCCGTTTGTGGGCGCCAGTCATCGGCATCGTGGTCGGATCGACGGTTGCAGCATTCTTCGGGTTGTACGACTTCGATCGGATTGCCGGTGCGGGCTGGATCGGACTGCCCGACGGCGGCTGGCCCGGTTTCGACTTCACGTTCGGATCCGAGTTCTGGATCCTCCTGCCGGGTTTCGTGTTCGCCACCGTCATCGGCGCAATCGAGACCATCGGCGACTCGGTGGCCATTCAGCGGGTGTCCTGGCGGCGGCCAAGAGCCGTTGACTACCGGGCAGTGCAAGGTGCCGTCGCCGCCGACGGCACCGGCAATCTGCTGTCGGGACTGGCCGGCACGGTGCCCAACACCACCTATTCCATGAGCATCTCGGTCACTGAGCTGACCGGAGTGGCAGCGCGCCGGGTGGGCGTGGCCATCGGTGCCGCGTTCATCGTGATGGCGTTCGTGCCCAAGGCACTGGCCACGGTGATGGCGGTGCCAGACGCCGTCGTCGCGGCATACGCAACGATCCTGCTGGCGATGCTGTTCGTGACCGGCATGCAGATCGTCATCGCCGACGCCACCGACTACCGCAAGGGGCTGATCGCGGGCTTCTCGTTCTGGATCGGCGTGGGCTTCCAGAACGGCGTGATCTTCCCCGAGTACCTGTCGGGCTTTGCCGGCGGCTTCCTCGAGAACGGCATGACGGCCGGCGGGCTCACGGCCATTGTCCTGACGCTGTTCACCGAGGTCGCCCAAGCTCGCCCTCAGCGGATGCGCTGCGAGTTGACGACCCAGTCATTGCCGCAGGTTCGGGTGTTCCTGGGCCGCTTCGCCGACCGCAACGGCTGGAACCGGTTGATGTCGGACCGCCTCGACGCAGTGGCCGAGGAGGCGCTGCTGACACTGATCGACGCCGAACGGCCTGCTGGTGCAGGCGAGGGCCGCACTCTGCGGTTGACAGCGAGCAAGCAGGACGGCGGTGCCGTCCTCGAGTTCGTGGCCGCGGCGAGCGAGGAGAACATCGAGGACCGGCTCGCCGTGCTGGATTCGCACAGCGCCGAGAGGCCAGTCGAGCGAGACCTGTCCTTGCGGATGCTCCGGCATCACGCAGCATCGGTGAATCATCAGCAGTATCACGAGGTGGATATCGTGACCGTCCACGTTGACGTGCCCGACCCCAGAGGCTGAGCCGAATGGCGAAGCCGTGGCCCGAGCGGCCCGTGAGCCCAATCACATGGGGATCGGGAACAAGAGCGGGAAACAACAGCCATTGCGCCGGCAGGGGGATGCTCCCATGACCGAACCGTCCTACGACGTCGTGTGGCCCGGAGCGCCCTCAGGCATCGAGCGCCGGGACTTGGCGCCGAGGCTCGACACGCTTGACGGCAAGCGGATCGGGTTCCTGTGGGACTACCTGTTCCGGGGCGACGAGCTGTTCCCGGTCCTCGAACGCGAGCTGGCTGCCCGCTACGAGGGCGTGACATTCGTCGGCTACGAGACGTTCGGCAACACCCACGGCGGCGATGAAGCCGCCGTCATCGACCGCCTGCCCGACTCACTGCGTTCACGAGCTGTCGACGCCGTGGTGTCGGGCATGGGCTGCTGAGGCAGCTGCACGCCCGCCGTGGCGCGGGCAGCAGTCGCATCCGAAGCCGCAGGCGTGCCGTCGGTCTCGATCGTGTGCGAGAGCTTCGACGGCCAGGCCATCGCGACCGCACGCGGGTTCGGGTTCGAAGGGTTGCCCTTGGCAGTCACGGTGGGCCACGTAGACGCCCAGTCCGCTTCGGACATGGAGAGCAACTTCGTCGATCACACCGTGGACGCCATCGTCGCTGGGCTGACCGGAGCGTCCGCCGCACGCAACGGCACGAACGGAACGGCTTCGCCCGGCGATCGGGACATGGGCGAATCGACTGCCTTGGGCCCGTACGACACAGCGATCAGCGGTTCGGTGGACGAGATCAACGACGCCTTCGCCGAGCGGGGATGGTCCGACGGCCTGCCGATCGTGCCGCCGACGCGGGACCGGGTCGAGCGCTTCCTGACCGGCACGGGTTTGGATCCTCAGCAGTCGCTGGGCATTGCCCGAACGACCGGCCGCGACATGACCGTGTGGTCGGTGGCAACCAACGCCGTCATGGCGGGCTGCGAGCCACGACATCTCGGTGTGCTGCTCGCCGCAGCACGCATCCTGGCCGACCCGCACTACGGAGCTGAGCACTCGGGCAACACCACCGGCGCCGACGCGCTGATGATCCTCGACGGCCCGAGCGCTGCCGGCCTCGGCTTCAACTCCGGCGTCGGGGCACTGCGCGACGGTGTGCGCGCCAACACCAGCGTCGGCCGCTGGCTGCGGCTCTACCAGCGCAACGTGTTCGGTTTCACTGCGGCCGAGCACGACAAGTCCACCTTCGGGAACTCGTTCCGCGTGGTGCTGTGCGAGGACGCCGCCGCCCTCGCCGACATCGGTTGGGACCCCGTCAGCGCCGAGTTCGGTTTCGGCCGGAACGACGACGTGCTGACCATGGCCCGCTTCAACAGCGGTGCCATTGTCGGCAGCGCGTTCGGCTCGACACCCCACGAGATCGTGCCGTATCTTGCCGACGGCTTGGCGCGGATCACCGGTTGGGACCTCGGGCACCTGTACGGGCTCGGGCGCATGCACTACCGGCCGCTGCTGGTGCTGTCGCCGATCCTGGCGCGCACCTGCGCGGCAGCCGGCTGGACGAAAGCGAACCTGGCCGAGGCGCTCTTTGAGCACGCTCGCATCCCGGCATGGCGATTCGAGAAGCTCATCGGCGAGTGGACCAACCTGGCGGCAGGCCGCCCCCGGCTCACCGACGTGGTCGCGGCCGGCGATTTGCCGTCGCAGTTCGCAGCCTCAGATGATCCCGACCGCCTGGTGCCGATCGTCTCGGAGCCGGCGAAGTTCGTCATCGCGGTCGCAGGCGACGCCAACCGCACCAACGCCTACGTGTTCAGCCACGACGGCCCCCACGGTGACTACACCGCCCAAGCGGTCGAACGTTTCGGCTACGGTTGACGGTCGAGTGGGCTGCGCGCCGCCACGCGCAGCGAAGCTCAGCAGTTGAGGTTGGGACTGAGGTCGCAGCCGGCTGGGTCGGTCCAGAACAGCATGGAAGTGCCCATCGCCGCGTAGACCGCGATAGCGAGCACCAGCCCTCCGACGAACATCCACGTGAACAGCTTGTTGTCGAAGCGCAGGTGCATGAAGTAGGCCACGACGATCTCGAACTTGACGACCATCAGGATGAGCAGCAACGGGACCTCGAGCGCACCCGGGGGCGCGAAGTAGATCAGCACCTCGGCCGCCGTGAGCACGGCGAGCAGCAGGGCGACCTTGATGTAGCCGAAGTCGCTCAGGCCATGGTCATGGTCGTCGTGAGCCTCGTCGGACTCGTGGATCTCTTCGGATGCGGCTTCGGTGGCGGTGCTCATCGCTGCACTTCCTACGGGATCAGGTAGACGACCGCGAAGATCACGATCCAGACGATGTCGACGAAGTGCCAGTACAGGCCGATGATCTCGACGGTCTCTGCCCGCTCAGGACCGATGATGCCCCGATTCACCATGGCCCACAGCGTGACCAGCATGATGATGCCCAGCGACACGTGGACGCCGTGGAATCCGGTCAATGTGTAGAAGGCCGACGACGAGATGCTGACGGTGTACCCGAGGCCTTCTCGGTAGAAGCTCGTGAACTCGTACACCTGCCCGGCGATGAACACGGCACCCTGCGCTGCGGTGGTCAGCAGCCACAGCTTGCAGCGCTCCATCTCGCCCCTGGCGATCGCCGACACTGCGAGCACCATGGTGAGCGAGCTCATCAGCAGCACGAACGAACTCACCGAGGTGAACGGGATGTCGAACAGATCGGCAGCTTTCAGCGACCCCTCGCCCGACAGCGGTTGACGGTTGCGCAGCAGCAAGTACGTCGAGATCAGCGCCCCGAAGAGCAGGCAATCCGAACCCAGGAAGGTCCACATCGTCAGCTTCTCGTTGGACAGGCTCGTGGTGGGCGGGACGATCTCGTAGTCGTCCCACTCCGTGCGCGGGTAGGCGATCTGCGGCTCGTCGCCTTCGGCCGGTTCGACGGCGGCTGCCGTGCCGGCGGTCGTGGGGGTGTCAGTCACCGGCGGCCTCCCCGTTCGCTGTGCTGGCTGTCAGCACGCCGTTGTGGTCATCGTGGCCGTCGGGGTCGCCGCCGTGGTCATCGTCGTGGTCGCCATGCCCGTCGTGGCCGTGGCCCGCGTCGGGATCGGTGGCTGGCTCGAGGGTCCAGCCGAACATGGAACCGACCAGCAGCAACAGCCCGATGCCGGCGATCCACAGGTTGTAGATCAGCCCGAACCCGATGAGCGGCATGCCCGCCGCCAGCACGATCGGCCAGTACGAGGGCGACGGCAGGTGCGGGTGCTGATCGCCGATCTGGGCGATGTCGTTGCCGTAGGCAACCCGTCGCAGCTTGCCGGTCTCGTCGGGCTGGTATTTCTTGTGCCAGAAGTCGTCGACATCGCTTACCACGGGCACGTAATCGAAGTTGTGCTCGGGCACCGGCGACGGAATGGCCCATTCCAGCGTGCGGCCGTCCCACGGGTCGGCTCCGGCCCCCGGCTCCAGACCCCGGCGGTAGCGCCCCCACGTGCGGAAGATGTTGACGGCCAGGATCACCATGGCGATGAGCATGAGGAAGTAGCCGATAGTGGCGATCTTGTTCCAGAACTCGAAACCGTCGAATTCGCCATAGACGCTGTGCCGCCGGGCCATGCCCTGCAAGCCCACGATGTGCATCGGCCCGAACGTGACGTTGAAGCCCAGGAGCATCAGCCAGAAGTGCCAGCGGCCGAGCCGGTCGTTGAGGTGGTAGCCGAACGCCTTGGGCCACCAGTAGTACATGCCGGCGAACATGCCCATGAGGGCGCCGCCCACGAGCACGTAGTGGAAGTGCGCCACGATGAAGTACGTGTCGGTCTGCTGCGTGTCGGCGGGTGCGATCGCATGCATGACGCCGGACAGGCCGCCGATCGTGAACATGGCCACGAGCGACACCGAGAACATCATCGGCACGGTGAAGCGGACCTTGCCGGCCCACATGGTCGCGATCCAGTTCAAGATCTTCACACCGGTCGGCACCGCGATGAACATGGTGGTCGCCGAGAACGCCGCTACCGAAACCGGCCCCATGCCCGAGGTGAACATGTGGTGCGCCCACACGCCCCACCCCATGAAGCCGATGGCCGCACCCGACAGCACCACGATCGGGTAGCCGAACAGCGGCTTGCGGCTGAACACCGGCAGCGTCTCGGACACCACGCCGAATGCCGGCAGGATCAGGATGTAGACCTCCGGATGGCCGAATATCCAGAACAGGTGCTGCCAGAGCAGCGGATCGGCGCCCGC
The DNA here is from genome assembly GCA_022821985.1 of Acidimicrobiia bacterium. Taxonomy (GTDB): domain Bacteria; phylum Actinomycetota; class Acidimicrobiia; order Acidimicrobiales; family Poriferisodalaceae; genus Poriferisodalis. Next base: position 36,472 of record JAJECP010000032.1, read on the forward strand.
GTCGACATTGAAGAAGTTGGCATCAAAGGTTCGATCGAACGTCAACAGGATCAGCGCCACCGTGATGACCGGCAGGGCGAACACCAGCAGGAACTGCACCACCAGGATCATCCAGGTGAACACCGGCATGCGCAGCAGGCTCATGCCCGGGCAGCGCATGTTGATGATGGTCACGAGCAGGTTTATGGCACCGAGCAGCGAAGCAATGCCGGCGATCTGCAGGCCCAGGGCGTAGAAGTCCATGCCGTGGCCGGGGCTGAAGGACATGCCGGTGTTGGGTGCATAGGCGAACCAGCCGCCGTCGGCGCCGCCGCCCAGGAACCAGCTGAGATTCAGGAAGATGCCGCCGAAGAAGAAGATCCACAGGCCGAGCGCGTTCATGCGCGGGAAGGCCACGTCCCTGGCGCCGATCTGCAGCGGCACGAGATAGTTCGCGAACGCGTTCGCCAGCGGCATGATCACCAGGAAGACCATCGTGACGCCGTGCATGGTGAACAGCTGGTTGTAGAAGTCGGCGCTGATCACCTCGCCGTCGGGCGCCCACAGCTGCAGGCGCACCAGCCCGATCTCGAGGCCGCCGATCAGGAACCAGAACAGCGCGAGGGCGCCGTACATGATCCCGATCTTCTTGTGGTCCACCGTGAAGAGCCACTCGCGCCAGCCGGTTGCGTGCGTGGGACGGGCGAAGACGCCGGTACGCGGGGAATCGTCTCCGTGCGCGTCCGGCTCAGCCACCTCGAGCTCGGTGCCCGGTCCAGCGCCCTCTGGAGAATCAGGGCTCTCCGGCTGATCGGTGATGATTGCCATCAGGTCGTTCTCCTAGGCCCTGCTCATCAGGGCAGCACCGGCGGGCTGCCGAGAGTCTTCAGGTAGGCCATCAGGTTGTCGAGGTCTTGATCGGTCAGCACCTCGGAGAAGTCCAGCATGCCCTGCTGGTTGTCGGCACGAGCCGGCTTCATGTCGGGCGCGTTGCGCACCCACTCACGCAGCTCGGCAATGTTGAGCTTGAGACTTCCGTCGGGATTGCGCAGGTATTCCCCGTCGGGCCCGGTCTGGTAGGTCTCGTACAGCGCTCCGGCGAAGGCCGTGCGGCTCATCAGGTTGGTGAGATTCGGTGCGATGCCAGCGAGCAGGTTCGCATTGCCCCCCGCCGCGCTCTCGTAGGCGCCGTCGACGACGTGGCAGCTGATGCAGTGGGTCTCGAACAGAGCGGCGCCGGCCGCTTCGGGTGATTCATCGGCAGGCGCCACCTGCGCCGCCGTCTTGCCCGCGAGCTGTTCTTGCACCCAGCGATCAAAGTCCTCGGGAGTGAGCACGATGGTTCGCATCTGCATGTTGGCGTGGCTCAGCCCGCAGAACTCCACGCACTCGCCGTAGAAGATGCCCGGCTCGTCGGAGCTGATCCGCCAATCGTGAATCCGGCCGGGCACGGCGTCTTTCTTGCCGTTCAGCTGGGGGATCCAGAACGAGTGGATGACGTCGTTGGAGTGGATCTCGAGGTTGACCTCTTCGCCGGTCGGGATGACCAAGTCGTTCGCCGTCACGATGTCGTACTGGCCGTCCTCGTCGAGGTCGTAGCTGAACTGCCACCACCACTGCTGGCCCTCAACCTTGATCGTGCGCCCGTCGCCCTCGGAGGCAAGCGCGAACACCGTCGGCAGCGTGTAGATCGTGAGGAACACCAGCATCGCTGTCGGGATGAGCGTCCAGGTGAGCTCAGCCTTGCGATTGCCGTGGATCTGCGGCGGCAGATCGTCGGGGTCATCAGTGGGCTTGGCCCGGAACTTCACGATGATCGTGGCAACTGCGGCGGCCACGAAGATGCCGACGCCGACAGCCATCCAGCCCGACAGGCGCATCAGGCCGTCGATCTCGCGGGCGTCCTCCCCGATCGGCTTGGTGGCATCGAGGCGGCCAGTGGCACAGCCCGCGAGCAGCAAACCGAGCAGCGCCGGTACGACCCATCGCCAGCTTCGAGCGAAGCGAGTGCCCATCACTCGTGCCCTCCGTCGGACTCGCTCATCTCGCCTGAGCCGCCGGCGCCGTGATCGTCAGCTTCGCTGTGACCGTCGGCTTCGGCGTGGCCGCCATGGTGATGGAACTCACGCTCGCCGATCACGGCCGAGGTGATGCCCGCGACGATGAGCGCAACGCCGCCCAGCACCAGCATCGACGCCGTGACGGCGCGTCGCAGCTGCGGCTTGGCGTACACCAGGAAGGCGAACGCCAGGATCACTGCCGCAATCACGATGGCTGCATAGCTCGCTGCCGTCTTGCTCACGGTCAGGAAGATGCGAGAAGCGAGCACCACCGGAATGGCGATTCCCAGCGCGCCGTAGAGCGAGATCTCGAAGGGTCGCAGCAATCGCGCGCGCTCGACTGCGTTCGACTCTGCATCGGTGGACAGGTGCTCCGCCCATGCGCTCATGGTCCACTCGATGGCGGAGATCAGCAGCAAGGCCACGCCCGCGATCGTGAGCAGGGAGTCGGTCACCAGCCCCACCATGAGCACGCCCATGCCGACCGCTGCCATGATCGGCCAGTACGCCGGGGTGGCGCGATGGACGTGCGAGTGCTCCCGGTCGAGCGAGTCGCCATCGCCCACCGTCAGCGCCAGAGCGAACAGCAGGGCGAAGGCCCCGGCGGCCACGCCCAGCACGATCGTGGCGTACATGACCACGTGACCGGTGCCGTCCATGCCCGTGAGCACGCCGACCGCCACTGCGGCCGCGGCGGCCAGCGCGATGCGCCCGGCGAAGTACCTGCTGGCGATGCCGACCATCGATCCCCTACTTCACCACGTACACGACGTACCAGGTGGCGGCCCACGCAAGCACGGCGAAGTCCCAGAAGAAAACCGCTGCGCCCAGTGGCGTCGAACGGTCGCGGCCCACGCTGCCGCCCAGCGAACGAAGCGTCATCAAGCCCAGATAGAACATCCCCACGATCAAGATGGCCAGCGAGAGCCCGGTGACCGCGTACGCCAGGGTCGCCCATTCGCCCGAGCCGATCTCAAGCTCCATGCGGTTCAGGCTGAACATCACCATGTTGAAGAAGGCGAGCCCCATCACCAGGGTGAGCGCCATGCCCACCCACGTGTGACCGCGCTCGTCCCGGCCGCTTGCCCACACCGCCCAGTGCGCCGTGACGACAGACACCAGCAGGGTGATGAGCGCGTAGACGAGCTGCGGATTCGGCACCGATTGGCCGGCGAGCCAGTCGTGGCCGGGGTCGATGCCCGACGCATGACGGCGCGCCATGTAGTGGCCCAGTGCCCCGGCGACCGCCATTGCCCCGGCCGCGATGGCGAAGCCGGTGCCGACGAGCTGGCTGCGGGGGCGCGGCGGCGGGCCAGGAACGCTGTAGCGCCCCGGCTGCGGCGCTTCGACGGTGCCCGTCGTGTCCGACATCAGGCCGGCACCTCTTCTGCGTCGCGTTCGGCCGCGGCCCCCGTCCCGTTGAGCCCGTTGCCGTTGAGTTCAGCATCGAGCAAGGGGGTTCCCGAGGTGAGCTCCGGCAAGGCCGCAGCAGGGCCGAGCGGGGGCGGTGAGGGCAGCAGCCACTCGGGCGTCAGCCCATCCCACGGGTCGGCCTCGGTTTCGGCACCCTTGCGCATGGCCACGCTCACGAGCAGGTTCAGCACCACCAGCGCCACGCCTACCAGCACGATGACGACACCGACGGCACCGAGCGCCGACAGGCCTTCAGCGCCCGAATCGTCGACCTGACTCGCATAGCGAGTAGTGAGCAGCGGCGCGCCATAGACGAATTGCGGCTGCTCGGTGAAGACGCCTGACAGCGTCGGACCCAGCCACGCCAGCAGGGCACCGCCGCCGATCGCCAGCAGGCTGGCGAACCCTGCAAGCTCTGACAGCCGCCGGCCCCAGATCTTGGGTGCCCACCAGTGCAGCGCAGCCAGTGCGCCGAGCAGCCCGGCGCCGTAGATGAGCAGGCTCTGCTGGCCGGTGACCCAGGTGGTGAATCGCAGCGGGGCGTTCCCATCGGTGCCGCGTCCTGCGATCTGCAGCCAGTCCACGCCGGCGCCGATCAGGCCCACCAGTGCGGCCACGGCGATGAGCGTTCCTGCGCCGAACGCAGCAACTACCGCCGTATTGGGCCGCGTCAGTGACACTGCGCCGCTGCGAGGCCGCGGCCGGTTGCGGCTCTGCCACAGCGTGAAGCCGAGCAGCGCCAGCAGGCCCGAGACTCCTGCGAGGGCGCCCGCATACAGGCCGACCAGCACGATGCCCTCGAGGCCGTCGACGATATCGGTGCCCTCGTTGGTGATGCCGAAATTGGCCCACGCACCGAAGCCGAAGAGCCCGACAAGTCCCATCGTGAAGTAGAGCGCCAGCGGCTCGAAGACCCAGCGGCGGGCGGCGGCCAGCATGATCTCAGCGACCACGCCGAGCACCGGCACGACATAGATGAACAGCTGCGGCGTGCGGTACATCCAATCGATGCGCGACCAGATGCCGTAGTTGCCGCCGAGAAAACGGGGGCCGTAGCGATGTTCGATATAGAGAATGACGATCTGGCCGAGCACCACGCCGAGGCTCACCACGAGCATCGACGCCGTGACGAGCGCCGACCAGGCGAACGGCGGGGTGCGGTCCATGTACATGCCCGGCGCACGCATGGTGAGCGTGGTGACGGCAACACAGATCGCTCCGGTAAGCAGCGAGATCACGAGCCCTGCAAGCGCCAGCAGGTGCAGATCCACCCCATCCGAGAAACCGCCGCCGGGACCGCCGTTGGCGATGTACGCCCCGACGAGCACACCTGCCGACACCAGCCAGCCCCAGAACGACAGGGCCGCCGCCCGCCCGAAGGCGACGTTCGGCGCTCCTACCTGCAGCGGGACCACATAGATGGCGATGCCCAGGAACAGCGGGATGAGCATGCCGAATACCAGGGCGTCGCGGGTGAATGTGAAGACCTGCACAAACGAGTCGGCGTTCAGGACGGTGTGGTCGCTCGACGAGGCCAGGTCGAAGCGCACGAGCAGATCTGCGACCGCGCCGGCTAGGGCGAACAGCAAGGAGCAGGCGATGAACAGCCGGCCGATGCGCTTGTGGTCGGCGGTGTTGAGCCAGCCGAACGCCGTCGGGTCTTCTGCCGGGACGGCCCCGGCAGATCCCCCCGAATGCGTCGCTTCGGTAGTGGCGTCGGTCATGCGGCGAAGTGATTCCCGGACTCGGCTGGCAGCGCCGCTTTGGGGCGACGCCAACGGGGCACTCTAGCGACCCGCGGCCCCCTCAACCAGATTGTTCGCAGTACGGCTTCATCACCAGCTGAGCCGAACGACCACGTCGACAGCCATCGCCGCGAACAGCAGCCCCAAGTACGCGATCGAGGTGTGGAACACACGCATCGCGGTCTGGGGTGTCAGCGCACGCCACAGCGTCACGAGTTGCCATCCAAAGGCAGCGCCGCCGGCCAATGCGACTGCCCAGTACAGGCCTCCGGCACCGGCGACCACGGCAAACCACAGCGACAGCGCGATCACCGCGAGGGTGTGCAGCGTCATCTGGATCAGCACCGAGCGCTCACTGGCCACCGACGGCAGCATCGGCACCTCGGCGGTGTCGTAGTCGTCGGCATAGCGGATGGCCAGCGCCCAGAAATGCGGCGGAGTCCAGAAGAAGACGATCGCGAACGCAATCCAGGCCTCGAGCGACAGCGTGCCGGTCACGGCCGCCCAGCCGACGAGCACCGGCGCGGCACCCGCCGCACCGCCGATGACGATGTTCTGGGCCGACGACCGCTTCAGCCACAGCGTGTACACGAACACGTAGAACAGGCACGCAGCCAGCGCGAGCAGGGCTGCGAGCAGATTGGCGCCCCACCACAGAATCCCGAACGCTGCCGCTTCGAGCACCACGCCGTAGATCAACGCAGCGCGCGGTGTCACCGTGCCGACCACCAGTGGGCGGTGGGCCGTGCGAGCCATCGTCGCGTCGATGTCGCGATCGATGTACATGTTGAAGGTGTTGGCGCCGGCCGCCGACAGCGTGCCGCCGACCACGGTGAACAGCATCAGCGCGAGCGAGGGCACGCCACGTTCAGCCACGAACATCGGCGGCACCGTCGTCACCAGCAGCAGCTCGATGATGCGCGGCTTGGTGAGCGCGACGTATCCCCGCAATGTTGATCCACGCAGTGTTGGGCGCAGCGCCGCCAGCATTGCTGTGAGGCTACGAGTCGCCCCTAACGTTTCAGCGTGAATTTGCCGGACCCGTCGCCGCCGCAAGGGCGCAGGCGGTACGTCACCCCCGAGCGCTTCGCCGTGATCACGCGCTGGGCCCTGTGGTCGCTCGTGGCGATCGTCATTACTGGCTCGCTCGTGCGGCTCACCGGCAGCGGCCTGGGATGCAGCGACTGGCCGACCTGCGAACCCGGCGAGTTCGTGCCCGCGGCCGACTTTCACGGCTGGGTGGAATTCGGCAACCGCATCGTGACCGGCCTGGTGTCGGCGGCTGTCGTTGTGGCGGTCGCGGCGTCGTGGTGGCGGCGACCACGCCGGAGCGACTTGGTGTGGTGGTCGCTGGGCCTGGTGGCCGGCGTGGTCTTCCAGATCGTTCTCGGTGCTGTGACCGTGCTGACTCACCTGTCCCCGCCGATCGTGATGTCGCACTTCCTGGCGTCGCAGGTGCTGGTGTCGGCTGCGGTGGTCTTGCAGCATCGAGCATCTGGCGGGCAGCCGCCTGGCAGCATCGGCACGGTCCGGCTGCCGACCCAGGTCCGGACGCTCGCATGGCTGGCTGCAGCGCTCACGGCCGGGGCCCTGTGGACTGGGACGGTGGTGACCGGCACCGGGCCCCACGGCGGTGACGAGCATGTCGAGCGCCTGCAGTACGCCCTGCCGTCGGTGGCCCGCATTCACGGCATCACCGTGGCAGTCCTGGCTGCGGCCACCTTGCTGCTCGCCTTGCGGGTGCGACGACTGGCCGCGACAACGGGGGGCGAGACAGCGACCGAGCTTGGCCGGCGCGTTCGGATCGTGATCGGCGTGATGGCCGTGCAAGCGGCGATCGGGTACGTGCAGTACTTCAATGAGCTGCCCGTACTGCTCGTGGCACTGCATGTCGTCGGCGCCACGCTGCTCACGATCACGATGACCCGCTTGGTGCTTGCAGCAGAGACGCGACGGCACGCCTCAGCGGAGACTGGCGTTGCCGAATCGGTTGGCATCGCGGGCCGCGGCTTCGCAGAATGAACCCGTGAGCCCGACCGCTCCAGCCGTTGCCGACCCCGAAGTTGTCCGCGATCCGACCAGCGAAGACGAGCACAGCACTGACGTGCCGTGGGTGGTGCTGGTCTGGAACGACCCGATCAACCTGATGAGCTACGTCGTGTACGTGTTCCAGAAGCTGTTCGGCTACAGCGAGGCCAAGGCCACCGAGCTGATGCTGGACGTGCACAACAAGGGTCGCGCCGCAGTTGCATGGGGCTCATGTGAGAAGGCCGAGCTGGATGTCTTCAGGCTCCACGAGTACGGCCTCTGGGCCACGATGCAGAAGGACAACTGAGCTGTGCCCGCGGCGCTGCATCGACGACGGAGCGGTGCTCTGACGGCGGGGGCCCTGTGAGCGGCACACGGTTCGGAGCTCGCGGCTCGCTGGTGAGCGTGCATCTCGCCGACTGGGAGCGGCGTCTGCTGGCCGAGATGGTGGGCGAGCTGCGGTCCAACCTGCTCGACCACACGCCTGCGCGCGACGGCGGCGACGGGCTGGACCCCTCGTTGCGCCGCCTGTTCCCGCCCGCCTACCTGAGCGATCCCGACCGTGATGCCGAGTACCAGCGGTTGATGCGCGACGAGCTGCTGGCCGAGCGTCTCGACCATCTCGATCTGCTCGACAGCACGCTCGCTGCCGACCATCTCGACGACGAGCAGATCACCGCCTGGATGCAGGGCCTGAACGAGCTGCGCCTCGTGCTCGGCACCCAGCTCGACATCTCCGAGGAAGACGATCCCGCCGAGATCGATCCGCACGATCCCGCACAGCGGCCACGGCTGCGCTACCACTACCTCGGCGGGCTGCTCGCAGAACTCATCGACGCCACCACCGCGTAGCCTGAGATGCCCTGCCCCCATCGTCTAGCGGCCTAGGACACCGGCCTTTCACGCCGGCGGCACGGGTTCAAATCCCGTTGGGGGTGCTGCATCCCACAATGCTGAAATGCACCCGATACCCACCGGATCACCCGTCGGATCGGCCTCTCATGGGTTTCTCATGATCTGCATTCCAGAATGAGGTCATGGGTGCTGATCGGCCAAACGGTGCCAGCCCTGCAGTAGCCGTCGTTGACGATGATCAGCGCATCCGAACGGCCTTGCGCCGTGCCTTGCAGCTCGAGGGCTATGACGTGCTCGAAGGCAGCGATGGCCTCGAGGGCGAGGCGCTGGCCGGCCGGGCAGACGTGATGGTGCTTGACGCCACCATGCCGAACCTGGGCGGTTTCGAGTTGTGCCGTCGCCTGCGCGCCGCAGGGAGCCGCCTGCCGATCCTGCTGCTGACGGCCCGGGGCACCACAGCGGACCGGGTGGAAGGTCTCGATGCCGGCGCCGACGACTACTTGGCCAAGCCGTTCGCGCTCGACGAGCTGCTGGCTCGACTGCGGGCGCTGCTGCGCCGGAGCGCAGGGAGCTCGTCTCCCGAAGAAGGCGAGCGGCTCGAATGCGCTGGCATTGTGCTCGATACCGCCAGCTACGAGGTGACCTGCGCCGGTGAGCCCGTCACGCTGACGCACACCGAGCACCGGCTGCTGGAGCTGTTCCTGCGCAACCCCGGTCGTGTCCTGCATCGCGACGAGATCTACGACACGGTGTGGGGCTACGACGCGTCGCTGGCCTCGAATTCCCTGGAGGTCTACGTCGGCTACCTGCGGCGCAAGCTCGCAGCGGCAGCGGGCTCCGACGGTCACAGGCCGGTCCAGACGGTGCGCGGCGTGGGATATGTGTTGAGACCCACATGAGCTTTCGTACCCGACTGGGGCTGCTGGTGGCAGCCTCAGTTGCTGTCGCAGTGCTGGCGGTTTCGGGGGTCGCGCTCTGGATTGCCCGAGCCGAGGCCCGGTCGGCACTCGACCGCAAGCTTGACGACCGTGTCGTCGTGCTGGTCGCGAGCGGCGGACGCTTGCCCGAACACCGGGGCGTGCAGTTCTTCGGGCGATTCGTCCCCCGCGATGTGCTCGCGCAGATCGTGACCCCGAACGGAACCGTGGTGTACGCGTCTGACGAGGTGCTGCCGGTGGCCCGCGCGGACCTTGCCGTAGCCAATGGCCAGGCTCGCCGACATCGAAGCGACGTGTCCGCGGACGGTGTGCGCCTGCGAGTGCTGACCGTGCCGGTCGCGCCCGTCGGAGCGCTGATGGTCGCAAGCCCGCTTGACGAGGTGGACGCGAACGTAGCGGGCCTGCGCAATGCGCTGGCTGTTGTGGCCGTCATCGGCGTGGCGGGAGCCGGATTGCTGGGATTCTTCGTGGCGGGCCGCGCCATTCGGCCGGTTCGACGGCTCACCGATGCGGCACGAAATGTGGCGCAGACCCAAGACCTGGACCAGCCCATCGAGCTTGAGCGCGACGACGAACTGGGCGAGTTGGCACGCAGCTTCAACGCAATGCTGGAGGCCTTGGCGCTGTCGCGCGCCCAGCAGCATCGGTTGGTCACCGATGCGGGCCACGAACTGCGGACGCCCCTCACCAGCATCCGCACCAACATCGAATTGCTGGCTCGCAGCGAGCACGTGGCAACGTCGACTGAGGGCGCGACGGAGTCTGAGGAAGCCAGCGACGGAGCAGTCGCTGCGCTCGACAGCGACGAGCGCCGTCAGATGCTCGACGATGTCCAGTTCGAGCTCGACCAGCTCACCGAGCTGGTGAACGAACTCGTCGAGCTAGCGACCGACCAGCGCTCCCAGGGCGAGCCGGAGCGAGTCGATCTGTCCGAGCTGGCTGCGTCGGTGGTAGGCCGACACCGACGCCGCACTGAGACGGAATTTGTGGCCGCGTTCGAGCCGTGCGAGACGGTGGTGAATGCGGCGCTGGTCGAGCGAGCGATCGGCAACCTCGTCGACAACGCGGTGAAGTGGTCGCCGCCGGGCGAACCCATCGAGATCAGCGTTGCAGCAGTCGACCGGCAGGCTCACGTCCGGGTGCGCGATCGCGGACCCGGCATCCCCGCAGCCCTGCGTGAGACCGTCTTCGAGCGGTTCTACCGGGCCCCCGAAGCACGCGCTCAGCCCGGTTCCGGCCTCGGACTGTCCATCGTCGACTACGTAGCTCGCAGCCACAACGGCTCAGCGTCGGTCATCGACACCGACGGCCCCGGCACCACCGTCGAACTCCGGCTCCCCCTAGCGCCCGATGGTGAATCGCCCCCCACCAGGCAGCGCGACTAGCCGGCGGCGGCGCTGCGGCGGCGCAGGTGTGGGATGGTGAGCGCGGCGCAGGCTTCGCGTTCTGTTTCGTAGCTCAGCGCCCGCACGGCGTCGGCGATGTCCCACCAGGCCACCTCGTCGACCTCGCTCGGGTCGCCCGCGAGCCGCTTGGGCACCTTCGTCGGGGCCATCGCGTAGAAGAGCACCAGCTTGGGCACCCCGCTGGCGATCAGGTAACTGACCGGGTACGGCGCAGACGTGATCGCGCACCTCACGCCCGTCTCCTCGCGCACCTCACGCAGCGCGGCCTCCTCCCAGGACTCGCCCCGGTTGAGGTGGCCCTTGGGCAGTGACCAATCGTCGTAGCGCGGCCGGTGCACCACCAGCACGGCGCCGTCGTGGCACACCACGCCGCCCGCCGCCCGGTCCACAGGCGCATTGGAGTAGCGGCCCCGCTCGACGTGACGCCGGCGTGCCTTCACCGTGACCTGCGCGGCAGGAGCCTGCGCCGCCTGCTTGCGGCCCTTCTTTGACGGCTTCGCCCCATCGGATGCCACGGTTCGTGTCTAGCGTGTCCACGCCGGCCGGGATGTACATGTCCGGGGTCGGCCGGGTCGACAACGGGGGACAGACATGGACTTGGGGATCTGCATCGCATCGCACATCGGCGATCTCGACTACGTCGAGCGAGCCGAGGAGCTCGGCTACACACACGCCTGGTTCGCGGACAGCCACATGCTGTGGTCGGACTGCTACGCCACCCTGGCGCTCGCCGCCGAGCGCACCAGCACCATCGGTCTCGGCACCGGCGTGTCGGTCTCGGGCACGCGGCCCGCTCCGGTCACCGCCGCGTCGATCGCCACGATCAACGCACTCGCGCCCGGACGGACCTTTCTCGGCATCGGCACCGGCAATACGGCGATGCGGATCATGGGACACAAGCCTCAGCGCATCGCCGAGTTCGACCAGTACCTGGCGGCGCTGCGACCGCTGCTGCGCGGCGAGGAAGCCATCCACCATTTCGGCGGCAGCGCGCAGCCGATACGTCACATCATGCCGGACGCCGGATTCGTCAACTTCGACGACGAGATCCCGCTGTACGTGTCGGGTTTCGGGCCGCGCTCGCTGGGGCTGGCGGGCCGCTACGGCGACGGCGCTGTGCTCTCGGTGCCGCCCGACGGCTCGGCCACGGCGCGTGTCTGGGAGTACATCAGCCAGGGTGCCGCGGCTGACGGCCGCAGCATCGATCGCAGCCAGTACCTCATGTGTTCGCTCACCACGATCGTGATCCTCGACGACGGCGAGACGCTCGCCAGCCAGCGCGAGCGGGTCCATCACGAGGCGGGTGCCTTCGCGATGGCGTCGCTGCACTACTCCTACGACCAGTACCGGCAGTTCGGCAGGTCGCCGGGCGCCCGCCTGGAGGCGGTCTGGGACGAGTACTGCGCGATGCTCGACGACACTGACCCCGACCGCATCCACCAGCGCATCCACGCAGGCCACAACTGCTGGGTGCTGCCCGAAGAGGCTCGATTCCTCAACGACGAACTCATCGACGCCACCTGCATCGTGGGCACCGCTGACCAAGTCACTGAACGGCTGGCGGACCTGGGCGAACGGGGGCTCGACCAGATCATGATCCTGCCCAACTTCGATCCCCGCTACGAGGTGCTGGAACGCGTCGGCCGCGAGATCATTCCTCGATTGGCGGCCGGCTGAGTGGGTCAGTACGAGCCAGCTCGGTAGCCTTGTGCGCCGCTGCCAAGCCCACCCGCAGGGAGCTGCTTCGAATGAGCAACATCTGCCAAGTCACCGGCCGTCGGCCGCATTCGGGCTTCAACGTGTCCCACTCGCATCGGCGGACGAAGCGCTGGTTCAAGCCGAACATCCAACGCAAGCGGTTCTGGGTGCCCAACGAGGGGCGCTGGGTCACGCTGACCGTCAGCGCGAAGGGCATCAAGACGATCAACAAGCGCGGCATCGAGTCGGTGGTGGCTGATCTGCGCCGTCGTGGGGAGAAGGTCTGATGCCCAAGAGCGACAAGCGGCCGATCATCAAGCTCAAGTCCACCGAGGGCACGGGCTACACGTACACGACTCGCAAGAACAAGACGAACACCCGCGACCGGATCGAGCTCCGCAAGTACGACCCGGTGCTGCGACGCCACGTCATCTTCAAAGAAGAACGCTGATCGGCCCAAGGCTTGCTGACGGCGCTCACCGCACGACAATGCGCCGATTGATTGCGCGCACCGTCAACCGGGGCGCCAAGCCACCGCAGTGACTCGCGCCCGACTCACTCGCCTCAGCCTGCAAGCGGCCCGCCGCCTCGCCATCGGCGCCCAGGGGCTGGCCTCGCCGCTGCCGGGCGGACGGCTGGACGTCCGGCATCTGCGACGGGCCATGGACCACATGGGCCTGCTGCAGATCGACGCCGTCAATGTGCTGGCACGCTCGCACCTGCTGGTGCTGCGAGCCCGGATGGGCGGCACGCACGATGCCCTGCTGGGATTGCTCGAGCGGGCGGCGTACGCCCGCCGCGCAGACGAGCGCGAGCTGACCGAGTACTGGGGCCATGAGGCGTCGTTCGTGCGTGTGGCCGACTGGCCGCTGTTCGGCTGGCGGATGCGCCGGGGAGCTGCCGGCGACATGTGGAGCGGGTACGCCCGCTTCGGAGAGGCCAACCAGCCCAAGATTCGAGCGGCGCTTGCGTGGCTCGGTTCCAACGGCCCCGCATCCACGGCCGACATGGATGCCGCGATGAGCTGGGGACCCGGCGTACGCGGGTCCTGGGGAACACGCAGCAACGGGAAGCTGGCGCTGGCGTGGCTGTTCTGGGCAGGCCGCATCGGCGTGGCTGACCGCGCTGGTTTCGTGCGCCGCTACGACGTGATCGAACGGGTGCTGCCGAGCGAGGTGGTCGATGCTGTTGTGGACGAACCCGACGCGCACCGGGCGCTGCTGGCAGACGCCGCCCGGTGCCTTGGCGTGGCCACAGCCGACGATCTCATCGACTACCACCGCCTGCCGAAACGCATCGCCCCCGCCCGCATCGCCGAGCTCGTCGAAGACGACCTGCTCCAAGAGGTAGCGGTGGAGGGCTGGGACCGGCCGGGATATGTCCCCGTCGGCCAGCGCGCTGCCCGGCGACGGTCTCGGTCGGTGCTGCTGAGCCCGTTCGATCCGCTGGTCTGGCACCGGCCCCGCGCCGAGCGGCTGTTCGGCTTCCACTACCGCATCGAGATTTACACGCCCAAGGCCAAGCGGCAGTACGGGTACTTCGTGCTGCCGTTCCTCCACGACGATGCGCTGGTGGCGCGCCTCGATGTGCGCTTCGACCGGGAGCGCAACATGTTGGAAGTACCGGCTTCGTGGGCTGAACCGGAGTCGTGGCCCAGCGGCACCGTGGCTGCTGCAGACGCTCTGGAGGCACTGGTGACCGAGTTGCATGCGCTGTCTGCGTGGTGCGGCGGCGAGGGAGTGTCGGTGCTGTCTCGCGGCGATCTGGCCGACCGACTGCGTACCGCGGTCAACGGCGCTGCTTGCTGACCGAGGTGGCTGATCCGCCCCCTTTGCCCCACTCGATTAGCCTAATTCTTAGCTGGCTCCAAACTGTGAGCATGAAATGCTCCATCAGTCAGCCTTGAACATTCTGTTGGCACATCACGGCCATATCCACCGCCAGCAGTGATGACGTCGCCATCATTTATCGGGCCGTCTCCCCAGACCCAGATGCTCTTGGTAACAGGATCTTGCCTTGTGCCAGCACTTGGCAATGACAGGAAAATGACAGATGAGTCGCCCGCTTCATCGGGCATAGGCAAGTCATCTTGCTCGTCAACAATGTCAATACCATAGATGCATGATCCGTCGATTCTCAATCGTCCTGAATATTCTGCATCATGGTGTTGATCACCGAGAATGTAGTCATTCATGCCGATAAAGCTGGCCAAGGGATAGTCTGGGATAGGTGGCTGGGGCACGGACACAGGTCTAGCGAAGGAAAACGATCCGCTTCTGAAACCGCCAAAGGCAGCATCGGCTCGCTCGCCGACTGATGATTCTACCGGTCCACACCAATATGAATCGTGGATGCACGCATCAGACTGCGATGGGAAAGTCGGCTGGTTGCTGGACACGGCTGCTTCAGAGACTCGAACCGGGTCTTGCTCGGTCATCTCCGTGCAGGCCAAGCAGGTTACGACCACGAGGATTACACTTACAAGGCGATAAGTCAACGCTGCACCTGTCATCCGCGCGGATGCAGAGAATACTCGCGCTCAGCCAATGGTGACGTTGTTGGACACCATTACATCGACACCGAGAAAGCTCTCAACTTCATCGATCGAGGAAAAGACGGCAACGACTCCGAGCCTTGTGCAGTCGTTTTCGCTGTTGCTCGACTTGTGTATTCCATATGCTGTTGTACCTCGGTACCATGGCCCACCACTATCGCCGCTACAGCTCTGCAGCGCCGTACCGTGCACACGCACGAAGTAGGCACCGCAGGTAGCTGACCCGCCGAGTTCGGATGCCCTACAAGCCCCAGAATTCTGTGGCTGGTAGTAGATATGGGTGACTTCTCCGCAAGACACACCGCTCCTCTTGCCGGTGTGACAAATGAAATCGCCTCGCATATTGGTGCGCGTCTCGGTTCCTTGAACCACGCGTACACGTGGCGGTGAGTGCTCGGTATAGGCGAACTGTGACTTGAGCTCGTGTCCCGCCCCCTTGGGAATTTTGTGGAACTGCGCGTCGGCAGTAGTACCCGCATATCCGGTCACCCAAGGCAAGTTGACACCATGCATGCGTTGAATGTCTCGACAGTGACCGGCGGTGACGATTCCGTAGGTACGAGTCGTACTGTGCCGCGCAGCAAAGCCGGACGTACAGGTGCTCGTGCTACGACCGCCGTCGAACATTGCGTCGTCAGCGAGGTTACGCCCGTCAACGATGGCGTAGGAGACTTCGATGTGTCCTTGGTAGGCAGCGGTCATCTGTGCCGCGAGGGCGGCCAGCTCGGCGTCGGTCGCAGTCGTCGGGCCAGCAGGGGCATCGATATTGCCCACAGGGTCGGTGCCGCCAACTGGGCGTTGCAGTTCCGAGGGTTCGATCGGTCGCACTAGTGCAGGGTCGATACCGATGTGAAGCGAGTTGCTATCCATGTCCGGGGCCGTGAAGGTCACGGCGGCGGAATAGTCCGCGACCAATGTCTGATCGTCAACGCGCCCAACAGGGCCGAGGCTGCTGCCATTGCCGAAGCGATCTTGCGCATCAAGGAGTTCGGCCAAGGAGTGTTCGGCACCAGTACGAATCGCGATGTCGTCATGGAGGGTCGCAATAGCAGCGGATGCTGGCTTGGGAGGCTCATCGCCGGCGAGCCATACCCAGCCAGCGAACGTGCCAGCATGTTCAATGCCCCAGCCCGCCACCCGCTCAGACTCAAGTTCGCGGATCGAACCCAGTATCTCTTGAAGCGGCTGGATGCGATCGAGACGCGACGCCGCCTCGGCCTCAGTCACGCCGTACTCGGCGGCGTAAGCAGCAATAGCGGGATCAACGGCCGACGCGGCATCCGTTGTAGTGCCGACACCTGCGTCTGGCACCTGTGTGTCGTCGATGACCGTATCGGCACCCTGTGCAGCAGCGCTTGCAGTGCTCGTCAGCAACGCCGCCAATAGGACTAACGAGACGACTGTTCGGCATCGCCATCGACAGTTCGGTCGAGCCCGAGGCACGGGAGCGTTGGTGTTGGTCATGAGGTCACCTCCTGAACGTTCATTAAGTACTGCTGCCGACGCTACACCCCGCTTCGAGGGCCCTTGAACATCACCGTGTCAAGCCGAGTTCGTAGTGCGGTCGCTCACGCAACCGCAGACATTCAATCCGCGCCGAGCAGTGCTGCCAGACGTCGAAGGGCGGCAAGCACCTCTTCCGCACGCGCTGCGCTTCCTCCCGCGAACACATCAGCGGCTTCGGCGCTCAAGAGCGACCAAACGGTCTCCGGATCGCTGTCGTCGGTGTGCTTTCGCAAGAACGCTGTCCAGTCGCGAGCAGGAATGCCGGCCAAGGGCTGACGGATCGCGGCATCGATCCAGTCGTCCATGATCCCGATGCGCGCAATCCTGCCGAAGTTGTGACCGCTGTCAGAGACCGGTTCGTCGACCGTGCGGTCCCGGCCGCTGTACGGCTCGACGCCAGTGGGAACGCGGATTGCCGTGTCGCTGCGAGCATCGCGGATGTTCTGCCACCAGTAGTTGCGGTACTCCGCCGCATATCGGGCTGACCAGATACCGGGTGCGAGCACGCGCGGCTTGCCCGACACCACATTCGACAAGCACCAAGGCACCACGACGAGCAAGTCCCACTGACTGCAAGCCATCGGCGTGACCGTGTATCGAAAGCTCGGTACCGCCTCCTTCGCGAGCAAGTACCAGCCTTTCAGCTCGATTCCCATCGCCACATCGTCAACCCCCTGCGCGCTGCGACTGCGCAGGAGGACATCCGGAAACGTCTGCGCCTGCCTCACAAACTCGTGCAGGGGCCATTCGCCATCGGGATCCCAGACATCGCGCATCCTGTTCAGTGCTTCCACCACCTGTACTTCGATCGTCGCTCCGAGAACCGTGTTCAGCGCGAACAGATCCGTCGCATCGAGACCCTCCATGACGGTCGGCGACTGGAAGTGAATCGGCAACGCGGTGAGCGCATCCCGAACCCTGTTGGAGAGAGATGTGACCCGATGGTCGGGGTCCGGCTCGGGCGGGGTTGGCTCGTCCGCGCTCGCGGCGCGAGCTTCGTTGGGCATCAGACGTTCTTGCGCGGAGCAGCCGATGCGTCCGAGAGCCGCTGCTCGGCGACATCGGCAAAGTGGTCCACGCGCTCAGCTGCGAATGCATGCCGCCCACACGCAATTGCTGCGACGGCGGCACTGCACAAACCGCCGAACGGCTCCCAGACCACATCGCCTGGACGGGTGGCCGCTGTGATGATGCGCTCCATGAACTCGACCGGCTTCTGGTTGAGGTGGACAGACGCATGGCGGCCCGGGTTGTGGACACGCGGTGCGGAGCGGATGCCATTGCCCTTGTAGCGCTCGTCGCTGTGCAGCGCGGGTCGGGGCCACACGTTCGTCAGGCCGTGGGCATGAGTCCAAGCGTGGCGCAGCCGCGACCACTCTGACGCAGTGAGGGGCGTAACGCCATCCACGGAGTAGTAGGGGGCACCCGTTGGGTCACCATGGCGGTTCGCGTAGGCGACTAGCCGCTCCAGCATCTCGGGCGGTGGAAAGTACCAAAGCCAATCCTGGGTCAGGTACTTTCGAGTTGCTGCATTGGCGACTCCACACGCCTCGTTTGCGCGGTACAGCGGCAAGCCAGCCCGCAGCCATTCATGGCGCAGCCACTGCTTGGCGGGCATGACGCCCTCTGCTGTCTCGAATTCCAGGCGTCGCCGGTAGAAAACGCAGACCTCGGTGGTCACCGGGAACTGGCGGATCGTGTCGCCGTTGACGTTGCCAGCGATGTGACTGAGCCCCTTGTCCCAGACGATGCTCTGAACGTAATCCCAGCCAGCGTCCGCCAGCAGGGGATGCACACTGGCCCAGCCGATCTCCGTATTCCAGAACCACAGCGTCGTAGCCGGGTGGGCGAACTTCGTCCAGTTCTCGATATGCGGGGCATACCAGTTCGGCAACTCCGACGGAGTGCGCGGATCGCCTGGAAACCCGCCGACACCGTACGCGCCGTCGGACATGATCAGCGAAGGCTGCGGCCATTCCACGTAGACGTCAAGAACATCGCCGCGGTGCAGTGACCGATGCGGCTGCGATTCGTCAAACCTGACGGAAGCGCGCGTTCGTTCGGTCACCACACGACCAGAATAGGCAGGGGGTGTCACCGAATCACTGCTCATCGCCAACTGTCGTCGATGATCGCACATCAGGCATCCGATGGCTGAACGAGCACTCCGAAATGGGCGCTGATTGCTGATCGAGGTGGCTATCGTTGCTGCTCTTGCATCGGCAGAGATCCCGGTCTCGACGTCGGCGCAAGCACACAGCAATACATCTGGTCCCGTGGTGAAGTCTGGAGTTCACGCTGGCCTGTCAAGCCAGAGGTCGCGGGTTCAAATCCCGTCGGGACCGCGGTCGGGTAGCTCAGTTGGCAGAGCGCGCGCCTGAAAAGCGTGAGGTCACCGGATCGACGCCGGTCCCGACCACTAGGAAGAGCGGGTGACTAGGTCTTTGTGGGCGGCTGTTGCTACGGCTGATGCTACTGCGGGGACTACTGAGCGGTCGAAGGCTGTGGGGATGACTAGGTCGGGGCTCAGGTCGTCGCTGGAGACTCCTGCGGCGATGGCCTCGGCGGCTGCGATCTTCATGTTCTCGGTGATGTCGGTGGCGCCCGCGTCGAACGCACCCCGGAAGATGCCGGGGAACGCCAGCACGTTGTTGATCTGGTTGGGGTAGTCGCTGCGGCCCGTGGCCACCACGGCGGCGATGTCGCCGATGGCGTCGGGCAGGATCTCAGGGTCGGGGTTCGCCATGGCGAACACGATCGGGCGCTCTGCCATCGTCTCCACGTCGTCGCGGGTGATGAGCCCTGGGCCGCTCAGTCCGAAGAACACGTCGGCGCCCGCCATGGCATCGGAGACTGAACCGGCGACACGCTCGGTGTTGGTGTTGGCCGCCAGCCATTCCTTGGCGTGGTTCAGCTCGGAGCGACCCGGGTGAATGGTGCCCTTGCGGTCGCAAGCGATGACGTCGCCGATGCCGGCACCGAGCAGGATCTTGGCGGTCGCAACGCCCGCGGCACCTGCCCCCAGGATGACGCAGCGCAGGTTCGCCAGTTCCTTGCCCACGATCCGCGCCGAGTTCTCGAGCGCCGCCAAGGCGACCACTGCGGTGCCGTGCTGGTCGTCGTGGAACACGGGGATGTCGAGCGCTGCGCGCAGCGCCTCTTCGACCTCGAACGCCCCGGGCGCCGCGATGTCCTCCAGGTTGATGCCGCCGAAGGTGGGCGCCAGCCGGATGACCGTCTCCACGATCTCGTCGGGCTCGTCGACATCGAGGCAGATCGGGAACGCATCCACACCGGCGAATTCCTTGAACAGCAGCGCCTTGCCCTCCATGACCGGCATCGCAGCAGCAGGGCCGATGTCACCGAGACCCAGCACTGCCGTGCCGTCGCTGACGATCGCCACGGTGTTGCCCTTGATCGTCAGGTCGTGGACCCGCTCGGGCTCATCGGCGATCGCCCGGCAGACACGAGCCACGCCGGGCGTATAGGCCATGGAGAGGTCATCGGCATTGCGCAGCGGGATGCGAGTGACCGTCTCGAGCTTGCCGCCGGCGTGCAGTTCAAAGGTGCGATCAAGCGCAGCGATGACCGTGATGCCTTCGAGCCCGTTGACTGCGTCGCAGATCTGGACGATGTGCTGCTCGCTGGACGCGTCCACCACGATGTGCTGGCGCAGCGTGCCCTGAGTGATCGTGAAACCGTCGAGGCTCTGGATGTTGCCGCCTACATCGCCGATCGCGGTGCACAGCCGGCCGAGCGTGCCGGGCTGATGGGCCAGCTCGACTTCGAGCGTGGCGGAATAGGCGGCGGTGGGTCGCGACCCCGCGGTGGCAGTCATCGGTGCTCCTGGCGCGCCCTGGGCGCTGTCCGGACAATGGGCAGGCAGGGTATTGGGCTGGACCCGCTGAGTTGGGTCTAGCTGCCCGCTTCGACCAAGTGGGCCGTGCCCGTGCCCGGGCGGATCTCACCGATCACCCAAGCTTGGTGGCCGCCGCCTTGCGCAATCCCCACCGCCGCATCGACCTCCGACGGGGGCACGGCAACCACCATGCCGATGCCGAGGTTGAAGACGCGTTCCATCTCTTCGGGCGCAATTGGGCCATCATCCGCGATGCGGTCGAAGATCCTGGGCGCCGGCCAGGAGCCGCGCCGGAGCACGGCATCGACGCTGGGGCCGAGCATGCGGGCCACATTGGCAATCAGTCCCCCGCCCGTGATGTGCGCTGCACCCACGGCACCGCATTCGTCGAAGAGCGCGAGCACCGCAGGGGCGTAGATGACCGACGGTCGCAGCATCTCGTCACCCAGCGAACAATCGGCACCGGGCCAGGCCGGCGAGCCGAGCACGGCCGGATCGGGCGTCTCACCGAGCAGGACGCGACGGGCCAGGCTGTAGCCGTTGCATCGAAGCCCGCCCGACGCCAGTCCCACGAGCGTTGCATCGCCGGTGGTGATGGGGCCTCGCACCCGCGCGCGTTCGGCCACCCCCACGGCAAAACCGGCGATGTCATAGTCGCCGGGAGCGAGTGCATCGGGGTGCTCGGCCAACTCGCCTCCGACCAGCGCGCAGCCGGCGCTGCGGCAGCCTGCAGCCAGACCCGTCACGATCGCCTCGACGACGTCAGGGTCAAGACGTCCTGCAGTGATCTGATCGTGGAACAGCAGCGGCTGCGCACCGAGCGTGACGATGTCGTCGACACACATGGCCACCACATCGATCCCGATCGTGTCCCACCGGCCGAGCGCCGCGGCAATGAGGGGCTTCGTGCCCGCGCCGTCATTCGCGCTCACCAGCACTGGGTCGGTGAAGCCCTCCGGCAGGGCCGTGACCGCCCCGAACGCTCCGATGTCGCTCAGCACCTCAGGCCGGTACGTGCTGCGGGCATGGGGCGCAAGGCGCCGCACTGCTTCGTCGCCCGCGTCGATGCTCACTCCCGCCGCTTCATAGGTCAACGGTTCGGGAGTCACCCTGCCACGGGCTCGGCGACAGCGGCAGGCTGCACGCTGCCCGTCGCGATCATCGACCGATTCGGCTCGTCGGCAGCGCTGCCGAAGACTTCGGCCCGTGCGCCCGCTCCGATCTCCAGCGGATACTCGCCAGTCAGGCATGCATGACAGAACCCGCCGCCAGGCACACCGGTGGCTTCGACGAGCTGATCGAGGCTCAGGTAGGCCAGCGAGTCGACACCCAGGTACGCCTCGATCTCGACCAGGTCACGATTCGCAGCCAGCAGCTCGTCGGAGGTGCCGGTGTCCATGCCGTAGAAGCACGGCCAGCGGTACGGAGGCGAGGAGATGCGCAGGTGCACCTCAGCGGCGCCGGCGCCGCGCAGCATGTCCACAATCGACCGGGTGGTGGTGCCACGCACAATCGAATCGTCGACCACCACGAGCCTGCGACCGTCGATGTTGGAGCTGATCGGGTTCAGCTTGGTCCGCACACCCAGAGAACGGACGTGCTGGTTCGGAGCGATGAACGTGCGACCGATGTAGCGGTTCTTGACCAGACCGTCGCCGTAGGCGATGCCGCTGGCGCGTGCGTAGCCCTGTGCTGCAGGAATGCCCGATTCGGGAACGGGCATCACCAGGTCGGCATCGACCGGTGCATTGGTGGCCAGATGAGCGCCCATGCGCTGTCGGGCTGCATGCACGTTCTGGCCGGCCAAGGTGGTGTCCGGGCGCGAGAAATACACGAACTCGAAGATGCACAGATGCGGCGGCGCCCCGTGACCGGTCGCCGGCCGGGCCGCAAAGGGCCACAGCGAGCGGCACCCGGCTGCGTCGACGATAATCATCTCGCCCGGCTGGATCTCGCGCTCGAACGTCGCGCCCACCACCTCCAGCGCAGGGTTCTCCGACGCCAGCACCCAGCCGCCGCTCGGCTGGCTGACGCCGGGCTGACCGACACTGGGCTGATGGCCGCCGGGCTGATCGATGCCGGGCAGGCCGGTGCTGGGTTGGCTGCGCTTGGGCCCCTCGGCCGCGTGCTCGTCGGCATCGAGTCGACCCAGGCACAGCGGCCAGATGCCGTGCGGATCGCGAACGCCGATCAGGCGGTCGCGGTCGGCGACCACGAACGTGAAACCACCGCGCAGGCTGGGCAGAACCTCGAGCAGCGCCTCGGTGACCGCTTCGCGTGGACGGGTACGGGTGATCTGCGGTGTAGCGGTGATGCGCTGGGCAACCAGTTCGGCGACCAAGTCGCTGTCGCTGGTGACGGTGCCGTCGAGCATGCCCGAGGCCGCCGCGAGCTCGGCCGTGTTGGTGAGGTTCCCGTTGTGCCCGAGTGCGAATTCGGTGCCGTCGAGCCCCCGGTAGAACGGCTGCGCCGCACGCCAAGAGCTCGATCCCGTGGTGGAGTACCTGGTGTGCCCGATGGCCAGATCACCTTCGAGCCCTGCGAGCACGCGGTCGTCGAATGCGCTGGCCACCAAGCCCATGTCTTTCACGACCGTTATGTGGGTGCCGTCCGACACTGCGATGCCGGCTGATTCCTGACCGCGGTGCTGCAGGGCATACAGCCCCAGGTAGCTCAGGTGAGCGACGGGGCCGCCCGGCTGATACACGCCAAAAACGCCGCAGGCTTCGCGCGGCTTGACCAGATCCACGCCCGCCGTCGGCTCGCTCGCCCCGTCGAGGTGCGCTCCCATCTCCGGCGTGACGCTCATGCCGCCGCTTCTTCGACGGGTTGGGAGAACACCTCGGGCAACGCACCGCTCCACCGGGCACGTGTGTCCTCGAGCGCGAGGTCGATGTCGAAACCGGGTTCGGCGATACGGCCGATCTGCACTCTCGACCCGCCGAACGACCCCAGCGGGCGGCAGGCAACGGCCGCTGCTGCGGCTGCGCTCGCCAGGCGCTCGACGTTGCCCGGCTCGACAGCTACCAGGACGCGGCCCGGCGGCTCGGCGAAGAGCGCTCGTGCCGCCGGTGCCGGGCTTCCCAGCGACGGCACTCTCGCATGCACGCCCGCACCGCCGTGACAGCACATCTCCGCGATGGCCACGGCGATGCCGCCGTCGGAGACATCGTGTGCGCAGTGCACGAGGCCATCCCGCACGGCTGCAGCCACGAATCGGGCGGTTGCGACGCTGCCTGCCAGATCGAGCTCGGGCAGCGCTCCGTCACGGCAGCCACGACGTTCCCAAGCCCAGCGGCTGCCGCCCAGCGCCACTTGGCGAGCCGGTCCGTCAGCCACGCTCGCTGTTTGCTCGGCGGCCACATCGAGTGCAGCATCGACGTCGTGCGCGGCCGGGCCGGGCGGGGCCAGCAGCATGAGCGCTGTGCCCGGCGGCAGCTCGTCAGCGACCGGTCGCCGGACGAGGTCGGGATGCACGCCGAGCAGGCACACCACCGGTGTCGGGCTGATATTGGTTCCGTTCGTCTCGTTGTAGAGGCTGACGTTGCCGCCCACGACGGGCACGCCGAGTGCGTCACAGGCTTCAGCCATGCCGTCGATGGCCTCGGAAAGCTGCCACATAACCTCGGGATGGGTCGGATTGCCGAAGTTGAGGCAGTTGACGAGTGCGAGGGGGTCGGCGCCTACACAGGCGAGGTTCAGCGCCGCCTCGACCACCACCATGGCGGTGCCACCGCGAGGATCGGCATCGCACCAGCGGTGATTGCCGTCCACCGACACGGCGAGGCCGCGACCGGTAGGAGTGCCGTCGCGGGGATCTCGCAATCGCAGCAGCGTGGCGTCGCGGCCCGGGCCGACAACCGTGTTCAAGAACAGTTGGTGGTCGTACTGGCGGTACACCCAGCTCGGGTCGGCGAGCATCGCCAGCAGATCGGCAGCACAGTCGCTGGAGCTGCCCGCGGCGGGATCGGCCGCCGGGTCGACGCTGCGCCGGAAGGCCAGATCCGCCGGCGGCCGCATCGGCCGGTCGTACGACGGTGCATCGTCGTGCAGCGTGCGCGCAGGAACTTCGGCCAGCAACTCGCCGCCCACCCCGTCGCGCACGCGCAGCATGCCGTCGCCGGTCACGCGCCCGACGACCGTCGCGCTCACCTCCCAACGGGAACAGATCTCGAGCACCCGATCGACGTTGGCCGGCGAGACAATCGCCAGCATGCGCTCCTGAGACTCCGACGTCATGATCTCGAACGGCTCCATGCCGTGCTGGCGCAGCGGCACGACGCTGACATCCACCTCCATGCCGGTGCCGCCACGCGACGCCGTTTCGCTCGCCGCGCACGTCAAGCCCGCGCCGCCGAGGTCCTGGATGCCGCTGACGAGCCCTGCCTCCAGCAGCTCCAGGCATGCCTCGATGAGACGCTTTTCCTCGAAGGGATCGCCGACCTGAACGCTCGGGCGCTTCGTGGCATCGTCGACGGCCTCGTCGAATCCCGCTGACGCCAGCACGCTGACGCCACCGATGCCGTCGCGACCGGTGCTCGCGCCCATGAGCACGGCTGCGCTGCCCACCTCGGTGGCGCGGCCGAGCACCAGGCGTTCGGTCGGCATGATCCCAAGGGCGGCCACATTCACCAGCGGGTTGTCTCGGTACGTCTCGCACGACACGAACTCTCCGGCAACGGTGGGCACACCCACGCTGTTGCCATACCCCGAGATGCCGCTGACGATGCCCTCGGCAATCCAATTGCTGCGCGGCTCGTCCAGCGGCCCCACACGCAGAGGATCTGCGAGCGCAATGGGCCGCGCGCCCATGGTGAAGATGTCGCGCAGGATGCCGCCGACTCCGGTCGCCGCACCTTGATATGGCTCGATAGCCGAGGGATGGTTGTGGCTCTCGATGCGCACGGCAACAGCAATGCCGTCGCCGACATCGACAACACCGGCATTCTCTCCGGGTCCGACGAGCACCCACGGGGCTTCGGTCGGCAATCGGGCGAGATGGCGGCGCGACGATTTGTACGAGCAATGCTCGGACCACATCACCGCATACATCGCGAGTTCGAGATGGTTCGGTTGACGTTTCAAGAGCTCGCAAATGCGCTCGTATTCGGCGTCAGTCAGGCCGAGTGCCGCATGAATGCTGGTTGTATCGGAAGCTACTGCAGTCACATCAACCCGAGTTCATTGGATAACGGAAAACGTCGTGCTATACAGACGTCATGAGCGAAAGAACAATGTCCGACGAACACAAAGCAGCTATTGCCGCGGGCCGCATCGAGGCCACGGCAGTGCGGGACTATCTCGAGGCCCTCGAAACCAATCGCCCGAAGCCAGGTCGCCGTCCGAGTGCTGAGTCTCTGAAGTCCAAGCGGGACGCTATCGACGCCGAGATCGGTGAGGCGAAGCCGATCAAGCGCTTGCTCCTGATGCAGGAGCGTCGCGACATCGAAGCCGCGATCGAGGAACTGCAGGTCGAGCCCGACATGGCTTCTGTCGAAGAAGGCTTTGTCGCCCACGCCGCCAACTACGGCCAGCGCAAGGGAATCCAGTACGCCACCTGGCGAGAATTCGGCGTTCCGACCGACATGCTGACCCGTGCGGGCATCACACGGGGCGGCTGACACCTCAGATCTCCTGGCTCTCGGCCAGCGAAACCCGAGCCATTGCAGTCCTGCGCGTCTTCATGCCGCGTGGAAACCGACGGCTTGACGGGTGCTCGCTGCCGCACAGAGCAATGCTTCGAGCAACTTGCGGCCGTCAGCAGAACCCAGTAGCTCAGACGTCGCCCGTTCCGGATGGGGCATCAGGCCCACCACATTGCCCGCTTCGTTGCAAACGCCGGCGATGTTGTCCACTGAACCATTCGGGTTGGCGACATAGCGCATCACGATTTGACCGTTCGTATGTAAACGTTGCAACGTCGCGCGGTCACACACATAGTTCCCTTCAAAGTGATTGATGGGAATGCTCAGTTGATCCGACGGCGACAGACCATGTCCCAATGCGTGATTCACCGACGCCATGATCAACTGCTGCGGTTGGCACAGGAACGAGAGCCCGGCATTGGGTCGCAATGCTCCCGGAAGCAGTCCTGCCTCGGTGAGTACTTGGAATCCGTTGCAAATGCCGACCACGGGACCTCCGGCACCCGCAAATGACGCCACCGCGTTCATGATCGGCGAGAAGCGGGCGATTGCCCCAGTACGCAGGTAGTCGCCGTGAGCGAATCCACCCGGAATGACGACGGCGTCCACACCGCCCAGCGAGGTTTCGTCACTGCGTAGCAGCGCTGTCCGCGCCCCGAGGTCGGCCAGAGCATCGATCGTGTCGAGATCGCAGTTCGTGCCGGGAAATTGGACCACGCCGACTGTCACACTCATTGGCACATTCGTGGCCGCACTCACGGGGCACTCACGGGCTGTGATCCTGCGTCGTGGCACGCAGCTCGATACGCGCGTCCTCGATCACTGGATTCGCCAGCAGGCGTTCGCACATCTGCTCTGTCACCGAACGGGCTTCGGACACGTCGGCGGCGGTGACCTCCATGCGGATGGCCTTGCCGACCCTGACGCCGCTCACGCCCGCAAATCCGAGCGCTGCGAGGGCTCGCTCGATCGTGGTGCCGGCCGGATCGGCAATCTCGGCTCGTGGCGAGACTTCCACCAGCACATCCCAGCGATTCATGAAGCGGGAGTTCCCGCCGGCACGCCGGAGTGCGCCAACCAGTCGTCGAATGACTCACCGGTCAGTGTCTCGTACGCCTCGATGTAGCGAGCGCGGGTGGCGGCAACCACATCGCCAGTGAGCGGCGGCGGGGGCGGTTCCTTGTTCCATCCGGTGGCTTCGGTGGCGTCGCGCACCGGCTGCTTGTCGAGCGACGGCGGCGATGCGCCGGGCTGCCAGTGATCCTTGGGCCAGAAGCGAGACGAGTCGGGTGTGAGCCACTCGTCGGCGACCACCAGGGTGCCGTCCACATAGCCCAGCTCGAACTTGGTGTCGGCGATGATGATCCCCCGCTCGGACGCATGTGCGGCCGCCGTGCTGTAGGCATCGACGCACACTCGGCGGGCGGCTGCAGCCGCCTCGGAGCCCACCAGTTCCGCGGCAGCAGCGAACGAGATGTTCACGTCGTGTCCATCGGTTGCCTTGGTGGACGGCGTGAAGACTGGTTCGGGGAGCTGCTGTGATTCGAGCAGACCGGCCGGCAGCGGCTCGTCGTGCATGGTGCCGCGCTCGCGGTATTCCTTCCATGCCGAGCCGGTGATGTACCCGCGCACGATGCACTCGATGGGCAGCATCTCCGCCCGCCGAACGAGGAGCGCTCGGCCGGCCCATTCGGGTCGTCGCGCCGCAGCCGGGAAGTCGGCGGGGTCGGCGGAGACCACATGGGTCGGGGCGATGTCGCCGAGCCATGTCGACCACCACGCCGTCATGGCCGTCAGCACTCGGCCCTTGTCGGGCACCGGTTCGTTGAACACGACGTCGAAGGCCGAGATGCGGTCACTGGCCACCATCAACAGGTGCCTGTCGTCGACGCGGTACATCTCGCGTACCTTCCCGCGGTGGACTAGCTCAAGCTCGCTCACGTTGCCTCTCTTGTCATCGTCTCGCCGGTCATCGTTCGGCGTCACCCGCCGCTCGGCTCACAGCACCTCACCCGGCTCGTAGTCGACGGCTGCGCCGTACCGCTCCGCAACCTTGGCCGCGGCAGCCACGAACTCGTCGACCTGGTCCGCAGCGCGGCCGCTGAACGACGCCCGATCTGCAAGCGCTGCCGCGACATCGTCGTCGCTGAGCTGCAGCTCAGGATCGGCCACGATGCGAGCCGCGAGATCGTTGCGGTCGACGGTGCCCTCGCGCAGCGCCAGCACTGCAGCGGTCGCATGCGCGCCGATGCGCTCGTGCGCTTCCTCGCGGCCGGCGCCTGCTGCCACGGCGGCGGCGAGCAGACGGGTGGTTGCGAGAAACGGCAGGTATGCGGCCAGTTCGGCTTCGACCCGAGCCGGGAAGACGGCGAAGCCGTCCAGGACGCTGAAGGCAGTCTGCAGCGCTCCGTCGAGTGCGAAGAAGGCATCGGGGAGCACGACGCGGCGCACTACCGAACAGCTCACGTCACCTTCATCCCATTGGTTGCCGGCGAGCTGCGAAGCCATCGTCAGGTGCCCGCGCAGGATGGTCACGAGGCCGGTGATTCGCTCGCACGAGCGGGTGTTCATCTTGTGCGGCATGGCAGACGAACCGACCTGGCCGGCAGCGAAGCCTTCGGTGACCAGTTCGTGACCGGCGCCGAGCCGTACGCCCAGCGCCAGGTTGCCGAGCGGTGCCGCGGCACCGACCAGCGCTGCCACGACGTCGAGGTCGAGCGAGCGGGGATAGATCTGCCCAGCGGAACCGAGCACCCGGGTGAAGCCCAGCTCGGCGGCGAGGCGTCGCTCCAGGCGATCCACAGCTGCTGGATCGTCACCCAACAGCTCCAGCATGTCCTGCTGCGTGCCCACCGGTCCGCGGATGCCGCGCAACGGGTAGCGGGCCACGAGCGCCTCGGTGCGCTCGAGCGACACGAGCGCCTCGGTGCCGATCGTGGCCCAGCGCTTGCCCAGCGTGGTCGCCTGCGCGGGCACATTGTGCGTGCGTGCGGTCATCACGAGGTCGCGGTACGAGGTCGCCAACCCGGCGATGCGCACGATGAAGGCCGCCATGCGTTGGGCTACCAGGCCCAAGGCGGCGGCGACTTGGCACTGCTCGACGTTCTCGGTGACATCGCGTGAGGTCATGGCGCGATGGATCTGCTCGTAGCCGGCGAGCGCGCAGAACTCCTCGATGCGCGCCTTCACGTCGTGGCGCGTGATCCGTTCCCGCTCGGTGATCGAGTCGAGGTCGACCTGGGTGGCCACCTCTCGGTACGCCTCCAGCGCGCCGTCAGGCACGTCGACACCCGCGTCTCGCTGCGCCTCGAGCACCGCGATCCACAAGCGACGCTCGAGGACGACCTTGTGGCCGGGCGACCAGAGCTCGGCCATCTCCGCCGAGGCGTAGCGAGTCGCCAGAACGTTGGGAATGACCTCGGGGCTCACACCGACCTCACCGGACCCAGCCTCACCGGGCACCAGCGGCGCGGAACTCGTCCAGGCGGGCAGCGAGCTCCGCATCGGTCACCGCCAGCATCTCCACCACGAGCACAGCCGCATTCGCCGAGCCGTTCACCGCGACGGTGGCGACCGGGATGCCCTTTGGCATCTGCACCGTCGACAGCAGCGCATCGAGGCCGTCGGCGAGGCCGCCGCTGAGCGGCACGCCGATCACCGGCAGGGTGGTGTGCGCAGCCACCACACCAGCCAAGTGCGCTGCCATGCCGGCCCCGCAGATGACCGCGGCAAAGCCGGCGTCGCGTGCTCCGGTCGCGAACGACGCCACGGCTGCAGGTGTGCGGTGAGCGCTCATCACTTCGGTCACGTGTTTGATATCGAACCTGTCGAGCATCTCGGCGGCGGGTGCCATCTTCGACGCATCGTTCGGTGAGCCCATCAAGATGGCGACCTTCATCGATTTGCTCTCCTGACATGCATCGGCGTGTTGCCCATCGACGTACCGTCTGAGTCTCGCCTCCCGGAGCGAGTGATGGGGCGATGTCCGAACAGGACGCCAGCACCCATGAACGCCGTCATCGGCTGAGGCTGGCGGCTGCCGCGGCCTCAGCAGCGGCGATGTCGGTGCGGTAGGTCATGCCCGGCCAGCTGAGCTGCCGCACGGCTTCGTATGCGCGGTCGCGTGCCACCGCCACATCGGGCCCGCGGCCGCACACATTCAGCACCCGGCCGCCCCCGGTCAGCAGCGACTCGGACGGAACCGTCTGCCCGTCGCCAGCCCCGACGCCTGCGCAGAACACGGTGACGCCCGGAACTTCTCGCGCACGCTCAAGGCCCGCAATGAGATCACCCGTGCGCGGCGCTGCCGGGTATCCCTCGGCGGCGCAGACGACGCACACCATGGCATCGTCGGAGACGACGACCTCGTCAGTCAGCTCTCCCGCTGCCGCTTCCGCCAAGAGCTGCGCCAGATCGTTCTCGATGCGCGGCAGCGTGACCTGTGCCTCGGGATCGCCGAAGCGGACGTTGAACTCCAGCAGCCGGGGTCCGTCGGGCGTCAGCATGAAGCCCGCGTAGAGCACGCCGCGATAGTCGACGCCCCGCCGGATCAACTCAGCCAGCGTCGGCTCGAATGCCATCGCGGCCAGTTCGTCGCAGGCGGCCCGGTCGACATCGGCCAGCGGCGAGACGCAGCCCATGCCGCCGGTGTTGGGCCCCGTGTCGCCGTCGCCGATGCGCTTGTGATCGCGCACGGCCGTGGGCAGCAGCACCACGCGGCGGCCGTCGCACAGCGCGAACAGCGACACCTCGGGGCCACCCATTCCCTCTTCGATCACGATGCGGCGACCGGCATCCCCGAATGCAGTGCCGTCCAGCTTGGCATCGACGTCGGCGTGGGCTTCGGCCAGCTCGTCGGTGACCAGCACGCCTTTGCCCGCAGCGAGGCCGCTGGTCTTGACAACGTACGGCGGCGGCAGCGTCTCCAGGTAGGCGTGCGCTGCACGGCGGCCTGCGGGGTCGCTGTCGAATGCCGCATAGGCCGCCGTGGGCACGCCGGCGGCGCTGACGACTTCTTTCATCCACGCCTTGGAGCTCTCCAGCGCGGCGCCGTCCGCGCCCGGTCCGAACACGAGCCGGCCGTCTGCTCGCAGGCGATCAGCGAGGCCGTCTGCCAGCGGCCCTTCCGGGCCGATCACGAAGAGGTCGGCATCGATCTCGGCGGGCGGTGTTGCGACGCTGCCCGAAATGCCGGGATTGCCCGGCGTGACAACGACCTCGGCGTTGCGGGCGAGAGCGCTCGCGAACGCATGCTCACGACCGCCTTGGCCGACCACACAGACCTTCATCGGCCGTCAACCTCATGGGCAGGGGGTGCGAACGGAAGGTGTCTCACGCTGCGCTGGGTCCAAACTTCGCAGCTCACGCTGCGAAGCGGATGTACTGCTCACGGCCGGGGCCGACGCAGACATACCGGATCGGCAGACCGAGCTGGCGTTCGAGGAACACGATGTAATCGACCGCTTGGCGGGGCAGCTGCCACCGCTCGGTGACCTTGTCGAGCGGTGTCTTCCAGCCCGGCAGCGTGGCGTACACGGGGACAGCTCGATCGTGCAGGGAGCGCAGGTGTGGCAGGTGGTCATACCGGCGACCGTCCACCTCGTAGGCAACGCAGACCTGGATCGTGTCGAGTTCGTCGAGCACGTCGAGCTTGGTGAGCGCGATCTCGGTGCATGCATTCAGGCGCACTGCCTGGCGGCCCATCACGGCGTCGAACCAACCGCAGCGGCGCGGCCGGTTGGTGTTGGTGCCGTATTCCGCGCCGCGATCTCGCAGATGCTCGCCGACCTCGCCGTCGAGCTCGGTGACGAAAGGGCCAGAGCCCACCCGGGTGGTGTACGCCTTGGCGATGCCGATGACCTGATCGACAGCGCCGGGGCCGATGCCCGAGCCGACGAGCGCGAACCCTGCCACCGGATTCGACGACGTGACGAACGGGTAGGTGCCGTGGTCGAGATCCAAGAACGTGGCTTGGGCACCCTCGAATAGCACCCGCTCGCCGGCGTGCAGCGCTTCGTGCAGCCAGCCGACGGTGTCGGCCAGCAGCGGCCCCAGGCGGGGCGCGACCTCGTCGAGCAGTTGATCGGCCAGCGTGTCCGGGTCGATGCCCGGATGATCGAACACTCGCCCCAGGTAGTCGTTGCGGTCGTCGAGGACGTTGTGCAGCCGCTCGCGCAACACGGCTGGCTCCAGCAGGTCTTCGACACGAAGGCCCACCCGCGCTGCCTTGTCGGCATAGGCGGGCCCGATTCCTCGCTTGGTGGTGCCCAGCCCGGCGTGACCGTGCCGCTCCTCCACCAGTTCGTCCACGAGCTGGTGGTAGGGCAGTACCAGGTGTGCCGCCGGGCTGAGCATGAGGCGCCGGCAGTCGACGCCCCGCTCGGTCAGCATGTCGATCTCGCCCAGCAGCACCCAGGGGTTCACCACGACCCCGTTGCCGATGATGGGCGTGACGTGGTCGTACAGGACGCCGCTCGGGATGAGCTGCAGCTTGAACGTCTCGCTGCCGACCACGAGTGTGTGCCCGGCGTTGTGGCCGCCTTGGTAGCGAACGACGTGCTGGCATTCCTTTGCGACGATGTCGACGATGCGGCCCTTGCCCTCATCGCCCCATTGCATTCCTACGACGATCGAGCCGGGCATGCGTCAGCCCATCGCCAGCCGGCAGGACGCTGTCGTCGTCACCAAATCAGTCTAGGGAGTGACCCCTCCGGGGCCGCCGGATTTCCGGTGGAATTGGCCGACTTGCGGGGCGTTCAAGAGGCTGAGACCTGGCCCCGGGCGGCCAGACTGCGCTGACTGGTCAGGAGGCTTTCGGCCAAGGTTGCGCGCCGTCGTGCTCGTCAGGTGCGGTGCGCGCCGGCGGCAACGTCGTGTTGAGACTGAACGAGCCGTCGACGTTGTCCACCGTCACCGCGTCGCCATCGGCGAACGTGCCGTCGAGCAGACCAGAGGCCAGCGGATCGGTGAGCTCGCGCTGGATCAAGCGCCGGAGCGGCCGGGCGCCGTAGGCGGGGTCGTACCCGCGGTTGGCGAGCAACTCGGCTGCTGCCGCCGTGACCTCCAGCGTGATCTCGCGATCGGCAAGACGGGTGCGCAAGATCTCCAGCTGCCGCTCGGCAATGGCAGCCACGTCGCTGCGACTGAGGGCGTCGAACTGCAGGATCTCGTCGACGCGGTTGATGAACTCCGGTGCGAAGAACTCCGCTGGGTCAACCGCCAGGTTCGACGTCATGATGAGGACGACATTGGAGAAGTCGACCGTGCGACCTTGACCGTCCGTCAGCCGACCGTCGTCGAGCACCTGCAGCAGCACGTTGAACACGTCGGCGTGTGCCTTCTCGATCTCATCGAGCAGCACAACCGAGTACGGCCTGCGGCGGACTGCCTCGGTCAGCTGGCCGCCGTCGTCATGGCCGATGTACCCGGGGGGTGCGCCGATCAGGCGGCTGACCGAGTGCCGTTCCAGATACTCCGACATGTCGATCCGAACCATGGCGCGTTCGTCGTCGAACAACGCTTCGGCCAACGCACGGGCCAGCTCGGTCTTGCCGACACCGGTCGGACCCAGGAACAGGAAACTCCCGATGGGCCGATCCGGCTCGCTCAGCCCGGCGCGGCTGCGCCGGATGGCATTGGCGACCGCTGCGACCGCACGTTGCTGGCCGACGACTCGGCGAGCCAGCGTCTCTTCCAAGTGCACCAGCCTGTGCACCTCTCCTTCGAGCAGCCGCCTCGTGGCGATGCCCGTCCAGCGCGACACCACCTCGGCGATGTCGTTCGCATCTACCTCTTCCCGCAGGATCCGCTTGCCTGCCTGCAGTCGTGCCAGCTCCCCGGCTGCTTCATCGAGATGCCGGTGCACCTCTGGCAGTTCACCGAAGCGGATCTTCGCGGCCTGCCCAAGATCGGTTTCGCGCTCCACTTGGGCAGCCAGTGCCTCGGCTTCGGACTTCAGCGCCCGGATCCGGTTGATCGCCGCCTTCTCCGCCTGCCAGTGCGCCTTGAGCCCCCCAACACGCTCGCGCTCAGATGCGAGTTCCTCCGCGATCGCGTCGCGCCGCTGGTTCTCGTGCCCCTGGCTTCCCGATGAACTGCTGCTCGACTCATTCGACGATTCCTCGCCGCTCAGCGCCAGTTCCTCGATCTCGAGCTGGCGGATGCGCCGCTCGCACACGTCGATCTCGAGGGGCACCGAGTCGATCTCGATCCGCAGGCGGCTGGCAGCCTCGTCCATGAGATCGATGGCCTTGTCGGGCAGGAAACGCTCTCGCAGGTATCGATCCGACAGGTTGACCGCGGCCACCAGTGCTGCGTCGGTGATGCGCACGCCGTGGTGGACCTCGTAGCGCTCTTTCAGCCCGCGCACGATGGCCACCGCATCAGTGACCGATGGTTCGCCGACATAGACGGGAGCGAAGCGCCGTTCGAGCGCAGCGTCGTCTTCGATGTGCTGGCGGTACTCGTCGAGCGTCGTCGCGCCCACTAGTCGCAGCTGCCCGCGCGCCAGCATCGGCTTGAGCATGTTGGCTGCGTCGAGCGAACTGTCACCGCCCGCGCCGGCGCCGACCAGCGTGTGCACCTCGTCGAGGAACGTGATGATCGCGCCGTCGGATTCGGCGATCTCGCCCAGCACCGCTTCGAGCCGTTCCTCGAATTCGCCCCGGTACTTGGCCCCTGCCACCATCGCAGCCAGGTCGAGCGCGACGACACGCTTGTCGCGCAGACCGTCGGGAACGTCGCCCTCGGCGATGCGGCGGGCCAGGCCTTCGACGATCGCCGTCTTGCCCACGCCTGGTTCGCCGATCAGGACCGGGTTGTTCTTGGTACGCCTTGACAGCACCTGGATGATCCGGCGGATCTCGTCATCGCGGCCGATAACAGGATCGAGCTTGTCATCGCGAGCCTCGGCCGTGAGATCGCGGCCGAATCGCTCGAGTGCCTCGGAGCACTGGTGCATCGGGGGGCTGGACGGCAGCGGACGGTTGTGAGGATCTGCGTCGTGGTTCATGATGTCAAGTTTAGCAGAAATCTTGATAATAGATGACTTAGAGTTCTTGACTGAACAATAGGCAGCCGACTGGCTCAGCCTTGCGGAAGCGGCCCCGAGCCGGGCGCCGAGCCCGGACGCCTGATGAGATCGGTCTGCGGAAGCGGCACCAGGTCACGCCGGTACTGCCGGTGCGTCTCGGCCACCAGCGTGGCTGCCTCGGCCTGCACGCCGGCCAGCTTGCGCTCCAGCGCCGCCACGCGCTCCTCGAGCTCCATCACGCGCTTGACGCCTGCCAGGTTGAGGCCCTCGCTGGTGAGCTGGCTGATGCGGTTGAGCATGGCGATGTCGCGGTCGCTGTAGCGACGGCTGCCGCCGGAGGTGCGTGCGGGGGCCAGCAATCCCTTGCGCTCATAGATCCGCAGTGTTTGGGCATGCACGCCAGCGAGCTCGGCCGCCACCGAGATGACATACAGCGCCCGGTTGCGCTCGGACGCAGATGGCGTTCGCCTGGGTTGTTCGGTCATGACGGTGTTCCTCGGTTCGTCCCCTGGTCGCTACTGCTTCGCTCCTGCGGTGTCGGCGAACGTCGCCGGTTCCGGCTCGGCCTCGCGCTGTCGCCGGCCTGTCCCTGCCTCGAAGTCGGTGACGTCGCGCAGCGCCTCGATGGCCTCCTGCTCGGCAGACGACAGCTTCGTCGGCACCCCGATGTCGACGCTCACCAGCAGATCGCCGGTGCCGCGGCGGGTGGTGACGCCTCGATCGCGCACCCGGAAGGTCTTGCCCGACGGGGTGCCTGGCGGGATACGCAGCGTCACCGAGTTCCCGTCGAAATCCAGCACCCTGACATCGGCCCCGAAGACGGCCTCGGGAAAGGTGATCGGGACGCTGACGGTGAGGTTGCGACCGTCACGGCCGAAGTCGGCATCGGGTGCCACGTCCACCAGCACGAACAGGTCGCCGTTGGGTCCTCCGCCCGAGCCGGGCGAGCCCTTGCCCGCAAGCCTGATCCGCCCGCCGTCGTCAACTCCGGCGGGAATGCGCACCTTCACGATGCGCATGCCGCCTCCGGACGGGTCCGGAACGCTGACCTCGGTCACCGCACCTTCCACGGCGTCGCGAAACGAGATGCCGAGCCGGGTCTCGAGATCGTGACCGCGCATCGGCATGGGCCCGCCACGGCCGGCCCGCCCGCGGCCGTCGCCGAAGAGGTTGCCGAAGATGCCGCCCAGGTCGCCCAGATCCTCGATGCGGATGCTGAAGCCGCCCGGCCCCGACGCAAACCCCCCCATCTGGGGGCCGAAGCCGACGGGCCCCAGACGGCGCGCCTCGTCATACGCCGCGCGCTTTTCGGAGTCGCCGATGACGTCGTACGCCGCAGAGATCTGCTTGAAGCGTTCCTCGTCGCCGGCGCTCGAATCTGGATGGTGCTTGCGCGCGAGCTTCCGGTACGCCTTGGTGATGTCCTTGTCCGACGCATCGGGCGAGACACCCAAGGCCGCGTAGTAGTCGTTCTCGAACCACTCGCGTCGTGGGTCCATCGTGGCCCCCTACCCCGTGCGCACCTTGACCATGGCGGCGCGCAGCACCCGGCCGTCGAAGCGAAAGCCGCTGCGCAGCTCAGCTGTCACCACTTGACGGGCGCCGTCGGCATGGGCCAGCGCATCGGCATCGTCTGGCTCCGCGGCGGCCGTAGAGTCTGCATCGGAGGCGTCAGCGTCTTCGTCCGGCGCCGGAGTGGCGGGCGCTTGCTCGATCGTCACCGCCTCGTGCTGGGTGGGATCGAACGGCTCCCCGACGGCGTCGATGCGTTCGAGCCCCGCTTTGCCCAACGCCACCATGAGCGACTGGCCCACGGCGGTCACTTCGCTGTGTCCCTGGGCAACGGCGGCGTCGCACCCGTCGAGCACCGGCAGCAGCGACTCGACCAAGCGGCTGACGCCGGCAGACACCTGCTGACGCCGCTCCGCTTCGACTCGCTTCCGGTAGTTCTGGAACTCCGCCCGTTGGCGCTGCAGCTGGTCGAGGTAGTCGTCGCGCTCGGCGGTCACGGCGTCGAGCTGGGCCAGCAGATCAGCCGGCTCAGACCCTGGACCGTCCAGATCCGCTGGGCTCTCGCCGACTGCTTCCGCAGCCGCTGCATCGAGCTCGGTCTCGGTCTCGCTCACTTCTCCTCGTCCACGATCTCCGCGTCGACGACATCGTCGTCAGAACCGGCGCCATCAGCATCAGTCGCGGTGTTCGCGGCCGCAGACTCGTACAGCTTCTGGCTGAACGCGCTGCTGGCCGCAGCGAGCGTCTCGGTGGCCGAGCGGATGGCGTCGAGATCGTCGCTCTCGAGTGCCTCGCTGGCAGCCGCCAAGGCGGATTCCACAGGCTCCTTGTCGTCGGCGGAGACGCTGTCGCCTTGCTCATCGAGCAGCTTGCGGGTCTGGTACACGAGCGTGTCCGCGTTGTTGCGGATCTCGGCCTCCTCCCGCCGGCGGGCGTCCTCCGCGGCATGCGCCTCGGCATCGGAGACCATCCTCTCGATCTCCTCGGGCGACATGGCCGACTGCCCGGTGATGGTGATCGACTGCTCCTTGCCGGTCGCGCTGTCCTTCGCGGACACGTGGACGATGCCGTTGGCATCGATGTCGAACGCCACCTCGATCTGCGGGACGCCTCGCGGCGCCGGCGGCAGGCCGACCAGCTGGAACTTGCCCAGTGTCTTGTTGCCGGCCGCCATTTCCCGCTCGCCCTGCAGCACGTGGATCTCCACGGAGGGCTGGCCGTCTTCGGCGGTGGTGAACATCTCCGACCGGCGCGTCGGGATCGTGGTGTTGCGATCGATGAGGCGCGTCATCACGCCGCCCTTGGTCTCGATGCCCAAGCTGAGCGGTGTGACATCCAGCAGCAGCACGTCGGTGACGTCGCCCTTGAGCACCCCGGCCTGGATGGCCGCGCCCACCGAGACCACCTCGTCGGGATTCACGCCCTTGTGGGGTTCACGGCCGGTGAGCTCGGTCACCAGCTTCTGCACGGCGGGCATGCGCGTGGAGCCGCCCACCAGGATCACGTGATCGATGTCGGACTTCGCGAGGCCCGCATCATTGATGGCCTGCTCGAACGGCGACCGGCAGCGCTTCAGCAGGTCGAACGTCAGCTCCTCGAACTTGGACCGGCTCAGCTCGTAGTCGAGGTGGAGGGGGCCGCTGTCGGTTGCCGTGATGAACGGCAGGTTGATCTGGGTGGTTTGCTTGGACGACAGGTCCTTCTTGGCCTGCTCGGCCGCCTCCCGCAAACGCTGGCAGGCCATTGCGTCGCTGCTCAGGTCGACCCCATGGTCGCCCTTGAACGACGCCACCAGCCACGCGACCACAGCGGCGTCCCAGTCGTCGCCGCCAAGGTGAGTGTCACCGGCGGTGGACTTCACCTCGAAGACGCCGTCGCCGATCTCGAGCACAGACACGTCGAACGTGCCGCCGCCGAGGTCGAACACCAGGATCGTCTGGTCCTCGGTTTCCTTGTCGAGGCCGTACGCCAGCGCGGCGGCCGTGGGCTCGTTGATGATGCGCAGTACGTCGAGGCCGGCGATCTTTCCCGCCTCGGTCGTGGCGGTCCGCTGCGCGTCGTCGAAGTACGCCGGCACGGTGATGACCGCTTCGGTCACCGTGTCGCCGAGGTACTGCTCGGCGTCGAGCTTCAGCTTCTGCAGCACCCGGGCCGAGATCTCCTGCGGCGTGTAGTTCTTGTCATCGATGGACTTGCCCCAGGTGGTGCCCATGTGCCGCTTGACCGAGGCAATGGTGCGGTCGGGGTTTGTGACCGCCTGCCGCTTGGCGACCTCGCCGGTCAACACCTCACCATTGCGGGCAAACGCCACGACCGACGGGGTCGTGCGGTCGCCTTCGGCGTTGGCAATGACGGCGGGCTCGCCGCCCTCCATCGCAGCCACCACCGAGTTCGTGGTTCCGAGGTCAATTCCGACAGCCTTGGGCATCGCTGTGCCTTTCCTTGTGTGGTATCCCGGCCCAAACCGGCCAAGAATGCAGATTGGTAGTGGAGATAAGCATATAAGTTGAGTGTCTTACTAGCAACTTCTCTGAGTCATGCTACCGGTACTGCCGCACAAGCGTCATAGCAGCCGAGGCGGCAGGAGACTCTGCGACGTTGCGACCAGCCGGATCGCTGGTCGCTGAGGGTCCTGGCGCCTCTGCTGCGGGCCCACAACTGACCACGACCGTGGCGGGCTACCGTGCAGGCCCATGCCATCGTCAGGCGACACGCACACCCTCGTGCTCCTGCGCCACGGCCAGAGCGCCTGGAATCTCGAGAACCGCTTCACCGGCTGGTGGGACGTCGGGCTGACTGACGACGGGCAGGCGGAAGCCCACGCCGCCGGCGCCACCCTCCTCGCTGCAGGCATCGCACCCGACGTCGTGCACACATCGCTCCTTCGGCGTGCCATCCAGACCGCCAACGCGACGCTCGACGCGATGGGCCGGAGCTGGCTGCCGGTACGGCGGCACTGGCGTCTCAACGAACGGCACTACGGCGCGCTCACCGGTCTGAACAAGGCGGAGATGGCCGAACGGCACGGCACCGAACAAGTCCATCTCTGGCGGCGCAGCTATGACGTGCCTCCCCCGCCGATGCCCCCAGACCACGAGTTCGACGTCGCCAGCGACCCGCGCTACGCAGGCTTGGCCGCCGGCGAGGTGCCGCGCGGCGAGTGCCTAGCCGACGTCGTGCAGCGCATGCTGCCCTACTGGCATGACGGCATCGTCGGCGATCTGCGAGCCGGCGCGACCGTGTTGGTCGCCGCGCACGGCAACAGCCTGCGGGCGCTCGTGAAGCATCTCGACGGCATCGGCGACAGCGAGATCGCCCAGCTCAACATCCCCACCGGCATACCCCTCGTCTACGAACTCGACGCCGACCTGCAAGTAACAACGCAGTGCCCAGTAGAAACCCGCTACCTCCGCTGAGTATCGCCTAAAGCGCACCAGACGAATAGCGGCAAGGGCGGCGGTGAACTCGGCGACGTTGCGACCAGCCGGATCGCTGGTCGCTGAGGGCACTGCCGCCCTCGCCGCGGGCACACAGTTCAGCGCGCCTTCCGGCTAGAGAGCGTCGATGCCGCGCTCACCAGTGCGAATACGCACAACGCTGTTGACGGCAGTGACCCACACTTTGCCATCGCCAATCCGCTCAGTACGCGTGGATTCGACTATGGCATCCACCACCCGCTCCGCCAGCTCGGTCGCCACCAGCACCTCGATGCGAACCTTCGGAATGAAGTCCACGTGGTACTCGGTGCCCCGGTACGTCTCGGTGTGGCCGCCCTGACGGCCGAATCCCCGTACCTCCGATGCGGTGAGCCCGGTGATGTCGAGATCCCGCAGCGCCTCGAGCACCATCTCGAGCCGGTGCGGCTTGATGACCGCTGTCACCATCGCAACCGAGGCCTCAACCATTGCGCCCTCCCGACTCAGCCTCTGTAGCGTCGCACGCCGCAGGGCCGATTGCACGCAACTTGCCCGTCTGGCGGGCGGCGGGCGCTAGTCTCTGGCGCGTCTTGGGGGCCGGGCGCGTGCTACGGTCCGGCGCTTGTGGGCCAGCCAGCCCCGGCGCAACAGCCCACGGCGGCAAGGAGCGGGATATGTCGGTAGCGAATCGTGCGGAGAGTCTTCGTGAAGTTGATCTGTTCTCCGACTGCAGCAAGAAGGAACTCCAGCACATCGCACGCAGGGCCGAGCAAATCGATTTCACGGCCGGCGACAACATCGTGGAGGAAGGCAGCGGCGGTCCAACGGCCGGCTACGCCTTCGTGATCGTGCACGGCACCGCAGTCGTGCGGCGCAACGGGCGCAAGGTCGCCGAGATCGGCCCGGGCGAGTCCATCGGCGAGATGTCGCTGTTCGACGATGGCCCGCGCACCGCGTCGGTGGTTGCCGCTACCGACATGGAGACGATCATGCTGTCGCGGCGGGAGCTGAAGGGCATCATCGACAGCACCCCGTCGGTGGCGCACAAGCTGCTGTCAGAGCTGGCAGCTCGCCTGCGCAAGGCCAACCGCAAGCTCTACGGCTGAACCGCTCGCGGCATCGTGAGCCCGCGGGCGCCGTTGGCGTTCGAGGCTCCCGGGTGTCGCAGGGCCGTCAGCTAACTTCGCCAGCGTGAGCAAGCCGCCTCTGCGACCGCACCAGCTCGTGCTGGGCATCGGTATCGCATTCGCGGCGATCACCGCTGCCTCGGGCATCGCCGCGGCGGCGTTCGGTTTCCACGAAGACACCGACGCCGCGCATCGAGAAGTGTTCGGCAATGTGCCGGGCGGGGTCAAGTTCGCGTTCTACGCCTTGACGTGCGTGCTGATCGTCTACGGAGCATGGAACTTCGCCCAGCGCACGCGTAACTGGCAGCGGGGAGCGCCCGATCGACGCTCCACCACTGCGTCCAACGCCCGCCGGCGACTGCACGATTACCGCGGCGGTGTGCTCATGCGGACACTGCTGCGCGACCCGGCCGCCGGCGTGATGCACGCACTGCTCTACTACGGCTTCCTGGTGCTGCTGGCGGTCACCACCACGCTCGAGATCAACCACCAGCTGCCGACGGCTGCGAAGTTCCTCGTCGGACCCACCTACCAGGGCTTCAGCTTCGTCGGTGATCTGGCGGGAGTGATCTTCCTGGCCGGAGCGGTCTGGGCGATCGTGCGCCGGTATGCCGCGCGCCCGTACCGCATCCGGATCAAGTCGCGGCCAGAGCACATGGTCATCTTGGTCGTGCTCGCCGCGCTGGGTGCCACCGGGTTCGTGGCCGAGGCCATGCGCATTGTGATCGACGGACGGCCCGCATACGAGCAGTGGTCATTCATCGGCTATCCGCTGTCGGCCGCGTTCGACGGTCTCGCCAACATCCGCGGCTGGCACCAGGTGTGGTGGATCGCCCACGTGGGCTGCTTCATGGCCTTCCTGGTGATGCTGCCCATCACCATGCTGCGGCACATGTTCACCTCGCCGCTCAACATGTACCTGCGCGATCGCGAGCGGCCCAAGGGCGCCATGCGGATGGTGCCCGACCTGATGGAGGCCGACGACATCGAGACCATCGGCGTGTCGCTGGTGAACGAGTTCACCTGGAAGCAGCTGCTCGACACC
Source organism: Acidimicrobiia bacterium (assembly GCA_022821985.1). Classification (GTDB taxonomy): domain Bacteria; phylum Actinomycetota; class Acidimicrobiia; order Acidimicrobiales; family Poriferisodalaceae; genus Poriferisodalis. The sequence continues at coordinate 78,289 of JAJECP010000032.1, forward strand.
GATGCCTGCACCATGTGCGGCCGCTGCACCGCGGTGTGCCCGGCCCATGCCACGGGCAAGCCGCTCGATCCCCGCGAGATCGTGCTGAAGACCGGCGAGATCATGGCCGCGACCGGGGAGCACGGCGGGGTGACGCCGCCGATTGGCACCGATGCCGAGATCACCGTGACGGCGGACTCGGTGTTCGAGCGGATCACCCATGAAGAGCTCTGGGCATGCACGACCTGCAAGGCGTGCGACGAGAACTGCCCGGTCAACATCGAGATCCTCGACAAGATCCTCGACATGCGTCGCTACCTGACGCTGATGGAGAGCGAGTTTCCCGCCGAGCTGGGCGGCGCGTTCCGGGGCATGGAGAACAACGCCAACCCCTGGAACCTCAACAACGGCGAGCGGGCCGACTGGGCCGACGGCCTCGATGTGGAGGTGGTCGACGCCGATGACCCGTTCGATCACGAGTACCTCTACTGGGTGGGCTGTGCCGGCTCGTTCGACGACAAGAACCGCCGGGTGTCAGTAGCCACGGCGAAGCTGTTGCAGCGCGCCGGGGTCGACTTCGCCATCCTGGGCCCGGGCGAGAACTGCACTGGCGACAGCGCGCGGCGCTCGGGCAACGAGTACCTGTTCCAGATGCTTGCGGCCGAGAACATCGCGGCGCTCAACGGCATGGGTGTCCGCAAGATCATCACCCAGTGCCCGCACTGCTTCAACACACTGCGCAACGAGTACCCGCAGTACGGCGGGAACTGGGAGGTCATCCACCATGCCCAGTTCCTCGAACAGCTTGTGGCCGACGGGCGTTTGGATCTCTCCGAGGCACGGTTGGACGAGCGGGTCGTGTACCACGACTCGTGCTACCTGGGCCGCCACAACGACGTGTACCTGGCGCCGCGCAATGTCATCGGCAGCCTCGGCGGCGTGGAGATCGTGGAGGCCCCCCGCAACGGCACCAAGGGCATGTGTTGCGGGGCCGGCGGGGCGCGCATGTGGATGGAGGAGACCATCGGCACCAAGGTGAACGACGAGCGCTCACGCGAGCTGCTCGACACCGGCGCCGACCGCATCGCCACGGCGTGCCCGTTCTGCTTCATCATGATCGACGACGGCGTAAAGGGCCATGGCGTCGAGGACGACGACGTCAAGGTGGCCGACATCTCCATCCACCTCATCGACGCCCTCGAAGCCGCCGACGACTGAGCCGCCGGTCAGCGGCGATATTCGTAGACGACGTTGGCTGCGGCAGCGGCCGGATCGGTGGGGTCGTCGTGGCGGTAGACGGCGAAGCGAGCAGCTCCGCAGTCGCCGAAGACATCGCAGGCGAGCGTGCCGGTGAGACCGCCATAGCCCTCGACTGCGGACAGATGGCTGCGCAACGCTGCGCGGTCGATGACAAGCACGTCGCCGTCGAGATGTGAGGCGCTTTCGATGGCATCCAGCAGCAGTGTCGTGGCGTCGTAGGCCTGCGGCCAGAACGACCCGGCGGACACGTCGCCGATGTCTGCGGTGATGCGATCCAGCACGTCGGCCACGCCGCGGCCGGTGGACTCGTTGAAGTCGTCAGGGTGGCGCACGTCACGACCGGCCAGATACAGACCCGCAGACCGGGGCTCGCCCAGGTAGGGGCTGGCGAAGAAATCCGACGTCACCACCAGCGACACGCCCTCGCCGAAGTCGTCGGCGCGCTGGTGCGCCAAGACATTGTTCGCCTCGTCGGGGAAGAGCGTCACGACGACCGCCTCGGGCTCGCCGTCGGCGATGGCATTCCATGTCGCCGCATGGCTCGCGGCCTGGCGGTGAATGCTCTCCGAGGCTGTGACCGTTCCCCCGAGCTCGGTGAATGCCGCAGCGAATGCGGTCGCCAGCCCTTCGGTGTACGGGTCACCGTCGTGGATCGCTGCGGCCCGGCGACGGCCCTGTTCGACGAACAGGAAGTCGGCGATGGCCTCGCCGATATTCAGGTCGTTGTAGGCCGTGCGGTAGTAGCCGTCGTGCTGGTGCTCGCCCGGATTGCCGGCCAGGTCGGAGGTGAGCGACGGTGCGGTGTTCGACGGCGAGATCATCACCAGGCCCGCCTCGGTCAGCGGCGGCGCTGCCGCGATGGCCGCAACCGAGCACGACGTGCCGATCACGCCGATCACCTGCGTGTCCCGCAACACGGCGCGCGCAGCACGACGGCCTCCCGCCTCCGAGCACTCGCCGTCGAGTCCCCCGCCCAAATTCACCACGAACTCTCCGTGCAGCGGGCCGTAATCGCTCACGGCCATCTGCACCGCGAGGTACACCGGGGACTCGGTGTCGGCGGAACCGCTGAGCGCGCTGATCGAACGAATCTGCACGGCCTCGTCGGCTGCTACCCGCACTTCACCCGAAGCGCTGCCCGAGCTGCCGTCGTCGGGCGCTCCATCGCTGTTGCTCGAGCACGCGGCCGCGAGCACGGCGGCCGCCGCCACCAAGCCAAACCATCGAGTTATGCAGAGAGTGCATCTCACGGCCGACATCCTGCCACGGACCCCTCGGGCCATGGCTTCGCTCTGTGCTTCCCGCTCAGACTCCCGAGTCCCATGTGATTGGGCTCGCGGGCCGCTTGGGCCCGGGACTCAGCCTCCTACAGCATGCGGCGGGAGCGGAAGTTCTCGTGGTAGCGGCTGGGGGTGGGGCCGCGCTGCCCGCGGTACTTGGATCCCAGCAGCTCGGCACCGTAGGGGTGCTCGGCCGGCGTAGTCATCTCCATGAAGCTGATCTGGCAGATCTTCATGCTCGGATACAGCGTGATCGGCAGGTTGGCCACGTTGGACAGCTCGAGGGTCAGGTAGCCGTCCCAGCCGGGGTCCACGAACCCGGCCGTCGTGTGGATGAGCAGGCCGAGACGCCCCAACGACGACTTGCCCTCGATGCGGCCGACCAGGTCGTCTGGCACGGCCACCCGTTCGAGCGTGGAGCCCAGCGCGAACTCGCCGGGGTGCAGGATGAACGCGTCGCCCGCCGCGACCTCCACCTCCTCGGTCAGGTCGGTCTGGTCCTCGATGACGTCGATGACTCGACGGGTGTGGTTGCGGAAAACCCGGAAGGTGGCATCCAGCCGCAGATCTACCGATGACGGCTGCACTGCTGCGTCGCCCAGCGGCTCAATGACGATGCGGCCCTTCTCGAGCGCTTCACGGATGCTCCGGTCCGACAGGATCACCTCGGCTCCTTTCCGTCTGAATAGGCTCCGGCCTCATTCCGCGGGTGTAGTTCAATGGCAGAACTTCAGCTTCCCAAGCTGATAACGGGGGTTCGATTCCCCTCACCCGCTCAACTCACCCCGCCAGCAGCGTCGCGAGCGCCCAGATAGCTGCGACCAGTCCTACGAGTGCGAGCGGTACCGCCCGCCGTGCCGACGCCCGCACCGGCTCTCCCCCACCGCCGTCACGCCGCGGGCGCACCATGGCCGCCACGTTGCCCACCAGCAGCGCGCCGCCCACTGCCAGCACGAGGTACGGGATGAGATCGTCGCCGAGGAACATCGTGCCGCCGCCGTCGGCGGCCAGCATGTGGGCGGCACTCAAGAAGCAGTCCTCGGCCATCGGTTACTCGTGCGCCATGTCGGCGAACAGCGTGTACTGCGGCATGAACGCCAAGCGTGCGGTGCCGGTGGGCCCGTTGCGGTGCTTCGCGACGATGATCTCCGCCATGCCTCGATCAGCGGTGTCCTCGTTGTAGATCTCATCGCGGTAGATGAACATGACGATGTCGGCGTCCTGCTCGATCGAACCCGATTCACGCAGGTCCGACAGCATGGGTCGCTTGTCGCTGCGCGACTCCAGGTTCCGGCTCAGCTGCGAGAGCGCCACGATCGGCGTCTCGAGCTCGCGGGCCAGGATTTTGAGGCCGCGTGAGATCTCCGCGATCTCCACCTGGCGGTTCTCGGCGTTCGCCCGCCCGCTCATGAGCTGCAGGTAGTCGACCACGATCAGACCCAGACCGCCCAGCCGGCTGCGCAGCCGCCGCGCCTTGGCACGAATCTCGGTGACGGTCACGTTCGGGTTGTCGTCGATCCACATCGGCGCATCGCCCAATCGACCCACGCTGCGCGTGATGTGGTTCCACTCGTCGGCGCGCAGCTGGCCCGTTCGCACCCGCGTGGCATCGACCCGTGCGTCGGAGGCCAGCAGCCGGCCCGTCAGCTCGGCATGGTTCATCTCCAGCGAGAAGAGCAGCACCGGCTGCTGCAATTCCAAGGCCACGCTGGAGGCCATCGTCAGCGCCAGCGACGTCTTGCCCATTGCGGGCCGGGCACCCACGACGACCAGCGACGACGGCTGGATCCCCGCCAGGATGCGGTCGAGCGAGGAGAAGCCGGTCGCCAGGCCCGAGAACGCATCGCCCCGTTCGTACAGCTCCTCCAGCCGGTCCAGGCTCTCGTCCAGCAAGTCGTGCAGTGACTGGGTGGAGTCGACAATGCGGCGCTCGGCCACGCTGAACACCAACGACTCCGCCTGGTCGATGGCCGCAGCCGTGTCGTCGGGGCGACTGTGCGCCAGCTCCGAGATCTCCGACGAGACGGCGATCAAGCGGCGCAGCAGCGCCGTGTCTTCCACGATGCGCGCATAGCGGTCGACGTGGGTGAGCGTGGGCGTGGCGGCTTCGAGCGCCAGCAGGCGATCGGCGCCCCCGGCCGCGGCGAGGTTGCCGCTGCGCTCGAGCTGATCGGCAACGGTCAGGCAGTCGACGGGTTCGGAGGAGACGTAGAGCGACTCGATCGCCTCGAACACGAGGCCGTTCGCGGGCACATAGAAGTGATCAACAGCGAGACGCTCGACCGCGGCGCCGATGGCATCGTTCGAGAGCAGCATCGCTCCGAGCACCGATTCCTCGGCGTCGATGTTCTGCGGCGGGACCCGACCGCCGACTCGGCGCGCAACATCGGTCGGCAACTCGGCGAGACTCATCGCCCGCGATCCTGCCGTGCGGACCCTCTGGAACGCTTGGGCACATCACTGGGATTTCCGGTGGAAATCAGCCCGGCTGCGTGTGCACAAGCCGCCGTTTTTCCACAAGCACCACAGCGACGTATGGCCATGGCGCCATCGCACCAGGGGGGTGTGACACGAATATCGGCGACGCCGCAGTGGCGGCACCCGCGCGGCGCCTGACTAGCTCAGCGCAACGACCTCGACGTTGAAGGTGAACGACACGTCGGGGTGCAGCGCTGCCGAGACCTCGTGCGTGCCGATGGTCCGGATCGGCGCCTCGATCGTCAGCTTGCGGCGGTCGACCTCGGCGCCCGTCCGGGCCGTCATCGCCGCCGCGATCTCCGCGGTCGTGACCGATCCGTAGAGATGCGTCCCCGAGCCAGCCCGGGCAGCAATGGTCACACCGTCCGCGACCAGTTCCTTGGCGACACGCTCGGCCGTCTCGCGCTCACGCAGATCACGCGCGGACCGCGCCCGGGCCATGGCCGCTGCCTGGCTGACGGTGCCGTCCGTCGCTCGCAAGGCCAGCCCGCGCGGTATCAGGTGGTTCCGGGCGAACCCGTCGGCCACGTCGATCACCGATCCGGCAGTGCCGACACCGTCGACATCGCTGCGCAGCACGACCTTCATGCCTGCTCCCCCGCCACGGCAGCCGGTGCAGGGGCAACGACCTCGTCAAGATGCTCGTCGACCACGTCGTCGCGGTGTTCCCGCTCGTCGCCCGGCGGGCCATCTGCTCGATCAACAGGTGGGCGGCGGTCGTCGCCCGGTCGCTGGCCGCGTCGCTTGTCACCGCGCCGCTGCGTCATCGGCCGGCGCGCGTACTCGATCAAGGCCATCTCCCGGGCCGTCTTGATCGCTCGTGCTACCTCGCGCTGCTGCTGGCGGTTGTTCCCCGAGACGCGCTGAGCCCGGATCTTGGCTCGCTCGGAGACAAACGACCTGAGCAGTTCGACGTCCTTGTAGTCGACGTAGGACACCCCAGCTGTGGTGAGCGGGCTGACCTTGCGCCGCCGCGGGCGGCTCCGAAGATCCTTCGCACGGGCCCGACCGGTTCGCTTGCGTGGTGGCATTAGAACGGTTCCTCCTCAGGTGACTGTTGTGGTGCGCTGTCGCCGGATTCCCAGGTGCCGCCGCCGCGGCGCTCGCGGGATCCGCCCCCGTCGCCAGCCGGGCCTCGCGGGATCCGGGTGATCTCGGCAGTCGCCCAGCGCAGTGATGGCGCAATCTCGTCAGCAACGATCTCCACAACGCTGCGCTGGTCGCCGTCTGGTGTCTCCCAGCTGCGCTGCTCGAGCCGCCCGGTGACGACCACGCGGTTGCCCTTGGCCAGCGACTCGCTGACGTTCTCGGCCAGTTCGGCCCAGCAGACGACGTTGAAGAAGCTGACTTGCTCCTCCCAATCGTTCGTCTGGCGGTTCATCCACCGCCGGTTCACGGCTACGCCGAGCACTGCCCGGGCGCGGCCGGTCTGGGTGAATCGAAGTTCAGGATCGCGGGTGAGATTGCCCACCACGGTGATGGTGTTGTCAGCCATGACGCCTCCGCTTAGTGGCTGTTGGTCGACCCCTCGTCGAGCAATCCGCGCCGTTGCGCTTCGTCGTCGGGAAGTCGGATGAGCTTGTGGCGGACGACGTCGTCCGCGATCCGCAGGTACCGCTCAACTGGGTCCATCGCTCCGGGCTCAGCCCGCAGCTCGATCACCGAGTAGTAGCCGCGTGTCTTGTGGTTGATCTCGTACGCAAAGTCGCGCAGACCCCAGAAATCGAACGAGGCCACCTCGCCGATCTCTGAAATGCGGCCTTGGACTTCATCCATGGCCTTGCGGGCTTCAGCGTTCTCCAGGTCACCATCGCAGATGACCATCAGCTCGTACGCGCGCAATTGGGGGCGACCTCCTGTGGACCCGCCGGAGCGGGGCCCCTTGCGGGGCAGGGATATGTTCTTGCACCCACCCTGCGAACCCGGCCCCAATGAGCAGGCTCGCTGCAAGCGTCGCTGACGCCTGTGGCTGGACGAGCACGCAAATGCCCGTGGTGCGCTCGCAACGCTAGGCGCGGCACTCGCCGATCACACCCTGAATTACTGGCGCGTCGGCTCTGAGAGCGTGCGCGGATTGGCGCACCTTCTCGTCGTACTGCCATCATTTCCCGCTCTTGTTCCCAGTTTCGATTGGATTCGGGCTCACGGGCCGCTCGGGCCCCGGGGCTCAGCCTTTAGGGCGGATGCTGCAAGGGATCCAGCACCGCCGCGAACAGCTCACCGGTCGCCGGTGCAAGGTCGATCCCGGCTTTGGGGAGCCTCGAAGTGAGCCGCACCGCGGCGCTGTAGTGCGTGGTCCATCCAGCGAACCATGCGTCGCCCGTGCCTGTCGAAACCGCGGCTCGGCCGAGCGCCGGTACACCGGACGGCAGCGTGAGCGAGTCCATGCCGGCACGCAGCTCGGTGATCGACGTCGCTGCGGGAACCAGGGTGCGTTCCATCAGCCATCGATCCGTGTCGCGGTCGGGCAGCGACCGACTCGGCGGGATGTCGCTCGTTTCGAGCACGATCCGCGAGGTGCGCCTTTCCCCGCCGGTGGCAATAACGCTGAACGCCGCCGCAACCTGCGACACGTCGCCGGCGAGCGGGACGGTGCCGGCGGAGATCCCGTCGTCGACGTCATCGCCGATCCACGCCCCCAGGGCGTCTGCCGCCGGGCCGAGCAGATCGCCGAGCGGCCGCGGTCGCAACCCGGCTTCGATGTCCACATTGCCTGCCGTCGGGGCGCTGGCGGCGCTCACGAGCACCCGCACATCGCCGCTGCGGTCCAGCACCGCGACTTCGGCGCCGGCCGCAGAGCTGGCCGTGCTGTCGAGCTGGGCACGAACGGCTTGTACCGCGGCTCGCTGGGCGGGCACGTCGACGCTCGTCGTGACGTGCAGCCCGCCGGTCACCACTCGATGAATGCCGTACCGCTCGACGAGCTGGACATACGCCTGCCCTACTGCCGCCGTCAGGCCAGCGTCAGCGATGAGCATCCGGACGAACCCACCCGCCGCAGCGTCGAGGGCGCCGTGGTCTGGGGTGCCATGGTCAGGGGCGCCCGGTCCGGCGGCGCCCACGCCGAGAGCGGCCGCTGGACGGACGCCGGCAGGGACCGGCTGGGATCGCCCCGTTGCCAATTCGTCGGAGGTGAGCATGCCGTGCTCGTACATGGTCACCAGCACCCGGTCGCGATCTTGCCGGGCCGACCGGTACCGGTCCTCGGCAGGACCCGACACTGCATCGACGCCCCAGGGAGCGTCGACGAGCGACGCGATGTAGGCCGCCTGGGTCACGGTGAGGTCCGAGGCGGGGACGCCGTACCAAGCGTTGGCCGCGGCATGGACTCCGTAGGCACCACGACCCAGGTACACGATGTTGGCGAAGCGCTCGAGAATCTCCGGCCGGCTGAGCTGGCGACCCAGCCTCAGCTCTGCCAGCAGCAGGCGGGCCTCGCTCGCAGCGTCGTCGTGAGGATCGTGGACGGTCTCGAGATACCTGCGCATGATCCCGTCGCGCGCCAGATCCGGTTCCCCCCAGAGTCGCCGCAGCGCAGCGGCGTATGTCCCGGCATCGACGCCGTCACGCTCCAGGAAGCTCGGGTCCAGCACCGCAACCAGGGCATCGACGAGCGCAGGTGCCATGTCCTCGAGGCCCAGCGATGCGTGCGGGACGCTGGGGCCGATCTCGGCAATCGGTGTCCCGTAGCGGTCATAGAGCACGCTCGGCGCCACCGTCGCGTGCTGCGGTGGCGAAGGGAGATTGTCCAGCAGCCGGCTTCCGGTGCCTGCTGCAATCGCCAACGCCAGCACAAGCCACAGGAGCCATCGAGCCCAGCGCTGGCGAGCGGGCATCCGGCGCAGAGTACCGCGAATTCGCTGACTGCTTGGGAGCGGGACTCGGCGGTTGCAACCGATTTGTACCCTCGACGCAGTGACATCGAACCCGGCGGGATCGACTTCGGCCCGTGGGCTCGAGCCGGGCACACACGTGCTGAGCGACGATGACCGGCGAGAGCTCCTGGAGCGAATCGAACCGCTGGCGGCAGCGTTCGCCGACGCGGGATACCGGTTCTTCCTCGTCGGAGGGCTTGTCCGCGATGCGCTGCTCGGTCACGGCCTGACCGGCGACATCGACATCACGACGGACGCCATCCCGGATCGGATTGCGGAGCTCGCAGCGGGCTGGGCAGACACCGTCTGGGACCAAGGGAAGCGCTTCGGCACCATCGGCGCTCGGCGCGGCAGCACGACCGTAGAGATCACCACCCATCGGGCCGAGTCCTACGACAGCGGCTCACGCAAGCCGCACGTGCGCTTCTCCGACGATGTCGCCACGGATCTGAGCCGGCGCGACTTCACCGTCAACGCCATGGCGATCGAACTCCCGGGCTGGGCGCTGCTCGACCCGTTCGACGGCTTGACGGATCTAGCGGCCGGAGTACTGCGCACGCCATCGCCGCCAGAGGGCTTGTTCGCCGACGACCCGCTGCGAATGCTGCGAGCGGCCCGGTTCAGTGCGCAGCTCTCGCTCATCGCTACGTCCGAACTCGTCGCGGCAGTGCGCAGCTCGCGCCCGCGGCTGGCCATCGTGTCGCGCGAACGCATCGAGGCTGAGCTCACGAAGCTGCTCGAACTGCCTCAGCCCTCTGCCGGTGTCCGCTTCTTGTACGACACGGGTCTGCTGGGAGATCTTCTGCCGCCATGGCGGCATGCCGACGCCGCGGTGCCGGCTGCCGCGCTGGACGACGTTGCTGATCTCAGCGATCCGGTTGCTGTGCGCTGGGCCATCCTGCTCGGACCCGTGTGCGACGAAGCAGCCGCGACCCGATGCCTGTCTGCGCTGCGCTGCGACAACGCGACCCGCAGGAAAGCTGCAGCGATCCTCCGCGCAGCCCGAGCACTCGAGGCCGCAGCCGAGGCCGCAACCGCATTGGGCGACGACGCAGCTTGGCGAATGACCGCACGGCAACTGATCGCTGATCACGAGCCGGAGCTGGACGCTGCCGCCGCCAGCCTGGCTGCTTGGGGTCGGGCCGTCCACGAGCCATTCGCCTCATTGCTGGCCGAGGTTCGAGCAGACGAAGGTGCCAGTCTCCGACATCTGCCGATCGACGGTCGACGCGTCATGGAAGTGCTCGGAATCTCAGGTCCGGCAGTCGGCGAAGCTCTGGAATGGCTGCGCATCCAGCAGATCGAACGCGGCCCACTGGACGCCGACGAGGCCTGCCGACTGCTCACAGCCCGGAACCAGGGCCGGGAGCACTAGGGGCCGGGGACATTTGAGCCCGCGCACTAGCGTGAGCCGCGTGGCGCTCCAGCCTCGCATCGCACCCGAGCCCGCCCCGGCTGTTCCCGGATCGGTTGACTACCGGCTCAGGCGGCGACGCCTGCTCGCAGATGTGGAAGCGGGCCTGGTGTCGCGTGCCGAGGCATGCGATGCCCACCCCGACCTGCTGCGAGCCGCTCGCAACGCTGCCCCGCCGCTAGGCCGTCGCTGCCCGCTGTGCCCCGACGGCGACTTGCGGATTGTCGGCTACGTCTTCGGCCCGCGCATGGGCAGCGGGGGCAAGTGCGTGCTCTCGGACGCAGAACTCCAGCGTGTCGCCCAGCGCAACGGCAACTTCATGGCCTACGAGCTCGAGGTGTGCCCGGAGTGCGGCTGGAATCACCTCATCCGGAAGTACCCGCTCGGCGCCGGCTGATCTGGCGCGCGGCTGCGGCTGCGACGGCCCGGTGGCAGCAGTGAGAGTTTCTGGCATCCTCCGATGAGTCCTGATCGATGAATTCAGTAGGTGACGATGAAGTTTGAGCTTGGCGACCGCGTGATCTACCCCCACCACGGTGCGGCGGAGATCATGGCCCGGGAGCAGCGAAACGAATTCGGCGAGGCCCGCGAGTACCTCGTGCTCAAGACCGCACACGGCGACCTGACGGTGAAGGTGCCCGCCGACATGGTCGACGAGGTCGGCATGCGGCCGCCGATCGACACCGATGACGTCGAGGATCTCTTCGAGCTGCTCGCAAAGAAGGACGTCCGCGAGCCGGCCAACTGGAGCCGGCGCTTCAAGAATCACCAAGAGAAGCTGAAGTCCGGCGATATCTACCAAGTCGCCGAAGTAGTCCGGAACCTCGCACTGCGCGAGAACGCCAAGGGTCTCTCGGCCGGCGAGAAGTCCATGCTGGAGAAGTCCCGCCAGATTCTCGTGTCGGAACTGTCCATCAGCATGGACGTCACCGAGGACGAGGCCCGCCAGCAAGTGGAATTGCGGCTCGCCGGCTGAGCGGGCAGCGATCGGGCGCCACCATGCGCCGACAGCAGGGCGCCGCGGCGGCAGCAGCCGGCATCGGCGTCTCACGCCTGTCAGGTCTCGCTCGCACAGCGCTCGTCACCAACGTTCTCGGGATCGGCACCATCGGCGATGCGTTCGCGGCAGCGATGCGCATCCCGAATTTCCTCCAGAACCTGCTCGGCGAGGGTGCCCTGTCGGGAGCATTCGTTCCCGCCTACAGCTCGCTGACCGAGCGCGATGCGCGCGCCGCGGGTCGATTGGCCGGCGCCATCGCCACGTTCCTGGTCGCGGTCACCGCGACTGCTGCGCTGATCAGCATCTTTGCCGCACGGCCCTTGGTGCGGCTCATCGCCTGGGGATTTGTGGGCGAGCGGTTCGAGCTCACGGTCACGCTCGTGCGCATCACGGTGTGCGGCACGGCACTGGCGGTGCTCAGTGCATGGTGCTTGGGGGTGCTCAACAGCCACCGTCGCTTCTTCCTTTCCTATGTGGCGCCGGTGGTGTGGAACGCGACCCAGATCGCCGTGTTGGTCGGCGTGCTCGCATGGGGGGTGGCGGGCGCCGACCGCGCGACCGCATTGGCCTGGGGCGTGACTGCAGGCGCAGCGGCCCAGGTGCTCGTGCAGTTGCGGGGTGTCTGGCGGGCCGACCCGCGGATCTCCCTGAACTTCGGTTGGAGGGAGCCGCACGCCGCCGGGGTCATCAAGCGGTTCGGGCCTGCGGTGGCCGGTCGCGGGGTACTGCAGATCTCGGCCTTCCTGGATCTCGCGCTGGCCTCACTGCTCAGCGTGGGAGCCGCAGCAGCGATGGCCGCTGCGCAGACGCTGTACCTGCTGCCCCTGAGCCTGATCGGCACCAGCATCGCCGCCGCCGAGCTGACCGAGCTGAGTCGGATCCGGGAACCCGCCACGATTGCCGAGCGCACGTCTGCACGCCTGTGCGCGACTGCCTTCGGCGTCTCCGGCGTGGTGGCGATCTACTTCGCAGCCGGCGGACCGCTCACCGACTCGGTGTTCAATCTCGCCGGGCTGCGAACGGCAATCGCAGACGACGACATCACCCTGATCGCCCTCGTGCTCGGTGCCTACTCGCTCGGACTGGTGCCGCTCGTGGCATCGAGGCTGTGCCAGAACGTCCTGTTCGCCGCGCGCGACACGCGCACGGCGGCCACTATCGCAGCGATCCGGCTGGCTGTCTCGCTGGCAGTCGGCGCGGCACTGATGCTGCCGCTGGACCGGGTGCTCGTGCTCGAGGGCGCCCTCACCGGATTCGGCGACATCGACCTGTTCTCGCTGGAATCCACGTGGTCGCTGCTGGATTCGGGGATCCGCTCAGATCCTGCACTGCCCGCCCGGCTGGGCGCGGTAGGTCTGGCGCTCGGTGCGGCGTTGGGCGCCTGGGTCGAACTGGGCTTGCTGCGTCGAGCGGTCATGCAACGCCGTCCCGCGCGGGCTGGCATGCCGACGGCGGCCGACTGGCCGGCGGGGCGGCTGTTCGGCGGCGCGATTGCGCGTCACCTGGTGCCAGCGGCTGTGACATTCGTTGTCGGTCTGGGGGTCACGCTCGTGCTGGCACCAGTGCCTTCCGTACTGCGAGTCGCGGTTGCCGGCGTGACCATGGCAGGGCTTCACCTTGGCTGCGGACTGGCGCTCCGGTTGCCTGCGGCCCGAGCACTAACTTCGCAACTGTCCCGCGTGGCCCCGAAGCGCGCGCAACGCTCGCACGACGCCACGCACACTGACACCCGCCCCGAACCCGACGAATCCCCCACCGACGACAGCGAAAGAAACTGAGCCGCAATGACAGCGCAAGCCCCCGTGCACATCATCACCGACAGTTCCTGCGACCTCAGCGAAGAGGTCGCTGCAGGCCTTGGCATCACGGTGGTCCCGTTGGAGATCCGGTTCGGCATGCAGTCATTCACCGATCGCGTCGAGCTCAGCACGGCCGACTTCTGGATGCGCTGCCGGACCAGCGAGGAGCTGCCGTCCACCGCCGCGCCCTCCCCCGGTGCCTTCGCGCAGGCATACCAGCGCGCCGCTGACGCCGGCGCGAGCGAAGTCGTCGTGATCACGCTGAGCGGGGACCTCTCGGCGACGATCGAAGCCGCTCAACAGGCGGCATCGGAGCCCCCGAGCGGGCTCACCTGCCATGTGGTGGACAGCCGAACGGTCAGTGCCGGCCTCGGGCTGCTGGTCATCGCTGCCGCGGAACTTGCCGCCACCGGCGCCGACGGATCGCAGATCGCCGATGCCGTACGGGCCTCAGCGCAGCGAGTCCGCGTTCACGCCGCTCTGGACACGTTAGAGAATTTGCGCAAGGGCGGCCGCATCGGCGCTGCGCAATCGCTGCTGGGCTCGGTGCTGTCGATCAAGCCCCTGATCACCGTCACCGACGGCCGCGTCGAGCCGGCGGGCAAGCAGCGAACACGCACTCGCGCACTCGCGCACCTGGTCGACCTGGTGGCAACAGAGGGCCCGAACATCTCGGTGATCGCGGTGATGCATGCGGACTGTGACGATGTCGACGATTTTGTGGCGCGGATCGCGCCGCTCGCTGACACTGAGCCCAGGGTGATGCTGATCGGTCCCGTCGTCGGAGCACACGCGGGTGTCGGCACCATCGGCGTGGTCTTCATCACGAAGGAGTGACCGACACCGGCTCGAACGAACGGTACGAGCGGCACGAACTGCTGCAACCGGGCGCAGTCGAGACGTGGTCCGGATTGGATCGCACACTCAATCGTCCGGTCACGATCCGCAGGGCAACCGCCGACAGCGAGATAGGTCACCGCCTGCGCCTGCAGGCCAAGGCACTGGCGCGTGTGGAGCACCATGGCCTGCTGCACATCCTCGATACCTACGACGAAGCGGATCACTTTGCGATCGTCACCGAGCAACTGCCCACCAGGATGCTCACTGAGGAACTCGCGGCACCCAATGGAGACACCAGGCGCCTGGCTGCCACCGAGGCGATCCGCGTCGTCATCGCGGTAACTGAGGCGCTGGCTGTTCTGCACAGCGCGGGCTTCGCCCACGGTGGCGTCGATGCCGAGTACATCGGGTGGCGCGCCGAGGTGGGCTGGGTCATTCTCAACGGCCCGCCCACCGACGACGCCGTCACCATTCCCGCGACACGGCGTACTGATCTGGCTTCGATCGCTGTGCTCGCGCACCGACTCATTGTCGGAGCAGCACCTCAGCGGCGACCCGATGGCACCTGGGAACTTGACCCTGTCGTGCCCGATGTCGTGGCGCCGGTGCTCGCACGGGCCATCAGCGCTTCGGACCCATGGCCCGATGTCCCATCGATGCTGCTCGCACTGCGTTCGGTCGTCGACGAACTGCCGGCGGCCAACGGCACCGGCGCCGATCGCAGATCGGTATGGCAGGCAGAACGGCACTGGTTGGCACCCGTCGGCATTCTGGTAGCCGCAGCGGCCACGCTTGTCGGGGTCGCCGTGGTCATCGGGCAGCCATCCGAACCGGCCACGGAAGCATCGCCGCCCCCCGTGACCGCGGCCCCGGACGCAGGTACGCAGCCGGTCGTCACCGTCGTGCCATCGGCAACCGTCGTCGCGACCGCTGTGACCGTCGCGCCGCAGACTGTGCCGACCGCCGCGCCGGCACCGACGACGACCCAAGTTCGCCGCGTACCGATCCTGCTGGAGTCCATCACCGACTTCGATCCGGCCGGCGACGACCGGATCGAGCATCCCGAGCGCCTCATCTTCATCAACGACGGCGATCCGGGCACCGGCTGGAGCACCGCGCGCTACAACACCCGCGACTTCGGCGGGCTCAAGGACGGCGTCGGGCTGATCGTCGTGCTGTACGGCGACGAGCCACACTCGGTCGAGCGCCTGGTGATCGACTCTCCCACCGTCGGGTGGTCCTTCGAGCTGTACGCATCGAGCGAGCGCAATCGCACGCTGATCGATTGGGGAAGCCCGGTCGCAACAGCGCAGGACATCACGGGTTCGACAACGCTCGAGGTGCCATCTGCCGAGGCCGCTGCCCTGCTCGTGTGGATCACCGATCTCGGTGACGAGTTGCCCAACGGCGGGCATCGGGTCACCGTGTCCCGGATCGAGGTCGCCACCACGAGCAATGCCACCGAAGCACCCCCCAGCACCGACGCCGTAACCCCCTAGCGGCGACCGCAAAACTTCTTTCTCTCCGCTCTTGTTCGCCGGCGCTCACGGGCCGCTCGGGCCACGGCTTCGCCTCTGGCTCAGCCTCTAGGCTTCCGCCGATGATCTCGAAGCGCTCGAAGAGCTCCGGCGAGACGCCCGACGACAGCATCGACGCAGCCGTCGCTCGGTTTACCAATGCCGTCGATGCAGTTCGCGCCCGGACGAGCGGACCGCTGATCACGGCTGCGCGAGGGCTGGTGTACGGCCTGGTCATCGTCACCGCGGCGGTGGGTGTCGTGGTGCTGGTGGCCATTGCGGCGATCAGGGCACTCGATATCGCGGTGCCGGGCGACGTGTGGTCTGCGCACCTGATCGCCGGCGGCATATTCGGCGGTGCCGGAGCATGGGCGTGGTCCAAGCGGCGACCGCGTGCGGCGAGGGAAGCATGAGCAGCGGCGCCGGATCTCCTGACGCCGCGCCGCGCGACGTGATCATCGTCGGGAGCGGCCCGGCTGGTCTTACCGCAGCCATCTACACCGCTCGAGCAAGCTTGCAGCCGCTCGTGATCGAGGGCGAGCCGTCCTCCACCAGCGACCAGCCGGGCGGGCAGCTCATGCTGACCACCGATGTCGAGAACTATCCCGGATTTCCAGACGGTGTCCTGGGTCCTGACTTGATGGCCGGCTTCCGGGCTCAAGCAGAACGCTTCGGTGCCGAATTCCTCACTGCCAAAGCCACCAAAGTCGATTTAGGCGAACGGCCGTTCTCAGTCTGGGTTGGCGACACGTGTTATCGCAGCCGCACGGTGATCGTGTCCACCGGAGCGCAGAGCTTGTTGCTCGAGCTGCCCAATGAGGAGCGCCTCATCGGTCACGGTGTGTCCACCTGTGCCACCTGTGACGGCTTCTTCTTCCGGGGTCAGGAGATCGCGGTGGTGGGCGGCGGCGACAGCGCACTCGAAGAGGCCACCTTCCTGACGCGCTTTGCAGCAAAGGTGTACGTCGTGCATCGACGCGACGAGTTGCGCGCTTCGAAGATCATGCAGGATCGAGCCTTCGCCAACGAGCGGATCGAGTTCTTGTGGAACCGGCAGGTGGTGGAGATCCTCGGTGACGAGCGCCTCGAGGGCGTCATGCTCGAGGACACACAGACGAAGCAGCGTTCGCCGCTCGACATCTCAGGCCTGTTCATCGCGATCGGGCATCGACCGAACACCGAGCTGTTCGCGGATTGGCTCGACCGTAAGCCCAACGGCTATCTCGTGACCGAGGCTGGCAGCGCTCGCACGAACATCGAGGGCGTCTTCGCCTGCGGCGACGTGCAAGACGACTACTACCGCCAAGCAGTGACAGCCGCCGGCTCGGGCTGCCAAGCTGCCATCGACGCCGAGCGCTGGCTTGAAGCCCAAGGTCACTGAGACTCAGACGTCAACCGCCGTCAGACGAGACCGCAGCGGTAGCCTCGCGGCAACCACGAGACGAGGAGCCAGCGATGGCCGAAGGCATTTCCACCTTGGATGACAGCACGTTCGACGAGACGGTCGGCAGTGCTGACAGCCCGGTGCTGGTGGATTTCTGGGCCGAATGGTGCGGACCGTGCAAGATGATCGCCCCCATTCTCGAGGAGATTGCCTCGGAGCACGACAACATCCGCGTCGCCAAGGTCAACGTCGACGAGAGTCCCGACTTGGCCATGCGCTACCAGGTGATGAGCATTCCGACACTCATCATGTTCCGAGACGGCGAACCGGCTAAGCGTCTCGTCGGCGCCAAGCCGAAGAGCGCCCTGCTGGCTGAGATCGGCGAGTTCCTCTGATCCGACCGTTCGGCGTCGGCGCGGCAGGTCCGCACGTTCGAGACCTCCAGCATCGGCTGACCGCGACTGGTCACTGGCACGGCCCGATCACCGGCATCTTCGACTCGGCAACTGCCGAGTCCGTCAAGGCATTCCAGGCGCAGCGCTCGATTGATGTCGACGGCATCTGCGGCCCCGAGACATGGGGACTGCTGATCGAGGCGGGCCAGCGGCTGGGAGATCGCTTCCTGTACCTGCGCACTCCGCACCTGCGGGGCGATGACGTCGCCGAGGTGCAACGGATGCTCAGCACGCTGGGGTTCTCGGTCGGACGCATCGATGGGATCTGGGGTCCGCTGACCGCAGCCGCGCTCGCCGATTTCCAGACGAATATGAGCTTGGGCGGTGACGGCGTCTGCGGCGGCCGAACCTTGCAGACACTGCAGCAGCTCGTGCGACCGCTCGGCGACGCATCGGTCGTCGCCCACATCACCGAGCGGCAACGCTTGGAATCCGCCGGCGGCCAGTTGATCGGACGGCGCATCGCCGTGGGTGAAGCCGGCGGCCTCGAGCCCGTCACCGCGTCGGTGCGGCGCGAGATCGGGCGCGACGGCGCCGAGGTGCTGACCGTTCACCATCCTGACTGGTCAACGCAAGCCGCGCAGGTCAACCGATTCGGTGCAGCCGTCTACATCGGTTTCGAGGTCAAGCCAGCCGCGCCCTCGGTCAGCTACTTCCAGGGTCGTCACTTCGTGAGCCGCGCCGGCCAGAAGCTCGCCACCGACATCGCGGACGGACTGGAACCAATGTTCGGCTCCGTTGAAACGAACGGCATGGGGCTCCCCATGCTGCGTGAGAGCGCCATGCCCGCCGTGCTGTGCAGGTTCGAGCGCATCGACGCTCTGCTTGAACAAAACCGGGAAGTGGCCGACGTCGTTGCCCAGTCGACCCGCGATCTGCTCGCTGATCAGCCTGCAGCCTGACCTCGGCGCAAGTTTCTCCCCACGTTGTCCACAACTAGTGGACAACAAGTTCAGATTGAGGCTACGAATCTCGGCGCCAGCGCCTCCGTCATCGGTAGCTTGAGTCGGTCGGCATACACCACTCAACCTTCGAGGGTCGCTTGAAAGTTGGCGGTCAGCGCCTCGTAGAGCCGGCCGAGATCTTCCATATCGGCGAATCTGATGATAATCTGACCCCCCTGGCGGCCGAGTTGCACCTCGACGGCAGTGGTGAGGGCGGCGGCCAAGGCCGACTCGACCTCCAACACTGCTGCCGGACGGTCCTCGACAGCAGGGGTCGGCGCAGCGGGTTCGTCGATTGGCTGACCGGGCGCCGACTCGCGTTCAGACGGTGCGCCGAGAGATCGGACTTCCTCCTCCACCGCGCGCACTGACCAGCCTTCATCGACCGCGCGCTCGGCGAGCAGTTCGAGTTCGACAGGGTCGTCGCATCCGAGCAGCGCACGGGCGTGCCCGGCGGAGAGCTCCCCATCCAGCAGGTAACGCTGCACACTGACCGGCAACGACAAGAGCCTGAGTGAGTTGGTGACCGTCGCACGGCTGCGACCCATGCGACGTCCGAGCTCATCGTGGGTGACGCCAAAGTCATCGATGAGCTGCCGGTACGCAGCCGCCTCTTCCAAGGGATTGAGATCTGCCCGGTGAACGTTCTCGATCAGCGCGTGGGTCAGGCTGGTCTCGTCGTCCGCGGCGCGCACGACGACCGGAATCGTGTCCAAGCCGATGCTGCGCGCCGCCCGCCAGCGCCGCTCGCCCGCGATGATCTCGAAACGGCCGACAATGCCCGTCTCGCGCACGACGATCGGCTGCAAGACCCCGATCTGGCGAATTGAATCGGCCAGGGTGTCCAGTGCTGCAGTGTCGAAATGCTGTCGGGGTTGGAGCGGATTGACTTCGACGGCCGAGACGGGCACCTCGCGATAGGCCGATTGGCCGGTCGGGATGAGTGCGCCGAGCCCCCGCCCGAGCCCTCGTTGGGCATTCATGTGGGGGCTCCCTCGCGACTGATCGACCAGACGCCGCTCGGATCTGCCTGCTCATGTTCCCGGCCCTCATTCGAACCGGGATCATGAGCCGTGCGGGCACCGGCTGCCTCCGCCTGGCCGCCGCGCTCATGAATCTCCCGGGCGAGTTCTCGGTAGGCCACGGCGCCACGGCTGTTGGGCGCGTACACCGTCACCGGCTGCCCCACGCTCGGGGCTTCAGACAAGCGCACCGTCCGCGGGATCACCACCCGGCACACCCGATCACCGAAGTGCCGCCGAACATCAGAGACCACCTCCGCCGCAAGCCGTGTCCGGGCGTCGTACATCACCATGACGATGGCACTGATAACGAGGGCGGGATTGAGTCCCTGGCGCACCATCTCGACGTTGTGAAGCAGTTGGCCCAGCCCCTCGAGCGCGTAGTACTCGCACTGGACTGGCACCAGGATCTCGACTGCCGCACTCAACGCGTTGACGGTCAACAGTCCAAGCGACGGCGGGCAGTCGATGAAGATGTAGTCGTAGTCGTCAGCGACCGGGGCGAGAGCGTGCCGGAGTTTCAACTCGCGACTGAAGGCCGACACGAGTTCTATCTCCGCGCCAGACATTTCTAGCCGTGCCGGCGCCACATCGAAGTGCTCGATGCCGGTCGGTTGGATGCAGTCGACGATTTCTGCTGTGCCGAGCAGTACCTGGTACATGGAAGTGTCCACCACACGCGGGTCGATGCCGGCGCCAGTAGCGGCATTGCCTTGCGGATCCATGTCGACAAGCAGCGTCTTCTGGCCCAGATCGGCAAGTGCCGCACACAGATTGACGGCTGTCGTCGTCTTGCCGACGCCGCCTTTCTGGTTCGTCACCGCAATGATCCGACCCATGCAGTCTCCGTTCATTGACGCCTGAGGGTCAGCGTAGGCCAGTAGTCGACCCGCTGCGGGGCCGCAGTGTTTCACGTGAAACATCCCAGGACCCGAGCGGCCTGCTGATGTGCATCGTTCGTCGGGTACGGTTCCACGCATCATGGCGGCGGCAGAAGAACGCCTCGTTGCCGTGCTCAGGCACGGTCAACAACAGGGCTTTCTGGGCCCGGGTGACCTCCTGGCCCACGTGGAGCACGCACGAGCTCATCACGCGGCGGCTCGACCGATGCCCGGTCAGCGCTGGTGCGATCTCGGGAGCGGTGGGGGAGTGCCCGGACTTGTGATGGCGCTGGAGCAACCCAATATCGACCTCGTGCTGCTGGATCGGTCCCAGCGACGGGCAGATTTCCTCGAAATTGCTGTTCAGGACCTCAAGCTCGCTGATCGTGTCACGATCGCGCTCGGCGATGCCGCCGAGCTCGCTCACCTCCCCCAACATCGCCATGTCTATGACGGCGTCGTCAGCCGGGCGTTTGGTCCTCCAGCCGCGGTCGCGGAGTGCAGTGCCGGCTTGTTGCGCGCCGGCGGGAGACTGGTGGTCAGCGAGCCGCCCGGATGTGGTGAGGCGCGCTGGCCGACCGAGGCTCTCGCTCGGCTCGGGATGCGCTTCGTGCAGAGAATCGCACGCGCACCGACGTTTGCCGAGCTGGAATGCCTGGCAGCGGCCGACCCGGCGTACCCCCGAACCTGGAAACAGATCCGGAAGCGACCGCTCTTCTGATCGATCAGGCGGACTGCGCCTCGTCGCTCGGGCTGGGAGCGTCGCTCGAGCTGGACGGCACCAGCACGACCCGCCGGCGGGGCTCGTCGCCCACCGAGATCGTGTCGACACCGGCGATCTCGTTGACGGTGTCATGCACGACCTTGCGGTCAGCTGCATTCATCGGCTCGAGTCCACGTTCCGTTCCGCGTTCCAACACCGCGCCCGCGAGCTCGCGTACGTACGCCTCCAGCGCTTCGCGGCGGCGCTGCCGGTAGCCGCCCACATCAACCCGTACTCGCGCGCGGCGCACACCTGGCAGCCTGCGCTGCAGCATGGTCTTCGCGACCTCCTGGAGTGCAACGACATGGCGGCCGCGCGGCCCGATCAGCAACCCCAGCGCCTCGTTCTCACCCTCGAGGTTGATCTCGAAGCTGTCGTCGTCTGCTGCGACTGGCACCGCCTGTGCCTCGATACCGAACGCATGTACCAAGCCATCCAGAAACTCCTTGACCATGACTTGCTGTTCGGCTGTCGTCGTCTCATCTGTCATCTTCATCACCTCTGATCGGGCACGCATGCGTTGGGGCCCGCTGCTCGCCGGGCGGCATCAGTCCACGGGCGCTGCTCGTCGATTGCTCGCACGACGTGGGCGGTGCTCAGCCTACGGGTCCGCCGCCGCGGAACCCATGAGACTCGCAACGCTCATGGCGACCGATCGAGGAGTTCAGAGGCGGGACGGCTCGCACTGACGCTCGCCGGGGTAGAACTGTGCGCAGTACTCCCGGTACTTCCCAATTTCGCCGTCGGTGCGAACGAGCCGCGGGCGTGGCACATAGTGCTTGCGACTCCAGATGACGACGTCCTGTTGAACATCCCGGATCTGCAGATCCGCAATGAACTTGTTCACGATGGGTGCCCGCATCCGTGTCGGCAAGAAGCGCAGGCCGGCGATCGGTCGCTCGGGTTTGTGCAGTGTGCGCATCCGCGAGACGATGGACAGGTCAATGAGCGTGCCGTCGACAGGCGTTGCCAACACCCACAGCCGGGCATCGATGCCAATCGAGTGCTCCTGGAATTCGACAAACGAGTAGCCCAGCCCGACTACGTGGGCGATAGCCGACACGTCCATGGTCAGCTTGGCGAGCTTGGCAATCTTCCGGGTTGTCGAGAAGCCGAACCGGCTCTCGAGTCGTGGTCCGTCGATCAACACCGGGGTTTCGTGGGTGACGTTGTGGTAGCCGTGGATGTAGCTCAGGTGCGCGATGTCCACCGAATTCTCGCTGGTTTCCTGCGGATGGCCATCGAAGCGAATCGTCCGGATCTGCAAGTCAGTCCAGTCGTCAACGGATTGAGGAACATCGGGCAGCTGCCACTGCGAGGCTCGACCGCCGAGGCCCCACCAACCGAAGATGAGGCCTTCGATCTCACGGGCTTCGAAGAGGTCCAGCTTCGCGGAGCGGGCGGGCGCTCCAGATGGCGTGGCCACGCACTGCCCAGTGATCTCGAACTCGAACCCGTGAAAGGGACAGACAAGTCTCCCGCCGACCACCCTCGCCCCGGCCTCAGGTCCCAGATCGGAGCCCAGATGAGGGCATACCGATTTCGCGATGCAGATCTGACCGGCCGGATCAGACCAGATGACGATCTCTTCGCCCATCCAGGTACGTTGAATCAATCCCGCCTTCTGGACTGCGTCGCGCGTCGCGATGAAAAACCAGCCTTCTGGAAATGGCGGAAGCGAACTAACGTTTGCTGCCTGCTGGGGTCTGGCCATCGAGCCGCGCTCTCCATCCAAAGCGATGCCGGCAGGCTAGACCGGATGATCGGCGCCTCCGGGAAGTGCCGGTGCTGTACTCCGTACCAGTAACTATCCGTACACTTGAGACGATCTTCCCGAACGCCGGGCCGACCACCGTGCCCCGCGTGATCAGGAGTGTCACTTGACTATTGCATCGACAGCCTCGACGAAGGTCACTGCTGCGCAGCCGCTCGACCTGACCGAGGAACTCATCTTGGTGCTGCTCAGCGAAGAGAGCGGGTACTTCCACCAGGTTCCCGGCTGGCATTTGAATTGCGCCATGGCCGGTGCGGCGCTGGCCGAGCTCTCGCTGCAGGCGCGCATTGACACCGACATGGAGTCGCTGATCCTGCTGGACAAGACGCCGACGGGCAAGCCGATCCTGGACCTCGCCCTCCAGCAGATCGCGAGCGAGCCCGATCAGCGCAGCGCCCAGTACTGGGTGGAGCGCCTCGCGCCTCGCGCCGAGATGATGCTCGACTTGGCACTGGAACAACTGGTCAGACTCGGGATCCTCGAGCATCACGACGGCGAATTCTGGAGCTTGACGGCAGCGGCCCGGCACAGCGATTTCTTTGCCGGCGATGACGACGACACGGCTGCCCAGTTCATCAAGACGCGCATTGGCAGATCGATCCTGCTGGGCGAGATTCCGAGCCCGAGAGACGTCATCATCATCGGTCTCGCCCACACCTGCGATGTGCTGCGCTTCATCTTCGAGCTCGACGACGAAGCGGAGGAGCGGGTCCAGCTCATCTGCCAGATGGACCTGATCGGCAGGGCCATCGCGGATGCCGTCGCGCACAACCTGGTGGCGTCGCTGCTCAGAAGCTCTGCGCTGACGAAGTCGGTGCCCAAGCTGCCGCTCAACAAACTGCTGCTCAATCGCCATTTCCTTCGCGGGAATATCCCGGCTGTCTATGCACAATTGACCGAAGAATTCGGTCCAGTCTTCAGACTCAGCCCCTTGTTCTCCGGGCAGGAGATCACATTCCTATCCGGCCCCCGCGTCAATCGCTGGGTTCACCGTCACGGTCGCATGCACCTCAGGTCGAGCGATTACCTCCGAGGTCTCGAAACTGCGTATCACGCCTCCGGGCTGCTGCCTGCGCTGGATGGTGCAGATCATTTCCGCATGCGCAAATCGCTGCGTGCTGGCTACGGCCGCGCGCGATTCGAACAGCAGCTCGAAACGGTATATCAGCACGCTCGAACATACATCAGCAAGTGGAACGTCGGGGACACATTTGGAGCCGTATCGATGTGTCGCGGCTTCTCCGGCGCTCAGGTCACGCCGTTTCTCGCGAGCATCGAGGCAGATGATGTCATCGATGACCTCATCGCGTATAAGTCCCGAGTGCTCATGACCCAAGTCGTCAACGTCTTGCCGAATTTCATGCTCAATACGCCCCGCATGAAGCGCAAGAAGAAGGTTGTCGACGTTCTGTACGAACGCGTGCTGGAATCTCACACGGCCGCGCAGAGGGCTGGTTGCCCTCGCGACCTTGCCGACGACGTACTCAGCCTGCACACCAGCGATCCGATTTTCGTACCCGAGTCAAATCTGAGCTTTACCTTCTCCGCACCAGTACTTGCGGGAATGTACGCGGGAGACGAGCTCAGCTTCATCTTGCATGCGATGGTGTCTCAACCGCATTTGTATGAGCAGATCCGAGCAGAGGCTGACGCCTTGTTCAGCAACGGAGATCCGTCGGCAGATGATTTGAGTTCTCCCGCGATCGATGTCACTCGACGTTTCATCATGGAGTGCTTGCGGCTGTGGCCCACGGTGCCGATGTCCATCCGCACAGTAATGAACGCATGCGTTGTTGAAGACTACGAATTGCCGGTGGGCTCCAAGGTGTTCATTGCCACTACGGCACCGCATTACATGAACGAGATTTTTCCGGATCCGTTCACATTCGACATCGATCGCTACCTGCCTTCACGCGGCGAGCACCGTACACCTGGATACGCGCCGTTCGGCCTCGGCACGCATAGCTGTCTTGGCTCTCACATGGTGGAGTTGCAGATGCTGCTGAGCCTGTTGATGCTCGCGCACTATTTCACTTTCGAGATTGCGCCGTCGAACTACAAGCTGAAGATCAGCCCGTTTCCATCAATGTCGCCGAACAAGCGGTTCAAACTCAAAGTCGTGGAGCAGCGGCACCCGTTGACGAGTTGAGCGGTTCTGGGTCATCGACGACCTGAACGGGAACGACGGCGCGAAGATCTGGCGCCGCTGTGCTGACCTTGTCCGGAATTCTGCCGCCGGTTCGCGCCGCGATTGCCGCCGCCGGAGCGCCGGCGGGATCTGCGGCGGTCTCGGCGCTGGTCGCCCACTCGCGGCGGCGGCCCAGTCGGCCGCACTCGCAGGCGAACGCGAGCGGGTTGGCGTCGAAGCCCCCAGTGAGAGCGGCCCGGCTCAGCCACGATCTCGATGTCTGCATCCTCGGCGGCGACCGAGAGCGCATCGAGGCCACGATCACGAGCCTCTGCAACGGTATGCCCGGTCACCACGATCCACTCCACGACGCAGTGCCTAACTCTCCACCGCAGTTGCCGGTGTGTTCATCGCTTGCGGCGATTGCGGGTCCTGCCGTCTCCCGAGGTACGACGACTCTGGATGGGCTTCGATTCCGGCTCCGGTTCGGCACGCCCACGCCGCCTGCCGCGCTCGCGGGGCTGCGGCCGATCCTGATTCCGATTCGAGGAGCCGGTGCTGCGACGTGCTCGCTTGCGCGCATCGACAACTCGTTCTTCCGATGAGCGAGTCCGGCGGATCGTAGGAGACTCAGAAGGTTCCGGCGGCGCAGGCTCCGGTGCGCGTTCGCCCGACGAGTTCTGTGAGCTCTCGCGTCGCTCTGCACGGCGACGCTCACGCTCCGCACGGCGCTCCGCCTCAGCATCAAGCGCCTTGCGTGAGCGCTGATTCGGCACCTGGCGCGGCGGCTCTGGTTCGGGGACCTCTTCGGCTTCGATGACCTTGGCGTCGGACTCCGCGGCGGTCAGTGACTGCGGGGGCTTCATCGTGGCGTGAATGAACGCTTGCTGGAGCATGCGGTAGATGCTCGACACGATGAAGTAGGGCACCAGCGCCGCCGGCACGAAGAAGCTGAAGACCGGCAGCATGAACGGCAGGTACTTCATCATGATTTCCATCTGGCGGTTCGGCATTGCCGCATTGCCGCGCCGCCGCGCCATCTGGCGCTGCTGCAGCCAGGCCAGCAGGAAGGTGATGGCTATGAGCCCCAAGTACGGCAGCCCGTCGACGAAGTCGGCCTGAACCACGTCCTTCGCCACCTTCGACAGGTCCATGCCCAAGGACCGCATCTCGCCCTCCGCATCGACGATGTCCTTGTACATCTGCGAGTCAGGGCTCAGGTTTCGGGGAAACGGGTTGTCGATCAGATGGTTGTCGTCGGGTATGCGCAGGTTCCAGATGACCCGGTAGAGCACGATGAAGATCGGAATCTGCACCAAGTTCGGCAAGCACCCGCCCAGGGGGCTCACCCCGTGCGACTGGTACAGCCTCATCATTTCTTCGTTGAGTTTCTGGCGGTCGCTGCCGTGCCGCTTGCGCAGCGCCGTCATCTCCGGCTGCAGTGCCTGCATCTTGGTCATCGACCGTGCGCCCCGCAGGGTGAGCGGGGTGAACAGCAGCATGATCGCCAGGGTCAGCATGCAGATCGCGAAGGTGTAGTCAGGCACCAACGAGTAGAACCACGCCAATACGGCGGCGATGCCGTCGAATATCGGGTCAGCCCAGTCGAACATCAGCGCGTCTCCGGTACCGGGTCGTAGCCCCAGCCGCCCCAGGGATGGCAGCGGCAGATGCGGCGGAGGGCCAGCCAGCCGCCGCATGCTGCTCCCCAGGTGCGCAGGGCGTCCAGCGCATACTGCGAGCACGTCGGATCGAAGCGGCACGACGGCAGCCGTGAGCGGGGGAGTGCTCGATAGAGCTTCACGGCGGCGATCAGCGCCCGAGCGAGCGGACCCGAGGTCATGGCCGCTGGTTCCCCCGGTCGCTCAGGGCTTCCGCGGCCAGCAGCAATCGCATCAGCTCGGCTCGAGCCCGCTGGTAGGTCACCGCCGACGCTGCCGCTCGCACACCGACGAGATAGCGGCCAGGTGCCAGGTCGATTGCGAGCTCGCGAAAGACCGCTCTCAAACGACGTCGAACTCGGTTGCGCTGCACTGCCGTTCCGCGGTGGCGGCTGAGCGCGAATGCCACGCGCGGCCCGCTCAGACCTCGGTCGGCCGCGAACGTCATCCACAGCAGCTCGCTGTCGAATCGACGACCGCGGCGCAGTGCTGCGAAGTCGGCCCTGCTGCGGCACGAATCGATCAGGCGCTCAGCCGTTGCCGGCCCTTGCGTCGGCGAGCGTTCACAATCGCCCGGCCCGCACGGGTGGACATGCGATGGCGGAAGCCGTGGCGGCGGGCCCGTCTGCGGTTGTGGGGTTGGTACGTGCGCTTCACGCTGCAGCCTCCTGGAGGTTCAGGCCGCGGGCAGGTCCGCGAAATGCGGTGCGGCGGCCGGAGCGTGCCCGGGTGTCGGCCCGAGAGCATGGACAGCCTACGGGTGCCGATCCCTTCCGATGCGCGCAGAGGCGAGCTCGCAGGCGAAACCGTGACGCGGACGGCGCGCGCGAAGACGCGCGGCGCCTGCGCACAGAGCCGTGTCGCAGGCGCCTGATGTCGATCACGACGCTCGTCGCTAGGACAGCAAATTTCCCTGTCATCCGCTTGTTTTGCGGGCGTTATGGGTCTGTCGCTGAACTGTTGCGTTCCCGTCAACTCGAGCACCGCGCAGGCGTGCAAAGACGCGCTTGCAGCAGTGACAGCGCGGCCATAGGTTCCGACCACCGGGTGCCGCTTGGTGGCTCGCAGGCGAACAACAGGTTCCGCGGGTGCACAACGGACAGAGGCGAACGAGGTTGTCGTGGTGAGTTCTCCGCAGGCAGGTGCCACAGCACACGAACCTGAGGATCATCACCACATCTCCCAATCGCCAGGCTCCCCATCACCGCCGTCGGCATCTGCCCAGGCGACTCCGGACACGGCGTCTGCACTGCCCGAGGGCGCCCGCGCGAACACCGACGAGCTGTGGTCGCAGTGCCGCGACATCCTGCGGGCCACCGTGTCCGACGCGCTCTGGCTGGGCTACTTCCGTCACCTGCAGGCGCTGCATATCGACGGCGAGCTCGCCGTATTGATCGCGCCGAGCAACATGATCCGCGATCGCATCCAGCGGCGATACATCCCGATGCTCCACGCCGCCTTCGAGCAACTGCCTGTTCGCCCTCAGACCTACGAGATCGAGACCCGCCCCGAGCTTGGCGATCTGGACGGCGCCAACGGCGCAGATGCAGATCCGCACGACGTGGATGCAACGGCTGACGGTGACGCTGCGAGCCCAGGCGATGACGAGGTCTGGCATCCCGCGACCGGTTCCGCCAACTCGGCGGTCCCTGCCGATAACGCCGTCACAGCGACACCGACGCCCGATGCCAGTGCAACGCCGCGCAGAGTGCCGGGCGTCGACATCACCAATCCCCGCTACACCTTCGAGAGCTTTGTCACTGGCAGCAGCAACCGGTTTGCACAAGCGGCGGCACTTGCGGTTGCCGAGACTCCCGGCATTGCCTACAACCCCCTGTTCATTCACGGCGGCACCGGTCTCGGCAAGACCCATCTGCTGCAGGCCATCGTGAACTTCCTCGGCGCCACCCTGCCCGAGCATCGTGTCCGGTACGTCTCCACGGAGACCTTCCTCTCAGAGTTCATCGAAGCCATCCGGACGAACACGACGCCCGCGTTCAAGAGGCGCTACCGCGAGCTCGACGTGCTGCTGCTCGATGACATCCAATTCATGGAGGGCAAGGAAGGCCTGCAGGAAGAGCTGTTCCACACGTTCAACTCGCTGCATGTAGCAGGCCGCCAGATCGTGATCTCCTCCGACCGACCGCCTCGCAGCATCTCCACGCTGTCGGATCGGCTGCGCAGCCGGTTCGAATGGGGCCTGATCACCGACATCCAGCCGCCTGACCTCGAAACCCGAGTGGCCATCCTGCGAAAGAAGACCGAGCACGGCCATGTGCCCGACGAAGTGCTGGAGCACATCGCGCACCTCATCACCAACAACATCCGCGAACTCGAGGGCGCACTGGTGCGCGTCACCGCGTACGCCAGCCTCACCCGCAGTTCCGTCACGCTGGAGATGGCACAGCAAATACTGAGCGATGTCCGTGAACCGCAGGAGACGCCCATCACCACCGACCGGATCCTGAACATGACTGCGGACATGTTCGGCTATGACGTGAGCGAGCTCACCAGCCAGCGGCGTC
Organism: Acidimicrobiia bacterium; assembly: GCA_022821985.1. GTDB lineage: Bacteria > Actinomycetota > Acidimicrobiia > Acidimicrobiales > Poriferisodalaceae > Poriferisodalis. Next base: position 107,268 of record JAJECP010000032.1, read on the forward strand.
AACAAGGCTTGGTCAACGCCCGCCAGATCAGCATGTATGTCATGCGGGAGCTCACTGACCTGAGCTACCCAGCGATCGCCAGCGTCTTCGGCGGGCGCGACCACACGACCGTCATGCACGCTGTCAAGAAGATCAACAGCCTGCTGCCTGCCGAACGCAAGGTGTACGACCAGGTTGCCCAGCTGATTGCGCGCGTCCGGGCTGCCTGACGCTGGTCCGCCGCGTGCTGTCCGCTGCGCGGGTGGGGACTGGATCTAGGGTGTCTCCACACGCTGTGGACAATGAGTGGAAAAGTTCTCGACAAACCTCGGGAAAAGTCGCGCTTTTCCACGATCATGCTGGCTATGCAGAAAAGGGAGGGTGAAGCTGTGGACGCGCAGGCAAGACTGTTGACAGGCCGCGTTGCGCTGATCTGCGACAACGGTCAGTCATCCACAATTCACAGCCCCTATAACCACTACCGAATAAGTCTCAACCTGCTCATTGAGGATGATCTGTCTCATCGGTCTTGTACGGCCAAGGAGAACCGCCCGTGAAACTGCGCATTGAACGAGATGCACTGGTCGACCAGCTGACCTTGGCGAGCCGGGGGGTCAATGCGCGCGGGGGCGGTTTGTTCGTGCTGACCGGATTGCACTTGCGAGCTGACAGCGAAGGACTCACGGTCACGGGCACCGATCTTGATCTCACCGTGCGCACACAGCTGCGTACGCCAGTGGAGACGGAGGGCGAGACCGTGGTGCCAGCCCGGCTGCTGACCGACATTGCCCGGGCATTGCCGCCAGGCGAAGTGGACGTTCAGGTTGACGATGACGAGGTGCAGATCACCAGCGCACGAGCGCAGTTCTCCGTCCGGACCCTGCCGACCGCCGATTTCCCCACCCTGCTGCAGCCGACAGGAGACGACGTCACCGTGCCGGCCGGCGACTTGGCGCAGGCGTTTCGCCAAGTGGTCCGCGCGGCAAGTTCTGACGATGCCCGGCCGATCCTGACCGGAGTGCTCATGGCGGCCCGGGGCGACGGCTTGCGGCTGGTGGCCACCGACTCGTACCGACTTGCCCTGCGGGACCTGCCCGAGGCGCAGGTGCTTGAGCCGGGGCAGCAAGTGCTCGTTCCGTCTCGGGCCCTGGAGGAGCTTGGTCGGATCCTGGATGCCAGCAAAGACGTGACCATGCGGCTCGGAGAGCGGGAGGTTGCCTTCGAAGTCAGCGACGATGCTCAGTCGGCTCAGGTGACGTGCCGCCTCATCGCGGGCGACTTCCCCAGCTATGAGCCGTTGATTCCTGACTCTCATGACAACCGGCTGGAGGTCGACCGTGCCGCGCTGCTTGACGGTGCACGCCGGCTCCGTCTGCTGGCCCGCGATACCAATGCACCGCTGCGAATGGAATTGCGTCCCGACAGCATCGAATTGACGGTCATCAGTCAGGACGTCGGCAGCGCGAGCGAGGAAGTCGATGCAAGCTACGAGGGTGAGCCGACCACGGTCGCCTTCAATCCCGATTATCTCATCGAGGGACTCGACGCGGCCGGCGGTGACACTGTCGAGCTGGTGCGTCTCGATGCACTGAAGCCCGCTGTGCTGCGGACGCCCGGACAGGGAGAATTCCTGTATCTGCTGATGCCCGTTCGGGTGTCGTGATCATTGTCTGGCTGAGCATCGAGAACTTCCGGAATCACCGGTCCACGAAACTGTCGCTCGACGCAGAGCGGACGCTCGTAGTCGGGCCCAATGGACACGGCAAGACCAACCTGCTGGAAGCCGTCGCGTTGCTGGATGGCTCGGGTTCGTTCCGCGGGGCGAGTGCGGAGACACTGGTGCGCGCCGGCTGCGATCGGGCCTTCGTGCGTGCCGAGGTCCGGCGAGCGCGCCGCACGCACCTGGTGGAGATAGAGATTGCGGTGGCCGGCAAATCTCGGGCGCAGGTGAACGGGCAGCGGATCCGGTCACTGCGCGACCTCGCTGAGGTGGTCAGCACGGTGGTGTTCTGTCCGGCTGACCTGTCGATCGCGGCGGGCGGACCGTCGGTGCGCCGCGAGCTGCTCGACAATGTGCTGACCGGCACTGACCGTGAGTACCGGACAATGCGGCTCGATTTCGAGCGAGTGCTGCGACAGCGCAACAACCTTCTGAAGCAAGCCGGACACCGCCCCGACGACGAGGCCTTCACAACGCTCGATGTCTGGGATGCACAGCTCGCGGACGTGGGCGAGGCCATCGCACAACGGCGCGATGCCCTGTGCACAGCGTTGGTGTCTCCGGCTCAGGACGCGTATTGCCAGCTCGCCGGAGGCGCCGCGAACCTGAGATTGTCCTATGCGGCCGAGTGGCGCGACAGCAGCCTCGCTACCGCGCTGGCGGAGGCACGCTCGGTCGACCTGCGACGCGGTACCACCACGGTTGGTCCGCACCGCGACGACATGACGATCTGCTTGGACGGTTTGCCGGCACGCACTCACGCGTCACAAGGGGAACAGCGCAGCATCGCTTTGGCGCTGCGGTTGGCCCAGCATCGGTACACAGCGCAGATCAGCGGGACCGAACCGATTGTGCTGCTGGACGATGTCTTCTCTGAGCTCGACGAAGGTCGGGCCCAACGTCTCATCGGTTGCTTGCCCGCCGCGCAGACCGTGGTCACCTCGGCCACCGGTCACGTGCCACCCGGAATCGAAGCCCGCAGCCAAATCCACATTGACGACGGCGAGGTAGTCTCAAGATGAGCAGACGCCGTCGCGCAACAGGTGGCCGCGAGCCGCGGTCGATCGGCGACTCGCTCAAAGCAGTCACTGCCGGCTTCGGTTCACGAGGCCGCGCGATCGACCTCAACGAGCGCTGGGCTGAGGCCGTCGGCGAGGCCATAGCGGCGCACTCGCAACCCGAACGGCTCGACGCAGGCCGGCTCACTGTCGTCGTGGACGATCCCGCCTGGGCGACCGAATTGCGCTATCACTCCAGCCGGATTCTGGCCGCGCTGAACGCCGAATCGAGGGCCGCCGCGATCTCTGAGCTACACCTCCGCGTGCATCCTGGCGCTGGGCACAAAAAACCTCTCTGACCTGCGGTTTTACCGGTACCGAAACGGCTGCTCCTACGCCGAAAATCAGTCGCCGTCCAGTAGACTGGTTGCACTGTGACCGACACGACTCTGGCACCCGCGTCGGCGGGCACCGGCGACGGCCTGGTGGGTGCCGTCGGCACTGACAGCACCGTTGCCGGCGACTACAACGCCGATGCGATCACGGTGCTCGAGGGTCTCGAGCCGGTTCGTGAACGTCCCGGAATGTTCATCGGCTCGACCGGCCCCGGCGGCTTGCACCATTTGGTCTACGAGGTCGTCGACAACGCCGTCGACGAGGCCATGGCAGGGCACTGCAGCTCGATCGAAATCACCTTGCGAGCAGACGGAACGTGCAGCGTCACCGACAACGGTCGCGGCATCCCCGTCGGGGCTCATCCGCAGTATCCCGACAAGTCGGCGGCCGAAGTTGTCCTGACCGTTCTGCATGCAGGCGGCAAGTTCGGCGGCACCGGATACAAGGTGTCCGGCGGGCTGCATGGCGTCGGTGTGTCCGTGGTGAACGCGCTGTCGTCGGAACTGGAGGCTGTCATCGACCGGGATGGCCGCCGCTGGAAGCTGCAGTTCCGCGATGGCGGTGAGCCGGTCGGCGAGCTGACCGACACTGGCCCGACGCCTGACGGCAGCACCGGCACCACCATTACGTTCAAACCCGATCCGACGGTGTTCGATCATGTCGAATTCCGGGCCCAGACCCTGACCGAGCGGCTGCAGATGATGGCGTTTCTCAACGCCGGCCTGTGCATCGGTTTCACCGACGAACGGCGACCCGATCCGGTCCGCCACGAGTACTGCTACCCGGGCGGCATACGCGACTTCGTACGGCATCTCAACGAGACCTCAGAGGCGCTGTTCGACGACGTCGGCTACCTGTCTGCTGCCGAGCGCGGCGACGAGGTGGAGATCGCCTTCCAGTGGAACAGTGGCTTCAACACCGATGGCATCCACAGCTTCGCCAACGGCATCAACACCATTGAGGGCGGCATGCACGCGGAGGGGTTCCGCTCCGCCCTGACCTCGGCCGTGAACGCCTACGCCAAAGACCGCAAGATGCTGCGGCCCGACGACGGCAACCTGCAGGGCGACGACATCCGTGAGGGCCTCACCGCTGTGGTGAGCGTGCGCATGGAAGCACCGCAATTCGAAGGCCAGACCAAGGCCAAGCTGGGCAATACCGCCATGCGCAGCCTGGTGCAGAAAGCCGCCTACAGCGGACTTGGCGAGTGGCTCGAAGAACACCCCAGCGAGGCCAAGCTGGTCGTCGGCAAGGCCGTCGACGCCCGCAGGGCACGTATCGCCGCGCAGAAGGCCCGCAACACCGTCCGCAAATCTGCACTGCAAGGCGCGGGTCTCCCCGGCAAGCTCACCGACTGCTCCTCGGGCGACCCCGAAGAGGCCGAGCTGTACATCGTGGAGGGCGACTCGGCGGGCGGATCGGCCAAGGAGGCCCGCGACCCGGCCACGATGGCGATCCTGCCGATCCGGGGCAAGATCCTGAACGTCCAGCGCAGCCGGCCCGAGCGCATCTTCGACAACAACGAGATCAGTGCGCTGATCTCGGCCATCGGTGCCGGTGTCGACGGTGCCACCGGCGAGGGCGGCTTCGACATCGCCAGGGTGCGCTATCGCAAGGTGATCCTGCTGTGCGATGCCGATGTCGACGGCAGCCACATCCGCACGCTGCTGCTGACGTTCTTCTTTCACCGCATGCGCAAGCTGCTGTCGCACGGTTGCGTCTACATCGCTCAGCCACCGCTGTACTCCACCAAGGTCGGCACCGAGACCGTGTATCTCAAGGACGACCGGGCCAAGGATGCGTTCTTGGCGGCGCGGCCCAACCATCGCAATGAGTTCCAGCGCCTCAAGGGCCTCGGCGAGATGGATGCCCAGGAGCTGTGGGACACCACTATGGACCCAGCCAGCCGGACACTGTTGCGCGTCACGCTCGAAGAGGCCGCCACGGCGGATCTGATCTTCAGCATCCTCATGGGCGACGACGTAGACGCCCGCCGGGGCTTCATCCAGAACAACGCCAGCGACGTCCGCTTCCTCGACGTCTGATCGTGGCGGGCAGACGGATCCGGCTGGTATTGCCATGAGCGACGACGAACCCGGTACCGGCGCAGGCACGCCCGACGAACGCAGTGTTATTGGCAGTGCCGGCTCGCCTGCAGGCGATGCCATTGGCGTCGTGGACGTCGAGATCCAAACCGAGATGGAGCAGTCGTTTCTGGACTACGCCATGTCGGTCATCACCTCGCGGGCGCTGCCCGATGCGCGTGACGGATTGAAGCCGGTGCATCGCCGGATCCTGTGGTCGATGTTCGACACTGGCCTGCGCCCAGACCGCCCCCACAAGAAATGCGCCACCGTGGTCGGCGATGTCATCGCCAACTATCACCCACACGGCGACGGCTCGATCTACGACGCGCTCGTGCGCATGGGCCAGTCGTTCAGCCTGGCGAACACGCTGATCGACCCGCACGGGAACTTCGGTTCGCCGTCGGACCCACCGGCTGCGTACCGCTACACCGAATGTCGCCTGACCGACTTGGCCATGACGATGGCCGAGGGCATCGATGAACAGACAGTGGATTTCGCTGCCAACTTCGACGGCTCCCGCACCGAGCCGCTGGTGATGCCGTCGCGGTTCCCGAACCTGCTGGTCAATGGCAGCCAGGGCATCGCGGTGGGCATGGCCACCAATATCCCCACGCACAACCTCGGAGAGATCATTGACGCCACGATCCACCTGATCGGGAATCCCGAGGCCTCCGTTGAGGACTTGATGGAGTTCGTGCACGGACCCGACTTCCCGACCGGCGGGCGAATGCTGGGCCGCGCCGGCGCCCGTGAAGCCATGGCCACCGGACGCGGCTCGGTGAAGCTGCGGGCCCGAGCCGAGATCGTCGAGAACGGCAAGCGGTCGAGCATTGTGGTCACCGAGATCCCGTACCAGACCTCGGTCGAGAACATCGAGCGCAAGATTGCCGACGCGGTGAATCGCAAGGTCATCGAGGGCATCACCGAGCTGCGCAACGAGTCTGCGAAGGGCAAGACGCGCTTCGTCATCGAGTTACGACCGTCTGCCCCGGCGAACGTGGTGCTGAACAATCTGTGGAAGCACACGCCGCTGCAGTCCAGCTTTGCAGTGAACATGGTGGCGCTGGTCGACGGGGTGCCGCGCACGCTGAATCTCAGGGATGCCCTGGTGGCGTATGTCGACCATCAGATCGAGGTGGTCACCCGCCGCAGCCAGCACCGGCTGGACGAAGCCAGAGCGAGAGCGCACATCGTGGAGGGCCTGCTGCGTGCGCTGGATCTGATCGACGAGATCATCGCCCTGATCCGCGCCAGCGACGACCGGGCTGCCGCACTTGCGGGGCTCTGCGATGAGCCGATGTCGTTCAGTGCTGAGCAGGCGAACCACATTCTGGACATGCAGCTCAGCCGCCTGACCCGGCTGGGGCGCACACGGCTGAGCGACGAACTGACTGAGCTGACGCAGGTGATTGCCGAGCTCGAGGCCATCTTGGGTGACGACGGCCGACTGCGACAGGTCATCATCGATGAGCTGAGCGCACTGCGTGACGGGCATCAGACGCCGAGGCGCACGGAGATCGTCACCGACCCCGGCGAGATGGACGCGGAAGATCTCATCGAGGACGAGCCGTTGGTGGTAACGCTGACGCGTGAGGGCTACGTGAAGGCAACCTCGCCCGACGTATTTCGCACGCAGGGGCGGGGCGGGCGAGGTGTGCAGAGCGCACGGCTCAAGGACGACGACGTGGTGGTGCGGGTGCTGCTGACCACAGCGCATGCCTGGCTGCTGTGTTTCACCAACCGCGGCCGGGTACATCGGTTGAAGGCGTACGAGGTGCCGCTGACTAACCGCACCGCGCGGGGCACGGCGCTGGTGAACCTGCTGCAGCTCACGGCAGACGAACGAGTCGAGGCCGTAGTGGAAGCACGGGAATTCCCGTCGGATCGGTACCTGATGTTCGTGACTCGTCGCGGTCAGGCGAAGAAGACACCATTGAGCGCGTACGAGAACATCCGCGCCAACGGCCTGATTGCGCTGAGCCTGCGCGAAGGTGACGAACTCGTGCGCGTGCTCGAGACATCCGGTGATGACGACGTGCTGGTGGTGTCGCGGGCGGGCCAAGCCGTACGGTTCGGCGAAGATGACGTGCGGTCGATGGGCCGCAACGCGGCCGGCGTTCGCGCCATGCGTTTGCGCGAGGGCGATGTGGTGGCATCAGCCGATGTTCTGGACCCCGACGATGCCCGCGACCTCTTGGTGGTGACCAGCGCCGGAGCAGCCAAGCGCACCGGGGCAGCGGAATTCACTCGTAAGGGCCGCGGTGGCCTCGGAGTGAAGGCCGTGAGACTGGCCGAGCCGGATGCACACGTGGTAGGCGCCCGCCTTGTCGACGACGACGATGAGCTACTGCTGGTGTCCTCCAGCGGCGTGCTGATCCGAACTCGGGTGTCGGATATCTCCAGCCAGGGACGTGCCGCGTCCGGTGTGCGTGCGATGTCGCTCGACGACGGCGAGCAGGTCGTGGCGATCGCGCCGGTCGAGCTTTCAGATCTCCCCATTGCCAGCGAAGCCGATGGCGAGTCGCTCGAAAATCCTTCGGATGAGATAGATCCGGCGTCGTAGCTTCGGCTGATGCCGACGTGTGCGTCGCGTACGACTCAGATCCAGAGCGGGCAGGCGGCACTGCCGGTGGCACTGTTGGCACTGGCGCTGCTGGTGGGGCTGGGATTGGTGGCCCGCTGGGGTCAGGCGGCGCTGGCAAGCTCACGAGCCCAAGCCGCCGCGGACGCTGCAGCGCTGGCGACGCTCGTGGCTTCGGACCACATCGAGATCGCGGACGGCGTGCTTCCCGATGACGCGACCGCGTCGGCCGTAGCCCTCGACGCTGGCGGGGAATTGGCATCATTCGAAGTTCGCGTCGGCGATGACACGGTCCAGGTGGAGGTGATCGTGGAACTCGATGGCCAGCGGGCGTCGGCTGCCGCCGCGGCACCGTTGCCGCCGGCTGGCTCGGCGACCGGGGGTCCTGCGGGCTGACTCCTACACTGCGAAGCGTGGCCGATGCGACATCGGGTGGGGAGCCGCCGTCGCCGGAGCCGGGCGGGCCGACTCCCACCGACGAACTCTTCGCCGAGGCGCTGGGCATTACCCCAGCGAGCAGCACCCGTCGTCGCCGTGGCCGCACGCCGGCCGCACAGAATCCGGCGCCCGCTGCATCCATGCCGCCTCAGATCCCCCCGTCGCAGGGCCAGAGTGCGCCGGCCCATCTGCCGTCGGGCCAGACGCTGCCACCTCCTGCTGCAGCCAGCCAGCCGGCGATGGCCCCACCCCCCTCTACCTCGACGCACCCCCAAGAATCCCCGGCGGTGCGCTGGGCATGGCTGAGCCAGCGTCGAGCCCGGGTCCGGCGAACGCATCGGATCCTGCGTCACATCGATCCCTGGTCGGTGTTCAAAGTGTCGGTGCTGCTGTACGCCTGCTTGTATGTCGCGGTACTGGCAGCGGGTGTGCTGCTGTGGAATGCGGCTCAGCGCTCAGGTCTCGTCGACAAAGTGGAGTCGTTCATCACCGAAGTCGGCTCCTATGAAAGCTGGACCATCGACGGCATGGTGATCTTCGGGCGTGCCCGGATCATCGGGCTCATCGTCGCCACGGTCGGCGTGGCCTTCAACGTGGTGATGGCGATCATGTTCAACCTGATCAGCGATCTCACCGGCGGCATCCGGGTCACGGTGCTCGAAGACGAGCGCCGCCCGCCCGCCCGCTGAGAGGCTGAAACCAGCAGGCGCACTAGTTGGCCACTTGGCTGTAGTGTGTGCGGCTCCGCGGGGCTATAGCTCAGTCGGTTAGAGCGCACCCCTGATAAGGGTGAGGTCGTTGGTTCGATTCCATCTAGCCCCACACGCACACTGCATGCTTCCAGCGGCCGAGCCCGTAGCCCGAGCGGCCCGTGAGCGGAGCGAACAAGAGCGGGAAGCTCAGTGAGCTTTCTTCGCCGTGCGTTGCTCGCCGTCGTCGTGGGTGGATTGGTCACGGTCGTTCTGCGGCTGCGCTCGTCGCAGGACATCCCTCGCCGTGAAGGCAGCTGGCGTGAGCTGGCCGGACCAGACCTGCGGTGATCGCTGAAGACATGAGCCCGTTCGGATGAGCACAGTCGCGGTCATCGGTGCGGGCGCGGTGGGGCAGCGAATCGCCCGGCAGCTGGCCTCACGGCCCGACGTCGATCGTCTCGTGCTGGGATCGCGCCACACTGCTCGCCTGCGCGGCCTCGCTGCACAGTTGCTCGATGTGGACGTGGAGGTGCTGGAACCCGGTGCCTTGCCCGAAGCGGATGTGGTGGTGCTCAGCCTGCCGAGCGGCGGCCACGCTGCGCTGGCCGGCAAGGCCCTCGAGCGCCATTCGCACGTGGTGTCGCTGTCGGGTGCTGTGGCCGACGTCGAGCAGTTGCTCGAGATGAACAAGCGAGCCATGAATGCCAAGCGGTCCGTCGTGGTCGGTGCGGGCTTCTCGCCGGGATACAGCTGCCTGCTGGCGCGCCACGGCGCAGCCCGATTCGACGTGGTCACCGAGGTGCACATCGCCCGGGTCGGCACCGGCGGTCCGGCATGCCAGCGGCAGCTGCACCGTGCCAGAACCGGCACCTCGGTGGATTGGCGCGACGGTCAATGGCGCCGCCGGCGCGGCGGATCGGGTCGGGAGCTCGTGTGGTTCCCCGACCCGCTCGGCGCCCACGACTGCTACCGGGCGGCGCTGGCGGATGCGCTGTTGCTGGTGCCGGCGTTCAGTGATGTCGAACGGGTGACCGCTCGGGTTGCGGGCACGCGGCGCGATCGCCTCACGGCCATGCTGCCGATGCTGCGGCCGCCCCATCCCGAAGGCGGGCCGGGCGGGGTGCGGGTGGAGCTGCGCGGCGTGCGAGACGGCCGCCACTGCACCGACGTGCTGGGCGTGATCGACCATCCGAGTGCGGCTGCCGCCGCGGTGGCAGCGACCGCTGCCGGCTGGGCGCTGGCCGACGAATTGCCCACCGGCGCGTGGGGGCTGGGGATGCTCGACGACCCGTTGCCGTGGCTGGCCGAGCTGGCCGAGCGAGGCGTCCGCGCCGCCGCCTACGAGGGGGCGCGCCTGTAACGCTGGGAGCGGAGGCGCTTGCCGCCTCCGCTGCGGGCACACGGTCAGAAGCGCACGTCCCGCTGCCACTCATCCAGCAGCTCGGTGCGGCCGAACGTTTCGAGCCGTTTGGGGCCGATGCGGCCCCACGCGAACAGCAGGAGGTCTTGCGCCGGGGCTCGGGCAGCTACGTCGCACTTCGCATGCGCACGCTCCACCTGCATCCCGTCGGGTGTGCGGGTGATGACCCATTCTCCGTCAGCGTCGGTGGCGTGCAGGTGCAGGGTCTCGCCGTTTCCGGCGAACCCGTCCGGTAGCCGCAGGCGCACATAGACATCGAAGAGTTCGTCGACGCCGTCGACCGCGAGTTCGGGTGCTATCGGAGCAGGCGTGATGCCGAGGGCGGCTTCGGCATCCCACCGGTGCATCGTGGATTCGTGGGCCATGCGTCGCCACCAGAAGCTCATCGACTGGTTCTCGGGGTCCCACGTCCAGGCTTCGGCGTCCGGTGGGCGCTCAGTCATGAGGCTGGTGAGTGCGTCGAATGCGTTCGCGTGCCACTGCGACACCGAACCGGGCGGTCTGGTGATGGTGGCGGGGTCGACGCGCGCTCCCGCGGTGATGCTGCTGTGCACGAACGTCCACACCGTGGCGCAGTGCTCGATCAGTGCTTCGAGGGTCCAGTCTCCGCAGCTGGGGACGCGTCTGGCCCACATGTCCGGTGAGCGTTCAGCATCTGCGGCGATTTCGTTGAGTCGCGCGCCTTCTGCAGCCCGCAACTCTGCGTACCCTGTGGCGTTCATGGCCTGTGATCTCCTGCTCCTGCCGGTCGAGCCAATGGCCGCAGCCATGACGTGAGCGGGCTCCTGGCGTCGATTCCCAGCCCGTCGCGGAGCTATATCTCGCTCGGCCCGCTCGATATTCGAGCCTATGGCGTTGCCATCGCGGTGTCGGTGCTGGTTGCGCTGTGGATCACCTCCCGCCGCTGGCGCCGGGCCATCGCAGACCGGGACGATGCGTACCGGGCTAGCGCCAACGACTTGGTCGGGACGATCGCCATCTGGGCGGTCCCCGCTGGCCTGATCGGTGCCCGGCTGTACCACGTCATCACCGACTTCAACCGGTACCAGGACAGCCTCGGCGACGCGCTGAAGATCTGGCAGGGCGGCCTCGGCATCTGGGGCGGCATCTCGGTCGGCGTGCTGGTGGCGGTGTGGATGCTGCGCCGTGGCGGGCACAGCACCGGAGCGATGCTCGATGCGCTGGCGCCCGCGCTCGCGGTGGCCCAGGCCATCGGCCGGCTGGGGAACTGGTTCAACCAGGAGCTGTACGGTCGGCCCACGGACCTGCCGTGGGGGCTCGAGATCGACCAGGCGCATCGTGTGGCCAGCTACGGCCTCGAGGAGACGTTTCATCCCACGTTCGCCTACGAAGCGCTATGGAATCTGTGCCTGGCCGCGACGCTCGTGTGGGTGGTCCCCAAGGTGCTGCCGCACCTGCGCACCGGCTACCTGTTCGCGGTGTACGTACTCGGCTACACCGCTGGGCGGCTGTGGATCGAGCTGCTGCGCATCGACACTGCCAACGAGCTGTGGGGCGTGCGGATCAATGTGTGGACCAGCATCGTGGTCGGCCTCGCAGCGCTGATTGCCGTGCTGGTGGGCCTGCGCCGCGGCCCCGATTCAGCTCAGCAAGCTGATCAGGGTCTCGCGGGTGGCGGCTTGCTCGTCGAGGGTGCCGAAGGCCGATCCGGCGAATGACGTCACGCCGCAGTCGGCCAGCGCATTGATCCGGTCGCTCACCTCGGCGGCGCTGCCGATGACGGCGATGTCCTCGGGGCCGCTGAGGCCCTCCCGGTCGAGCATCGCCCGGTAGCTGGGCAGCGTGCCGTATACCACCAGGTCCTTGGCGGCTCGCTCGCGGGCGGTGCCCGCGTCATCGGTCACGCACACCGGGAAGCCGGCCACTACCTGTGGCGCCGGCCGCCCGGCCTCGGCGGCCGCCTCGTTGATGGTGGGCGCGGTGTGATCCCGCAGTGTCGCCGGTCCGGTCATCCAGGTGAAGGTGCCGTCGGCCATGCGGGCGGTCAGACGCAGCATCTGGCTGCCCAGCGCCGCGACGAACACCGGCGGCGCATCGGCAGCCGGGGGAGTGATCTCGCCACGTCCGACGACGGCATCGCCGCCGTGGGAGACGCGCCGATCGGTCATCAGCTTCGTCAAGATCGTCAGGTAGTCACGCATGTGCGCGATCGGCCGGTCGAACGAGTACCCCCACATGCCTTCGACCACCGGCTTGTGCGACGGACCGATGCCCAAATCCAGCCGGCCGCCGATCACGGCTTGGGTCGTGAGCGCCTGCTGGGCCAGCATCATCGGGTGCCGCGGGTAGGTGGGCACCACGGCGGTGCCGAGCCGGATGCCGGGCACCTCGCGGCCGGCGACGGCGATGGTGGTCAGCGCGTCGTGGCCGAAGATCTGAGGCGTCCAGTAGCGCCGAAAGCCCTGCTCGGAGGCCTCGCGGATGCTGGCCTCGAAGCGCTCAGGTGTGGTGTCGAATCCGAACAGCTCGATATGCATGCCCGGCAGCGTAACGGCGCGCTCCTTGGTGTTTCCGGGTTGGCGACCGAGACGGCCTCAGGTTCAGGCGCCGGATCTCAGGCGAACGTGTCGAAGAGCTCCTCGAGCGCTTTGAGCTGGCCGCCGCTCGTGCTGGACGGCACCAGGATCGGTGTCTTGCAGCCAACGTCGAACCATGCCTCGACGCCGTCGCGGACTTGGCTGGCCGAGCCGTACAGCGTCGCGTTCGACAGCCAGTCATCGGTCATGGCTCGGCTCAACGCCTCGGAGTCGCCCGCGGCGATCGCCGTCTCAGCCGCGTCCATCTCGTCGACCCAGCCGGCTTGCTTCCAGTAGTTCCGGTAATTCGGCAGCGACACGTAGCCGGCCAGCGTCTTGCGGTTCCGCGCTGCTCCGGCGGCGCGGTCGTCATCGATGACCGTCGGGATCATGTTCCCCACGAAGAAGTTGTCACGGCTTGCGGCCTCGCCGAGGTGCGCCACGGAGTTCTGGAAGTCGTTGCAGCTCGCATTGGCCCACACCGCCCCTGAGCTGATCTCGGCCGACAGCTCGGCCATGCGCTGGCGCAGCGTGGCCAGCACGATCGGCGGCAGTTCGCCGTGCTGTGCCGAAGCGGCCTCCATGGCGGCGATGTACTCGCGGATGTCGGCGAGCGGCTTGCCGGGCGTAATGCCGAGGCGCTCATGCACCGGCCCGTGCGTCACGCCGATCCCCAGCCAGAATCGCCCGCCCGAGACCTCGTGGATGAATGCCGCAGTCGAGGCCATATCGACCGGGTTGCGGAAGTAGATCGGCTGCACCGAAGTGCCGAAGTGGATCTCGTTGGTGACATGGGCAATCGCCTGGCACAGCGCCACCGGATCGCCCATCGAGGGGCAGTAGATGCCGCTGAAGCCGCGCTGTTCTATCTCAGCGGCGATTTCCAGGGTGCGTTCACGGCGACCGCGCACGGCCGCCAGCGAGATGGCAGGCATGTTCATGCGGGGTTTCCTAGCAGACGTGCCCGAATGCCGCCGTTGGCTGAGCAGTCTCAGCCTCAGGGCCGCTTGCGGGCCACGAAGCAGTACAGCGGCGTGAAGATTCCCGTCTTGCCGCCGGCGACGTACGCGTTGGCGGTGCGATCGAGCAGCTTGGCGACCTCAGCGGTGCCTCGGGGCAGGATCCTCAACGTCTCAACGAAGCGTGCGGCCCCGATCGCGAGTCGTCGACTCAGTGGTGTCCCGCGCGGGGTGTTACGGGCTGTACCGCTGCGCGCCTCCATCGGCTGATACCACGGCGTCGTCGATCCGTATTCGGCAGTTCCGCGGTCAATGCCTTCGATCACCTCGAATCCTGCCGACTCCAGTGCTTGGTTGACTTCGGCGAACGTCGCGATCTTCTTGAGCGCGATCCCGCGCATGAGTTCTCGCTTGATCTCTTGGTGATTCGTGTTGTCGGCGTCGAACGTGTCGGTCAGGCACATTTCCTGGCCCCACAGCAGTGCGCCTGGCTTCAGCACGCGCGCGATCTCGGTGAAGGCGCCCACCTTGTCCGGTGCGTGACAGGTCGACTCGATCGCGTAGGCCCGGTCGTAGCTGCCGTCTTCGATGGTGCCCATGTCCATGAAGCTGGTTTCCACGTAATCGATCATGTCGCTGAGGCCTGCTTGGGCGGTCAACTCTCTCGCCCTGGCCAGCTGGACTTCGCTGCTGTTGATGCCGGTGACCGTGACTCCTGCTTCACGGACCACGGTCCGCATCGGCGCGCCGATCCCGCACCCGACGTCGATGACCGACATGCCCTCGCGCAAATCCAGCTTGTCGATCATCAGCCGCTGATGCCGGAGCTTCGAGTCTTCCAGGCTCTCCTGCGGAGACAGCGGTGCGAAGTGGAGCGATTCACCCCAGCCGTAGATCATGAGGTGGCTGCAGATGTCGTAGTACTCCGTCGCCGTCTCGGCGTGGTCGGAAGTCGGGCCGTCGCTCGGCGCGTACGTCTCGTCGAGCCGCCTGTTCAGCTGCTCCACCCGGTGTCGAAGGTCCGAGCCGCGGTACGACATCTTCAGTCCGCGTGCGACCTGCCAGATGCTGCTCACCACGGGGAGCCTAAGAGGCTGAGCCTGCAGGGCGAAGCCGTGGCCCGAGCGGCCCGTGAGCGCAGCGAACAAGAGCGGGAAACGACGGGTGACACCACGGGAAGTTGCGCCAATCCGCGCACGCTCAAGAGGCTGAGCCCCGGGCCCGATCCATGTACGCCCTATGGCGATCCTGCGACGGCCGCTTCCCGCATCGGCAGCATCAACAGACCGAGTGCCGCCAGGCTGGTGATGGTGACCAGCCCGATTGCGGGTCCGAATCCGGAAGCGTCGATGATGAAGCCGCAAACCGCCGGACCGGCGAGCGCGCCGACCCCGAGGCCCGTGTAGTGGATGCCGATCACGCCGCCCAGGTTCGCAACTCCGTACCAGCCAGCCAGCACGGAGGGTGTGGCGGTCACCCATACCGCCCAGCCGACGCCGTGAGCAACGGCACTGGCGATCAGCACTGCGGGGTTCCCGTCTGAGATCCACCAGATCGCCAGCGCTGCGGTCATGGCTGCGAAGGCCGCCCGGCACAGCCACATCGGATCGGCGCGGTGACCCAGTGCGCCGCAGGCCAGGCGGGCGGCGACGCTCGTCGCGCCCGAGATGCCGATCAGTGCCGCGGCCAATGCCGGCGCGACACCGCGGTCGACCGCGTAGTCGTTGTAGAACGCGACCGGCGCGTAGAAGCCCGGCCCGATTGCCACGACTGCCGCAAAGAACAGCAGGAACCGGCGCGAGCGCACCAGCCGGGTGACACGAACGAGGCCGGCCGTCGGCAAGTTCACCCGATCGCCGCGCGTCGCTGCCCAGCCGATGGCGACGAGGGCCACAGCAGCCAGCACGGCGTATGTCTGGCGCCAGCCCAGCCTCGAGATCAACGCGTGGCTCGCCAGCGGCATGACCAGCCTCCCGGCTCCCACGCCGGCCAGCAGGAAGCCCATCGCCGCCGGCCGCCGTCGCTCGCTGAAGCTGCGACCGATTAGGCCGATCATCGACGGGTAGCAGAAACCCGTGGCGAGCCCGACCAAGATCCCGAAGGCGGCGTAGGTCTGCCACAGCGCATTCGACCAGGCGGTCAGCAGAAGGCCCGCCGACATCGCCACCGCTGCGACACCGACCAGCAGGCGGGCGCCGTAGCGGTCCCCTATGCGACCTCCGATGGCGCCGCCGGCGTAGTAGGTGCAGACGGCCGTCGAGAACAGGGCGGCCACCGGTCCGGTCGTGGTGCCGAGGTCACGGGCAATGGGCGTCAGGAAGACCCCGAACGAGAAGAGGATCCCGAACGTCACAAAATTGGCAGCAAATGCCGCAGCCGCAATCGACCACGGGGCCGACGCGTCCTCCGGTTCGCCCGGGAATCTCAGACTCGATGTGCCGGCCACCAGCCTCCAAGCCTGCCCTGCGCCGGCCTGCCCCGCGGGTTCCGCTGACCTCGCCCGGAATCGCGGGGACCGCTGGCCGGTACCCTCGGTGGCCCTCGCTTCTTGGGGCTGTAGCTCAGATGGCAAGAGCACCTGCTTTGCAAGCAGGGGGTCACGGGTTCGAGTCCCGTCAGCTCCACCATGAGGCTGAGCCTGCAGGGCGAAGCCGTGGCCCGAGCGGCCCGTGAGCGCAGCGAACAAGAGCGGGAAGAAATGGCAGCACGACGAGAAGGTGCGCCAGACAGCGCACGCTCGATGTCCGATGCGCAGTCACCGAAGCTGCTCGCAGGCGGCAACCCGCAGATTCCCAAGGGCGACGGCGATGCCCCGGTGCAGGCGTACATCGTGGCGATGCCGGGATGGAAGGGCACCATCGCTCGCCAGCTGGATGATCTGGTCGAGCACGTCGTGCCCGACGTGCGCAAGGCCGTGCGCTGGAACTCACCCTTCTACGGCATCGAGGGGCGCGGGTGGTTCGCGAGCTGCCATGCATTCACCCGGTACGTCAAGGTGACGTTCCTGAATGGCGCGCTGCTGGTTCCCGAGCCGCCCGGCTCGGGCAAGGATCCTGATTCGCGCTGGGTGGACATCCCTGAGGATCAATTCGACACCGCGCAGATGTCAGCGTGGATTGAACAGTCGGCAGCACTCGACGGCTGGCATGGGTTCTGATTGACGGCGGGCTGCGATCTCACAACCGCGATCAGCACAATTCGAAGCCAGCCACCGGGCGAGTGGGTCGGCGGTCGACGACCTGGGCACAGAACGCTCGTGCCTCGTCGGTACGACCGGCTTTGACATAGGCCGCGAGCAACGTATTGGTCATCAGGTCACGCTGGGCCCGGCTGCCGCCGATGCGGACGACCTGGGGGATCAGCGGCTCGAGGACATCGATGACCGTCGACCACTTCTCATCGACGAACGCGCTGTAGGCCCGAGCCAGCGTTGCTCCGGTGGTGCCTGCCGGCAGGCGGCCTGCCTCGCCAAGCTCCTGCAGCTGGGTGATGCACGCCTGGAGCTCTTCGGTCTCGCCGAGGACGGCGTAGGTGAGCCCGGCATGGGCATCGACGAACACGATGGGCTGTGGGAACCGCTCCTCGTAGAACTCTCGAACTTGCTGCCAGACGGCGCGATCGCGAGGTTGCCCTGCCAACTCCGATCGCCACATGAACGATGACGAGTCAGAGTACACGGTGATCGGTGGGCTAGTCGTGGTGCCAGGCAGGCAGTTGTGGCGGAAGGCCTGCCATGCATCGTCGTGGCGGTTGACCGCCATGAGCACCAGCGCGTAGTGCCACCAGATGTGGCAGTGCAGCACGCTCGCCCGGTCAGCTCCGGGTAGCCACCCGTCGAGGAAATCGACCGCTTCGTCATCTGCGCCGGCTTCGAAGAGCGCATGTACCAGCGTGTGGGCACCGTGGGGGGTGGTTGGCCGCTGTTCGAGCGCATGCTCGGCGAGCTGTCGGCCCCGGTCCCACCGTCCGGTCTCGATGAGGGCGAAGGCATGCACGGTGGCAAACCACCAGTCGTCGCCGTAGTGGGTGGCGAGCGGCTCGAGGAAGGCGAGCAGTTCGGCTTCGCGGCCGATACGGCCGCTGAAGCCGATGGCGCCGAACACGCCGCAGGCAGGCGCCAGGGCGAACGCATCGCGCGGGTAGTCGATGACGTGCTGGCGGATGAGGTCGAGCGCTTGGGGCACCTGGCCGGTAATGAGCAGCCGGACGATCTCGATGTGCTGCTGTTCCCTGATGGTCGCGCCCCGGCTCAGCTCGACGGCGGCCTCCGCTGAGGCCCGTGCTTCGTCGGGCCGCACGTAGAGCTGGTGCTGGCGGGCCAAGGCGGCGTGAGGGAGGGCAAACCCTGGGTCGGCCGCAATCGCCGTTGACAGGCATTCCTCAACCCCGGCCTCGGCCGACAGCATCCGGTCGATGCCCTCGACATAGGCGTCACGGGCCGCGGCGGATGAGGTGCTCACTTCGAGGCCGTAGCGGTCCTGCATGCGCTCTGTCTCCAGCGTTGCTGACGTCGCTGTGTCGGTGGCCTCCCGGGTCGCGTCAGATCACCGCCAGCGACCAGACGAGCGGGAGACCCGACCCGAGCTCGGTCCACTGGGCATGGTCGGACACTTGCCATACCTCGCCGGTGTCGGTGCCGACCAGCACCCCGCCCACGTTGTCAGGATCGGCGATCAGGCCATGGAAGTTGACCGGCGACGGCGAGTGGGCGTCGTCGCAGAGCGACCGCCACGACTGGCCGTGGTCATCAGACCGGTAGAGGTCCGCATGAGCCCCGCCGTCGTCCTTGTAGTGGGAGAAGGCCGTGGGCGCGCTGGCGACGGTGACGCTGTAGGGGTCGCGGCGATCGATACACAGGGGACGCGAGTAGCGCGGCACGACGCCCTTCCATGCATACTGCCATGACTCGCCGTAATCGTCGGAGCGGAACACGCCGGCGTTGCCTTCGAGCTCTTCGGCGACGCCGTCAAAGCGGCCGTATCCGGTGCTGATGAACAGCACCCCCGGCTCGGCGGGGTGGGCGAACATCATGTGGATGTCTGGGTTGTCGCCGGGCAGGTCGACCGTCCAGCTCTCGCCGCCGTCGGTGGTGCGGGCCACACCGCCGACCTCGACACCGACCCAGATGCGGTCGGGATCGTCCTCGTCGATGACGAGCGCACGTGCCCGCCCCGGCAGGGGAGGCTCGACCGGCACGCACCAGCGCTCCGCTTCGGGGAGCGCAGCGAATGCCGTGATCTCGTCCCACGTTGCGCCGCCGTCGTCACTGCGAAACAGGGCAGCGGGCTCGGTGCTGGCGTACAGCCGGCCGTCGCTGGCGGCCCGGATCTGCCACACCTCGCGCCCGGCGAGCTGTGGCCCGGTCCAGGTGATGCCGCCGTCCTCGCTGGTGAACAGGCCGGCGGCCGACCCGGCGAACAGGCGGCCGTCGAGGTTGACGAGGTCGCGGACGTGGCGTGCTTCGAGGGTCTGTCTGGACCCCGCGTCGTCGATGGCGAAGACGCCCTTGGTGGTTCCCGCAAGCAGCTGACCGTTCATGGGCTCACCCTAGATCGCACGCGGAAATGGCGGGTTCGGGCGGCCTCAGTTGTTCACGTGCTGCTGTGTTCGGGCGCGCGCGGGTCGTTGAGGGAGATGGCCCAGCCGGGTCCGAGTTCGGTGTCGAAGCGGTGCTGGAACATGGGCACGAGCATCGACGCGGGCAGGATGCACTCAGCGCAGGCTTCGTCGGGAATGTGGAGGCTGAGTGTGATGTGGCGTCCGGTGATCGACGCAGTGAGTTCGGCGCGGTCAGCGCGCAGGACAACGGCCAGTTCCTCTACGACATCGGTGGGAGTGATGCCAGTCGCCGGTGCGCTCGACTCGTCGGCGCTGCCAGCTTGAGCATCAGCGGTGGTGAGCAGTGCCAGCACGGTGGGGGTCACTGCATCGGCGAGATCCATCGCCTCGGCCGTGGTCAGGCTGCCGATGGGGTGCGGCACGGTGGCGAACGGGTAGTCCGTGACGCCCTGCAGTTCGGCGATTGCCTGGCCGGTGGCAGCGAATGGCTCGGTCAGGATCGCTGCGGCGGGCACACCCAGCGCCTCGGAGTGCACGGCATCGAGCACACTGCTCGACGAGCAGCTTCCTCAGTCGCCGATGGCGGCGATGATCGCCGTCACGTCGGCGGCCAGCGCTTCCACCTCCTCGGGAGCGGCCGGCAGGTTGGCGGTGGGCTTGAGCATCAGCACGGCGTCGCGCGCCCCGTGGCTCTCGATGAGGTTCTCGGCAACCCGTTGGAGAATCGCGGGGGCGTGTGTCTTGCCGTTGCTCACCAATCCGATGACAGCGCCGTCCAGCGAGTCGGGCCGCGGCGCGAGTTCGACGCCCGCACCGCTGACGGGGAGCGTCGGGTCCACCAGCGTGACGGTCATGGCGTGAGTATCTCCTGGGTGATGAGCGGGACGCTGCGGTCACGGCTCCAGGTGGGAAAGAACGAGGAGTGACCGCCGGCATCGCCGCCGCCGACCATGAGCGCGATGTCGTCGGGACACGTCCCGCGGGGAACCGAGATGTCCTCGTCGCCGGGCTGCACCTGCGGGTCGGTCTCCATCCATTGCGTCGGGTGGAAACCGGTGACGTTCCCGGCTGCCTCGACCTTGCCCCCGCGTTTCACCTCGGCGTACGTGCGAGTGGCGTGAGCGAACAGGTACTCCTGCACCTGCGCACGGCTCCAGCCAGCGGCCCCGAGCTTGCAGGCGTGCTCGGGAGAGAACACCACCAGCGACCGGCCCGAGCTGAGCGAGCCGAGCGCCGACATCGTGTCGGCAAACGTGCCCAGCAGTCCCTCGGGATCTGGCGATGCATGGTTCAGCACGTTGTGGCCCGACTCGGCGGCCATCACCGTGACCGTGCTCTGGTCGGGCGAGTAGCCGAGCGACACGTGGTACGGCTCCCACGGGCTGGTGGCCTCGTCTTCCCCGAAGCACATCGCGTACTTGCCGGCCCAGCCTTGGGTGCTCTTGTCAAGCTTGCCGGGAATGGCGGCGAGGCAGTTCCGCAGCACGAGGCGCACCGCGCGGCCGATCGTGGCGTTGGCCCGGAAGCCGGGGCCGAACAGGTTCTCCTTGTAGTGGATGCCGATCTCGTCTCGGATCGGACCGTTGACCGCGATGAGGGTGGCGGCGCCTCCGGTGCTGGCCGACACGGCGTGCAGCTCGAAGGTCGGGTCGCCGATGGCGGCGAGGGTCGCGCCCACCACCGGGAAATACTCCGGCAGGCATCCGGCCATGACGGCGTTGGCAGCCGCCTTACGGGCGCTGACCTTGAGGCCTCGTGCGGGCTCGCGCAGCAGAACATCGTCTGCGTCCCAGACGCCGCCGGCAATCATGGCGTCCACCAGCGGTTCGGTCGGGGGCACCACCGGCAGCCCGTCGGTCCAGCCGGCTTCGTAGCAGGCTTCGATGGCCTGCCACGGGTCGGTCAGCTCGATGTCCCCGTTCGATGTCATGGTCTGTCGTTGTCTTGGTTGCGCGCAGCCGAGGCCATCGGACCTCTCTGCCGGAATCCGGTCGCGGTCAATGGCGGTGCCGTCGCCGGCGCGGACGCCTGCGAACGAGCCGCTCGTCGAGCGTCTCGCGAGGGTTGGGCGCTGCGGTGACTTCGGGCGTGGGTTCCTCGCCTGCCAGCACGGCCACAATCTTGGCGGTGTGCTCGGGGGTGCTGCCGCAGCAGCTGCCGATCACGCTCACGCCGGCGGCGTGAACCCGGTGCGAGTGAGCGGCCAGCAGATCTGGCGTGCCGTCGTAGACGAGCGAATGACCGTGCCACACCGGCACGCCGGCGTTCGGCTTGGAGATGACTGGGGTGCCCGGCGCGACGCTGGCAATGGCGAGAACGGCTGCCTCGGTGTCGGGCACGTTGTTGCCGCAGTTGGCGCCGATGGCGGCGAGCTCCAGCGGCCCCAGACGATCGGCCAACTCGTTGCCGCTGACGCCCATCATCGTGCAGCCGGCGGTGTCGAAGCTCATGGTGACCGCGACGGGCAGGTCGCACACCCGGCGCGCTGCGCGGACGGCAGCTTCGACTTCGTCGAGTGCGCTCATCGTCTCGATCCACAGCAGATCGACCCCGCCTGCATCGAGCGCCGCAGCCTGTTCGGCGAATGCGGCTTCGCACGCTTCGATGCTCATGTCGCCGAGCGGCGCCAGCAGTTCGCCCGTCGGACCCATCGAGCCGGCCACCAGCACCGGCCGCCCCGACCGTTGCGTCTCGGCGTCGGCTTCGACCTGGCCAATCTGCGCAGCGGCAACGTTGAGCTCGCGCACCTGCCGCTCGAAGCCGTGCAGCGACTGCCGGAAGCAGTTGCCGCCGAAGCTGTTCGTCACGATCAGGTCAGCACCCGCCTGCAGGTAGCCGCGGTGGACGGCCCGTATCTCGTCGGGGTGGCTGAGATTCCATTCTTCCGGCGACCACCCCGCCGACAACCCGGCGGCGAACAGCTGCGTGCCCATGGCGCCGTCGGCCACCACGTAACCCTTGGATTTCACTAGGTCATTCAGTGTGACGGTCATCGAGCGATGCGTGTCCTGAGTCGATGCGAATGAGGGGAACGGGTGGAGGAGTGATGCCTAATCGGCAACGTACTGCTGACTGCACTCGCCACACGACAGATTTTCTCGCACGAGCGCCGACATCCGTCGTCACGCGGGCGCTCATCGTGCAAGCATTTCGCATCCAGATAGGGGGCTCGACATGGATGAGGTGACATACGAGGTTGACGGGCACGTGGCGACGATCACGTTGAACCGGCCCGACAAGCTCAATGCGATGACCGACGAGATGTATCACGGCATCGGCGAAGCGCTGCTGGCGTCCGACGCCGACCCGGCTGTGCGCTGCACGATCGTGACCGGAACCGGCAGGGCGTTCACCTCGGGCCACGATCTCGGCGAGTTCGCTGACCGAACTGCTTGGATGCCGTGGCGCCCTGACCGGTTCGACATCGGTATGGAGACCGCCAAGCCCACGATTGCCGCGATCCAGGGCTATTGCCTGGCGGGCGGGCTGGAGCTGGCGCTGTTCTGCGACATCCGGGTCTGCGACGACACCGCCCAGTTCGGCTGCCCGGAAGTGCGCTGGGCGATCCTGCACGGCTACGGCGCGCTGAGGCTGCCTGGGCTGATCGGCTCGTCGGATGCGATGCGGCTCCTGCTGACCGGCTCGTTTATCGATGCACCCGAGGCGCTGCGCATCGGGCTGGTCAGCGAGATGACCGCGCCGGAAGACCTGCAGGCGACTGCCCGTGGCATCGCCGACCAGATCGCCGCCAACGGTCCCGCCGCCATTCGCATGACCAAGGAGATGGCCCTGCGCGGCCGGGAGATGTCGCTGGCCGACGGCCTGCGGCTCTACCAGGAATACACCCGGGCAGCCTTCGCCTCCCCCGACGCGAAAGAGGGCCTGCGGGCCTTCGTCGAACGCCGCGATCCCGACTACGGCGCCTAGCGCGACAACCGAATCGTCGCGGACGATCCCAGCGGCGGCCCGCCAGCAGGATCAGTACGATCCGGGCCCGCTGGGGTTGACGGCGATCCAGGGGTGATGTGCGAGGCGTTCGGGTACTGGATCTGAGCGACGGGCGCGCGGGCGCGTACTGCGCTCGGCTGCTCGCGATGACCGGCGCCCACGTGGTGGTGGGCGAGCCACCGGAGGGATCGCATCTGCGGCGATCGCGTGTGATCGACACCGCCGCAGGGCCGGTATCGGCAGCGTGGGAATACCTGCGTACCAACACGGCGAGCGTCGTCGTCGATCCCGGGACGTCGCTGGCTGAGTTGGCCGGCGACTTCGACGTGGTCGTGCTGGACGTGCACGGCGATTTGGTCTCTGCGCAAGCGGAGATCGCGGCGGCCCGCGAGGCGGATCCCCAACTGGTGGCAGCAGCCATCACGCCGTACGGATTCACCGGACCGAAGTCGGCATGGCGTGCCGGCCCGCTCGAACACTGGGCGCTGGGCGGGCACATGAGCCTCAATGGCGAGCCCGACCGGCACCCGCTGCCGGGCGGCGGTCCGTGGCTGACGCACCTGGTCGGTGCGACGGCGGCGATCGGCATCCAGGCGGCACTCGTCAACGCTGTCACAACTGGCCGCGGCGACCTGGTGGAGGTGTCAGCGCTGGAAGCGCTAGCCAACGCCCACCAGTGGAGCTTCAGCCTGTACACCCACAACGGCGTCACCAAGCGACGGTGGGGGAACCGCTTCGGCGAGCAGCACCATCCGCTGGCGCTCTATGAGTGCGTCGACGGCTGGATCTGCATCGCTGCGGTTTCGATCCACCAGTGGGAAGGCTTCTGCATCGCAATGGACCAGGTGGAGCTGCTGGCCCGGGATGACTTCTATGTCCCCGCGGTGCGATTCGACCACGCCGACGAGCTGGACGAGATCATCTCCGCCTGGGCCGCCACGAAAACCGTCGCCGATACCGTCGCCGTCTTGCAGGACAACCAGGTTCCCTCTGGCCCGGTAGCCAGCCTCGACGACATGCTGGCAAGCGAGCAGCTCGCCGCACGCGGCTACTGGCAGCACTTCGGCGCCGTCGATGCGCCGACCGACGGTGTCCGGCCAAGCGAGCCGGGCGCTGGCAGTGTGTCGAACGCACGACTGCCAGGACCGCCGGCGCACATCGAAGGTGCGACACCGCAGTTCCGCCGAGCGCCCGCACTCGGCGCGGGCCTCGATGACCCTGCGTCGGCTCGAACAGGCTGGCCCGCTGGTGCCAAGCCGCTTGCCGGCGTGCGAGTGGTTGAGTTCACGATCGCCTGGGCCGGCCCGCTGGTCTGCCGCATGCTCGGCGATCTCGGCGCCGACGTGATCAAGATCGAGCACCCCACCGCACGCGGCCTCGCCATGCCGCCTGCCGAGATGATCCTGGCTGAACGTGGCGGCTGGGAATGGGGACAGCTTCCTGGCCCCCTGTCGCGCAACGGCATCTTCCTCGACAACGACCCCGGCGACGACTGGTTCAACCGCCTCGGCCATTGGAACAAGATGAACCGGTCGAAGCGCGGCTTCTGCCTGGACCTGAAGGCTCCCGGCGGCCGAGATGTGTTGCGCAGGCTCGTCGAGACAGCAGACATGGTGGTGAACAACTACAGCCCTCGCGGCGTTCGCTCCGCTGGCATCACGCCGGCCGAGCTCCGCGAGATGAATCCCGCCATCGTGACGCTCGACATGTCCGGTTTCGGTACCACCGGCCCCGACGCCGAGCGCATCAGCTGGGGTCCGGTGCTCGATGCCGCCTCGGGCCTGGCGTCCACCACCGGCTACCCAGACTCGGGCCCCTACAAGCAGGGCATCGCATTCCCCGATGTCGTCGGCGGCCTGCACGGCACGGTCGTCGCCCTAGCTGCCCTGTGGCAGCACTGGCACACCGGCGAACCCGTTGCCGTCGACCTGTCACAGCTCGAGACAGCGATCAACGTCGCTGGCGACCAATTCGCCGAAGCCTCACTGCGTCCGGCCAGCGCCCCGCCCCCACCCCGCCGCGGCGCCCGCACACCAGACGCCGCGCCCTCCGGCGTCTACCGATGCCGCGGCAACGACGCCTGGCTCGCCGTGACAGTAGAAGACGACACAGCATGGACGGCACTGGCCCGGGTACTCGACGACCCAGCCTGCAACCCCCAATGGACGACCGCCACGGCACGCCACGCCAACCACGACGCCATCGACACCATGATCGAGCGTTGGACAGCAACCCGAGACAAACACGAAGCCGCCGCCGAACTCCAAGCAGCAGGCATCTCGGCCTCAGCAGTCATGACCATCGCCGACATAGTCAGCGACGACCACAGCGCAGCCCGCGGACTGATGGTTGACCACGCCCGCCAAGGCGAACAACCCCAGCTCTTCCCGGGACTGCCGTTCCGCTTCGACACCACTCAGGCTGCCGTCAGCCCACCTCCCAAGCTCGGCCAGCACAACGACAAGATCTTGTCTGAACTCGGCTACACCCCAACCGAGATCGCAGCGCTCTACGACTCCAACACCATCGCCACAACCCCACCCGACTGAGACCACGACGGGGCAGAACCGAACGCACGAGCTGTGGCGGCGGCAGGGAACTCTGCGACGTTGCGACCTGCTGGATCGCTGGTCGCTGAGGGTCCTGCCGCCGCCACAGCGGGCGCGCGCCTAAGCGCGCCCCCCACCCGCTGGATCGCTGGTCGCTGAGGGTCCTGCCGCCGCCACAGCGGGCGCACGTCTAAGCCATGGTGAGGCCACCGCTGACCGACAGCGTCTGTCCGGTGATGTACCCAGCCTCCTCGCTGCACAAGAACACCACAGCCGCCGCCACCTCATGTGGCTGCCCAATCCGCTTCATCGGCACAGCCCGAGCCATCGCCCCGATGATCTTGTCGCTCGTGTCGGTGGCCGCGGCGATCTCTTCCAGCAGGGGAGTATCCGTCGGCCCCGGGCACACCACGTTCGCAGTGATGCCGCGGCGCGCCACCTCGCGAGCAATGGTCTTGGTGAAGGCGATCACACCGCCCTTGGCACCGGCATAGACGGCTTCGCCCGACGAGCCCACCCGACCGGCATCGGAGCCGATGTTCACGATCCGCCCGAAACCCGCTTCGATCATGGCAGGCAGGCATCCGTGCGTCGTGCGCAGCGGACCCTTGTAGTTGATGTCGATGACACGGTCCCAGAAATCCTCATCGGTCGCCACGAAGGGTGTCAACACGTCCCAGCCGGCGCAGTTGACCAGCACTTCGACCGGCCCCAAATCATCGTTCACCGACATCAGGCCCGCCGCGACGGCGTCACCGTCGGACACATCCATTTCGACGGCGATTGCCGTACCGCCCTCCGCGTTGATCATGGCCGCCGTCTCAGTGGCCTCAGGCACCCGCAGGTCGGCCACGGCCAGCTTCTGGCCAGCTCGAGCAAGCCCCAAGCAGATCTCCCGGCCGATGCCTCTGCCGCCGCCCGTCACTAGGGCCACCCTGGCTGTGCTGTCTGGGTCGCTCACGCTGTCTCCTGTCGTCAAGTGCTCGGGCCGTGATGCGTACTAGGAGCGGGTGGCCTGCGCCACGTCGCCCCACTTGTGGACCATGTCGGGGTCCTTGCGGATCTGTTCCTCCGCCAGGTACATGACCACCCGGCTTGCGGTGCCGGTGTAGCGGTCCTTCAACCGGTCGGCCATCTCGTCCCACGGGGCCACCAGCGCGAAGTGCTCCAGCATGTCGTCGGTGATGCAGTCGGCCATGCCGGCGATGTCGCCCGCCGCCATGCGCTCGCGCAGCGCAGCAGTCACGCCTTCGTACCCCAGGTCGGTGAACTGGAACGAGTAGTTCGGCGTGGTGCCGTAGAAGGCGATCTGCGTCTTGGCTCGGCGGACGAGCGGTGCCAGTTCCTCGGGGGAGTCGCCCGGCGCGGCGAACACCGGCACGATGAGGTCGATCTCATCGACGTCGCGACCAGTCCGCTCGGCACCCTGGGCCACTTCGGGCAGGAGTCGCTCGCGGATGTAATGCATGGTGTGCATCGGGTGCACATGCACGCCGTCGGCAACCTCGCCGGCTACGCCGTTCATGATCGGCCCGACCGATGAGATGTCGACCTTCACGTCGCCGTAGTCGTGGCTGCGAGGCGCCCACTGGGCTGGCAGCAAGCTCAGGTTGAAGAACTCGCCTTCATAGCTGAGCTTCTCTTCCCGCCGGAACGCCCGCAGGCACGCCTGCACCGCTCCCACGTAGTCGCGCATGCGCGCCGCCGGCCGATCGAACTCGGCTCCGTAGCGCCGCACGACGTGACCCTTCACTTGGCTGCCGAGCCCCAGCCGGAACCGGCCGTTGGTCTCGCCGGCCAGTTCCCAGGCGATCTGGGCCGACACCATCGGGCTGCGGGGGAAGGCCACGGCGATGCCAGTGGTGAAGGTCAGGCTGGGGGCCGCCATGGCGGCCGCGGCGAGCTGCATCCACGGCACTTGGCCGGTCTCGGTGTAGAGCATCCCGGAGAAGCCGGCGCCCTCCACCTTGCGGGCCAGATCGGCCGCATCGCTCCAGGTGGACGAGCCGGTCATCAGGTCGAATTCCACCTCGGTGTCTCCTTCGGACGGGGGCGCGAACCCGCTCAACGTAGCCCCCACCGCCTAGGCGTGTAGCGGGTCGGCTGGGCGTAGGGAGGGACCGCTGGCATACGCTGCGGCGATGGCTGCGAACGCGACCTACGACTGGCTGCTGCTCGGCGACGCCGTCGACCGGGCGGCAAGCAAGTGGGGAAACCGTCCTGCGGTGATCTTCGGCGACCGTCAGTGGAGCTACGCCGACTTCGCGGCTGAAGTCGACCGCGTGGCCAAGGGGCTGATGGCGCTGGGCGCCCAGATTGGCGATCACGTTGCGGTATGGATGACCAACCTGCCCGAGTGGCTGTGGCTGCAGTACGCCATCCCCAAGGTGGGCGGCTGCATCGTGCCGCTCAACACCCGGTACCGCACCGACGACGTCGCGTACACGGCGGCGCAGTCGGAGAGCCGGTTCATGATCTCCATCGACCAGTCGGGGCCGATCGACTTCCGCCAGATGCTCTGCGAGGCCTACGCCGAGATTGCTGGCGCAGGCCATTTGGAACAGTTGGTGCTCACTGGCGCCGCGCGCGACGACGCCTTGGCCGATGCGATGAGCTGGGACGATCTGCTCACCGCGGGGGAGAGCGTCTCCGATGAGGAGCTGGCCGCTCGCGCCGCCAGCGTGACCGTCGACGACCGCATGATGCTGGCGTACACGTCGGGCACCACCGGTCATCCCAAGGGTGTGGTGCATACCCACCGCCCGCTGCGCAACAGCCGTGAGCGCTCGATGCTGCTGGGTCACACCGCCAATGACATCCACATGAGCTACCTGCCGCTGTTCCACCTGTTCGGCTACGGCGAGGTGTCGATCCAGGCGGTGCTCACCGGCGGCTGCCAAGTGCTGTTCGACGTCTTCGACCCAGCGGCGGTCCTGGCTGCGGTGGAGGACATCGGCGGCACGGTCCTTCACGGATTCGACTCGCACTGGGGCGACCTGCTGCGAGCCCAGGACGAGCACCCCCGAGACGTGTCCAGCCTGCGCATGGGAACCCTCGCGGCCGGCATGGAATCGTCCACGCCAATCGCTCGCCGGGCTCAAGAAGTGTTCTGCCCGACCATTTCAGGCTGGGGCATGAGCGAGTCGTGGGCGTTCGTGAGCTGCAGCCACCCCACCCACTCTGTCGAGCAGCGCACCGAGGCCTCCGGCTACCCGATGGACGGCATCGAGTACCAGATTCGCGACTTGGAAACCGGCGCCGAATGCCCGCCCGACACCCCCGGGGCGTTGTTCGTCCGCGGCTACACCGTGATGGAGGAGTACTGGCGCCGCCCTGAGGCCACAGCCGAAGTGCTCGGCGATGACGGCTGGCTCGACACCGGCGACATCGCCAGGATGCGCCCCGACGGCCACGCCGTCTTCATCGGCCGTCACAAGGACATGCTCAAGGTCGGCGGCGAGAACGTCTCACCGGCCGAGGTGGAGGGCTACCTGCTCGAAGTCGACGGCGTCGAGCAGATAGCAGTAGTCGGCTACCCCGACCCCCGCCTCGTAGAGGTCCCCGTCGCCTTCGTGCAGCTCACCGCCACAGCCCCATCAGACATCACCGAAGAGGCGCTCATCGAGCGCTGCCGAGGCCGCATAGCCAGCTTCAAGATCCCCCGCCATGTGATCTTCGTCAAGGAGATGCCAGCCACCCCCTCAGGCAAGATCCGCAAAGTAGAACTCCGCGACTGGGCCCTACAAGACCTCGGCGACCCCACTCATGCTTGAGCGGGTGTAGTTACGGGCCAGAGAACGCCATGGCTGGAGCAACCGGCCCGCCGAGCGTGTGATCAGCGGCATGTCCCATGGCACGCTCGCCCTCGCGGCTCTTGACCTCCGATCGGGCCACGACATGGTGATGCACCTCATCGGGCCCGTCGGCAAGCCGCAGCGTGCGCTGCGCATGCCACATGTCCGCCAGCGGGAACCACTGCGAGACGCCGGCGGCGCCGTGCATCTGGATGGCCTCGTTGATGATGTCGCAGCACTTCTCGGGCACCATCGCCTTGACAGCGCTCACCCAGATGCGGGCTTCGGCATTGCCGAGGGTGTCCATGGCCTTGGCCGCCCGCAGCACCATCAGCCGCATCGCCTCGACCTCAATGCGGGATCGCGACACGATCTCCATGTTCTTGCCCAGGTTGATGAGCTTCTTGCCGAAGCCCTCGCGTGACAGACCGCGATCAACCATCATTTCGATGGCCTTCTCGGCGGCGCCGATGGAGCGCATGCAGTGGTGGATGCGACCCGGGCCCAGCCGCAGCTGAGAGATCTCGAAGCCGCGGCCCTCGCCGAGCAGGATGTTCTCCTTCGGCACGCGCACGTCTTCGAACGTGATGTGCATGTGTCCGTGAGGTGCGTCGTCGGCACCGAAGACATGCATGGGTCCGAGGATGTTGACGCCGGGCGTGTCGATCGGCACGAGGATCTGCGACTGCTGCTTGTAGGTGTCCGCGTCGGGGTTGGTGCGGACCATGGTGATCATGATCTTGCAGCGCGGGTCGCCGGCACCTGAGATGTAGAACTTCTCGCCGTTGATCAGCCACTCGTCGCCGTCGAGCACGGCATTGGTCTGCACCTGCTTTGCGTCCGAGCTCATCACTGCGGGCTCGGTCATGGCGTAGGCGGAGCGGATCTTGCCTTCGAGCAGCGGTTCGAGCCACTGTTTCTTCTGTTCCGGGGTGCCGACACGCTCGATGACTTCCATGTTGCCGGTGTCGGGTGCTGAGCAGTTCAGGCATTCCGAGGCCAGCCGGTTCTTGCCCAGCTCATTGGCGATGTAGGCGTAGTCCAGGTTGCTCAGGCCCTCGCCGGTGTCGGCGTCGGGCAGGAAGAAGTTCCACAGCCCCTGCTCGCGTGCCTTCGTCTTGGCACTCTCCAGCAGCTCGAGCTGACCGGGCGCCCAGCTCCAGCGGTCTTCGCGGTTCTCGCCCATCCGGTGGAATTCCTCGGTGATGGGGTCGACCTCGTCGCGGATGAACGCCTTGACCGCTTCGTACAGCGGCTCGACCTCGGTGGACATCCGCAGATCGAAATCGTCCATGCTCGCGGACTTCAATGCTCCGCCAACCACAGCTGCTCCCCTCGTGTGCTCGCCAGCCGCAGGTCTGCCGCTGGCGCAGTGAACCCTACCGAGATCGGTTCTGGGAGGCTGAGCCCGGGCCCGAGCGGCGAGCCGCCTATCCCCTAACGGGCCGGGGCGCGCCGGTACCTTCGGAAGCCATGTTGCAGTGTGTTCGAGGGATGTGCACCGAGATGGCCACCGCAGGGCTGGGCTACGACGTGCCCGGAACGAGGGCGTGGCTCTACGACCTCGACGCCGCCACCATCGCCGGCACCTCCCGCCAGCGCGACATGATCATGCCGCTGTGTCGCACCCATGCAGACCGGATCAAGGTTCCGGTCGGGTGGGAGCTGGACGATCAGCGGGCTCCCGAGCCAGAACCAGTCGTGGCCTCCTCTGAACCGAGCGCCGGGGCCGCCGAGAGCGCCGAACCGCTCTTCAAGCCCCGGTCCCGACCCGAGCCGGCCGAGATGCCGCAGCCAGAGCCCGACCGCGAACCGGCACCGCCGTCGCTGCTCGAACGAGCCTTCCGAGCAGCACCCTCGGGCTAGAGCAGGCTTGCTTTCCGGGCGGCGGTCAGCACCAGACGCCCGCGGGGGTTCAAGCTCGCCCGGTAGCGAACACCCTCGGCGTCCACCAGCACCAGCTCGTTGCCTTCGCTGGCGACCTGGAGCTCAACGCCGAGTTCCGCAGAGAGCTCTGCCCGGCTGGCTTCCAGCGCAGCCCGCATGGCGCTGCGCCGCTGCGCTTCGTAGAGGTCCATGTCGTATTCGACAAAATCCCCCGGCTCAGTTCCAGAAGGCCGCACGAGACAAACAATGTCACAAGCGGTCAGGCTCCTACGGCAAGAAAGGCGCGCGCCACTAGCGTGAGAACGTGAGCCTGTGGCTGGCCGTGCCGCTCTCGCTGGTGTTCATCTACATCGTGTACCGGCTCGGCCTGCGAATGATGGCCACGTTCTCGCGGCCGATTCCCCCGCCGCCCCCGCCCGGGGAGCTGCGACGGGTGCGCCTCACCTACCGGTGCAGCCTCTGCGGCACCGAGATGCGCATGACACGCGCCCCGGTACAACACCCGGAGCCGCCGCGCTGCTGCAGCGAAGACATGGATCTCATAGCCAACGCCGACGAGTAACAGCGCTGCCGGTGAGGGTCCTGCCGCCTCCGCCGCGAGCCGCCGGTTCCCACAGGTTGTCCACAACCTGGGGAAAGTTACATCTGTGTCATTACCGCCAGCGCGTGGCCAGCAGGATGCCCACCAACACGATGCCCAAGCCGACCGCAATCCATGCGCTCGCCGGACTGCCCGGCAGCCAGCTCATGTAGTTCGCCACGATCACCGCCGTGCCGACTCCGAGCAGCGCCACGATCAGCCAGCCGAACCACGAGGCGCTCTGGGGCGCATCGCCGCCGGTGCTGTGCTGCTGGGCTGGCGCATTCTGCGGTCGCGTGCCCTTGGGCGTGATGCGGCTGGTCTTGCGGGGCCGGGCCATGACGGGTCAACCTAACCGTTGCCGTCGCCCTCGGATGGTGATTCGGGCTCCGGCTCGTCCTCGTTCGGAGGCACGTCCGGCGAGCTTGCTGTTGCCTCTCCGATGACGAGTGTCACGCTTTCGAAGTTGAGTCGGATGCTCGTGCCTGAGGCGGGCTCGAGAGCGATGACCTGGCCGTCGCCTGCATCGCCCTGGGGGACTGGCTGAGTCCGCTGATCGACGGTGAAACCCAGCTCGGTCAAGGCGGCGACGACTTCGTTGGGCTCGAAGGTTCCCAGGGTCTGCAGGCTGGGCACTGTGGCCATGGTGGGGGGCGTGAGCAAGAACATGATGACTTCGGACCCGGCGATCTGCCGGGTGCCGGGAACCGGGCTCAGTTCTTGCACCTGTCGTGCATTCACCTCTGGATCATCACTCTCTCGCACGACGCGCCGCACAGCGAAACCGAGTGTTTCCAGCGCTTGCTCCACGGCGTCTGCATCGGCGGTGCCGAGGTCAGCGAGCGACGGCACGACGAGTTCTTCGGGGCCCTGGGACACCACAAGGGCGATCACACTGCCGCGTTCCACGGCAGCCCCAGCTTCGGGGCTGCTGCGGATGACGGTTCCCGCGCCGAATTCGGTGGAGAACTCGCGCTCCACCCGGTCGACGAGTCCGAGGCGCGCCAACGTGACCCTGGCGTCGTCGATCGTCTGACCGGCCAAGCGCGGCACCTCGACTTCGCCACGGCCGGCGGAGACCGTCAGCGTCACGATCGTGCCTGCTGGACGCTGCTCGGTGCTCGGGATGCTCTGCTCGGTCACCAATCCGATCGCCAAGTTGTCGTTGCGTACGTCGATGCGTTCCACGCTGAAGCCTGCGGCGACGAGCAACGCCTCTGCCTCTTCGTAGGTCCGCCCGACCACGTTGGGCAGCAGGATCAGGGTGCGCGGCGCGGCCGCGAACAGGGTGATCGGATTGTCGGGATCGTTCGGTTCTGCGAGCAGCAGCCCGGCACGGGGATTCTGCTGGAACACGACGTTCTCGTCGACGTCGTCGCGTTCGGAGAATTCGATGCTGACGTGCTCGAAGCCGACGTCGGCGAGCTCGCGCTCGGCTTCGGTGAAGTGCAGACCCACCACGCTGGGCACTCGCAGCCGCACATCGGACGTGCCTTCGGGCTCGGTCACCACGCCCGGTTCGCCGCGGTCGTTGACCAGCAGGAACACCAACCCCGCAATGACCAGCAGCAAGATGACCAGCAGCGTGATCCACATCGGTGTGCGGTCCGGCGGCTCAACAGCGCCCGGAGGCGGCGCCTGCGGGTACTGCGGCGGGTATTGCGCCCCGCCGTAGGGCGGTGTCGGCGGCGCCGCAGGAGGTTGCTGGTACGCGGGCAACGGTGGATGCGACTGCGCTGCGGCCGGCTCAGCAGTGGGCGCGTGTGCTGTGGCCTCGGGCGCGGCGGCCGTCACTGCCGGGAAGTACGCGGTGACATCGGTTGCTGCGGCATGGGTGGGCTGGCCCGCTCGGAACCGCAGCAGATCGTTGCGCAGCTCTGCAGCCGAGCCGTAGCGAGCGGCCGGGTCCTTGGCGAGCCCGCGCAGGCAGATGGCCTCGAGTTCGTGGGGAACGTCGGCGTTGTAGCGCGACGGCGGCACCGGTGCTTCCTGAACGTGCTTGTAGGCGATGGCGACGGGACTGTCCCCGGTGAACGGCGGCCCCGCGGTCAATACCTCGTAGAGCACGACGGACAGCGAGTACACATCGCTGCGAGGATCCGCTTCCAGCCCCTGAGCCTGTTCGGGCGACAGGTACGTAGCTGTGCCCATGACAGATCCGGTGCGTGTCAGGTCGTCGGTCTCGCCGCCGAGCGCTCGTGCGATGCCGAAGTCGGCCACTTTGACCTGGCCGGACTGGGTGATCATGACGTTGCCCGGCTTGATGTCGCGGTGCACCACGCCATTGCTGTGAGCGAACGCGAGCGCAGCGGCAATGTCGATGGCGATATCTGCAGCCCGATCGGGATGCAGCGGGCCGTCGCTCCGGATCACCTCCGCGAGGCTTCGGCCCTCGACGTACTCCATCACGATGTAGTAGGTGCCTTCGTGGTTGCCCCAGTCGTACACGCCGACCACGTTCGGCTGGCTCAGGTTCGCCGCGGCTTGAGCTTCACGCCTGAACCGCTCGACGAATGACGAATCGGTCGCGAACTCGGGGAACAGGACCTTGACGGCGACGGGCCGGTCGAGCAGGCGGTCGCGACCCAGGAATACCTCGGACATTCCGCCCCGCGCGATGCGGCTGAACAGCTCGTAGCGACCGCCGAAGATTGGGTTGTCGGTGTCTGCCATGAGCGAGGGGCAATTGCTGCCAGATCGGGCCGTCGGACCGGCGGGGTGACTGCGAAGTGTTCGGGCTACGGGAGGTCGGAACCGGGGACTGCCCGCAGCGCAAGGGCGGTTTCCGCTGCGGTCGCAGCGATCATCGTTGCCAAGGTACCGCCGCCTCGTCCATTGCCGATGTCAAGGGTGGCGTCGGGTTCGATCAGCACCGCCACGGCGACAGTGGGCGCATCGGCCGGGGCCAGCAGCACGGCCCAGCGCCCGGTTCGGGTGCTGGTGTCGGACGGATCGCCCAGCCAGCCGGCCGCGATTGCTGCGGGAAGCGCGGCACCCTCCGTGGGGGCGAGGATGATCGCGGCCTGCTGCGCCGCTGCGGTCATGCGAGCCAGCAGTCCGGCCGCGCCGGCAGTCTCGAAGACGCGTCCGGCATCGCGTGGAGCGCTCTCGACCGACGCATCGGGAGCTGACGGTTCATCTTCGGTCGAGCGGCTGTCGACGCGGTGCACGACGTGGGGACGCATCCGTATCCCGTCGTTGGCGATCGACGCGGCCGCAGCCGCCAACTGCAGCGGCGTCAACCGCACTGGTGCATCGTCGCTGCTGCCGCTGTCGTCCGGTTCAGCCCCGCCCGGCTCGCCGGGCAGATCGATGCCGGTCGAACCCGGTTTCCGGCGCGCACCCTCCAGAAACTCGGCACCCGCCGTGCTGAGCGATTCGTCGGCGGTCAGTGCGTAGTGGCGCTGGTAGGCGCGTGCCAGCGGAAGCCGAGCACCGGTTTGAACGGCACCGGGCGCCGGTGACACCAGCGCTTCGGGATCGAAGCTGGGGCGCGACCACATCGCGATGAGAGCACCAGTCGCCGGGTCGATAACGACGACTGCACCATCACGATCGCCCAGCGCGGCACGCGCGGTGAGCTGCACGCCGTGGTTCAGGGTCAGGACAACATCTCCCACTCGACCGCTGTCGGCGAACAGGTCGGCCAGCTCCTGCACCGCGATGCCAGTCGCTGTGCCCGACAGCTCGCTGTCGTAGCTGCGCTCGATGCCGTTGGCTCCGGCCGTGGGCCCGAGGTAGCCCACGGTGTGCGCATACAGCGGGCCGTGCGGGTACGCACGGAGCAGCCGCTGACCGGTGTCGTCGTGACCGATGGGGAGCGCGAGGACCTCGCCGTCAGCGCTGATGATCGCACCGCGTGGGTTGCCGACGGCCGCCGCCGCCGTACGCGTGTTGAGTTCGTGATTGCGGAGACCTTCGGCGGAGACAAAGCCCAGATTGGTGAGCTGCACCAGCAGGACCGCGAAGCCGGCGGCAAGCGCGACGGTCAACCGGATGATGCGCCCCCTCACGGAGCGCCCTGTGACAGTTGCTGAGACTCAGCTCGGGAGGCATCGCTGGAGTTGGAGATGGCGAGCAACAGCCCGGCGGCGATGCCGTTGCCGACCATTGCCAACTGCCCGTAGGCCACGAACGGCAGGGCTCCCACGGTGTGAGGCAGCAACCGCAGTACACCGGCAATGGTGAGCAATGCCTGCAGCCCGATGACTGATGTTGCGGCGGCTGCCAGCAGTCGATGGGTTCCCAGCGCACGCTGGGCGATGCCCGCGCCGATGCCGACCAGCAGCGTGAACGCGACGAGCAGCGCTGCGCCGCCCAGGATGCCGAGCTCTTCGACAATGACGGCGAAGATGAAATCGCTGTGCGGTTCGTGCAGGTGCTGCGGCGCGCCGAGTCCGGGGCCCACCCCGCTGATGCCGCCGGCGCTGATCGCGAAGGCCGCATCGACCACGGTCGCGCCGTCGGCTGCGGTCCAGGGGTTCAGCCAGTAGTGCACTTGTGCGGACAGCCGGTCGTACACGGTGGCGAGCACCGCGACGCCGACGGCGTAGGTGATGATGACCCCGCTGAGTGCCCTCGCACGCGTTGACCGGGGAACGGTCGGCACGTCACTGCCGACGAGATCGTCTCCGTCGAGCCACAGCGGCAGCCAAGCCGCCGCGAACACGATCACCGACGAGGCGAGGTCGGCGCCGATGATGAGCAGCGCCCACGCGCCGACCGCCGCGGCGCTTGCACCCGCGGCATGGCGATGTGGAATGAAGCGCGGTCCGAGCCAGCGCGGCGCGGTCGCCGTGAGTCCGCAGGCAGCGATGGCCACGACGATCTTGGCGAGGTCGTAGGGCTGGACGCTCAGCAGCGACCCGAGATTCAGCCACTGGCGCGGCGGTTCGTACGCCCCGGCTGAAAGATCGGGCCCACTGGAGAAGCTCCCCGCGGCAAGCAGGGCGGCAGCGACGAGGCCGCACACGCCAGGTCGACTCAAGAGCCAGTCGAGCTGCCGGGCGGCGACCAGGGTTCCGGCGATGGCGGCAAATCCCACCAGCACGGCGACTGCTTGCTCGGATGCCAACGAGGCATCGACCCGCGCGACGAAGACCCAGCCGACGCCCATGAGCAACCCGATGATCCCGAAGAGGATCTCGTTGCTGTTCGGTGCCCATCGCTTGATGGCGACGCGAGCAGCAGCACCGCCGGCCACGACGGCTGCCAGCCAACCGGCAGTACCCCACAGCGACTCGGTGCCGTCGGTCCTGCCTGCGCCGCCCCAGAACGAGTTCTGGTCCACACCGAGCGCGGCGACAGCGAACGTCGTGCAGACCACCACGCCGGCCATTGCGGCGAGCGCTGTCTCGGTACGGCGTCGGACCCGCAGCGGAGGCCTCAGCGTGAGCGGGAACGCCGCCAGCCGCGCCGTCTCGGCGTTCGCTGGGTGCTGCCGTCGGGCTGCGGACCGTCGGCTTGCGTCGAGGTCGGCTCGTGTGCGACCCCTTCGATGTCAACGTCGACCACCAGAGCTGTGGAGTTGTCGCGGCCCCCGCGGTCATTGGCCTGCCGGACGAGGGCGCGTGCCACGTCTGAAGGATGCTCATCGATGTCGAGCAGCTCGGAGATGTCGGACTCGTCCAATTCGTTGGTGACGCCGTCGGTGCAGAGCAGGAAGCGATCGTTGCCGGTGAGCTTGAGGATCCAGTCGTCGACCACGACGTCCGGCTCAACGCCGATAGCCCGAGTCAGCGTGTTGCGCCGGGGATGGTCGGCGGCCTGCTCGACGGTGAGGTCGCCGGCCCGGATCATCTCGGCCACGAAGTTGTGGTCGATCGTGAGCTGGGTCAGCTCGCCTCCTTGATAGCGGTAGACGCGGGAATCGCCGACGTTGACTAGACACCACACTCGGTGGTCGTCTTGCTGCACCACGGCGATGGCGCACAGCGTGGTGCCCATGCCTGACAGGTCCGCATGGGCGGTGGACCGGTGATGCACCACCTGGTTGGCATGGCGAACCGCCGCCAGCAGCTCAGCCGGCGTCGAGGGGGAGTTCGCGGCGACGGTCTTCACCGCGAGACTCGAGGCCACGCTGCCGCCGAGGTGGCCGCCCATGCCGTCGGCCACCACGAACAGGCCGATGTCCGCGTACATGGCGTCCTGGTTCTCGGCGCGGCGCAGGCCCCGGTCCGACGCTCCGCCCCAGCGAATGCGCATCTGGCGGGCGGGCGCGGTCATGACGATCCAGTCTCGCGGCTACGCGGTGCAGCGGCACCGTGCGCGCCCGTCATGTGCCCACCTCGAACACGGTGGAGCCGACCTGCACGAAATCGCCGACACGTACGGCTGTTGCGTTGTCGACCTTCTGGCGATTCAGGTATGTGCCGTTCGTCGAGCCCAGATCCTCCAGCAGGTGCTGGCTGCCGTCGCGGTAGAGCCGGGCATGAGCCTGTGACGAGTAGCTGTCGTCGATGATCACGTCGCACTCGGGACCGCGCCCGATGGTCAGCGCATCAGCTAGCAGGTGTCGCTCTCCCTGGGCGCTCAGCGGCGAGCGGACGACGAGCGCAATTGGCTGCGGAGCACTGTTGCCGTTGGCGGCTCCGTTGCCTCGCAGCGTGCGCAACGACCTCCAGCCGAGGTGATTGCGAGGTGCGGCGACACCGGCCCACACGGCGCGCATCACGCGGAAGAAGAACAGGTACAGCAACACGAGCACGCACAGCGCGAGCAGCCGCACTAACTGCTCGGACATCAGTCCAGCTCCAGCCGCAGCTCGTGGGTGCCGATGGTGACGACATCGCCATGTGCCAGGCGTTCGCTGGTGATCTCGATCCCGTTCAGCAGCGTGCCGTTCACGCTGGCGAGGTCCACCAGCAACAGGCCGTCCGCGCTGGAGCTGATCTGCGCGTGCCGCCGTGAAACCTTCGGCCCGTTGAGCACGATGTCGCAGTCGTCACGCCGCCCGATGACTGTCGAAGAGCCCAGTTCGTGGCACTGTCCGTCGCTGCCGACCAGGCTGGCGCCACCCACGATGGGCCAGTGTAGGAGCGGGGGTTCGCGGGCTAGTCTGTTCGCCCCACGCGCGAGTGGCGGAATTGGCAGACGCGCAGGCTTCAGGTGCCTGTGCCCGCAAGGGTGTGAGGGTTCAAGTCCCTCCTCGCGCACTGCACCGGCAGGGGCA
The DNA here is from genome assembly GCA_022821985.1 of Acidimicrobiia bacterium. Taxonomy (GTDB): domain Bacteria; phylum Actinomycetota; class Acidimicrobiia; order Acidimicrobiales; family Poriferisodalaceae; genus Poriferisodalis. Next base: position 146,563 of record JAJECP010000032.1, read on the forward strand.
GCGCCGGCGGTGGATCACGAAGTGCGCCGGATCTTGTCGGCGTTCTTGAGGGCCTCGCGAGCAGAGAGTGCGCTCATGCGGTCGCGGTTGCGGGCCACATAGTCCTCGACGTTCGGCAGATCGGTCCACGCGAGCGAGCGCAACGCCCACCCGATGCCCTTGCGGACGAAGAAATCTGCGTGGGACAGGTTGGGCTCGATGCAATCGAAGAGCAGGTCGAGATCGGTCTCGTCTTTTCTGTTGATCTGGCAGATGATCGACGACCTGCGCTTCCACATGTCGCTGTCGCCGCTCCATGAGCGCATGTGGCCGGACATGGCGCTGGGGTAGATCTCGAGGAGCTCGCGCAAGCGGTGCGTGGCGACGTCGTCGACGTAGTCCCACCAGGCGCCGGTCACGACGAACTCTTCGAACATCGGCAGCGTGTCGAGCGTGCGGAAGGGCCGGCACTTGGGCGCGCCCGCGATGTCGAGCGCGATGTAGCGCTCCTCCCGGAACTCGGCGTTGCGCCAGAGCTCGAAGATCGTGTTCTGCCAGATCGTCTTGTCGTCGAAGGGGTGAGTGCGCAGGAGTGCGCTGAGCAGCTTGCGGCGGGCCGGTTTCTGCACGCCGCGATAGGGCATCTCCGATTTCATGTAGGCGCGCATGCCCTCGGCCTTGTCGGGGTCGGCGTGGTCGGCGAGCGCGCGGCGGATATCGGTGACGAGCTGGGTGTTCGTCATGATCAGAGCTGCCCGCCTTCGGCCCCTGTGCGACCGTGCATGCGGCGGCTACAGCGCGCCTTCGTGCTGGAGCAGCTGGGTCTTGAGATCGAGTCCGCCGCCGAATCCGGTGAGCGAGCCGTCGGCGCCGATGACCCGGTGGCAGGGGAGCACGATCGGCACCGGGTTTCGGCCGTTGGCCTGGCCGATGGCTCGCACAGCCTTGGGTCTGCCGACGAGCGCGGCCTGCTCGCCGTAGCTGCGGGTGCTGCCGTAGGGGATGTCGCCGAGTGCCCGCCAGGCCGCCTCCTGGAACGGGGTGCCGCGCAGGTCGAGCGGCACGTCGAAGCTGATGCGATCGCCGTCGAAATACTCGCTGAGCTGGAGCGCTGCCTGGCGCAGGATCGGATGGCCGGGGTCTTCGACCATGTCGTCGGGCAGCTTGACGGACGTCTCGTCACCGCGCCACGACACGGCACGCAGTCCCTCGTCGGTCGCCACGAGGCCCAACGGTCCGATGGGACTGTCGATGGTGGTGTGCCAGTGAGGATCGGTGCTCATGAGTTGCTCCCGGTTGTGCTGGGTTTGTCACCCGACGTTGGGTTGGACTTGCCGGCGGCGTGCCACAGGTGCTGTGCAGCCCACGAACGGTAGGGGCGCCACGGCTCGGCGAGTGTCTCCAGCTCACCAGCGGTGACGGGGTGACCCACCAGGCGCTCGGCGGCCCGGCGCAGACCGAGGTCTGAGGCGGGGAATGCATCGTCTGCGCCGAAGACGCGCATCGCCATGAGGTGCGCGGTCCACGGGCCGATGCCGGGCAGTTCGCAGAGCCGAGCCACGGTGTCATCGAGTGGGTCCGCGGCACTCAAGTCGAGTCCGCCGCTCGCAACCGCCTCCGACAGGCCCACGATCGTGTCGACGCGGCGTCGGGTGAAGCCCAGCCCGGCGAGTCCGGACGGTCCGGCATCGGCCAGGTGCGCCGCGCCCGGGAACAGGTGGGTCAGGGGCACCTGCTGGTCGACGCAACACTCCGATGGGGCGTCGAAGGGCGTGCCGAAGCGCTGCGCGATCCGGCCGCACATCGTCGATGCCGCTGCGAGCGAGATCTGCTGCCCGACGACGATGCGGACGGCGGTTTCGAACCGATCCCATGATCGCGGCACCCGCAGCCCGGGCGCCTGCCGCACCAGGGGACCGATGAGCGGGTCATCGACCAGCGCAGCTTCGGCTATCGACGGGTCGTCGTCGGTGCCGAGCATCGCCCGGCAGCGGCTGACTGCATCAATGATCGAGTCGTACGTCGGCAGGTGCAGCCGCAGCTGCAGCTGGTTGTGGTTGTCACCGTCCTCAGCAGGCACAGTGGCGGCGTCAGGTGGCATAGTCGCCATGGAGGCGGCGTCGGGTGGCATGGCCGCCATGGAGGCGGCGTCGGGTGGCATGGCTAGCTCGGCGATGCCGGGGTGGCCGCAGGCGCTGAAGCTGCGGACGTAGCTGGAGTCCCGTCCGAGATCAGTGCTGACTGCCTCGACACCTGGAATGGCTCGAGCGGCCTGGTGCGAGATGAATGCCTCAAAATCGAATGGCGCCAGGTACGGCACCGTGAGCACGAGGCCACCGTCGAGATGAGGCCGCTCGCCCCGCCGCCGCTTCGAGCGCAGCTCGGTGGGCGTGAAGCAGAACACCGACGTCATGGCCCGGTGCATCTGGCGCGGCCCGCCGAAGCCCGCAGCCCGGGCGATCTCGCCGAACGTCAGGTCGGTGTCGTCGATCAGGCAGCGGGCGAAATGCGCACGGCGTGACCGGGCGATGGTGGTGGGCGTCGCGCCGACATGATGCTCGAACAGCCGCCGCAGTTGGCGAGCGCTGTAGCCCACGTGCACCGCGAGCGCCTCTTCGTCGTGGTCATCCAGATAGCCGTCATTGATCCGCAGCAAAGCCGCCTCGACCGGCGCCGGCACGTCCAGATCGGCGAGGGACCCGGCGCGACGCTCCGGGTGGCAGCGCAGGCAGGGACGAAAGCCGTTGACCTCGGCGGCCACCGGGTTGGAGTAGTGCGTCACGTTGTGCGGCAGCGGTTGCGCCGAGCAATCCGCCCGGCAGTAGATGCCCGTCGTGCCAACGGCCGATACCTGCATGAGGCAAGTCTGGCAGGCGGCATCGGACACAAACGGACATCACCAATCGAGGTCCGAATATGTCCGACTTGGCCCGCAAGGGTCTAGATGATTGGTTCCAAGGGGTGGGGGGTCCGCTGCTGGTGGGGTGAGGGTGTCCAAGCTCGGGGTGTGTACCTGCACCTCGATCTTGGAGGACCTGGGCATGAACCCGGACTTGGACACCCTCGCGACGGCACTGTATGTGAGGATTGACGATCTGGTGGCCGACAACCCGCATTGGGCGCCGCCGCGGCCCCGTGTGGGGTTCGCACCGAAGCTGTCCGACGCGGAGCTGGTCACTTTGGCGGTGATCTCGGCGTTGTTGGGGTACGACTCCGAGCGCGGGTTCGTGCGCTTCGCTCATCAGCACCTGCGGCCGTGGTTCCCGTACCTGCCCAACAGAGAGGGCTTCAACAAGCGGCTGCGCCGCGCCGGCGAGATGATCGGCCACGTCACAGCAGCGCTGGCCCGCGACTGCCCGGACTGGCACGACGACGTGTGGCTGGCCGACTCCACGCCGGTGCCGTGCGGCGCGAGCCGACCCACCGCGGTGCGCTCCGAGCTCGCCGGATGGGCCCAATACGGCTGGTGCGCGTCGCATTCGCGCTGGTTCTGGGGGCTGCGGCTGCACCTGATCACGACCCCGGCGGGGCTGCCGATCAGCTTCGCCCTGGCGGGCGCCAAAGCCGACGAACGCGACACCTGCGCCGCCATGATCGACCACCCAGACCTGGCCCGCCCCGGTCAGACGCTCATCGCCGACAAGGGCTACCGCAGCAAAGACTTCGAGAACCGGCTCAACGACGCCGGGATCACCCTCATCCGGCCCGCCGCCCGCAACGAGCCCGCCCGCCCCCACCAGCGGTTCCTGCGCCCGTTCCGCCAGATCATCGAATCGGTCTGCGACACCCTCAAAGGCCAGCTCAGCCTCGAACGCCACAACGGCCGCACCCGCGCCGGCGTCGCCGTGCGCGTCCTGGCACGCATCCTCGCTCTCACCGCAGCCATCTGGCACAACAGAACCCACCACCCCCACCTGCCAGCACGCACCCTCACCCACTACGACCACTGACCCCTTGGAACCAATCATCTAGCTTCTTGAGGCGTGCACGCGTGAGTAGCCGGATGCTTGTTTCGCGATAGCAGAGAGCGATGAGTTTCTGACGCTGGGCGCTGATGGCGGTGGCCGGTTCACGACGACGGCTGAACGCGGTAGTCGGGCACCACACTTCCCGGGTTCCCTGAGCCCCGCCACCAGACCACGAACGCCGTCATGTCGTCGCCCTCATCGGTATCCACCACAATCTCGATGTCACCGTCCGTCACCTTGACGGCTTCAAGGCTCGGCGGTCCGATGCCATAGATCAGATGGCCCCAGACCCGATCTCCCCGGTCATCGAGGACATCGTATGACGGTGGCACGTAGGAACCGCCCGACATGCCGTACCACACATCGTCCTCCGCGGGCCTCGCGCCGCAGAACCCGCCCCCGTTCCCGAGAGCATCGGCCGCAGAATCTTCCAGCCATGACGGCCCGGCGACCCTCAGATCTACGCACTGGTGGTTGCTCCACAGTTGGCTCCGCCGCGACGACAACCTGACTACGGCAGCATCGTCCAGACGTTCCACTCGATCGTCCGAGACGATGTAGATGTGAGCCTCCACGATTTGTGGAGAGGCCCCACATCCACTGGATGCCACGAGACCGATACTCGCTACCAAAGCGACCATTGCGGCCTTGATGCGACGAGGCGGCAGCGACACGAGAGTGCTTCGGGGAATCAGGTCGCGGCTGCGGTTCGCTCGATGCGTGCGAGCAGCGCCGCTGAGGGCGTGACCTTGCCGTTCAGGTAGGTGCTGAGCCTCGACGGGCTGGTGCCCACTGATGCTGCGAACTCTGCCTTGCTGGTTCCCGCGCGTTCGACTGCGACTCGGACACGGGCGGCCACAGCGGCGCGGTCGGCGCGGTCGGTTTCGTCGCGGGCGTGCTGGATCGCCAGTCTGAACAGCGCGCTCGCGCCGTCGGGCTCCCGCCAGCCCAGGCAGCGCTCGATCCGTCGAGCCACGAGCCCCCACGGCGATCTGCGGATCTCAGCGAAGATTGGCTGCCAGTCGGGCACCAGGCCCCGGTCGATCACCGCAGCCAGCGCCTCCGAGGGCCACGTGCCGATGTCGTCGGACGTCTCGGCGTCGACGTTGCGGAACCGAAGTGCGCTCATGCGGCACCGCCCAGTCGCAGAGCCAGCGTCTGACAGACAGCCACGACGTCGGGCCAGCAGTGCCAGCGCGGGTCGAGGTTCTTGTAGCGGGGCAGTTCGTCGGTCACGCCGCTGTCACGCGGCGACGGCTCGGCCAGCGCGATCACCAGCGAGGTCAGCACCGACGCAGGCTCGCCCGACCGGTCGGCGTAGTAGCCGTCGATCTCTGACAGGACGCCGACGGCGGTCTCGACGCCGATGTGGTCGGCGAGCGCAACGACATCGAGGTAGTCGCGCACTGCGTTGCGTTGCACCACCAGGAAGGCCTTGACGCGCAGAGCTTCCGCCTCGGTCGGCGCTACCACGACGGCGCCGTTGCCGACGTCGACCTCGACGGTCTCGAGCGGCCTGCGGCGTCGCATCTGGCGCAGCCCGGCCTCGATGCCGTCGAGGCTGCCCATGATGGTGAATGGCGGCCTGGAGGCGCGCACCGAAGTCGCCCACCCCTCCGTGGCCTCCACTGCCTCCAGCACGGCTTCGTAGCGGTCGGCCAGATCGACAAGCACATGGTCGTGGTCGAGCGAGTCGCGGTGGCCCGCATACAGCGCAGCGGCTGATCCTCCCACCAGGACGGCGTCGGGCACGACCGCCTGCAAACGCGCCGCTGACTCCATCACCCGCCGCAGCGTTGCGCTCATCTCGATCATGTGGCTTATCATAAATGATAAGCCACATGATCCGATGCCATCGAGGCCAATGGATAGCCGTTAGTCGGCACTGTCGTGTCGGGTCAACGACTGCTGGCTCGACGCCCCCGGCGGCGCAGCCACCACCATGTGACTGCGAGCACGACTGCGATGACCGGCAGGAACGGCAGCAGCGCGGCGACGACCAGCCCGATGCCAGTGGCGATGGCTACCAAGGCGCCCCAGCCGCCGCTCAAGGCGTCACCGAACCCAGGCGATGTCTCGTCTGGCTCGAGATACAGCTGCAGCATGGCGCCGCGGGCCAGCCGGCCCAGTTCGGCGCCGTCGGCAGTGACAGGGACGGCGCTGACGCGGATGTCGATCTCCAGTCCGCGGGTTGCCACGCGTCCTGCGATGCGACCGTCGGAGATCGTGTAGCCGAGCGTGGCCGTGGCCCGCTCGCCGGGTTCGATGCGGGCGAGGCTCGTGCCGTCGGGCACCGTCAGGTCGTCGTTGTCGAAGCGCAGCGCGTTCGATGTCAGAGCGATGTCCGTCAGCACCGTCTCGCCGTTGTTCTCCACCTCGATGCACAGGCCGACATCGCCATCGGGCGGCGTCAGCACGTCCTTGTAGCCAAGGCAGGGATCCTCGTCGCCTGCGGCTATCCAAGCCTGCACGATCATCGATGCGCTCGGCACTGCCTCGACCGATTCGGTGATCGACAGCGTGATCGTGGCCAAGTCGACCCGGTCGCGCAGCGAGCGCAGCTGGCCGCGCAGCCGCTCCAGGTCGCTCTCACGGCTGGCCAGCTCGCGTTCGAGCTCGGCCACGCCTTCTACCTCGGTGGCTTGTGACAGGAATTCTCGCAGTCGGTTCACGCTGACCTCTGCCGTGGATATGCGGCTGGCGAGGTCCACGACGATGCCGGTCACGTCCTCAGCGTTGACGGTCTGCTCCACGAGTTCGCCGACGTTCGACAGGCGTTCCAGTGCAGCCGGGAACTGCTGCGGACGCACCTTGAAGGTCAGGGTGGTGCGTGCGCGGCCCTGCGTGCGGGTGTCCTGGGCGAACACGAAGCCGCCGAGACCCTCGATGATCGAAGTGGCTTGCGCCCCCGCCGCGGCGACGTCCGCTGTCTCGACGGCGATGCGGGCAGTGTAGATGATGTCGCGTCCGAGGTCGGCGGCCACGTCGGGCACGCTCGTGGCCAGAGCAGTGGTGTCTCCATCGTCCGACGCGGGCGCGCTCTCGAGCATCTCCTCCGCGACCGCGTCGCTGTCATCCATCATCTCGTCCTCGGACATGAACATCTCATCGTCCATGTCGCCGCCCATCGCTCCGTCGTCCATCATCTCGTCCTCGGACATGGATTCGGTTGCGAACGTCGCACGCTCGTTGCTGTCGCCGTCAGCGGTGTCATCGGAACCCTCTGCGCTGCACGCCGCAGTCAGCAGCACCAGCGCCAGCGCCAGCGCGGCCGCCGCCGTTCGCCAGATGAGACGCCGGGCGGCAAGGCACCGGGGAGTGCGCGTGTGCGGAACGATCATGGCGTTCCCTCCTTTGGTCGGCCGCTCATCGAACGGCTTGACCTGATGACGCCCATCGTCCCCCGAGAGTTCCCCGCAGGGCCATTGCGGTTGCGTGTCGGTCGCGAGACCATGACGCGCCCCCGCTGTCATGCGGCCATACGCGCTGTCAGCGGAAGGCCGGGATGTTGGTGATCTGCTGACCCAGGATCAGCCCGTGGATCTCCTCGGTGCCCTCGTAGGTCATGCCCGATTCCATGTTCGCCGCATGACGCATCGGCGCGTACTCCGTGGAGACGCCGTTGGCACCCATCATCGCCCGGGCGGTGCGGGCGGTGTCGATGGCAACGCGGCAGTTGTGCCGCTTGGCCATCGAGATGTGATGCGGTCGCAACCGGTGCTGTTCCTTGAGCTGGCCCAGTCGCATGGCGTGCAGGTTGGCGTTGGTGATGTCGGTGAGCATGTCGGCGAACTTGATCTGGCTGATCTGGAAGCTGGCCAGCGGCTTGCCGAACTGGGGGCGTTCGAGCTGGTAGCTGAGCGCCTGCTCGTAGCAGCAGCGAGCCACGCCGACGGCGCCGAAGGCGATGCCGAAGCGGGCTTCGGACAGGCAGCTCAGCGGCGCGCCGATGCTGAGTGCGTCGGGCAGGCGCATCGACTCGGGCACCTCCACGTCGTCCATGTAGAACTCGCCGGTCACCGAGGCCCGCAGCGAGAGCTTGTTCTGGATCTTGCGTGCCTCGAAGCCGGGCGAGTCGGTCGGCACGAGGAAGCCCCGGAATCCGTCGTCGGTGTTGGCCCACACGATGGCCAGATCGGCCAGCCCGGCGTTGGTGATCCAGCGCTTGGCGCCGTTGAGGATCCACGAGTCGCCCCGCCGCACCGCCCGGGTGGTCATCGAGGCTGGGTCGGAGCCGTGGTCGGGCTCGGTCAGCCCGAAGCAGCCGATGATCTCGCCGGCCGCCATGCGCGGCAGCCAGTGCTCCTTCTGTTCGGTGGAGCCGTATCGCCAGATCGGGAACATGCACAGCGACCCCTGCACCGACACGAAGCTGCGCAGCCCGCTGTCGCCGGCTTCGAGTTCGCGGCAGGCCACGCCGTACGCCATGGCTGAAGCGCCAGCGCATCCGTAGCCGTCGAGGTGCATGCCGAGCAGGCCCATGTCGGCGATGGTCGGGATCAGCTCCATCGGGAATGTGCCTGCCTCGAAGTGGTCGCCCACGATCGGGTCCCACTCTTTGGCCACGAACGTGGCCACCGTGTCGCGGATCATCGTTTCCTCGTCGGACAGGATTTCGTCCATCTCGTAGAAGTCCGACAGCGATGCAGGCGTTTGGCTCATGGGCGCATACTGCCGCGTTGGCGCCCGAGGGGCCAACCCACCTGCGTCGCGGGCGTGCCGTTCTGCGCAGCTGGTGAGTACTGTGCGCTGCCATGGGTGACGACACTGCCGACGATCCGCAGGCACGCCAGCCCGGCGAGAGCCGGTTGTATTTTCGCCAGCTGCTGTCGGGCCAGGACTTCGCCACCAGCGACCCGATCGCCCGCCAGATGGTGAACTTCGCCTACCTCATCGGCGACCGCGAGACCCGCGAGGCGGTCGTAGTGGACCCGGCGTATGCCGTCGACGATCTGCTCGACATCCTCGCCGAAGACGAGATGCAGCTCACCGGCGTTCTGGCCACGCACTTCCACGCCGATCACATCGGCGGGAACATGATGGGCTACAACATCGAGGGCGTCGCCCAGCTGCTCGAACGTCAGGGCACGAAGATCCACCTGCAGGCGCCCGAGGCCGAACTGGTGCAGAAGACCACCGGCATCTCGATGAGCGACATGGAGCTGCACGCCCCCGGCGATGTCGTGTCGGTGGGTGCGGTGGACATCGAGCTGCTGCACACCCCCGGACACACCCCCGGCAGCCAGTGCTTCCTGGTGGGCGGGGCGCTGGTCGCCGGCGACACGCTGTTCCTGGACGGCTGCGGACGGATGGACCTGCCGGGCAGCGACCCGGCTGCGATGTACCGCTCGCTCCACGACACGCTTGCCAAGGTGCCCGATTCGGCTGTGCTGTTTCCCGGCCACCGTTACTCGTTCGAACCCAGCGCCACCATGGGCCAGACGCGCCAGATGAACTACGTCTTCAAGCCGCGCAGCGAGGCGCAGTGGCTGATGATGTTCGGGCAGGGTTGAGAGCGGTGCCCTGCGCCGAGCGTGTGATGGCGGCGCAGTGGCTGATGATGTTCGGGCAGGGTTGATGGCTCCGCTGCCGCCCGTGGTGAGCGCCGCAGAGCTGTCTGGCCGCGACGACGTCGTGCTGTGCGACGTGCGCTGGTATCTCGACGGCCGGTCCGGCTATGACGCCTACCTCGAAGGCCACGTCGCCGGGGCCATCTGGGTGGACCTCGACGCGCATCTGTCCGCGCACGGCGCGCCCGCGCATGGCCGCCATCCGTTGCCGACCGCGCAGAGCTTTGCCGCATCCTTGGGGGTCCTGGGTATCGGCCCCGACGACCCGGTAGTGGCGTACGACGACCTGAACGGCACTGCCGCAGGCCGGATGGTGTGGATGCTGCGAGTGCTCGGCCACGATGCGGCACTGCTCGACGGCGGCCTGGGCTCGTGGACGGGCGCCACCGAGACGGCGCCGAGCAAGCGGGCCGCCTGCGAGTGCCCGGTGCGAGCTTGGCCAGCAGGGGCGTTCGTCGACATCGACGCGGCGGCCGATGCCGGTGCCAGCCCCGAAATCGTGCTCATCGACGCCCGCGGCGGCGACCGTTACCGCGGCGAGACCGAGCCGGTCGATCCACGCCCCGGCCACATCCCAGGCGCGGTCAACGTGCCGATGACCGACAACCTCGGCCCCGAAGGCCGCTTCGCCGACGCCGCGACGCTGCGCGCCCGCTACGCGGACGAAAGCGTGGAGGAAGCAGACGGCGCGAACAACGCCGTCGTGTACTGCGGCTCAGGCGTCAGCGCCTGCATGGACGCCCTGGCCATGGAGCGCGCCGGCCTCGGCCGCCCGCAGGTGTACGTCGGCTCATGGTCACAATGGAGCCACACCGACCGCCCCGCCGAGACCGCCTGAGCGGACAGGCACAGCGGGCGCGTCTAGGTAGGTGAGCCGGGCGGCGGGCCTGCAGAGGTGAAGCGCGTGTCGGGCGGGTCAATAGCCCAGGCCGCATCCTGATCCCAGCGATCCTCATACACCAGTTCCCGCAGCGGCCGTCGCCGCACCGGCCCGTGGCGCCCTGCGGGCCGCCCGAGCGGGATGGTGGCGTGGATCGCCACGCCCTCTGGGATGCCGAGAAGCTCGCGCAGCTCGTCCTCGACGTCGCGATGCCAGCCGGTGATGACGCCGCCATAGCCGAGCGCCCGTGCCGCCAGCAACAGGTTCTGCACCGCCGGGTACACCGATGCGCCCTCGGTGAACGTGGGCTTCCGGTAGCGCACCAAGCACGCCAGGATCACCGCCGGCGTCTCCTCGAAGTGGTCGACGAAGTGCTGCATGGTGCGAGCCATTCGGGCCTTCGGCGAGTCGTCGGCAGCGCCAGAGCCCTGCGTGTAGCCGTCGCCCGAGCGCTTCGCATTCCAGCCGTCACGGAAGCACTGGCCGAGCAGGGCCTTCGCCTGCTGCGCCGCCGGACCGTCGCGCAGCACCACGAAGCGGAACATCTGCCGGTTGGAGCCGCTGGGCGCCCGGCTGGCATGCCACAGGATCGATGCCAGATCCTCGTCGGGGATCGGCTCGGGCAGGTAGCGGCGGATTGCCCGGGTTGTCGCAAGACCCTCGAGCAGCCCCAACGGCTGCGGCTCAAACTCACTCATCATCGGCCTCGCTTGTGCTGTGTCTTGGCGAGCTCAGTCCGAGCGAGCTCAGCGGTCGCCCTGTGTCTCGTTGAGGAAGTCCACCAGCTTGACGATGGCATTCTCGGTGACGACGCCCGCGATACGCCCGCCGCTGTCGATCACGGGATACAGCTCGATATCGGCGTCTGCCATTGCCTCGGTGACCTCGCGCAGCGTCCACGACGGGCGCGCCGGCTCGATGTCGGCTGTCATCACCTCGCCGCACGTCACCGACATCCAGTCGTTGCGATCCACGTCACGGGTATCGCTCAGCCGTATCACACCGAGGAATTCCCGTTCGGGTCCGATCACGATGGCTTCGAGCTGCTTGCGCGGCAGTGCCACTCCCCACACGAAATCGGCCAGCGGGGCATCGGCATTCACGGTCGGCACCTCGGTGGACATGGCGGAGTTGACCGGCATCTCCAAGCGCCGCTCGAGATGGCCCGTGCGGCTGTCGCGCTGGAACTGCGAGACCGAGGCATTGCCGATGAGCACCTGCGACACGGCCACCGCCACCAGGGCGGGCACGACGAACAGCGGGGCCCCGGTGGACTCGGCCACGAACATCACCGCTGCCAGGGGGGTGCGGTAGCCGGCCGCCAGGAAAGCGGCCACGCCAATGAAGGGAAAGAACGCCAGCGATTCGGGCCCCAGTTCGATCCAACCGCCCACCAGGCGACCCACGATCAGGCCGAATACCGCGAGCGGGATGAACACACCGCCTACACCGCCGCCCGCCAGCACCGTGGAGGTCGCCAGGATCCTGATTGCCAGCAGGGCGCCGAGCAGCCACAGCGATGCCTCGGGGTTCAGCGCCCAGTCGGTGAGCTGCCCCTCAGCGGTCGGGCCCAGCGACAGGGGTGCGTCGAACAGCACCTCGCTCAGCGCAGCGAGGCCCGCGAGGATTCCCCCGGCAGTCAGCGCGATCATCCACCACGGCCGGTCGGAAGCGTGAATCCGCTTGGCCATGGCCAGCACACGGCAGAACGCCGACGCCGCGAGGCCGCAGAGGGCACCGACAACCGCGGCGCCCAGCAGCTCCTGGCGGCCGAACTGGACGCTCACCATCTCGGTGCCGATCTCGAAGGGACGGTCGTCGAAACCGGTGACCAGCACGTATACGACGTAGCTGGCAGCGCTGGAGAGCAGGGCGGGCAGCAGCGCCCTGCGGCCCAGGTCGCTCTTGTAGGGGGCTTCGAGTGCGAACAGCACACCGGTGGCGGGCGCCTGGAAGATGGCGCTGACTCCTGCGGCGGCACCGGCCACGAGCAGCGCGTATCCCTCCCGGCCCCGGAACAGCCGCCGGACCACTCGCTGCATCGCGTTGCCGGCCGTGGCGCCGGCGTAGATGGACGGACCCTCCAGGCCGACCGCGCCGCCGGAGCCCACGGTCACGATGCCGGCAATCAGCCGGGCGGGCAGGTCCCTGAACCGCATCGGATGGTTGCGGTCGTGGAAGGACCGGATGTACTCCTCGGAGGTGGACGGCGAGAGCCGGCGGCCAGCATCGGCCCAGCGCAGCATGATGACGGCGCCCCACAGCCCGAGCGCGGGCGCGATCACCCGCTGCCAGGGCGGCAGGTGCAGCACTCGCTCGAGCAGCACCTTCTCGGTCAGCACGGCGACCGCCGCAACGATGAAGCCGGTGACGACGCCCACGGCGACATATGTCGCGAAGCGAAGCAGCCGGTTTCTCATGCAGGCCTACTTCCTCGTCCCGAAATGCTCGGCCAACCGTACGCGGCGAGACGTGCAGTGCGGGCAGTTCATCGAGCTTCGGCACTTCGAAGCACCGTTCACTAGCGTCCCTGCGACGGTTGACGACAAAGATCGGTGACGACAATGGAACTCTGGCTTCACGCATTCCCGGCGCCGCTGCAGATCAGGGATGTGGCCAAGGCAGCCGAAGACGGGGGCTGGGACGGGCTGGCCGTCGTCGACACACAGAACCTCAGCGGCGAGTGCTTTGTCGCCTTGGCGCTTGCCGCCACCGCGACGGAGCGGATCAAGCTCGGGCTTGCCGTGGGGAATTCGGTGACCCGCCTCCCGGCGGTGAATGCAGCCGCGTGCCTGAGCATCGACCAGGTCTCGGGCGGGCGCTTCGAGTTCGGCATCGGCCGTGGCGACTCGTGTCTGGTGCACCTGGGCCGCGCTCCCGGTCGCTTGGGGCACTTCGAGCGTCACCTGACGCAGCTGCAGGCATATCTCAGCGGCGGCGATGTGCCCTTCGATGAGATCGACATCCCGCTTGAGTACGCCGCTCCGGCCGATGCATTGGAGCTTGCGGAGGGTCCCGGCGTCAGCCGCATGGCATGGGGCACGCTCAGCGAAGACTCCCTGGGCGGCGACGGCCGCAAAGTTCCCGTCGAGGTGGCCGCCACCGGCCCGAAGGTGATCGGCATCGCAGCGGTTCATGCCGATCGGGTGATGTTCGCCGTCGGCGCCGACCCCGAGCGCCTCGCGTGGGGCATCGATGTCGCCAAGGCGGCCCGGCGCAACGCCGGCCTCGATCCCGACGGCGTGAAGTTCGGCGCGTACCTGAACATGGCGTGCCACGCCAACCCCGACACCGCCCGTGACCTGATCAGGGGTCCGATGTCGGTTTTCGCTCGCTTCCAGGTGATGCAGGGCGGCACACCGGTCGGACCGACCAGCGAGGAGACGGCGAAGACGCTGCACACGCTGCACGAGGTCTACGACTTCGGCGGGCATTCGCGCAACGAGTCGCCGCAGGCCGCGTCGCTCCCGGCCGACTTCATGGACCGGTTCGGTGTGGTCGGCACGCCGGACAGTTGCATCGCCAAGCTCAACGAGCTGGAGGCGATGGGCATCGACAAGGTCCTGCTGTCGGGTCAGTTCAACGAGAACGTGTATGCGTCGCCCGAGGGAGCTGTTGCGCGCAGGCTGCTGGAGACCGAAGTCCTCCCCGTGGTGCAGGGCGGCTAGCCCACGCCGACGCGGCCTCACCGCAGCGTTCCTGACGGCGGTCTCACGGGTGCGGAGAGGGTGGGATTCGAACCCACGAACCACCTTGCGGCAGTTACTTCCTTAGCAGGGAAGCGCCTTCAACCTGACTCGGCCACCTCTCCATGTGCGGCCGAGCCCTCGGGCGGCAGCCGCGCCGACTCAAGATAACCCCAACCAGCGGGTTACAGCGATCCCTTTTCCCGTCAGTAACCCCGAGGTACGCCGCTAGCTTGGCCTGCGGAGGGGTGGCAGAGTGGACGATTGCGACGGTCTTGAAAACCGTTGAGGCGCAAGCCTCCGGGGGTTCGAATCCCCCTCCCTCCGCCAAATCGTTGAGGCCAAAGGAAGCGATGCAATGAAGAGGACGCCAGTCAACCCGTGGCCCTGGTCACTGAACTTCGGTTTCAACCAAGCCGAGATCATCGAGGGAACGAGCAGGCAGCTGGTCTGTGCTGGTCAGACATCGGTGGATGCTGAAGGCAAACCGCAGCACGCCGGGGACATGCGCGCCCAGATGACGCTCGCGCTCGACAATCTGGAAGCCGTCGTGAACGCCGCCGACATGGACTTGGCCAAAATCACGCGACTCACCGTCTACGTCACCGACATGGACGATGCTCTGAGGAACTTCGGCGTGTTCGGCGAACGATTCGGCCCGCTGGGCGCAACCCCTCCGATGACGTTGCTCGGGGTCACCCAGCTCGCCTTCCCCGGGCTCATGATCGAGATCGAGGCCATCGCCGCCGATTGAGATACCAGGCCATTGGCTGAGCTGGTTCAAACCAGGGGGCCGGTGGCTGCTTCTACGGCGGGGACGAGGGCTTCGTCGATGAGCATCTGATCGGATGCGGCGAGCTCGGGCGACAGCCAGCGGTCGGGACCGGGGCCCGGAACTTCGCTGCGCAGCAGGTTGAGCGCCGCTGCGGTGCCCGCTGCGGGCTGCAGGGGTGCGCGCAGCTCGATGCCGCGGGCTGCGGTCACCCATTCGATGGCCAGGATGCGGCGCAGGTTGGCGACCGTCCGGCGGAGCTTGCGGGCCGCGCCCCAGCCCATGGACACGTGGTCCTCCTGCATTGCAGAGGTGGGCAGCGAGTCGACTGCGGCCGGTGTGGCGAGGCGTCGGTTCTCGGCACACAGGGCCGCTGCCGTGTACTGGCCGATCATCAGGCCGCTGTCCACGCCTGGGTCGTCGGCCAGGAAAGGCGGCAGCCCGGCAGACCGCTTGGGATCGAGCAGCCGGTCGATGCGGCGCTCCGCAATAGCACCGACCTCGGCCGCGGTGATGGCGAGATAGTCGGCTGCCAGCGCCACCGGCGCACCGTGGAAGTTGCCGCATGACTCCACCCGACCGTCGGGCAGCACCATCGGGTTGTCGATGGCCGAGGCCAGCTCCCGATCGGTCACGCCGGCTGCGAAGTCGAGGGTGTCGCGGGCTGCGCCGTGGACTTGGGGCGTGCACCTGATGGAGTAGGCGTCTTGCACGCGGTCGTCGCCGAAGCGGTGGCTGGCCACGATGGACGAGCCGGCCAGCACAGCACGCAGATTGGCAGCGCTGGCCTGCTGCCCGGGATGGGGCCGCAGCTCGAGCAGGTCGGCGGCGAAGGCCCGATCGGTGGCCAACAGCGCCTCGACGCTGCAGGCAGCCACGATGTCGGCAACGGTCAACAGGCGGGCCAGGTCGTGGACGGCCAGGCAGAGCATCCCCAGGATGCCGTCGGTGCCGTTGGTGAGAGCCAGGCCCTCCTTCTCGGCCAGCACTAACGGCTCGATGCCGGCCGCCGATAGGGCATCGGCCCCGCTGATCGTGCCCCCGCCGTTGGCGAGGACTTCGCCTTCGCCCATCAGCACGAGCGCAGCGTGGGCCAATGGCGCCAGGTCGCCGCTGGCGCCCAGCGAGCCGTGCTCGGGCACCACTGGCACCACGCCGGCGTTGACCAGGTGCACCAGCGACTGCGCGACGAGCGGTCTCGCGCCCGAGGCGCCGAAGGCGAGCGTGCGTGCGCGCAGCAGCATCATGGCCCGCACCACCTCGGCCTCGACCGGTGGCCCCATGCCGGCGGCGTGGGAGCGGATCAGCGACTGCTGCAGTGCGACCCGGCGATCAGCGGGAATGGTGGTGTTGGCCAGGGCGCCGAAGCCGGTGGAGACGCCGTAGGCCGGCTCGCCTTCGGCCAAGGTCTCGACGATGCGGCGGGCCCTGGCCATCCGGTCGAGGGCATCGACGCTGAGATGAACCTGTTCTCGGTGGCGGGCGACCGCGACGACGTCGGCGACGGTGACGCCCGGGCCGTCGAGTTCCACCGTCATCCCAGAGGCGGAGCCGGCAGGCGGAGCCGTGGCCCGAGCGGCCCGTGAGCGGAGCGAACAAGAGCGGGAAACAACTGGCAATGCGCCGGAGCGTTCATCGTTCAGTGCCTCCAGCAGGAGCCGCGGGGGCGGAGAAGAGCGCGGCCGATGTGGCGACGGCCGCTTCGATGACGGCGTCAGCCGCCGTCTGCAGGCGAGGGCCTGTGAGCCGGTCCGCCGGACCCAGCACGGACAGCGCGGCGACAGCGCCGCCGGGGCCGTGGACGGGAGCGCAGACCGCCGTGACGTCGGGCTCGATGGCGCCGGTATTGAACACGGGCGCAGGACGAGCGTCGCGGCCCAGGGGAGCAGCCAGCAGTGCCGTGCCCACAGCGGTGCCGTCGATGGGCACCGAGCGGCCCAGCCAGCCGACGTGACGGATCGCCCGGCGGCCTTCGACCGTGGCGATGTAGACGGCAGCGTCGCCGTCGCGCACGGCGAGGTATGCGGATTCTTCGGTGGCTTCCACCAGCCGTTCGAGCTCCGGCCCCGCAGCAGCGCGGAGCCGGGCGTAGGGACCCGATTGCAGCGACGCCAGAGCGGTGCGCACGAACGCCGGACCCACCGAGTACGAACCGGCCGCGTCCTTGACGAGATATCCGCGGTCGGTCAGCACCCGCAGATGCCGCAGTGCCGTGCTGGTCGGCATGACCGTGTGGGCGGCTGCCGCGGTGAGGCTGAGCTCGCCGTTGGTGACCACGGTCTCGAGCAGCTCCAGCACCCGCTCTGCCGAGCGCGACCGGTGCAGCGGAGACGCAGCAGTAGTTTCACTATCTGAAATTGCTTGCTGCATGTTGACAGCATAGGCCGAACCTCGGTAACGTGCGGTGCACCGCACACCCGGCGTCGAGGTTGTCTATGGCCACCAGCACAGAGCACGCCGCCAGCGCCCCGCCTGGCGGGGTGAGGGCTCCCACCGGCACGGCATTGACGTGCCGCAGCTGGCCCCAAGAGGCCGCCTTCCGGATGCTGCAGAACAATCTGGATCCCGAGGTGGCCGAGCGCCCCGACGAACTGGTCGTGTACGGGGGCACCGGTCGAGCGGCGCGCTCGTGGCCCGCCTTCCACGCCATGATCGGGGCGCTGACCGACCTGGCCGACGACGAGACCTTGCTGGTGCAGTCGGGCAAACCGGTCGGCGTCGTCCAGACGCACGAATGGGCGCCCCGGGTGCTCATCGCCAACTCCAACCTGGTGCCCGATTGGGGCACCTGGGACGAGTTCCGCCGGCTGGAGCATCTCGGCCTGACCATGTTCGGCCAGATGACTGCCGGGTCATGGATATACATCGGCACGCAGGGGATCCTGCAGGGCACCTACGAGTGCTTCGGCGCCATCGCTCGCAAGCGCTTCGACGGGTCGTTGGCAGGCACGCTCACGATCACCTCCGGGCTGGGCGGCATGGGCGGCGCTCAGCCGCTGGCCATCACCATGAACGAGGGAGTCGCCCTGTGCATCGAGGTCGACCCCGAGCGGGTCGCTCGCCGGGTGGAGACCCGCTATCTCGACGTGGTCGCCGACGATTACGCCGATGCGCTCCGCCGGTGCGCCGAGGCCGTGCAGGCCCGCCGCCCGCTGTCGGTCGGTTTGGTCGGCAACGCCGCCGACTTGCTGCCTCGCCTGCTGGCAGACGGCGTCGCGGCCGACATCGTCACCGATCAGACCTCAGCGCACGACCCGCTCACCTATGTGCCCAACGACCTGTCGCCCGAGGCGTCCGAGGAGATGCGGCGCAACCAGCCCGACGAGTTCATACGCCGCGCCCGATCGGCCATGGCCACCCACGTGGAGGCGATGGTGGGCTTCCTCGACGCCGGTTCCGAGGTGTTCGACTACGGCAACAGCCTGCGGGCCGAGGCCGAGCTCGGCGGTTACAACCGGGCGTTCGACTACCCAGGCTTCCTCCCTGCCTACATCCGGCCCCTGTTCTGCGAGGGCAAGGGACCGTTCCGCTGGGTTGCGCTGTCGGGCGACCCAGCCGACATCGCCGCCACTGACCGGGCCGTGCTCGAAGAGTTCCCCGACGACGAACCGCTCAAGCGATGGATCACTCTCGCAGGCGAGCGAGTAGCGCTCCAGGGCCTGCCGGCGAGGATCTGCTGGCTCGGCTACGGGGAGCGCCACCGGTTGGGATTGCGCTTCAACGAGCTGGTTGCTTCCGGCGAGATCAAGGCCCCGATCGTCATCGGGCGCGACCATCTCGACTCGGGATCGGTGGCGTCGCCCTACCGCGAGACCGAGGACATGGCAGACGGCAGCGATGCCATTGCCGACTGGCCCCTGCTCAACGCGATGGTAAACACCTCGTCGGGGGCGTCATGGGTGAGCATCCACCACGGCGGCGGGGTGGGCATCGGCCGTTCCATCCATGCCGGCCAGGTCAGCGTGGCCGACGGGACCGACCTGGCCGCGCAGAAGCTGGAACGGGTGCTGCTCAACGACCCGGGCACGGGCGTCATGCGCCACGCCGACGCCGGTTACGACCGGGCGTGGGACGTGGCCGCCGAGCGCGGCGTGCAGATTCCATCGGACCGACCGGCCGCGCAATGAAGCCCAGCACACGAAGACACGCAACATGACCGTCCAGGAGATCCTCTCCATTGGCCACCCGGTGCTGCGTGAGACGGCCACCGCCGTGCCGCCAGCCGACATAGCCGGTGAGCGTGTGCAGGGCATCGTCGGCGACCTCATCGACACGATGCGCCATGCCAACGGTGCGGGCTTGGCTGCCAACCAGATCGGCGAGACAGCCCGGATCGTCGTCATCGAGGTCAACGACAATCCCCGCTACCCCTACAAGCCGCCGATCCCCTTGACCGTGGCCATCAACCCCGAGTTGGAAGTGCTCGACAATGAGACCGTGGTGATCAACGAGGGCTGCCTGTCGGTGCCATTGCGCGGCGACGTGGTCCGCTCGGTCAACCTGGGTGTCCGCTACTTCGACCGCGAAGGCGCCGAGCACTGCATTACCGCGCGTGGCCTGACTGCGGGTACCTGGCAGCACGAGTGCGACCACCTCGACGGCGTGCTGATCACCGACCGTGCCGACCCGTCCACCCTGTGCACCTGGGACGAGTTCCAGCGCCACCACCGCGACGCGTTCATCGAGCGCATCACCCGCTTCAACCAGCAAGTTGGAACATGACGGCGCATTACTGGTGCGAACTGGCCTGGCTCGGCGGTTCCCGCGCCTCCGAGGGCGTGGTGATCGCGGTCGACGGCGATCGCATCTCCGCGGTGTGCGCCGGTGTGCCGGTCCGGCCCGGGGGCGCCGTGCCGCTGGCGGGACTGACCCTGCCGGCATTGGCGAACGCGCACAGCCACGCGTTCCACCGGGCCCTGCGGGGCCGCACGCACGCGGGGCGAGGCAGCTTCTGGAGCTGGCGTGACCTGATGTACCGGGTGGCGGGCCGGCTCGACCCCGACTCCTACCGCAGGCTGGCCCGGGCGGTGTTCGCCGAGATGGCGCTGGCCGGAATTGGGACGGTCGGGGAATTCCACTATGTCCATCACCGCCCCGGCGGGGATTCCTACGAAGATCCCAATGCCATGGGTGTAGCGATGGTGGACGCGGCCCGAGATGTCGGCATCCGCCTGACCTTGCTCGACACGCTGTACCTCCACGGCGGCCTCGACCCGACGCTGGACGGCGGCTACGGGCCACTGGCACCGTCCCAAGCCCGCTTCGGCGACGGCAACGCCGACCGGTGGATCGACCGGGTCGAGCGCCTGGCCTCGACGGCATCCGGTCCGACGGTGCGCATCGGCGCCGCCGTGCACTCCGTGCGGGCGGTTGATCCACCATCGATCAAAGCGGCGGCCGACTGGGCACGCGAACGCGGCGCCCCGCTGCACTTCCATGCCTCCGAGCAGCCCGCGGAGAATGAGCAGTGCGTCGCCGTGCACGGCATGTCCCCCATCGAGTTGATCGCTCAAGCCGGAGGGCTCGGTCCGGGCACGACCGTGGTGCACGCCACGCATGCCAGCAGCCGCGACCAGACCATGATCGGCGAGGCGGGCGCGTTCTGCTGCTTGTGCCCGTCCACCGAGCGAGACCTTGCCGACGGCACAGGACCCAGCGTCGGCTTGTCCCGCCAGGGCGCCGCGCTGTGCCTCGGCTCGGATTCCCACGCCGCCGTCGATCTCTTCGAAGAAGCTCGCACAGTCGAGCTCGACCAGCGGGCAGCTTCTGGTGTCCGTGGTGTGTTCAGCACCGAGTCGCTGGCGGAGATGGCGACCTCAGGCGGCTGCCGTTCGCTCGGTTGGCCGGAAGGAGGCCGGCTGGAGGCCGGCGCGCTCGCCGACTTCGCGACGGTGGGGCTCGACTCGGTGCGGACGGCCGGAGCTGACGCCGATTCCGCGCTGGCTGCGACGATCTTCGGTGCCTCCAGTGCCGATGTGCACAACCTGGTGGTCGGTGGCAGGACCGTCGTGCGCGACGGTCGCCACACGACGATCGATGTCGCGGCAGAGCTCGCATCGGCCATCACGGAGGTCACCGCGCCATGACGTTGGTGATTGACAACATCGGCGAGCTGGTCACCAATGACCCCGCGCTGGGGGATGGCCCGCTGGGCGTGATGACCGATGCGTCGCTGGTGATCGACGGCGACACGGTGGTAGCGGTTGGTCGGTCGGGCGCCGTTGCCGATGAGCGCCTCGACGCTGGCGGCCGGTGCGTGCTGCCGGGATTCGTCGACTCCCACACTCACTTGGTGTTCGCAGGCGACCGCTCAGAGGAATTCACCCGCCGAATGGCCGGCGAGCCCTACGACGGCGGCGGTATCCGGGTCACCACCGAGGCCACCCGCGGCGCCGGCCGAGACGCTCTGGCGGATTCGCTCGACCAGCGGTTGGCCGAGACGCACCGGGCGGGCACGACCACGGTGGAGATCAAGACCGGTTACGGCTTGTCGCTCGACTCCGAGATCGAGCTTGCCTTGCTGGCCGCAGAGGTCACCCCCGAAGCCACATTCCTGGGAGCTCACCTGCTGCCCAGCGAATACGCGGGACGGGCCGACGACTACATCGACCTGGTGTGCGGGCCGATGCTGGACGCAGTCCGCGACCACGTCCGCTGGATCGACGTGTTCTGCGAGACCGGCGCGTTCAACATCGACCAGTCCCGCAGAGTGCTCGAGGCGGGTCGGGACGCCGGGCTGGGCCTGCGTGTGCACGGCAACCAGCTCGGCCACGGACCAGGCGCGCAGCTCGCCGTCGAGATGGACGCCGCGTCGGTGGACCACTGCACCTATCTCTCTGACGACGACATCGAGGCCCTGGCGGCCAGCGACACCGTGGCCACATTTCTGCCGGCCACCGACTTCTCCACCCGCCAGCCCTACCCGGATGCCCGGCGGGCCATCGATGCCGGCGTCAAGGTGGCGATGGCCTCCAACTGCAATCCGGGCTCGAGCTACACCACGTCCATCTCGTTCTGCATCGCCATGGCGGTGCGCGACATGGGCATGACGATCGACGAAGCCGTCGCCGCAGTGACGGTCGGCGGAGCAGTCGCGCTGGGCCGGACTGACGTTGGGCGGCTCACCAACGGCAGTCCGGCTCACGTGACCATCCTGGATGCACCCAGCCGCCACCATCTCGCCTACCGGCCCGGTGTCCCCTTGATCTGGCGGACATTGGGCGCCGACTACCGGCTCCCGCTCGCCGACGACCCGACGTGATCCCTGAATCAAAGAAGAAATGAAAGAAGGACAGCCATGACCAACACCATCCCCAATCCGACAGAACACAACCAGTGGTACCCGTTTGCCAACCGGCCGCTGCCGCCGGAGGTGGACGGACAGGCGGTCAACCCGGCCGCCATCCCGGTGTTCGACGCTGTGTCGCTGCCGTCCCACGCCCGCTTCGTGGTGGTGGGTGCGGGCGTGCACGGGCTGTCGAGCGCCTACCACTTGGCCATGTACCTCGAGCGCACCGGCAAGGGTTCCGGCAGCGACGTGGTGCTGATCGACAAGCAGGGCCCGGGGGCAGGCGCCACCGGGCTGGCCTGCGGCTGTGTCCGCAACATGTACATGACCGGGCCGCTGCACGCCATCCTGCGAGCCAGCGTGGAGGTGTGGGAGTCCGACCCGGTGAACCTCGGCTTCCAGCAGGTCGGCTACGTGTCGGTGGGCGAGGCCAACCAGACCGACGACTACCTGAAGCTCCAAGCATCCCAGGCAGCGAGCGGCTACCCCTCCGACGTCTACACCGGTGCAGAGGCCCGCGCCTTTCTCACCAACCTGTGGCCCGATTTCAAGACCGACAACTGCGACGTGGTGCTGCACGAGCACCGCTCCGGTTACGCCGGCACGCACCTGGCCGTGTGGGGTCTCGACCAGAAGTGCCGGCAGTGGGGCGTGCAGCGGGTGTACGGCGCCACCGTGACCGGCTACCAGTTCGACAATTCGGGCTCGGTCACCGCCGTCGAGACCACCCAGGGGTCGATCACCTGCGAGCAGGTCGTGGTGGGCGCAGGGGCGTGGACGCCGACGCATTGGGAATGGCTTGGCGGCCCCAGCCAGCTCGACGTGCTGTACCCCGACGGGCATGTCGAAGAGCAGATGGACATGTGGACCTACTGGCGGCTGCTCGAGGGCGAGGTGCTGCTGCCGCCCGGCGTCGACTTCCGCACTGCCCAGCACCGCGACTCGCCGGTGCTGCACGTGGAGCTCATGAACACGCCGGTGTACTCACCCGACGGCCGGTTCCTCAAGGACCACTTCTATTCGTACACGCGCTACGCCGCGGAGCGGGTGGGCGCACCCGGCCTGCAGGGCGGCACGATCCCGATCAAGATCGGGCCGAGAGCGGCAGTGGAGCCCTACGGCCACCTGAACGACGAGTACCAGGCCGAGGAGTGGTTCGCCGACTACTACTGCGCCACGCTGGGCATGCTGTTCAAGCGACTGGAAGACCTGCGGCCGTACTTCAAGGAACGCCGCAACGGCGGCATCGGGGCGTTCACCCCCGACAACGTGCCGGTGTTCGACTACGTCGCCGACAACGCCTGGGTGATTGCCGATTCCAACCACGGGTTCAAGATGATCGGCGTGGGCAAGCTCACCGCCGAGATGATGGTGCACGGCCAGAAGCCCGACGAGCTCAAACCGTTCACGCTGGACCGCTACCGCATCGGCGGCACCTTCGGCGACCGCAACTCCAACTGCCCCTGGGTCTGACCCGTCGTCGGTCGCCGACCGCGGCAATGGGGGCCGAGGAGACGTGACCGCTACTCGGTAAGTGCGGCGTAGATGGTCTCGTAGGGGCTCGGGTCGGCGTCGATGAAGGGTGGCGGGTCGTCGGTATCGACAAGGGCGCACAGTTGGTCCAGGCACATGTGATAGCCGGCGGCCACTTGGTGCACTTCCGGGCTCTTGTCTCCTAAGTCGACGGTCAACGTGAGGTGCGTGCCGGCCGGATTCGGTTCGAGACGGAACGTGAGCAGTTCGTCGTCCCACTCCCAGGCGAAGGTGCTGGGCGGGTCCCAGGTGACGATACGACCGCTGAGCACCGTGTCCTCGATGCCGTACTTGGCAATCACCTCATCCCAGAACGGAGTTGCGACCTCGGCACTCGCCTCCCGCGGACCGACGATGTCGCACGGCATCCAGTGACGGAGCTGTTCGCTCTCGGTCAGCGCGCGCCACGCACGTTTGGCTGAGCCCGCCAGCTCGCGTTCGAACCGCAGGCTTGTCGTGCCATCGCTGTGGCGAGCAATCTCTCCAAGCGGATGGGTTGGCTGATTCCTGTCCGGCCGTAGTTCAGTCGGTCGATTGATCATCCCCGGGCCTCAAGTGCTCGGTTCGGCGTCCGTGAGGGCTGCGTCGAGCAGTACTCCGAGCTCCATCGATTCGGCAGCCTGCACTAGGTCGGCCCGATCCAGGCTTCTGCTTTGCGTCCGTAGGATGCCCACGACATCACGCCACTGACGCTCTGAGACTTGCCCGCCTGCTTGGTACCACTCCAGCTTGCGCAGTACCTGCTCTGCGGGTGCCGTCACCCACAAGTGCTGTGGCGGATCTTCCTGCACCATGACGCGCCGACGATGTTCGATCTGGCGCCGGTCAAGCGGGCTGTCGCCGAGTACGAAGAGGTCCACTTTGAGTCCGGCTTCGTCGATGAGGTTGAATGAGGTGCCCTGTTCGATCGCCTGCTGAGCGGCTTCTGCGGGCACGTAGAACTCGATGCCCAACGTGTCTACGAGATCGTCGAATTGTTGGTGCTCGAGGCGGATTGCCATGTCTATGTCGATCGTGCCGCGCGGCTCGCCGAACATCGAGCTTGCGAGCGACCCGCCGAGGGCGTAGCTGATGCCGTGTCGTTCCAGGATTGCTGCCACTCGCAGAGCCAGCGTGATGGGATCGGTCACTGTGGCCATCGGCCGTTAGCGCCGAACGCGGCCTCCGCTACTTCGGTGCCGTACCGGCGCTGTGCTACGAGAAAACGAACGCGAGTGTCGTCGGCATCGGGTTCGCCGGCCAGGATGCCCGCCCGTGCAGCTGTCTCGATGGCCGTCGACATCGCTGCTGCCAGCGTGGCCCGCTGGGCTGGCGTCATTGACGCCCACTTGGCCGTGAGTTGATCCCAGACCTCAGGCGACGTGTCGCTGGGCCGCGCTGCGCCGGTACTGCGCTCGTGTGGGGCCTTCCGTGCTGGCACAGCATGGGTGCGATGGGCAACTCGGCCGTCCATGTCCCAACGGTAGGTCCCTGCGACGACGGACAAATGCCGCGTGTTGATCAGCGGACGAGGCGGCGGAGCGCCTTCATCCAGTCGTCGGACGAGGTCCAGGCTTCCTCGCTGACGCGCTCGCGGCCTGACGAGTTGCCGTTCGCGGCAGGGAACGAGCCCAGGAACTTGACGTCGCGCTGCTTCATCTTGAGCGCGCGCAAGCAGTCGGCAACCACTTCGTCGGAGATGTGACCCTCGAAGTCGAGCAGAAAGCAGTATTCGCCGAGACCGCGCCGGGTCGGTCGCGACTCCAGCCGTGACAGGTCGAGACGGCGGGCCTCGAACTCCATGAGTATTCCCAGCAGGCTGCCGGGCTCATTCTGCTGCTGGAACACCACGATGCTTGTCTTGTCGTTGCCGGTGGCCGGCGGCACCTGGCCCTTGGCGAGCAGCAGGAAGCGGGTCTGGTTGTCGCGGTGGTCCTCAATGCCGGGCGCGACGGTCTCAAGCCCGTAGAGCTCGGCTGCGGTCGGGCTGGCAATCGCCGCGACGCCGGCAAGCTGTTCCTCGCCGATGCGCCGGGCCGCCAGCGCAGTCGAGGTGGCCGCCTCGATCTCGACATCGGGCAGCTGGGTGTGCAGGAACGCACGGCATTGGGCGATGGCCACAGGGAACGACAGCACCGTGTGGATTGCTGAGAGGTCGTCGGCTGTGGCCGTGCCGGGCAGTGCCATGAGGTCGAGCTGCACGTTCACGACCACTTCCCGCTGGATGAGGAAGTCGAAGTCGAACGCCAGCGCGTCCTGGGTGACATTGACGGCACCTTCGATGGCGTTCTCGACGGGCACGAAGCCGTAATCGACTGCCCCGTCGTCGAGCGCAGAGAGCACCTCGGGCACTGAGATGAGCGGCACAGGCGTGCACTGCGACAGGTCCGGCTGGGTCGCCAGCGCAGCCTCGGTAAAGGTGCCGTGCGGGCCCATGTACCCGATGCGCGTCGACGGCGAGAGGGCAGAGGCGCCCTGGTGTGCAGCGGCAGCAGCCATCGGGGCAGGATACGCAGCGGGCCGTGGGCACCCGACCCCGGGCCGCGGCGGGTAGAACGGCAGGCGATGGACGCTGAACAGCTCGCCGGATTGCTGGCAGAGGTTCGTGACGGGACGGTGAGCGCCGACGAAGCGCTGGCGCGCTTGCGGCGGCTGCCGTACGCCGACATTGCCGGGGCGCGCATCGATCATCACCGGACGTTGCGCACCGGCCATCCCGAGGCGGTCTATGGGCCCGGCAAGTCGCCCGACCAATGCGCCCGCATCGTGGCTGAGATGCTGAGCGGCGGGTCCGGCCCGGTGCTGCTGACCCGAGCGAGCGCCGATCAGGTTGCAGCAGCCCTTGCCGCGTGCCCCGATGGTGTGGCGCACCGCCCGGCCGACCGGCAACCCGACCCGCCGGATGGCGCTGCTCAGCCTTCGACCGATCTGGCGACGGTGGTGTGGCGCGCTGCGCCTGCCCGTCAAGAGCACATGGTCGTGGCCTCCGCGGGAACGTCGGACGGACCGGTGGCGAGCGAGGCGGCAGCGGTGCTCGGCGCCTTCGGCGTCAACGCCGAGATGGTGACCGACATCGGCCTCGCGGGTCTGCATCGCTTCCTCGCCGAGATCGACACGCTGACATCCGCTGAGGTCGTCATCGTGGTGGCAGGTATGGAAGGAGCGCTGGCCACGGCCGTCGCGGGGGTGACTGCTGCACCGGTCATCGCCGTGCCGACCAGCGCGGGCTATGGCGCAGCGCTCGACGGTGTGACGGCGCTGCTGGCCATGCATGCGTCGTGCGCAGCCGGGATCACCGTGGTGGGTATCGACAACGGCTTCGGTGCCGCGATGGCCGCTATGCGCATCGTGGATCTGGCGGCGGGCCGCGACGGCGGAGCCGAATGATGCACGACATCGCGGCTGCCGACACGTCGCCGGTGACGCCACACGCGCCGACGGCCACATCGTCATCCGCGAGCGGCGAACGAAGTGCTCCCGACGGCACGGTGGCGTGGTTCGATCCGGTGTCGGGGATCGCAGGCGACATGGCGCTCGGGGCGCTGCTGGATGCCGGTGCAGACCTCGATTTCGTCATCGAACGGCTGCAGACGCTGGGTGTTGACGGCTGGCAGCTCAGTGCTGAGCGGGTCCGACGGAACGAATTGGCCGCGACGCGGGCCGTCGTGGACGCCCCCGAAGGACATCACCATCGGCGCTGGCGCCACATCCGGGAGTTGCTGGAGCGCGCATCCTTGGAAGACCGGATTCGGGGCCGCGCACTCGCAGCGTTCGAGGCGCTCGCCGTTGCCGAGGGCCAGGTGCATGGAGTGCCGCCCGACGAGGTCCATTTCCACGAGGTCGGGGCGCTGGATGCGATCGTCGACATCGTCGGCGTGTGCGCGGCGCTGGAATCTCTGGGCGTCGATGAGGTTGCCTGCGGACCGGTTGCGGTGGGCAAGGGCACGATTCACGCCGCGCATGGCGTGCTGCCGAACCCGCCGCCTGCCGTCGGGTACTTGCTGGCGGGGCACCCAGTGGTGGGCGTCGATGTCGACATGGAGCTGACGACCCCGACGGGGGCTGCCATCGTGGCCGCCCTGGCATCGACGTTCGGGTCAGTGCCGCCCATGACGGTGACTGGCGTCGGCTTCGGCGCGGGCACCCGCGAGCTGCCTGGTCGCCCCAACGTCACTGGTGTGTTGATCGGTACTCGGGCAACCGAAGTGAGCCGTACTGATGCAG
This sequence comes from Acidimicrobiia bacterium, assembly GCA_022821985.1. GTDB lineage: Bacteria > Actinomycetota > Acidimicrobiia > Acidimicrobiales > Poriferisodalaceae > Poriferisodalis. Next base: position 174,442 of record JAJECP010000032.1, read on the forward strand.
GACTGGCCGCGACTATGGCGGCCATCGGAGGCGCCGAATTCACCGCCGAGCTGGTGGAACTGGCCACGAATCTCGACGACGTCTCCGGTGAGCTGCTGGGCCACGCAATCGAGGAACTGCTGGCAGCCGGCGCGCTGGATGCGTGGGCGGTCCCGATCGTGATGAAGCACGGCCGTCCGGCGCACACGCTGATGGCGCTGTGTAATGCCAGCGATGTCACAGCGCTGGGCGACCTGATGGCGGGCCTCACCGGCACGCTGGGTTTGCGTGCCCGCACCGTCGTACGCACGGCCCTCGAACGCCACACATCGACGGTCGACGTTGACGGCCAGGCCATCCGGGTCAAGCACGGCCCCCACCGCAGCAAGCCCGAGTGGGCTGACGTAGTCGCCGCAGCCAGAGCGCTCGGGCGCACACCGGCCGATGTCACCCGCGAGGCGAGCACCGGCTAAGAACGGGTCTGTCGGGATGTGACAGTCCCCAGGGTCGTAGAGGCTTTGGGCGGCAGGGGCGTCGTTGGCCCTGAGAGTGAGCAGTGTACCGGCGCGCCCGCCGCACTCGGACGGCGTCGTCGGAGGGTTCAGGTGTTGCGTCGGCAGATGGCTTGGGGTTTTCCGGCGGCGGGGTCTGCCTCGTCGGCTTTGTTGAGGTCGGCGGTGGTGGTGGGGTCGCTGTCGTTCTTGTTGTTGGGTCGCACGAATTTGGCTTGGACGTCGAGGTTGGTGTCGCTGTAGAGGATTTCGAGGCGTTCGCAGCGGGCGGTGAAGTAGAGCTCCCAGCGTTGCCAGGTGTTGTAGCGGGCGTCGTCGGTGTCGGCGGTGCGGGCTTCGCGGATGACGGTGTCTGCGGCGACGTTGGCGGCTGTTTCGCGTGCGCTGGCGCCGCCGAGTTGTTCGGCGGTGTCGTCGACGACGTTCTGGACGAGGACGACGGCGAGGGCGGCGAGCCCGGCGACGGCGGCGACGATGAGCAGCCATTCGAGGGTGGTGAGCCCGGTCTCGCTGCGGGTGGGGGGTGTGGTGTTCATGGGGTTCCTTCGGTTGTCGGGGCGGTGGTGATGTGGGTGCCGTGCCCGTGGACGGTGCGGGTGCCGAACAGGCCTCGCACCGGTGTCGCTGCGCCGTCGGTGGTGCAGACGATGTGGGCGGTGACGACAGCGATGCGAGGCTCGTCTGCCGGTTCGGTGGTGTAGGCGGTCCATCGGCCGTGGGGGCCGGCGGGCTGGGGTCCCCCTGTGCACAGCCGGTCGAGGCTGGGTCGGGCGGCGATGACGGCTTCGGCGGTGAGCTGTCTGGCGGTGCTGCGGTCGTACGCGGCGTCGCGGGGCCGCGGGGAGTCGCAGCACACCGCAGCGGCGGTGGCGGCTTCTTGGGCGGCGAGAGTGACGGCGAGCTGGGCTTGGCCCGCGTTGCCGGCCCAGGTGACGAAAGCGACTGCCAGGGCGCACACGGGCGTGAGCGCCATGAGTTCGAGCGCGGAGGTGGACCCGCGTTCGCTGCGGGCGCGTCGGCGACGCAGCGGCGGGCGTCTCCGCTGGGCGGGGACGCGGCTGCGATCTTCGGGCCTGGGCGCGCAAGTGGTCATGGAGCCTGTTCGTGCCCGAAGGCGGTGTTTGCGGGGGCTCGGTCGGCGAGCAGGCGGGCGGCGTGCCCGGTGAGGGGTGTGCAGTCGGGGAGCTTGGCTGTGCTGTCCGCGCGGGTGGTGGTTGCGGTGGCGTGTGCTTGGAGGCTGATGCCGTCGGGCCAGATCTGGCCGGGCGCCCAGCTGGCGGCGGCCCAGGGTGCGCTCGCGCCGAGGTGCACGGCGTCGGCTGTGACGGTGCGGGCGTCGATGCGACAGGGCAGAGGGGCGAGGCCGTCGGCTGGGGCTGCTGTGGCGAGGCTGCCGGTGTGGTAGCCGGCGAGCCGGTCGGCGTCGATGCCGACGGCGCCGAGGCCGGCGAGCAGCGAGCGGGTGGCGGTCTCGCAGAGCGCGGCGAGGCCAGGTTCGGCTGCGGGTGTGTCGGCCGGCTCGCTTGGGGTGCCGGCGCTCGCGGGGTCAGGCTCGGCTGCGGGGTCGGCTGGGGGTGTGGGCGTGTTGGCCGGGTGGGTGGTGCAGTCGGGGTAGTACCAGTCGACCGGGCCGTGGGGCCGGTTCTGGGCGTCGCGCCAGTGGGCTGCCATGGCGGCGAGCTGTGCGGCGCTGTCGTCGAGGGCGGCTTGGGCGGCGAGCCGTTGGGGGACGGCAGCGGCGGCGACGGCCGCGAGGGCGAGCGCGGGGATCGTCAGGATCACCATCAGCGACACGGCGCCGCCGCGTTCGTCGCTGCGCGGTCGCTGCGGGGTGTTCATGGGGCGGGTGCGTCGAGGCGGCATGTCCAGCGGCCCTCGGCGGCGGTGCGGCCCGGTTCGTCGGGCTGGCGGGGTGCTGCGGCTGGGTCTGCTCCGTCGTCGGAGAGCGGCGGCGGCTCGGGGGTTCCTGCGGGGGGCTGGCTGTCCGTGTCGCTGTCGGTGAGCGCGGGGATCGGCTGCCACTGCCAATGGGCGTGCTGGGCAGCGGCCGGGTAGGCGGCGGGCAGGGTCTCGCATTCGTGGCGCAGCCGTTCGAGCCGCGCGGTGGCGGCGTCTGCTGTTTCGGGCGTGCCGTCGGCTTGGGCAGCGTTGTGGTCGATGAGCGCGGCGAGCGCTCGGTCGTTGATGCGCGCCGCGGCGGTGCGCGACGCAGCGTGCGTGCTGTGCTCGCGGGGCGTGAAGGCGGTGTGGTCGGCGGTGAGGCCGTCGAGCCCGGCGGCCATGGCCGCAGCGAATCCGCCTGCCGCGGCGATGACGAGCAGCCATTCGAGCGTGACCATGCCTGCCGGGTCGCGTCGTCGCGGGTCCGAAGGCAGGCGGGTGCGGCGGCGCTGCGGCACGGGGCGGTGGTGTTGTGGGCGGGGGTTCATGGCGCGGTGGCGGTGATGCCGCCGGTGAGCGAGACGAGCGGGGGGTAGATGAGGATGGCTGCGAGCGCGAGAGCGATGGCGGTGGCGGGCAGGGCGATGATCTGGTTGTGCCGCTGGGCGGTTTCGCGTTCGGCTGCGATGCGGCGCTGCCATTGGTTGTGGGCTGCGGTCAGGACGGCGTCGGCGAGGCGGGTGCCTCGGCGCGATGCGAGGGTGAGGGCGCTGAGGGTCTCGTCGAGCCCGTCGAGCCGGCAGCTCTCGGCGAGGTCGGCGAGGCCGTCGGCGGCGGGCCGGGTGTCGTTGTGGGCTGCGTGCAGCGCTCGGGCGAGGGTGCGCCACGGCAGGGTGCTGTTGGCGTGCGCGGCGCGCAGCATGGCCTGGGCGGGCTCGGCGCCGGCGTTGACTTGCTGGGCGGTGAGCGCGATCCAGGCGCTGACGGTGTGGTGGAGGTCTCGGCGTCGCTGGCGGGCGGTGTCGCGCGCGGCCTGTGCGGGTCCCAGCCAGCCCGCTGCGGTGCAGGCGGCGACGGCGGCTGCGGCTGCGGGCGCGGCGGAGGTCCACCGGGCGGCGACGGCCGTGCCGGCGAGCAGTCCCGCTGCGCCGGTGAGGGTCTGGTGGGCGAGATGCGCCGCTGGGGCGATCCCGGCGAGGCGCAGGTCGGCTGCGCGTCGGTCGCTGAGCCTGCGCGTCGCCAGCCGCTGCCAGTCGTCCCGCGGCGGCCTGGCGGCGGGACGGCGGCGGCTCGGGAGGGCTGCTGCGATGCACATCAGCAGTCCCGCGGCGAGGACGGCGCCGGTGGCGGCTGCGATGGGGCTCACAGGGGCGGCCGTTCGGTACGCCGCTGCGGCTGCTGCGTGGGCGGGGCGAGCGGGGAGCGGTGGGTGCGCACGGTGCTGTGATGCACGAGGAATGCGCTGGCCCCCAGGATGACCATGGCGATGAGCACCAGGAAGGTCTGCCCGGCCGGCGTTCGGTACGGGTCGAAGTAGGCGGGGTTGTTGCGGTACATGAGCGTGATCACCGCGCCGGCGAGCGCGAGCAGCGCGATGGTCTGGGTCCACAGCGCCACGACGGCTTCGGTGCGGGCGCGGTGCACGGCGACGCTGTCGCCGATGCGCTGTGCGAGCAGTTCCAGCGACGCCGCGACCGGGCCGCCCGCCGCGGCGGCCATGCGCAGACCCGCCGCGATGTCGGGCTCGAACACGGCGCCTGCGGCGGCGAGCTGCTCGGCGGCTGCGGTGATGCCGTGCTCGCGGGCGGCCCGAGCGGTGCGCGCCACAGCCGGCGCGATGCGCTGCGGCGCGTGCGCGACGCTGGCGGCGAGCGCGTCGGCGAGCCCTGCGCCCGAGCGGGCCAGTTCGGCGAGCTGGCGTGCCCATGCCTGCCACGCCAGAGCGAGCGCGGTGTGCCGGCGCCGCCGTGCGGGCGCAGCCGCGAACGCAGGGCCGAGCACCCCGGCGCCCGCTGTGAGCACCCCGATGCCCCACAGGCCGCTCGCCATGTAGCCCGCGGCCAGCCCGCCGATCCCCGCCGCTGCTCGGGCGGCGCCCCACAGCAGGGCCCGCCGCGGCGACGCGGCGGGGCTGCGCGCCCGACGGCTCGGCGCGTCGGCGGGGGATCGGGGCGGCTGCGCGCGGTGCCGTGCCGGCCCTCGGAGCGCTGCCGCAGCGGTCAGCGACACGCCGGCGGCGAACAGCAGCGCGAAGCCGGCGGCGTTCACCGCTGCTGCCCCGCCGGGGTCGCCCACGAGCCGGCGTCGGCGCGGTGGACGCGTTCGGCGAGACCGGGGCTCTGCGGTGATGCCAGATGCGTGAGGGGCCCGTCGGGCCGGTCGCGCCGGAACAGGTCGCGCACCTCGAAACGGTCGCCGTTCGGGGGCAGCGTCTCGGCGATGGTGCGTATGACGCGTCGGCCGCTGCGGGGGTCGGCGGCCATGTGCACGACGAGATGGATCACCTCGGAGGCTTCCTGGACCAGCGCCGCCTGGGCCGGCGCGGCGCCTGCCGCGAGGCAGTACCTGACGAGCCGGGCGAGTGCCTGGCGGGGCGACGACGCGTGGATGGTGGCCATCGACCCGTCGCTGCCGGTGCCGCACGCCGACAGGAACGCGGCGGCTTCGGGGCCGCGCAGCTCGCCCACGACGACCCGGTCGGCGCCGGTGCGAAGGCTGCGGCGGGCGAGCTCTTCCATGCCGATCTCGCCCTCGCCGTCGCTGTTGGGCTCGCGTGTCTCGGCCGCGAACACCCACGGATGGGTCTCTTCGAGGAACAGCTCGAAGGTCTGCTCCAACGTGCAGACCACTTCGCGGCTGCCGATCTCGCCGAGCAGAGCGCGCAGCAGGGTGGTCTTGCCCGACCCCAGCGCGCCGCAGACCAGCACGTTCGCCGGGGACGGGGGCGCCACCGCTGCGGCGAGGAACTCGGCGGCATCGCCGCCCAAGGTGCCTGTTTCGATCAGGTCGTCGAGAGTGACGAGCCGGTGGCGGTGGCATCTGACGGTCAGGTACGGCTCGCCGCACACGTCCATCGCCGCGAACAGGCGCTCGCCGGTGCGCAGCCGCAGGTCCAGCAGCGGCGCCGAGGTGTCGAACCGGCGGCCGGTCTGGCCGTGAGTCACCGCGAGGTGAGCGACGAAGCCGATCATGTCAGCGTCGTCAGCGAACAGCGGCCCGGCGATCGTCTCCTGACGGCCGCCCGTGAGCCCCAGCACCCCGCGGCGGGGGCCGAACAGCCACACGTTCTCCACGTCGGGGCGGTCCAGGAACTGCTGCAGCGGCCCCGCGCCGAGCAGCGCCTCGAGCTCGCCGTCGATCCAGGCCCGGTCCGCGTCCGACAGCACGGCGCCCCGCCCGTCGAGCGCCTCGGCCTCCAAGCGTGAGATCGTGTCGGCGGCCAGACGCCGCGACGACTCGCCGCCGCGCCCGCCTGCTGCGGTCCCCTCGCCGTCCGATGGGTCGGCGGCCGTGTCGAGCCGATGTGCCTGCACCTGCTCGCGGACAGCCGCCCAGATCGACGCAGCCAAGCTCACCGCCGGGCTCCTGGTTGCTCCGCGCCTGTTCGCCCGGCCTCCGCTCGCGCGGCGCCTGCATCTGCGGCATCCGGCCTGCCGAGGGAGCCTGCGCTGCGCGCGCCGAGCGCCGCGAGCCGTGCTGCGGCGGCGCCGAGCGCGTCGAGGGCGACGCGTTCGCTGCGGCGCGGACGGGCGCCCAGCAGCGCCCGCTCGCGCACCGGCCCGATGCCGCCCAGCAGCACCGGCATGCACCCAGCGCTGTCATGAGGCAGCGCAGGCATCAGGTCGGCGCCGTCGCTGCGGGACCCGTCCGGCGCGGCCCCCAAGTGTGCGACCCGCAGCTCGGTGATCGGGTCGGGCGCCGAGCGTCTCCCGAACGCCGCGAGCACGCCGCGAAGCCCTCCCGGCGCCGCCGTGCCCTGTGCTGGCGCGGCGGCGACATGCATGCACGCAGCGCGGCGCAGCGCTCCCCGGGCCGCGTCGGGCGCCATGCCCGGCAGCGACACCAGCACCGCTGCGATGCTGTGATGCGCCTCGGGCAGCGCGGCGAGCTCTTCGGCGTGCTCGGCCACCCAGCATGCGGTGCGTGCCGCCCCTGCGGGGTGAGCGGCAGCGCCGACGAGCAGCACCCGGCCCGCGCCGCGGCGCCGCTCGGGCAGCGCCCAGCAGTGCTGCTCGATGCTGTCGGCACGGATGCCCCCGCGGGCAGCGACGAGCGTCGGCAGCCCGCGCCGGGCGGTCGGCATCACCGTCGCCGTGGCCGCAGCGACGCGTGCGGCCAGCCGTGTGCCGACGGCGTCGGCGTCCACCACGAGCACCCCTTCGCCGGCGGCAGCCGCGACTGCGTGCGCCAAGGCGACCGTCAGCGCCCCGCACTCGACCAGGGGCCCGCCGGCGGCGCCGTGCGGTTCGGCTGCGCTGGCGACGGTCGCCATCACCGGCGCTGTTCCCAGTGCTTGCGCCACGCCTCGTTCAGATCGGCGCTGACGGCGTCGGTGTCGGCATCGGGCGAGACGCGCAGCAGCATCGGCGCGGCGCCGAGCCGCTGGGCGAGGCTCTGCCACCACACCCACTCGGCGGGCTCGGCCCAGATGCCCAGCAGGCCGTCGCGGTAGTGGTCCAGCCGCACAGAGCGCAGCACCGAACGGGGCCGGCCGCCGCTGGCGGCATCGAGCGGCACGCCGGGGTCGACCAGCAGCGCCAGATCGCCCTGGGCGACTCCCGACGCCGACAGCGACACGTCCACCGCGACCACTGTCTGCAGCAGCCCCGGCCCCCCGGCGGTCTCCCACACTGCGCCCAGCGGGCTGCCCGCCGCTGCTGCCATCTGATGGTCGGCAGCCCACACCGCGTTCAGTTCCGCTGCCAGCCCTGCCGCGTCGCCGCCCAGCGGCACCGGCAGCACCAGCGGCAGTCCTCCCAGACGGGCAGCCAGCGTCCGCCACTGCACCCACTCGGCGGGAGGCGCGAACAATCGCAGCGCATTGCCGGCCAGCGACTCCGCGACCAGCGTGTCGATCACCCGGCGGGCACGCCCCGGGCCGCTGCCCGACGGCGCCGCGCCGGGATCGATCAGCAGCACCAGATCGCCCTCGGCGACACCCGACGGCGCCAGGCTCGTGTCGACCGGCACCAGAACCTCCAAGCGATCCCCGAACGCCCCCGCCGCCGGCCCCGCCAGCATCCCCGCGGTCACCAGCGACCCCGCCGGCACGCTGTGGGTCACAGCAAGACCGGCCAACGCCGCCGCTGCGGCGTCGCTCCATTCCAGATGCGGCACCGCCCCGGGCAGCACCAGCGCCGCGTCCAGGTCGCCTGCCGACAGCACATGGCCGCGGGGCAGGTCCCGCGCTGCCACCACCACAGCCGCACGCTCGTCGAACGCGTCCGCAGTCCGCACGAAACCGGCGATGCTGCCTGCGGCCAGCAGCAACCCTGCAGCGGCCACAACCACACGACGCGCACCACCGCTCAGCCGTCTCGGCGCCCGCGTCGGCACCCCCGCGGCAGCCGGCGCCGGCCCGACAAACCCGCCCGCAGCGGCCTCGCGCTGCTGGAGCCGACGCCTGCCCGAACGCCCCCGCAGGCCGCGGATCACCGCACCCCTCCGGCACGACACGGCAACCGCGCCGACCCAGACACGGCGCCGCACAGCACCGTGCAGACAGCGCGCCGCCCGACGCCGGCCGGCGGCCGACGGTTGACAGCAGCGCCGGGTCTGGCTACGTTGCGCCGCTCATGACCCGCCCCACCCACGCGAACACCCGTATCGGGGGGGGGGGGGTGCTGCCTTGTTGCGCTGCGGCATCGCCGACGCGGCGCGCCTCGGCTGTGCCGCGTTCGAGACCCGCTTGAGGGCGCCGCTGGGCTGAGCCCGCAGCGGCTCGCGTCGGGCGGAACCGCCGACGCGGGCACCACAGCCGAGAACGCGGCACATGCCGGTGCCGACGGCGCTCGGGCCTCGCAGGCCACGAGTGCGTGCAAGCAGGCTGCTGGGGTGCAGGACGACGGTCATACGCGGCACGGCACCATAGCCCTGCGGGCCGCGCCCGGCAATGAGCCGCGACTGCATCAACCTCGCAGCGTCGCGCTCCGCGGCACGCGGACGGGGAGTTCGGCGTGAACCGCCCCGACCGCCGGCGGGCGCCATGTCCGGCCAGGTCCGCAAGGCAGCGAGAGCGTCGCGGTGCCGAACGAGGCTGGGCACGGCGGCTGGCCGGGTGGGTGTGCGTGGCTGCTGTCGTGGCAGGCGTGGCGAGCGTGCTCTCGGTGGTGTCGCCCGGACCGGCCGGGGCGAACGTCACGGGAATCGCGGTGTCGGCTTCGGGCAGCGGCTGCAGCGACGCGTCGACCCCGTCGGGCTACGACGACGCGTACGCCTGCACGCTCATCCGCGGCAGCTCGCTGCGGCTGGTGGGCTCGGCGAACAGCAACCGGCGGGAGCTGTCGCTGAGCTGGTCGCGCACCGGCGGCGTGAGCGTGTCGCAGTCCCAAGGCAAGCTGCAGGTGTCCGTGCTGGGCGCGCATGTGATGTGGCACCGCTCGAACACCGCGACGGTGCGCTGCACGTCGTCGGGCGCCGCCACCCTGACGGCCAAGGACCGCTACGACACCGACCGGATCAGGGTCAGCGTCACTTGTGAGGAGCCGCCGTCGGTGCGCATCGCCGGCTGGGGCGGCGACACCCGCGACGGGCCCGGCCGCATGTCCGACGGCTTCACCGTGTCCCCGTCGAGCGCCTCGTGCGCGGCGCGGCGCACGTCGGGCATCTCCGCGGCGGTGTCGGTCACCGACCGCTTCGGCAGCACGAGGGCAGTGTCGGTCACCACCACCGGCACCGGCACAGTGCGAGTGCAGGTGCGCTGCACCGCGACGGGCCACACCGCCGCCACGGCAACCGCCGCCTTCACCGCCAGCAAGCAGCCGGTCACCATCAGCGGCTTCGCGGGCCGCACCGTCAACGGCCCCGGCAAGATGACCGACACCATCACCGTGTCGCCGTCGAGCGCGTCCTGCACAGCTGCTCGCACCTCGGGCATCTCCGCCACGGTGAGCATCAGCGGCGCGGGCCTCTCGTCGCGGACCGTGTCGGTGACCACCACCGGCGCCGGCGCCGTCACCGTGCGAGTCACCTGCAGCCGCAGCAACTACACCACCGCCACCGACAGCGCCGATTTCACCTCACGCGAGCAGCGAGTCTCGATCAGCGCTTTCAGCGGTGCGTCGCGCAATGGTCCTGGCGTCATGAACGACCACTTCAGCGTGCTGCCCTCCGACGCGGACTGCACTGCATCGCGGGTATCGGGCATCTCGGCTCGTCTCGATTTCGCCGACGACACCAGCGCCAGCCGCACGCTGAGCGTCGACACCCGCGCCGCGACCGGCAGCATCACCGTGCGCGTGCGATGCACCGCCACCGGTCACACCGCCGCCACCGACACGGCCACGTTCACCGCGCGCCGCGTGCCGGTAGACGTCATCGGGTTCGGCAATGGCAGCCGCAACGGCCCCGGCGTCATGACTGACCGGTTCAGCGTCGATCCCGACGATGCCGACTGCACGGCATCACGGGTGTCGGGCATCGCCGCCACCTTCCGCTTCACAGATGACGATGGCGCGAGCCGTGTGCTCGAGGTGACCACCACCGGCACCGGCGCTGTCACCGTGCGGATCACCTGCGCCGCCACGGGCTACACCGCTGGCAGCGACACGGCCACGTTTACCGCCCGCGAACAGCGGGTTTCGATCAGCGGTTTCGGCGGTGCGTCCCGCGGCGGTCCCGGTGTCATGGCCGACTACTTCAGCGTGTCGCCCTCCAGCGCGGATTGCACTGCCAGCCGCACGCGCGGTATTGCCGCGGACCTCGATTTCACCGACGACAGCTCTACTAGCCGCACGCTGAGCGTCGACACGGGCGCTACGACAGGCACCTTGACGGTGAGGGTCACCTGCACGGCCACGGGCTACACCGCCGCCACTGGCACGGCCACGTTCACCGCCCGCCGCGTGCCCGTGGACATCATCGGGTTCGGCAACGACAGCCGCAACGGCCCCGGCGCGATGACCGACCGGTTCAGCGTCGACCCCGACGATGCTGACTGCACTGCGGCCCGGGTATCGGGCATCACAGCGGATCTCGACTTCACCGACGACGACGGCGCGAGCCGCGTGCTCGAGGTGACTACCACCGGGACCGGCACCGTGACGGTGCGGATCACCTGCACCGCCGCCGGCTACGCCGCCGCCACCGCGACAGCGGTGTTCACCGCCCGTCCGGGCGTGCAGATCAGCGGCTTCAGCGGAGCGTCCCGCTACGGCGCGGGGCAGATGTCGGCCGCGTTCGCCGTCACGCCGGCCAACGCGTCGTGCACCGCCACGCGTGTGTCGGGCGTGTCTGCGGCAGCGACGGTGTCGCCTCGCACCGGCGCCGACCGCACGGTCGCGGTCACCGCCGCCGGCACGGGCACCGCACAGGTAAGGCTGCGCTGCACCGCGTCGGGTCTGGCCCCAGGCGAGCAGACCGAGAGCTTCACGGCTCGTGCGGTGAACCTGACCGTCGGGGCGCGGGCGACGTCGGGCGGGCAATGCACAGCCGACGCGACCCCTCCGGCGGGCACCGACGCCGCCTGGGACTGCTGGACAGGCAGCGACCGATCGCTCACAGTGGTGGTCACCGCAACGGCGTCGCTGTCGGACGTCTCGGTGGGCTGGCCGACGGCATCGCGCACCGGCGGCGTGTCGCTGACCGCAACCCAGGGCGCGGCACTGTTCAACGAGATCACCGGCCGCTACCAGCGCAGCAGCACTGCCACCATCACCTGCACCGCCGAAGGCACAGCACGGGCAGTCACCAGCGTCGGCGGCACCGCAGCGCACACCGCCGGCTTCACCGTCGACTGCCGCCTCCCGCTGCCGATCAGCGGCTTCGACGGCAGCACCGGTGCCACAGCGGTGCTCAGCGACAGGTTCACAGTGCCCGCAGCAGCGAACTGCACGGCCACGCATATCAGCGGGATCGCCGCTTCGGTTGCGTTCAGCGACGACAGCGGCGCGTCGCGCACGGTGACCGTCACCGTGGCGGGCACCGCGACCGGCACGGTCGCCGTGCGCGTCTCGTGCGCCGCGTCGGGCTACGCGCCGACGGCGGTCACAGCGCAGTTCACCCGCACAGGGGCGTGCAGCGAGAGCCTCGGCAGCCTCGGCAACGGAACAGTGACGCGTTCGGGCACGCTCGCTGCGGGCTGCGTGTCGTGGAAGAAGGGCAACTCCCAGACCCCGCACTTCGCGCGGCGCTACACCCTCAGCGTGCCTGCCGTGTCCACCGTCGACATCGGCGTGTCGTCGGCTGCGGTGGACGTGTTCGTGTACGCCCTGACAGGATCGGGAGCGACCGCAAGGGTGATCGCGTCCGACGACGACTCGGGCACCGGCACCGACGCTGCGGTGTCGGACGTGCAGCTCGCCGCAGGCGTCACCTACACCGTCGAAGTCACCACTTCGGCAGCCAACGCCGCCGGCGCCTACACCGCGACACTCACCGTCACGCCGACCAAACAGCCGGTGAAGATCAGCGGCCTCGATGACAGCTACGGCATCGGCCAGACCCAGGCCACAGCCAGCGGCGGCTTCACCGTCGAGCCCGCTGACGCCTCGTGCATGGTCTCGCCGACCGACGCGAAGATCACGGCCGGAAAAGGCGCGGACCGCACGGTGTCGCTGACCCGCAAGCCGCCGTTCTCACAGCAGGCCACCGTCAAATGCACCGCTACGGGACGCTCCGAAGGCACCGCCAAAGCCACCCTGCGCGGCCACCAGGCCATCGCCGGCCTCACTGTCACAGCGACCGGTTGCAAGACCGCCGCTGCCGGTGCCAGCACCGACTACGAGTGTACTGTCCCCCACGGCAGCGCCCTGACCGTGACCGGCGCCGCGCAAGGACCCCACAGCGGACTGTCGCTGTCGTGGGCCGCCACAGGCGACGCGAAGATCGACAGCCAGACCCAGGCCAACACCCAGACCGCAGCGCCCGGCCTCATCCCGGTCGTCTATTCGCGTACCGGCACCGCTGCCGTGTCGTGCACCGCCGACGGCACCGTCACCCTCACCGCCGCCGCCGGAGCCCACAGCCGCTCTGTCACGGTCGCGGTCGCCTGCGGCCAGCCGCCGCCAGCGGCGGCGTGCGACGACCCGCTCGGCGCCCTCGCTGAGGGCACCGTCACCCGCAGCGGCACGATCGCTGCTGACAGCAAGTGCACCACCGCGAACCGCGGCCGCTCGGGCACCTACTACACGCGCCGCCACACGCTCACGCTGTCAGGCCCAGCACAAGTCACGATCGACGTCGGCAACGACCCCGCCAACACGGCCAGGCTCGACACGTACATGGTCCTGCTCGACGGCCACGGCACGACGGGCGACGTGAACGCCAGCGACGACGACGGCGGTCCGGGCACCGACAGCCGCATCGCCAAGAAGCTCCCCCCAGGCGACTACACCGTCGAGGCCGCCACCTACCGCTCCGCCGCCACAGGCCGCTACCGGCTGAAGGTCAGCACCGTCTACGACAGGACGGTCAAGATCACGGGCTTGGCCGACGCAGCCTCCGACGGCACCGGCGAAGTCGCCGTCACTGCACCGTTCGCCGTCGAGCCCGCGGATGCCGCCTGCACTGCCAGCCCCGCCACGGCCAGTGTCGCCGATGGAACCGATGCGGCGGACCGCATCCTCACAGCGGGCATCACCGCGCCGGGCAGCCTCGCGGTCACCGTCACCTGCACCGCGGCCGGTCACGCCGCTGCCAAGCAGACCGTGACGCTCACAGCGAGCCTCGCCGCAGGCGTCACCACCATCGGAGCGCGGGCCGTCGACGGCGGCGAATGCAAAACCCTCACATCGGCGCCCGACGGCGCCGATGTCGCCTATGAGTGCATCATGGCCCAAGGCTTCAGCTTCGACGTCGAAGCCGAGGCCACCGCCACCGGCACAGCGCTCACCGTCGCCTGGACAGCCACCGGCGGCATCACCGTAGACAGCCAATCCCAGGGCACGGTCACGGCGGTGCCCGGCCCCGACAGCACCACCTTGCACCGCCGCACCGCCACGGCAACGCTGAGCTGCACCACCAACGGCACGGCCACCGCAACCGCCGTCCTCGGCGACAGCACCAAGACAGCCCGCCTCACGGTCGCCTGCCAGGCGCCAGTCGAGATCACGGGTCTCGCCGACTCCGACCAGACCGGCAGCGGGAAAGTCGCCGTCACCGCCGATTTCACCGTCGAGCCCGCGGACGCCCGATGCGGCGCCTCGCCCGGCACAGCCACCGTCACAGCAGGCCAGAGCGCAGCAGAGCGCACGCTCACCGCCAAGATCGCCGCGCCCGGCAGCCTGGCTGTCACGGTCACCTGCGATGCCGACGGGCGAGCAGCCGCGTCGCAGACGGTCACTCTGACTGCTGCGGAGAAGCCTGTCTCGCCGTGCGTGAGCGCGTTGGGGGTCCTCGAGCCGGGCGCGGTGAGCGTGACAGGGCAGACCAGCGCCGACGGCGGCTGCCTGTCGGCGAAACGCGGCCCGGTGCGCGGGCGCCGCTATTTCGCTCACCGCCACACCTTCACGCTCCAGGAGCCGACATGGGTGACCGTCGAGCTCGTCGGCGGCAAGCGCACGAAAGGCAACGGCAGCTTCGACACGTACCTGCGGCTGATCGACGGCCACAGCACCGACGGCGCCGGAAGAGTCCGCGCCAGCAGCGACGACATCGGCGACGAGAACGGCAGCTACCGCCGCGACAGCCGCATCGAAGCCGGACGGCTGCCCGCAGGGAAGTACACGCTCGAGGCGTCCGCCTCCGCCCACGACGACACCGGCGCCTACCGGCTCGACATCAGCGCGGTCACCGTGCACGGCCTCAGCAGCGCCCTGCACGCGCCCCACGGCAAGACGACCGAGTTCGTGTTCGAGTACCGGCCCGCAGACGCCGAGGTGACCATGGCAGGCGACGTGGGCGCGCACGTGACCGTCAGCGCCGCCGCCGGGTCAGGCGTGCTGAAGGTGACACCCGACCGGCCCGGCAGCTACCTCGCCACCGTCGCCATCACACCCAAAACACCCACCACCACGCAGCCCGACAGCGTCTCCGCGGCAGCCGACGCCCAGGCCGACGACGCCCAGGCCGACGGCCCCGCCGCTGCCCCGACCGTCAGAGTCGTGCCTGCGGGCAAAGCATGCGCCGCGGGCCAGACCGTCATCATCATCGGCAGAGCCGTATGCGCCGGGCCTGCCGCAGGCCAAGTGACGATACGCACCCCAGCCACCGGGAGTCAGCCCGCCAAAGTGATGCCTGCTGCTTGCATCACGCGCCTCTCGGTCGGACGCTGGTATCTCGACACCGAAGCATGGCCGGCAAGCACAGACTGCAACGCTGCGGTCAACAACGTCAAGGACAGCATCAGAAGGCGCACCCGGTTCTACACGTTTGAGATCACCCGCAGCAGCGTCGATGTGACCATTCGGCTGTCGTCGGACAACCGAAACACACACCTCGCGCTGTACAGGGCGATCACCGACCCGCTCAGCGGCCTTCTCACCAATCTCGGCAGCGCTCCCGTCGCCATCAACAACGACGCCTGGGACACCGCCGCAGGCACCGGGTACCTGTATCTGGACGGCAACGCCACCGACTCCAGAATCCGCACGACGCTCACCAAAGGCGTCTATGTCATCTCCGCCGCCTCCCTCAGCGTGCCAGACGCCGCGGACCAGCACACCATCAACATCAAGATTCCCCACCCCCCGAGCGCCGATGACGACTGAACCCCCGACCGCTCCAGACGAGGCCGACTCTGCAAGCTCAGCGGCCCGCCGGCCGCTGAGCCGCCGCCGGTTCCTCGCCATAGTCGGCGGTACTGCAGGCGCCGTCGGCGTCGCCGGGCTCACGGGCCGCAGCCTGCTTGCCGGCCCCGGCAGCCCAGCACCCGTAGCAACCGGGCAAACCGCAGGCTCAGCGTCGGTCGATTCCAGCACGGAGATTGTCGAAGTCGAGCCCGGCTTCGCCGACGCCACTGTCTGGAACGGCCAATTGCTCACCCTGCGAGCCGACTCCACTGGCAGCGGCATCGTCCTCCGCTCAGAAACCGACGGACAAGAGCACCCAGTAGACGCGCCCCCCGACTTCACCGCACGCTGCATCGGCACCATCGACGAGACTCTCGTCGTTGGCGGGCACATGTACATTGAAGGAGAGGCGATTACGTACGAAGCCGGGCCTGATGCTCTTGAACTCTTGCGTTACGCCGGTGCCGAGGCGGCAGCCTTGGCATCACAGCCGGGTATGCCGGAGTTTGAGAGGCACATGTATACGCCGAGGAGAATGGCAGCTTCCCTCGTAGCCACGGATGACCTGAGGCGGTGGGAAGCCACGGAAATAGCATTTCCGGACCGTACCGGTGGTTCTGTCGCTGGAGTCTTGGAACGCACGGGCTCATTTGCCTTGGACCACTACGAGTCTCCTGAGGCGGCCGACTCAAATTTCGAAGCAACGCTCTTGGATGCGCGTTCTGCATTGGGCGGCGTTGCAGCGTTCGACACTTGGGTACTGCCAGTAGATCATGGTCTTATCTGGGGCGTGACAAGCGCTGACTGGGGGGACATAGTTATCGTGGCAGATAGACGCGGCGTGCGGGCTATGGACGACCGAGGGCAGCACATCTTCGAGTTCGAGGATGCGTTTCTGTACGCAGTACAGCCAATCGTCAGCGAATTTGGCGAGGTGGTGGCTGTCGGAACCTTGGGCGCGAGTGGCGTTGCGGCAACAAGACTGTTTCGTGACGGTGAAGAAATTCTGTCCATAGACGACGCGTTGCTCACGTCGCACCAGATAGGGCCGACGCTTTCGCTAACGGCACCCGCGGGCAAAATCGGCGGTGCGATGACGTGAAAGGGATAGCACATTGATGATAGCTATGTCGGTCTCTGTTGATGCTCTGACCACCGATTGATTGAGGAGAAGAATATGTCGAGGGAGGCGTGCGACCATGTGTGTGGAAGGACAACGCCCGCTACGATCAAGCCGGTGCCGTCGACTGAAGGCGCGTACACATTCCGCGATCCTGCTGGAAGTTTGAACGTAGACTTGAGAGTCCTGGAGGGGGGCGTATGCGCCGTCGATTTCGACGAAAACAGCTCTGAAGATTTCAGTGATTACAAGGCAAGTGCTCCGACCACACCTACACTTCATCCCTGCTTGCATGGAATCTTGGACAACTGCATTGCGAACCTTGATTGGTTTTCATCGCGGTATGGCGCAGGCTATGGCAGGTTAGAGGCTATCGGATACTCTGGTATATCACGTCCCGATTTTCGATTTAGTGGTGTCGTCGCCGGCAAAACACAGATGCTTGATGAGTTGGAGGTCAAAGAGAAGCTGCGTGAGACGGTGGCCAAAGCCAAAGGGGATGAGAATTCTGCTGCCGCGACTACAGTAGTTTATCCAGCAACCGACTTTCGGCATGGCAACCAGAAGCGGGTCACGAAAGAGCAGTTGGAATGGCTACGGCAGGCCGACATATATGGATCGACATTCGGCGTAAAGCGAAGTTGGCATTATCATGATCGGGCGATCGATATCACTTGGGTAGGTTGGAACAATGCAACTGCCGAACAACCCATTCAGCGGCGAGCATCGCGGCCCTGCCGAGGGCGAAGCGATGTGCAATCGAGCACTATAGCTTACCGACGCATGGTAGCGGTAGAGGCATGCTTGAGGAAGTTCTTCGGCACGGTGCTCAACCGCAACTACAATAATGATCACGCAGATCATTTTCATGTGGATGACGGTGCGTGTGTGGGCTTCAATTTGGGACTCAAGACGCACGTCATGTTTCTGCAGGATTGTATTGAAGCGTTCACCGACATGCGCTTGAGTAAGGACAGGCTCGGTCGCCATTTCGGAGTATATGGCACGGCCACCAAGAAAGGCTATAGGACACTAATGTCTGACTTGGGTATGGAACGCTTTGAACCGGAGAAGTATGGTTCTCATTACTGGCTTTTCCTGAATTACATCATGATGCACGGGTTCGCCAACGAACGTGCGGGCGTTTACAGGTATGGCGACACCGCGACGTCGCCGATTGTGTGATGTGCCCTGCTCCGGGGAGGGGACACCCGTGAGGCGAGTTCTCGTGACGGTTGTGTCTGTTTGCTTGCTCTGCGTGACGGTGCTGTCCGTTCAGCCTGCTGTGTCGGCGAGTCCTGATGGTGGGGCTGACGTTGCTGAGGTGTCGCCGGTTGCCCCGGTGTGGCCGTTCGTCGGCATGGTCGACTATGCGGGAATTTTCGTGAGCATTCTGGACGGAGAGCGTTTCGATTTGGGCCTCGATTCAGGACTGAGTACGCGAGAATGTCTTATTGACGCTTGGGCACTTCATCTTGGCTACAGCGCTGACTATGCGTTCTTTGCTAGATTGCGACATATACCTTTGGCTTCGCCAGAAATGATGGGTTCGTTTGTGGCACCTTGGGGTGACGCTGCCTATCCGTTACTGACGAGTCCTATCGTTTCATGGAAATCGTTGCCTTCGTCTGATCATCCGTTCGTCGTGGACCGATTCAGCGCGCATACTAGTTCGATGATTCTGGATAAGTATTACGCACATTATCAGGTGACATCGGATACGTTGCGGCCGCCGGAAGAGAGCATTCAGCCGTTTGTGTCGTTAGGTTTTCTCGAAGCTAGCACCGGCCCTTGGGGGCGGGCCGATGAAGTGCTCAGGTTCGAGAACGGCAGAGGCGTGCAGCACTATGTGTTGGCTTCACATCCTCGATTTGACGGCTTTTTGAGCGAGGTTGACCGCGATCGTGCTGAGATGCTGCTCGAAGTTGAGGAGGTCGACTACGACGAGTCCGAATCGGAACATTCATCTGGCTGGTCGCCGCCGTCACATGCGCTCAGGGTGCAACGCGTTAGCGGTGAACGGGCGATCTGGTCGATGGGTGCGACGGATTGGTACTTTCCGTGTGTCGTCCCTCATTCGGTGGTGCAGGACACTCGGACGGGTTTGGCGCTGAGCTGCACTGACACGGTGCTGTTGCCGGTGGGCTTGCCGTCGGGATCTGATCTGAGCGATGTGCCTCCGCTTCGCGGTCTTGACGAATGCCCCCGGACGTCGTGGGCATCTGTGCTCGCTGTGGCCGAGAACAATGAGGCGCAGGCGCAAGGCGAGCCGCCTCGCGGTGAGGCTGGATAATGGTGCGCGTTCTGGTGGGCCTGCTGTGGCTGGCGCTCGCAGCGACCGGCTGTGCGATGGGGAGCGAACCGGTGCCTGACGCCGGCCGGTCGGAGGCAGACGCTGCTGCGAGCGTCGCGCACGAAGCGGGGGCAGAACCGACCACATCTGGCGCTCCGCCTGATTCGGCTCATGTGGCGCTAATGGAGGCGCCGCCGCCGACCGTCGCTTCCGACGGCGACGATGCCACGGCATCTGGAGCAGCATCGGGGCCTGTGCCGGTGAGCGGCGAGGAAGCACACCGTCGGGACGGGCGAAGCTGCGGGTACTACACGGTTCCAGACGAGACCTACTACGTTGGCGGCCTTTGGACTTGGGCAGATTCTCTGGACTTTGGCGCGCCGCCGACTGGCGTATTTTTCGCTGAGCTGGTGCAGTTGATGCCTGTCGCCGACCCCTTTGCTCACGTTGATGGTGCTGGTTCCTCTTGGTGGCCGGATTGGCCGCTGAGATGGCAGATAGTGCGCTCGGGCCTAGTGCTCGACGAGGATCGCTGCATGAGCGTCAGCAGCGCTGCGTTTGGCTCTGTTGTCTTGCCGGTGGAGTTCTCGGTTGAGTGCGTCGGTCGGGTGGCGGCGGTTGTTCATGGCAATGGTGAGGCTGAGTTCGGGGACGCGGCCAACGCCGTTTGGTTGGCGGCCGACGGTGCGGTCACTTGGCGGCAGGGGTCCTCGCCGGAGCTTGCCGCTGCGATCGAGGACCGGCATATGGACGTTGCGTTCGTGTCGGCGGGGGACGCGGTGAGCGTCGCCGGGGCGGGTTCGCTGCTGGTCCGTTCGCCGCCTTGGCCCCAGAGTCCGGGATGGGAAGTCCAGACCCTGCGCGCGGGCCCGCTGTTGCTCCTGACCGCCCAGCCGGCCCATCTGGAGTGCTTCTCGGGGGTGACGTGGGCGTTCGACGTCTCGACTGGCGAGATGATCACCTGCGGCGCCAACACCATGGCGACCGCGGTTGTGAGAACCGACGCCAGCGCCGATGGATTCGGTGCTGCCGCGGGCCGGTCGGAACTGTGGCTGCCCGACCCCGACGATGTGCCGGACTACTTGGAATGCGCCGCACGGTTTGACCTGGGTTCCGTCGAGCGCCGTCTGTCCTGAATGCAAGCCGGCGAGACCCTGTGGAGTTGGTCGGCGATCTGTTCACGCTGGCGCGGCATCGATGGTGCTGTCGATCATTGCAGCGCAACCGAGGCGATGTCGGTTCATGGGGTGGTGCCGTGGGCGGTGAGGCGGGTGAGTGTGATGAGGGCGGTGCCTGCGGCGAGTGCTGGTGCCCAGGCGATGGTGGTTGCGGGTCCGTGGCGTGCGTGCGCTGTGGCGGCTTGGGGTATGGCGAGTG
>JAJECP010000027.1 GCA_022821985.1 Acidimicrobiia bacterium
TGTAGCCGCTGCCAGCGCCGATAGTGGCCGTCACCGACCCGTCAGCCTCATCAACCGAATCGCCCACCGTCGACACCAACAGCGTCCCCGTCCCCGACGTCCCGACCGTCACCTGACGCGAACCCGCCGCAACACCGAAATTGCCCCGCCCGGAGATGTTCACCGTCACGTCCAGAGCCGCCGACGGCGCCGGGCTGGCCGTGACGGTGAACACCGCGTCGCCTCCCTCGACAATGCCAGCGCCCCCAGCGATGCTGACCTCAGGGCGGGGCCGCACCGCCGTCGGTGTCGGAATGCCGTTCATCGTCAGGGTGAACGGCCTCGCCGTCGACGCGTGAACGGTCGTCGCCTCGATCGTGTAACCGCCAGCCGCCAGCCGACGACTGATCCGCGAGTCATACCCATCGCCGCCGTCATCGTCGAACGCCAGCACAGCACCCGACTTCTGACCCGAACCGGCGCGCAGATACAGATACGAGTCCGCCCACGACTCCAGATCGATCGTCACCAGGCCCGAGCCGTCCGACCAGAACGAATAGAACCGCGCATAGCGGCCGCTGCGAACCGACGAACCGCAGTCCGCAGCCCACACCCCGCTCACGGGGCCGTCGCCCGACAACGCCACCACACACGGATCGCCCGCCGACACCGCAACATCGTCGGCCACCGCGACTGCGGCCGTGCCGGCGGTCGCCGAGACGGTGTAGCCGCCCACGGCGCGCAGCGTCGCGGTGACCCACCCGTCCGGCTCGTAGATCCCGTCTGTCGCTGTGGCGACCCTCAGCGTCGCAGTGCCCGATGCGGGCACCGTGACCGTCCGCAACTCCCGCGACACGCCGGGATCGTCCATCTGGGCGACCGCCACAGTCACGTCCATCGCTGCTGCCGGCGCCGGGTCGGCGGTCACGGTGAAGGTTGCGTCGCCGCCTTCGTCGATGTCGGTACCGGCGGCTATCGATACCTGCGGCCACGGCCCGAACGTGGGCGACCGGGCGAGGCTCGGTGTCGGGTCCGACGAGCTGTGGCCGAAGAACCGCAGCGACCACGACTCGAGCGTGTTGGTGTTGGCGTTCGGTTTGCTGTCGGCCAGCCGCAAAGTCCAGACGCCGTCGGGATCCTCGCCCAGATGCACCGACGTGCCGAAACGGAAACTGCCCGAGATGCCGCACTCCTGAGCCTGCTTGCAGTCATATGGCGCATCGGCCGGGTCGGTGACGTCGCCGACCGGCACCGACAGCGTCGACACCGCCCCCGACGGCGACACCAGCTCCACCTCCAGATCACGGAACCACGGCGCGTCCAGCACCAGATGCGCCTCGACGTACTCCACGAAATCGATCTCGACGTCGACAGTCGCCTCGGCCGTCACCGCGCCGCCGCCGTCCGGCACAACAAGCGCAGACGACAGCGCCGGCGCCTGCACCTGCTCGCTGCGATACTCCGGCAGGTACCGCCAGTTCTGCGCCAACTCCACCGCGGCGCCCGCGTCGACGATCCCGAAGCCGTAGCTGTGGTGGTAGCGGTAGCTCTGCCCGGGCGACCCGTACACCGCGGCGCCGTGCTGCCAGCCCGCGTCGCCGGGGTCGTTGTGCTGCGCGGATGCGGCCAATATCAGTTTCACGTCGCGCCACGACAGGCTGGCGTCGATGCTTCGCACCAGCGCGGCCACGCCCGACACCAGAGCCGTCGCCGGACTCGCCGGAGTGCCGTTGGAGATCAGATAGCGGTCGCCCAAGGCGACCTTCACGATGCCGCCGACCGGCGCGCACACCCACAGATTCGGCCCCTCGATGCTCGTGTTGAACCGAGCGTCCCGCCGGCCCCAACGATCGGTGGCGCACGCCGCGACGACCGCGGGATGGCTGCGGTCCTCAGTCAGCGTCGACCAGAACACCATCCCAGCACCGGGATCCGTCTTGCCGCCCGATATCACATTCAGCGAACCGCTCCCCCCGAAGCCGAACTCGGCCATCACGTCGTAGGTCTCATAGTCAGAATGCCAAGGGTCAGTGTGCGGCTTGTCCTTGTGGGGACGGGTGCGGTTGGCGGTGCCGTAGCTGCGGTTCACCACCGCGGCCTCCAGCAGCGAGTCCCACACCGGCGCCCACCAGCGCTCCGACGCGACGGCCTCAGGCGCCGAGGCGCCGTCCAGACCGCTGACTTGCAAGGTGAACGTCCCTGAACTGCGCTGCTGCTCGAACGTCGTCGCCTCGACCGTGTACACCCCCGCAGGCAACGTACGGCTGACCCGCGCGTCATATCCGAAGCCGCTGTCGTCGTCTCTGGCTATCGACGCCCCCCCCTGCGCGTGACCGCTGCGCACATACAGATACGAGTCAACGCTCGAGCGCAAGTCGATCGTCACCTTCGACGGAGCATCCAACGCAAACGTATAGAACCTCGCAGGCGCCGGCGACTTCGCCCGCGACCGGCAATCCGGGCCCCACGAACCCGCCACCGAGCCGTCCGCGGTGACCACCTCGGCGCACTCGGCCTCGGGAAGCGCGAAACTCCTCCGGATCTCGGAAGAGGTGATGCCTCTCCAAGTCAGCGCAGCGCGCGGCGCGACGCCCCGGAAGCCGACAGCGTTGTCGCGTGCAGCGATGATGCTCGCCATCTCGGAGCCATGCTGCGAGTAGGCGGCCACCACCTTCGCCTCGGTCAGCCCCGGCGAGTCAGCCGGATCCATGTTGTCGCGCAGGTCCTCATGCCGATAATCGACCGGATAATCGACCACCAGCACCGTCACGCCCTCGCCCAGCGTCGCCTCCCACGCCGGCCCGACATTGATGTCGAACACATCGGCCCTGCTGTCGCTCAGATACCACTGACAGCCCGACAAGAGATCCGGCCACTTCGCAGGCACGCTCGTGCATGACGACACGGCATTGGCGTGGTGGTGATCGAGACGCCACTCGTCCTGCCCGGTCAGCTCGAACCCCACTCCGCCCGGCCCGACACCCGGGGCGTCATCGGCCCGCTGCGGCGAACCGCCCAAGATCACCGCCGCCGCCGCACAGCACACCAGCAATACGAAGCCGCCGATCCATCCTGTGCGATCCATCGCCGTCATTTGAGCACACCCGGCCCGGCGTCGAAGGCAGCCGCCGATGGAACTGTCAGACGCTCGGCAGTCTTGTGCATCCGGCCGTGGCGGCGTTCATCGGACATGGGCGGAAAGCGGGATGCCCATTGCCTCGGCGGCGGCGTTCATTCGCAGGTCGTAGCTGGCAAGCGAGATTGCAATGATGATGTTGCGGGCGAAAAAGATGGAAAACTCACCGCGCTGTAGGGGAAAAACCAGGCAAACTCCCCACTGCATGGTGAATTCTCCTCAATAATTCGCCGCCGAAGGTAGTCTGGGGACGGTATGAAGCACGGAGAGGTGCAGCAGCGATCGAAGCACTGATCGCCGGCGGTGCCGATCCTCGTCTCGTCGTCTACATGTCGGTCGACGGCTGGCTGGCAGATGATCTGGGGCGACTGGCGGACGCCGCCACCATGCTGCAGCCGCTTGGGCACCGCTGGTGGTTCATCGACGAGATCACATCGGTCTCCGACGGGTGGCCGCATCGGATCAAGTGGCTGCGCGACAACGACAGCCGCTTCGGCGACGACACCGTGGTGCTCACCGGGTCGTCCGCCACCGACCTCGGCACCGCCGCCGGCACGCTGCTGGGACGACGGGGAGACGCGGCAAGCCCCGACCGGGTGCTGCTGCCGATGGGCTTCCGGACATTCGCCGGCCTGCGGGCCCAGAGCCGAGACGAGAGCCGCCCCCGATGGAAACGGGCCACCCGCACCCTGGCAGACTCGCCGTGG
This sequence comes from Acidimicrobiia bacterium, assembly GCA_022821985.1. Taxonomy (GTDB): domain Bacteria; phylum Actinomycetota; class Acidimicrobiia; order Acidimicrobiales; family Poriferisodalaceae; genus Poriferisodalis. Next base: position 3,823 of record JAJECP010000027.1, read on the forward strand.
CGGGGCATCGTCGCCACCCGCTCGGTGCTCGACCTCGAAGATCCCGATCTGCTGGCAGTGCCCGCCGCCCAGCTCGCCTGGCTCACCGACACCTGAGGTCGAGCTCGGCTCGTACGCCTACACCACCCCCGCCGACCACGAGAACGCCCGCTTCGAGACCCACTGACCGCGCCGGCCGTGCGCCCGGCGTGACTCAGTTCGGCAGGTATCTGGCGAGTTCGGCGAGGTCGGGCGGGCCGCCCAAGTCATTCCCGCGCCAGGCGATGATGCCGTCGGGCCGCACGAGGACGCAGGCGTCGGCTTGATAGGGGCCCGCAGAGATGCCGGCGGGAAGCTGGCGCACCTCGACCGGTGCTCCGCCAGGCCCGAGGTCGGCGATGGCGGCTTCCCATGCGGTGCGGGAGCATTCTGGCCCGAGCAGCAGCACGTAGGAGCGTCCGTACCAGTCGAGGACCGACTCGGTCCGGTCGGCATCGATCCACACGTGGGGGGCGCGGCGCCCTGATCGGACCACTGGGACAAAGCCGTCACTCCGGGCCTCGCCAGGCGGTGCGGGCTCGGCGTTGGGCGCGATGAGGTCCGATGTCATCTCGAAGCCGAGCAGGAGGTGGTCGTAGTCGGCGTACTGGTGTGTGCGCTCGATGTGGTCGGCGATGTCCTCGCCTCGCATGTGGCCGCCCATCATCGCGGCCATGTACTCCGTAGTGCGGACCCCGAAGTCGATCCGCTCGACCGCGATGGGCCGATGCTCGGCCTCATAGGTGGCCAGGATCGACTCGGGGGCCAGGCCACGCACCACGTAGGCCAGCTTCCAAGCCAGGTTGCGGATGCCCGCGAACCCGGTGTTGTTGCCCATGCCGCCGGTGGGAACCGAGACGTGCGCGGCGTCTCCGGCGAGGAAGATGCGCCCCGCCGAAAACCGGGTCACGCATCCCGGGGTCGGCTGCCACATGCGCATGCTCAGGATCGAGAACTCGACATCGTCATCGGTGCCGAGCGCCACGCGGATGCGCCGGCTGACCGCGTCCTCGGAGATCAGGTTCTCGTCGCCGCCGACGACTTGGCAGCGCCACCGCCGACGCCCGTCGAGCGGCTGGAAGATGACGACGCCGTCGGGAGTGGTGGTGTACAGCAGCGATCCCTTGCGCTCCCCGACGTAGGCGTCGAGGTCGGCGTGGAAGATCACGTCCTGGGAGAACACCGGCCGCGGCTCGGCTTCGAGACAGGTCCCGATCACCTCACGCGTGCCGCTGCCCGGCCCGTCGGCACCGATGGTGTACAGGGCTGTCACCGGCCGGCGCTCATCGGTGTTGGCATCGCGCAGGGTCAGATGGGTGGCGTCGTCGGATTGGGCGACGTCGATGGCCTCGGTGTCGAAGCGGACCTCGATCATGGGATCCGCGGCGACTCGGGACATCAGCGCCATCTCCACTTCGTCCTGCGCGGTCATCACGGGCACACACGGGCTGTTCGGTCCCGTAACGCTGAGGAAGGTGGGACTCGGGATGTCGGCGTACGGCTCGGCGGCGAGGCTGTCGGACCACCGGTTGCAGGCGGTCCAGTCCGGCCCGAGCCCCGTGGCCTCCACCGCCTTGTCGATTCCGAACTCGCGGAACAGCTCCATGGTGTTGGTGTCGACGAAACGCGACCGGGGATGAGTGTTGAGCTCGCTTCGCCGCTCGACCAGCAGCGACGGCACGCCGTGGCGCGACAGCAGCAGCGCCCCGGTGAGCCCGATCGGCCCGCAGCCGATGATGCAGACAGGAACCTCCATCAACGCCCTCCCTCACCCCGGCGCCTCATTGCACTGCCGAACCTATCGACACAACCGCCTACTCACAGCAGGCGACAGGGTCGCGGCCGTCGCGTGCACGAAATCGCATACAGAACAGCGCAGTGTTGTCCTGACGTTCGCAGCTACTGCTGTCGCAAGACTGCATTTAGTGTCAAATATCTATTTGTAGTGTGTCAGGCACGGATTTAGTGGCTACGTTCGAGGCCATATGCGTACTAGAGTGTCGTTGTGTCGAACCTGCTCAGCGACGCCTACGATGACGACCTGGCAGCTCTCAGCCCGTTCACACCGTCCTTCGGAGTCCCGCCGAACCTGCTCGTCGGACGCGACGCCCCCAAGCGCGAGATGCTCAGCGGTCTGCACAACGGGCCGATGGACAAGCGATTCGTGAGCGTGCTGCTCGGAGCGCGCGGCTCGGGCAAGACAGTCATGCTCGACGAATGCGAAGACGCAGCCGCAGCATCCGGATGGCTCGTGATCTCAGTGAACGCGACCACCGAGGGCCTCTTGGATCGCATCAAGAGCGAAGCGTCCCTCGCCCACAACGCGCACCCCACACTGCCCGACGCGCCGACGAGACAGACACGCAGCAACCGGCGAGGCCTCCGCCTCGGGCCGGCATGGTTCGAGAACGAAACCCAGCACATCCTGAGCGCTGACTGGTCATTGCGGCGCTGGCTCACAACTCTCGGGCAGCACGCCTTGGCGAACCGGACAGCCGTCTTGGTGACGGTGGACGAACTGCACGCCGCGGACCGCGAGGAAATGCGCAGCCTCTGCGCCGACATCCAGCACATCACCCAACGCAAGCAGCTGCCGGTCGCAGTCCTGGCCGCCGGCCTGGGCGAGCTGCAAGAGATCCTCGCACGCGACAAGAAGCTCAGCTTCTTTCTGCGCTCCCACCAGGTGCACTTGCCGCCCATCTCAGCAGCCCAGGCACGCGGCTTCTACCAGACGATGTATGCCGATGCAGACGCCGGCATCGACACAGAAGCGCTCGACTACATGGCAGCGCACACCGGGCCGCTGCCGATCCGCATGCAGAGCATCGGCGACGCTGCATGGGAAAGCGCCAGCAGCGGAAGACGCCCGGTCACGCTGGACATAGCCAAGTTTGCCGTCGCCCAGACCGACACGTTCATGGACACCCATGTCTTCACACAGGTCTGGCACGACCACAGCCGCGAAGAACACCTCTGCCTCGCCGTGCTCGCCGACCGCAACGGGACAGCAACGTTCGACGAGATCGCGGCCGGCAGCGGCCTGCCAAAGCACCGAGCACGCATCGCCACCGACCTGCTCGCCATGAACGAATGCATCACACAGGACCCACGCGGCGTCATCACCTTCGGACCGGCCATGAGCATCCGCGTCGCCCAATGGGGCCGTCAGCGAATCCCGACAGCCGAACAGATCACCGGAGCGGCTATGGCCAGCGAGGCCCCGGTGTCTTCGGGAACATCGCGAAGCGCCGGCGGGGACAAGCCGCGCTGCGGACACATGATGGTCCGCGCCGGGGTGCGCTGCGTGCTCGCCGCCGGGCACAGCGGACCGCATCGCTCACGGCTGCGCTGACGACCAGGCCAACCGAGAGCGCCTGTACTGAACGCTGCCGCGGTTCGGCGCTGCGATCAGGCGAGCACCACCACTGGGGTGCCGATCGAGGCCCACTCGTACAGGCGCTCTGCTTTGTCGTCTCGCTGGCGCACGCATCCGAGCGAACCGAACTCGCCGAGTTCGGCCTCGGACTGCACAGGCCTGTCCTTCCAGCCGCGGGGGATGGAGTGGAAACCGATCAAGTCGCCCTCTTCGTCGATGGTGAACCGCACCATGTGCTCCATGGTGACCAGCCAGTTGTAGGAGATCGCATCTTCCGATTTCGAGGTGACTGCGTAGCGGCCGGGCGCCGGCGACTCGGCGTGCCCGCTGACCGGGTAGTTGTCGACCACGCTTCCGTCGGCGCCGACCAGCCATACCCACTGGCCGCCCCGGTCGTAGATGACATGACGCGACCGCGTGATGCCCACATCGGGAGCCGCGTTGCCGCTGCGCCACAGTGCTCGACCCTGCGGCGTGACCACCGACATGACGCCGTCGTCGCCCAGCAGCAGCGATGCACCTGACTCGCTGCGGGTGTCGGTGGTCCACAGCTGTGCCGCCTCGCCGCTTGACCCTGCTTCACCGAATCCGAGGTGTGCGGTGTCGTACAGCGCGAGCTCGCCGTCGGCGCGCATCACCAGCAGCGGCATTGCCGGACGGTCGGGATCGCGAGGCTCGTAGGGCCCGGTCGACCACAGCGCGCCGTACAGACCCAAACCGTCGTCTGTGGCACGCAGCACCAGCCGGCCGTCGGGTTCGAGCGTCAGCCGGTACCAGCCGTTCGGCGACGTGGCCGATTGGCCGACCGAGAAGTACTCGCCGGGTCCGAGCACGATTGCCGCGGGTGCTGCCGGCGACGACTCATCGGGCGGATCGGCGAGAGCGACACTGGCGGGCTGCCGCGAAGCGTCGAAGTCGTAGTGCCACTGCTGAGACGGCTCGGCACCCAGCGCCATGATCTGGCCCGCGGCTCCCGCTGGGCCAATGCCAAGCATGAGCAGCACCCCGGCCAAACCCACAGCGAGGGCAATCCGCGCTTGCCCCCTCGAAACGAGCACGCATGGCGAGAGTACGGCAGCAACCTCGACACGGCAAGGTCTGTGGTGCAAATATCTCGGGTGACGCGGCAACCTGTCGACATGTCCGCGCACCGGCCACGACATTCGACATGACTCACGCAGGCCTCGACTTGCCTCGTGACGCAGCGCCGGTACGGCGCACGCCGAGCTTCACCGCCGCTTCGATGCCGCCTGCGCTGGGGCGCGCCCACCTCACTTCAGTGTGGGCCGAACTAGTGGTGGAAGAGGGCTCCGTGCTGTTCGCAGACGAGAACTCGCGCCGCGTCGCGGTGCCGGCCGGCAGCCGCATCGCCATCGTGCCCCAGGTCTCCCATCACATCGAGCCCGCAGACGACGCGGTCTTCCACGTCCAGTTCTACAAGAGCGAGAGCGGTGCATAGACCTGAATCGACCCGAGATCGGGATTTGGCAAGCCTCACCGAGCCATCGATCTCGACTCTGCGACGGCCAGTGCGCAGCGGGCTTGGTGTTGGCGATGGTTGGCGTAGGGTCGCGGCTGCGGACAGCGCAACGAACGACAACACAGCAAAACGAACGAGAGCACAGCAAACGGGGGTGTCATGGGGTTGCGTCCTGGGGATGTGAATTTGGCGAGTCAGGCCGATATGGCTCGCATCGGCGGTGCGCCGGTTGAGTACTTGGAGGTGCTGCGGCGCGAGGCGCCGGTGTGGTGGAACCCGCCGCCGCCGGTCGATCACATGCATATTCCGTGCGTTGGCTTCTGGGTGTTGAGTCGTTATGGCGATGTGGATGCGGTGTCGAAGGATCCGGGCCGGTTCTCGGTGTGGGAGAACTCGGTGCTGTGGGTCGACGTCAAACAGGAGCCGATGGCGATCGGGGCGCAGCGGTCGGGCCTGTTGGGCATGGATCCGCCGCAGCACACTCAGTACCGACGGCTGCTGCAGCCGGGGCTGACGCCGCGGCGCATCGCCGCGCTCGAGCCGTTCATCGAAGCGGAAGCCGCGAAGGTGATCGACGAGCTGGCGGCGCGCGACCGCGCCGAGTTCGTGTTCGAGGTAGCCGCGGAGCTGCCGATGATCCTGCTGTGCCAGATGATGGGCGTGCCCCAGGAGCTGCGCCGGGAGTACCTGCGGATCGCCAACAACGTCGCGAACGTCGAGTTCGCCGAGAATTTCGAGCACACGATGTTCGAGCTGTATCTCTTCTTGGACGATCTGGTGAAGCACCAGGGCGACCTCGACGACGACACGATGCTGGCGCGCTACACCGGTGGCGAGGTGGACGGGCGCAGTCTCAGTGCCGATGAGATCACCCAGTTCTTTGTGACCCTGTCGATCGCTGGACATGAGACGACGCGCAACACCACAGCGCACTTCGTGCGGCTGATGGACGAGCACCCCGACCAGAAGGCGCTCCTGCTCGAAGATCTCGACGGACGGCTGCCGAACGCCATCGAAGAGGTGCTTCGCTTCTCGCCGCCGGTCATGCAGTTCTGCCGCACCGCAACCGAAGACGTCGACATCGGCGGCACCACGATTCCCAAAGGCGACAAGGTGTACCTGTCGTACATCTCGGCCAACCGCGACGAGGACGTGTTCGACGACCCGAACCGGTTCGACATAGAGCGCCCGAACGCTGCCGCGCATCTCGCGTTCGGCACGGGGCCGCACTTCTGCTTGGGCGCGTCGGTGGCGCGAACCCAGCTGCGCTGCGTGCTCGCCGAGCTGTACCGGCGGCTGCCCGACATTGCCTTGGCAGAGGCGCCCACCCCAATGGGCAGCGTGTGGTTCAACGCCATCACCGAGATGCCCGTGCTCACCTGCCCCCACGCAGCCGCGGCCGGCGCAGCGCAATGACCAGGGCCGCCGGCCGACCCGACATCGCCCGAACTGCCGGGTCGGCCAACGAGGCCATCAGCAACACAGCGATGCACAGAGGAGACCGATGAACGTGGACACAGTCAAGGGCCGCCTCGTGGTGGTGACCGGCGCGGGGAGCGGCATCGGCGCCGCGCTGGCGCTGGAGGCTGCCCGGCGAGGCGCGGCGGCCGTGGCCGTGCTCGATATAGACCTCACGACAGCCGAGCAGACAGCCGATGAGATTCGCTTCGCCGGTACCGGGGCTGAAGCGGTGACGGAGCGTTGCGATGTCACGGACGCACAAGCGCTCAGGCAGCTCGCCGAGGAACTCTGTGCCGAGCACGGCACGCCGGGCCTGGTGTGCGCCAACGCCGGAGTCACGGCTGCGGGTGGACCGCTGCTCGATGCCGACCTCGGCGATGCGCGCTGGGTGCTCGAGGTCAACTTCTTCGGAATGCTGGCCACGCTGCAGGCCTTCGGGCGCCCGATGGCGACGTCGGGCGAGCCGGGCCGGCTGCTGGTGACCGGCTCAGAGCATTCACTGGGCCTGCCCCATGCAGGCGCAGGCGCGTACACCGCGTCCAAGCACGCCGTACTCGGCGTGTGCGAGGCGCTGCGGGCCGAACTGCCGCCGCATCTGGACGTCAGCGTGCTGTGCCCCGGGCTCACTGCCAGCCGCATCTGGGCGTCGGGCAGCAGGCGGCCCGCGCAGTTCGGCGGGCCGGCAGAGTCGCAGCCGCTGGCACAGCAGGTGATCGAACGCGGCATGAACGCCGAGGTAGTGGCCGCCCGAGCGTTCGACGGCATCGAAGCCGGCCATTTCCTGATCCCCACCCACTACAACGCCCGCAGCTACGCCGACGCCCGAGCCGCAGAGGTCGGCGAAGCCTTCGACCGGCTCGGCGAGATCGACACGCAGAGCTGGGACGTGACCGAAGTGGCCACGGCCATCTTCACCGAACTGGCCGAAGCCGAAGCCGAGACGGAGAGCAGCTGACGCAGTACGGCAGCTTCGAGGATCAGCCGTGTTCTCTCGAGACGGGGCGCAGCCTGCTCAGGATTTCCAGAGGCGCGAGATCGGCAGTGCCACGAGGCGGTCGCCGAGCCTCAGCGCCTGCTCGCCGACGTAGAGCACGATGCCCAGCTCGAAGCGGTCGCCAACAGTGTCGCGGAACCATCCCAGCGTCTCGGCCTTGCGGCTGTGCGCCCGCATCCCGGCCGTGATCTCGATGCCGATGAGTCTGCCGTTGGCGCGTCGCACAATCAGGTCGACCTCGCGCTGGCGCCGGTCGCGAAAGTGGTGCAGCGTCGCGCCCGTCGCCGCGAACGACAGCTGCTTGCGCACTTCGTTGGCCACGAGCGTCTCATGCAGCGGGCCGCGCAGCGGCTCAGTCGGCGCCATCAGCGACTCCGCGGTGATGCCGAGCAGCGCTGCGGCCATCGCCGAGTCGGCCATGTGCAGCTTGGGCCGCCGTTTGACGCGGGTGGCGGCGCTGGTCGCCCATGCTGGCAGCAGTACCGTCAGATACACCATCTCCAGGTGAGCGATGTAGTCGGCCGTCGTCTGCGAGCTGCCGAAGGACGTGTCGCGGTGCACGTCGGAGACCACGAACTCCCCGGAGGTGCGCGCCGCCAGCGCCTCGGCTATGCGCGGCAGCTCGTGAGCGCGGCGCGCTCCTGAGAACTCCTGCACGTCGCGCGCCACGATCGTCGTGAGCAGCGATCGCAAGAAGACCATCCGCTCCGGTTCGCTCATCGGCTGCGCCTCCGGATAGCCGCCCCGGCAGATGCGCTCTGCATACTCGCGACGAGCGGCAGGCGAACCGCCGGCCGCCAGCTGCTGATCGGTCCAAGCGTCGGCATCGACCCGCGGCACCGAGCCGCCGACGAGCGACGCCAGCAGTCCGGGCGTCTCGCTGCGGTCTGCCTCGGCCTCCGAGAAGGGGGCCAGCTCCACGATGCCCATCCGGCCCGCCAACGACTCGCTCAGACGGGGAACCGTCAGCAGATTGGTCGACCCGGTCAGCAGGAACGAACCCGGAGCACGGTCGGCGTCCACGACCAGCTTGACGGCCCGCAGCAGATCGTCGCCGCCGCGCTGCACCTCGTCGATGACAACGGGCCGCGGGCGGTCACGGACCAGACCGACCGGATCGTCGAGCGCAGCTCGGTACACGTCGGGATCGTCAAGACTCAGAAAGGTCCCACCGTCGGCGACTCGGCGAGCGAGGGTCGTCTTGCCCGACTGGCGGGGGCCGAGCAGCGCGATGGCCCGGAACGTGCCCATGCGCGACCGCAGCACCGGCTCGATGCGCCTCGGCACGAAATCGCCATGAAACCGCAAGAGATCAGGCTCGGACACGCCGCCTCCTCATGGCAACCCACGAACAGCGATGCCCACGGCGACCGGTGCCACAAGCGCAGCACCGTCCGCTCGACGGGCAAGACGCCGCAATTCTAGTAGGCAAAACGCCGGGCACCTACCGGCAAAAACGCCCACACGAGAAGGTTCCGACCAGCGGGCACCGCGTCAGCCGTTGCCCCGTGCACGAACGCCGCAGTGCAGCCGAGGTGCAATCCTGCGATCCTCAGCCGCGCTGCGGCGCTGCGAGAACTGCGCCTGTCAGCAGCTCGCTGGACCCGCGTCCAGGCGCGGCGTTCGTGTACTCCGGGCGCTAGCCGGTGCGCAGCGCTTTGCGCATGCGAAGCGCCACGGGCAGCCGCGATGCGCCGACGGCGATCATCAACAGGCCGCCCCATACGGCCAGCGCCAGCGCCGATCCGACCGGCACGACCAGCACCACAAAGCCCGAGAGCGCGGTGATGAGACCTCCCGCGGTCCGCCAGCCGCGATGGGGCGCACCGCGGTCTCGCACCGTCTCGATCAGCTCCATCACGCCGGCGAGGAACCACGACACGCCCAAGAACAACGCCATCAATGCCAGCGTGCGGCCGGGCACACGCAACGTCGCCAGCCCGAACACCATGACCGCCACGCCGGCGATGATCCCGAAGATCGTGTGACCGGCGCCCTCGCTCGCGACCGCACGCGACACCACCAGTCCGAGCCCCCATGCGATCAGCTGGATGCCGATCACCACCGCTATCACCAGCAGCGTCCTGCCCGGCCACACCAGCATGAGCACACCCAAGCCGATCGAGCCCAAGCTGGTCACCACCCCGAGCCGCCAAGCCATGCTGGCCAGCCGAGCCTCCTCGTCGGATGCGGCCGCTGCGGCGTTGGAAGAACCCTTGGCCATCGATTACCCCTGTCATCTATTGTGCGAACCCGAGGCCGCACGGCGGCGATTGCGACGCAGCGGACTCATCCCGAGAATACTCCCGACAGAGGCTGCTTGAGGCGTCAATCGTTGTCGGGAACCACGCTGACATTCATAATCTGCGCCGGGACCCTGCTCCGTGTGCCGATCGTGAATCCCGGCGCCGTTGTGGCTGCCGCGCAGGTCAAGCCGAGCCGTTGCCGTGCTCAGCCGCTGGGGCGCAGGGCGACGAGAGGGATTTCCCGGTCTACCGACGCTTGGTAGTCGCCGAAGCGGGGCATCGCCTCGCACATCGCCGCGAACGCTGCATCCCGTTCCCCGTCTTCGAGCACCACAGCCGTAGCGGCCAGCACCTCGGTGCCGACTTCGACAGTGACCTGTGGATTGGCGACGATGTTGTGGTACCAAGCGGGATGGCTCGGATGGCCGCCCGCCGACGCCATCACGACGTAGTCGTCGCCGTGGCGATGGTAGGTGAGCGGGCTGGTGAGCTGACGCCCGCTGCGGGCGCCGGTCATGGTCAGCAGCAGCATCGGGTTGCCCTCGAACATGCCGCCGCAGCGGCCCTCGTTCTCTCGGAACTCGGCAATGATCTGCTCATTGAACGACAGCACCTGGCTGTCCTGCATCCCCTTCATCGCCATGACACCCGCCTCCGCTCGATTCGACCGACAGCCGAACCCTATGGCATCGCAGCGGCGACCGGACCGGTCGCAACCGTCGCGGGGCCGCGTCCTGCGGCCTGCTCAGTCCAACTCGACGCCTGGCGCGCTGTCGTGGGCGCGGGACAGGTCGCAGACCAGTCGCCGCACGCCGAGACTGCCGATAACACCTAGTCGGTGATGGTGATGGTGATGGTGTCGGTGGGCATGTCGCCCAGGGTGTAGCCCGGTCCGTTGAGCAGGTAGATGACGATGGTCTCGTCGCCCTCGCGGACACCGTCTTGGATGAACTGCACCGACAGCTTGGCCCAGCGGCGGAAGTTGCCGGCATCCGCGATGAAGGTGCCGTGGTACACGCCGTCGCCGTCGGGATCCCGCAGCTGCCGATACAGCCTGTAGTCCTCATTGAGCGTGGCAGTCGACGCGTTGGTGTCTATCGCGAAATGGATCGTGACGTCGCTGGACGGCCACGGGTCCAGGTACACGGTCGGGTAGATGCCGGGCCGGTGCTCCGGCACGCGAATCGCCGAGCTGTTGAACCGCACGCGAGGCGTCGTCGGGGTCGCGTCGTCGTCGAGGATCGTCAGCGTGTAGGAGCTCTGCCCGCCCAGCACGTACCCGGCACTGCCGCCCGGGGCGCTCAGCGTCAGCACCACCGTCTCGTCGCCCTCGTTCGCGGTGTCGTGGGTGATGGGAATGTCGATGGCGGCGGTGGTGGCGTTCGCGGCGACGGTGACGGTGCCGCTGGGGGCGGTGTAGTCGGCGCCTCGGGTCGCGCTGCCGCCGACGGTGTAGCGCACGGTGATGGGCGCCGTGGGCGCAGGCTGCACGGTGAGGGTCACCCGGTGGGTGCCGGTGCTCTCGCTTGCTTGCTCGGCGGCGGTGGCGAACGCGGCTGCGGGCGACACGTCCTGGTCTGTGATCGTCAGCGTGTGGGTGCTGCGCGAGCCGACCTGGTAGCCGGCGCCGCCGGTGAGTGTCAGGATCACCGTCTCGTCGGGCTCCTGGCCGGTGTCGTCGATGACTGTCACGGGGATGTCGACGAACGCCGCGCCGGCGGCTGCGCTCGCCGAGCCCGCCGCTGTGTAGTCGGTGCCTCGGGTCGCGCTGCCGCCGAGCGTGTACCTCACGGTGATGCCACGGTGCGGCGCCGGGCTGAGGTTCACCCGCACTTGGCGGATGCCTGAGCTCTCGTCGGCGCTGGCCGAGGCCGTCGCGAATTGCGCGGTCGGCACGTCGTCGTCGCGCACCGTCACCGTCGCTGCGGACGGCGTTCCGACGGTGTAGCCGCTGCCGGCGGTCAGCATCACCGTGACCGAGCCGTCGGCCTCATCTGTGCTGTCTGCCACAGTGGGAATGGCGATGGTGGCGCTGGCGCCGCTGAGAGTGCGCGACTTGTTCGAGCCGAGCCGGCCCGAGCTCACGAACTGGCCGTTCTGGGTGACGGTGTAGCGAACCGAGATCGTGCCCGTCGGCGCCGGATTGGCCGACACGGTGAACACAGCGTTGCCGCCCTCGTCCACAGCGGCGCCGGCGGCGACGGTCACCTGCGGCACCCCGACCGTGTCGTTGTCGGTGATGGTCAGCGTGTGCGACCGGTTGACGTTGCCGAGGTCGTAGCCCGCGCCGCCGTTCAGCGTCAGGGTGACCGTCTCGGCGCTCTCGGCACTGCTGTCGTCGGTGATCGCCACGGGAATGGTCGCCGTGCCCGACGTGCCCACCACGACGGTGCCCGTGTTCGACGTGACACCGCTGATCGTGTAGTCGCTGCCGCGCACCGCAGTGCCGGACAGCGTGTAGGACACGGTGGTGCTCTGCGCTGGGGCGGGAACCAGCCGCACGGTGACGTTGCGGGTGCCGGCCGACTCCGACGCAGTCGACGACGCCGCGGCGAACTGCGCTGCGGGCACGTCGTCGTCGCGCACCGTCACCGTCGCTGCGGACGGCGACCCGACGGTGTAGCCGCCGGCTGTCTCGAGCGTGACGGTGACCGACCCGTCGGCCTCGTCCGTGCTGTCGTTCTGCGTGGGGATGCTGATGGCGGCGCTGGCGCCGCTGAGGGTCTGCGTCTTGCCCGACCCGAGCCGCCCCGAGGCCACGAACTGGCCGTTCTGGGCGACCGTGTAGCGCACGGTGACCGTCCCTGTCGCCGCCGGGCTGGCCCACACGGTGAACGTCGCTGCTGTGCCCTCGTCCACCGCGGAGCCCGCTGCGACTCTCAGCTGAGGCACGACCGGGGCGTCGTTGGCGGCGATGGTGAGCGTGTGCGACGGGCTGTCGGCGCCCACCGTGTAGCCGGCGCCGCCGCTCAAGGTCAGCACCACCGTCTCGGCGCCCTCTGCGGCGGCGTCGTCGACGATCGCCACGGGAATGGTCGCCGTGCCCGACGTGCCCACCGTCACGGTGCCCGTATTGGACGTGACACCGCTGATCGTGTAGTCGCTGCCGCGTGCTGCGGTGCCCGACAGCGCATAGGACACCGTGGTGGCCTGCGCCGGGGCGGGAACCAGCCGCACCTCGACATTGCGGGTGCCCGCCGACTCCGCCGCAGCCGACGCCGCGACCGCGAAGTCGGCCACCGGCGTGGCTGCCGTGCCGCTGTCGGTGATCGTCAGCGTGTGGGTTCGCCCCGCGCTGGGGTCCAAGAAGTAGTAGCGGCCGATGTTCAGCCTCAAGGTGACGGTCTCGGGGCCCTCGGCGATGTTGTCGTCGACGATCCCCACCGGGATGTCGGCGTACGTCGCGCCGGCCCGCACGAAGATGGAGACGCCCGGGGCGGTGGTGAAGTCGACGCCTCTCGTCGCGCTTCCCGGTTCCCTCGAGGACAGCACCGAGTAGTTGAGGAAGTGGTCGCGGTACGGCGCGGTGCTGAACAGCACCCGCACGTGATGCGTGCCCGACCCCTCGCCCGCGGCGGACGCGGCCGCCGCGAACCGGGCGACCGACCGGTCCTCGTCAAACACCGCCACCGTCGCCGACGCCGGCGACCCCACCGTGTAGCCGCTGCCGGCCTCGAGCGTGACCGTCACCGACCCGCTCGCCTCATCGACGCTGTCGTTCACAATGGGAACGCGGATGGCCGCCCCGGTGCCCGTGAGAGTCTGAGTCTTGCCTGACCCGAGCTGCCCCGACGCCACATACTCGCCGTTCTGGGCGACCGTGTAACGCACCGGCACTCCGGCCACGGGCAGGCTCGCCGACAGCTTGAACACAGCGTCGGCGCCCCCCTCGAACACCCGGGAACCCGCAGTCACGGTCACCACCGGCAGCGCCGCCGGCGGCCCGGCCGGGCCGTCCGCGACGGTCACCGTGTGAGCGCTCGGCGACCCGACCCGGTAGCCGGCGCCGCCGGTCAGCGTCAGCACCACCGTCTCGTCGGGCTCCGCAGCGGAGTCGCCGATGATCGTGACAGGGATGTCCACGAACGCCGCGCCGGCCGGCACGCTCACCGTGCCCGGAGTCGCGAAATCGGCGCCGCGCGTCGCGGTGCCGCCCACCGTGTAGCTCACCGTGGTGCCCCGATGAGGCGCCGGGCTGAGATTCACTCGCACCAGATGCGTGCCCGAGCTCTCGTCCGCGTCGGACACGGCCGCCGCGAACCGGGCCGCGGGCACGTCGTTGTCGCGCACCGTCACCGTCGCCGACGCCGGCTGCCCGACGGTGTAGCCCAGATTGAAGCCGCCGGTCACCGTCACCGTCACCGACCCGTCGGCCTCGTCTGTGCTGTCGTTCACAGTGGGGATGGCGATTGTGGCGCTGGCGCCGCTGAGGCTGCGCTGCTTGCCCGAGCCGAGCCGGCCCGAGCTCACGAACTGGCCGTTCTGGGCGACGGTGTAGCGCACCGTGATCGCACCCGCGGGCACCGGGCTCGCCGCGATGGTGAACACAGCGTTGCCGCCCTCGTTCACCGCGGGCCCCGCGGTGACGCTCACCCGCGGCATGCCGGTCGTGTCGTTGTCGGTGATGGTCAGCGTGTGCGTCGGCGCGGTAGTGCCGACGGTGTAGCCGCTGCCGCTGCCGCTGATCGTCAAGACGACCGTCTCGGCGCTCTCAGGCGTGCTGTCGTCGGTGATCGCCACCGGGATCGTCGCCATGCCCGACGTGCCCACGGTCACTGTGCCCGAGTTCGACGTGACGCCGCTGATCGTGTAGTCGCTGCCGCGGGCTGCGGTGCCCGACAGGGTGTAGGCAACCGTGACGCTCTGGGAGGGGGCGGGAACCAGCCTCACCGCGACGCTCCGAGTGCCGGCCGACTCGGCCGCGGCAGACGACGCCGACACGAAGTCCGCCACCGGCACCACCGCTGTGCCGGCGATCTTGAACACCGGCGACATGCCGTACAGCGGGCGCTGCTGGGTATTGGCGCTGTGCCCCTCATGCATGAACGCCCATGTCGTGTCGTGGCTCGCGGCGCGTGACACGTTGCCGCTGTTGCCCAGCGGATAGTCGTACGCCTCGCAGGCGTTTCCGGTGCCGGTCCACGCCTGATGGGCCTGGCCTGCTGTCACCCCGCTCGCGATGTTGCGGCTGCCGGTCTCGCTGCGCGGATCGTCGATGTCCCAGCCGGTGGTGACCCCGTTGCCCGACTTCAGCGCCTGATCGCAGAGGTCCGCGTAGTTGTTGGCCAGGATCGCGCCGTTGAGCCAGTAGACCGGCGTGCCCTTCGCGTTGCCCGCGTTGGGCACAGTCGACCCGTCGGCCCACACGTCGCCGGCGCCGCTGAAATGGCCGGTATGGCCCGACGCCATGCCGTTGTGCACCCGGGCGGTGGTGCCCGTGGAGCCCGAGCCGCTGCGGGTCGAGGCGAACGCCTTGAAGAACCCCGCATAGGGGACCGCGTCGCTGTGGCCTGCCAACGCCAGCACATTGCGCACGAAGAAGTCGTAATCGGCTATGTCCGCCGACGTCGCGTCGCGAGTCGTCGAGGTGCGGAACAGCAGCCGGAAGTCGTCGCCCGCGCCCAGCCCCGACGGCGCCAGCCCCCACGACGACGGCACCACGATGTCGCCGGTCTCGTCGTCGACGACCATGAACTTGAACGGTCCGCCCGTCACCGTCCCCAGCGTCGCGCCGCCCCCGGCGGTGGCCTGATGAGCGGAGTTCCGGTTGATCGTCACAAGCGGCTGGGTGCGCACGCCGTTGTCCACCGGCACGAACCTCAGCACCGCGCTCGAGGCGCCCGCCGAGAACTGCACCGCCGGATGCTGCGCGCTGTACGGGTTGGAAGCGAGCAGCGTCACCCCGTTCTGCGTCGCTGGATGCAGCCCGAAGCTGTAGTCGGAGCCGACCGTCGCGCCCTGCACATGCAACGGCACCGTGACCGTCTCAGAACCGGTCAGCGCCCGGCCCAGCGTGACCGTGAGGTCCTTGCGGCCCGCCGCGCCGCCGGCACCCTCCGTCACGTCGCCGACCGGCGCCGACAGCGTCACTGTGACCGGCGTCGCCGCGGCTGTGTCGTCATCGGTGACCGTGATGGTCTCCGATGCGACCGTGACACCGCTGAGCACGCCCGCCACCGTGACGGTCTCATCGGTCTCCTGAGTGCCGTTGTCAGTCGGGGTCAACACGAACGTGTTCGTGCCGGTCTGCGCGCCCGCAGCGATGGCGATGTTGAACGTCGACGGGTTCGCGGTGAAGCCGACCACGTTCGCGCCGCCCGAGCCGGTCACGGTGACCGCCACGGTCTTGGCATCAGCGAACCGGGTGACGCCCTGAACGGTGGCGGTGACCGTGATCGTGGTCGCGCCGTCGCCCTCGCCGACGCTGTCGTCGTCGACCGACAGCACAACGTTCGTGGGGGCAGCGTCGTTGTCGGCGACCGTGATCGTCGTCTTGGCGGTGGTGCCGGGGTCGTAGCCGGCGCCATCGGTGATCGTCAGCACGATCGTCTCAGACCCCTCGGCCAGCACGTCATCCACGACTGTCACCGTGATGCTGGCCGAGCTGGCGCCCTGAGCGAAGCTCACGGTGCCCGACGTTCCCGACGGTGTGCTGCGGTCGGCCGCGGTGGCGGTGCCGCTCACCGAATACGACACAGACAGGCCGCCCGAGGGCGCCGCGGCCGACAGACTGACCGGCACCGTCACGGTGCGGCTGCCGGCAGCCTCGGTCGCCTGATATGTCGCCGCCCCGAACGACGCCGTCAGCGCCGCGGGGGCGGTGCTGGCGATGGCGAACGTCGACGGTGTGCCGCTGACGGCAAACGCTCCGCCCGAACCCGTGCTGGCGTGGCCCGATCGCAGGCTGATCCCGGCGGTCTCGCCCGTCTCGGGGTGCGCCGAGTCGGCCAGCGCGCTGACCCGGATCACAGCGTTGCGCACGCCGCTTCCGCCGGTGATCGTCAGCACCGGCGTGGTCCCGCCCAGGCCCGCGCACGACACGCCCGAGCCGTGGCACGTGATGCTGTAGTCGGACCCCTGCGTCGCGGAACCCGCCGGGGCGAAGTTCACCGTCACCGACTCGCCCGACGCCAGGCCCCGGCCCGGGTTCACCGTGTAGTCCTTGCTGGCGCCCTCGTTCACGGTTCCGCCGCCGCCCGACACCGCGACCGCCGTCGCGTCGTCGTCGGTGACCGTCACCGTCGCCGCTTCGGCTGTTGTGCTCACGGTGTAGCCGGCGCTGTTCAACACCCTCAACGACACCTCAGAATCAGCCTCGTCGGAGTTGTCGCCGGCAGTGGCGACCGTGTGCGTCCTGGATGCGTCGCCCGCCGCGAACGTGACCATCTGCTCCCCGTCGGCCACCATGTCGCGCCCCGCGCTCTCCAACACCCACAACCTCACCGTCAACGGCTTCGACGGCGCGGGAGATGCGGTCACGGTGAAGCTCAACGTGGTGCCCTCGACCACAGACGTCTGCGACGTGCTCACCGAGATGACCGGGTCGGTGGCCCGCACGAAGGTCGGCGACAGCCCATAGAAGCTCCGCGTGGCGGTGCTGGCAGCCGTCTGGCCGCTGCCCAGCGGCGCCCGGCCGCTGCCGGAGTCGTTCAGATAGCCGACAGTGACGTTCGTCGAGCCCAGCGGGTTGGACGACCGCGCTCCCGCTGCGGTGGACCCGGTGAAATAGCCGTTGGCGTCGACCGACACAACAGTGCCGGACTCATCGCGGGGCACGCTCTGCGACGACGGCGTCTCGGAGTCGATCCACTCGCCGCGCAACTGGCTGTTCGACGTCGCGACCCGCTTGGTGGCGTCCCCGGTCTCGCCCAGCCAATAGAACGGCATCGTCGCCGACCCCGTCACACTGGCGTGGTCTCGCAGATGCACCCCCGATGTGGAGCCCAGCACGGTGAAGAACCCCGCATAGGGGACAACCGCGGCATGCCCCTCCGCCAGCAGCCCCCGGATGAACGCGTCATAGTCCGCGATGGCAGTGGAGGAGGCGTCGCGCTCGGCCGACGACGCGAACACCAGCCGGAACCGCGGCTCGCCCTGGTTCTGCACACCGCTGGGCGCCAGCGCCCAGGACTGCGGCACCACGATGTCGCCGGTCTCGTCGTCGGTGATCACCCAGCCCACCGGACCGTCGGTCGGCGCCGTGAAATCGACGCCGCTGCCAGACGGCGTGCGAGCGCCGGTGCCGTAGCGCACCAGCGCATAGGGCTGCGTGCGAGTGCTGTCGTCGACCGCGGTGAACCGCAGCACAGCAGACGCTGCGCCCGTGGTGAGCGTCACCTTGGGCTGCTGGGCGCTGTCGGCGCCGCTGGTCGACAACGACACGCCGGTCTGCGACGCCGGATGCAGCGCCACGGTGTAATCAGACCCAGACCCAGCCGTCACGCCGACCACGTCGAGCGGCACCGTGACCGTCTCGCCGTCCACCAGCGCACGGCTCAGCGTCAGCGTCACGTCCTTGGTGCCGCCGTTCTCCGCGACCGCACCAGCAGGCGCGCTGATCGACACCGTCGTGTCGTCGCCGTCAGTCAGCGTCACCGACGCTGCGGTCACCGCGTCGATGCCGGCGCCGCTGCCCGACACGGTGATGGTCTCGTCGAACTCGTCGGTCGAGTCCGGCGTCGGCGTGAGCGTGAACGTCGTGGTGGCCGACGCTTGACCGGCCGCCAAGCTGATCGCCGTCGGCGTCGAAGCCGTGAAATCGACTGCGTCCGCGTTGCTCGAACCCGCCACGCTCACGCTCACCGTGCGCGGCGTGCCGTAGCGCGTCGTGCCGTTCACCGTCGCGGTCACCGTCACGGTCTGCGCGCCGCCGTCCTCGGTCGACGACATGGGCATCACAGACAACGTCACCCCTGACGGGGCTGCGTCGTCATTGGTCAACGTCACGCTCGCACCCGTCACCGTCACCGCCGAGGTACCCGAAATCGCAGCTTCACCATTGGACTCGAACCACACGTTGTCGTCCGGCGTGAGCGTGAAACTCTCAGACGCCGATGCTGCCTCGGCCGGGATCGTGATGCTGAACCCCGTCACCTGGGTGAAGCCCACCTGGCCCGCGGTGTCATGGCCTGCCACGCTCACCGCCACGGTCTGCGCAGTGCCGAAACGAGTCGCTCCGTCCACCGTCGCCGTCACCGCAATCGACTGGGCGCCGCCGTCCTCATCGACTGACGTCGGGCTCGCAGACAGCGTGATCCCCGTCGGCGCGGCGTCGTCGTCGGTCAGCGGGATCGCCGTCGCCGGGTTGACCGTCACTGCCGAGTCGCCGGTCACGGTGCCCGTCACCGCGACCGAGTTGTTCTGCTCGGCCACCATGTCGTTGTCGGGCGCGATCGTGAACGTGCCGGTGTGGCTCTGCGCCCCCGCCGGAATCGTGATGTCGAAATCGGCGACCGCCGTCATGTCCACATAATTCGCCGATGTCGTGTCCGCGGTGGTCGCCACGCTCACCCTCACCGTCTTGGCCACGCCGAACCGCTTCGCGCCCTGCACCTGCGCGGTCACCGTCACCTGCGTCGAAGCCGTCCCCTCCGACACCGTGCTGCGATTGGTCGACAGGCTGATGTGGGTAGGCGCCGGGTCGTCGTCGTTCACCCGCACGTCCACGTCCGCGATCGACGGCATCGACGGCGTGTAGCGGCTGCCGTCACCATTGCCGCCGGCAATCGAATGCGTGATCGTCACATCGCGGCGGTTGCCCGGATTGTCGATGATGTCCTGCATGCCGCGCACGGTCACCGTCTGGGTTGTCGACCAGATGCCCGACCCCGACGGGTTGAACGTCAACTCCCGCGACGAATACCACGACGTACCGCCGTCGGTGCTGACCTGCGCACCGTCAGGCGCCGTCGCCGTGATCACCACATCGTTCAACGGCTCAGACCCCAGCCGCACCGTGTAGGTGTCGGAGTCGGACTGGTCCTCAGACACCGTCATAGCGGACTTGCTGACCGTCACGCCGGCGGTGTCGCTGTCGTCGGTCACCGTCACCGACACCGCGTCGATAGTCGTAGATGTCGTGTACCCGCCGCCGTCGCCGTTGCCCGATGTGATCCCGTGCGTGATGTCGATCACACGGCGGTCGTTCGCGTTGTCGATGTCGTCGTTCACACCACGCACATGCACCGTCTGGGTTGTCGACCAGATGCCCGACCCCGACGGGTTGAACGTCAACTCCCGCGACGAATGCCACGTCGACCTGTTGTCGGTGCTGACCTGCGTGCCCGCAGGCGCCGTCACCGTGACGATCACGTTGTTCAACGGCTGGCTGGTCAGCCTCACCGTGTAGGCGTCGGTCGTCGTGGTGCCATCCTCGGACACCGTCGTGCCGCCAGAGGTCTCGGCAACGGTCACACCGGCGGTGTCGTTGTCGGTCACGTCGACTTCGACATTGGCGACTGGGGTGCTCGACGTGTACTTGCCGTTGGTGTCGCCGGTCTGCACCGCCTGTGTGATGGTCACGTCGCGTTTGCCGCCGGCGTTGACGATGTCGTCGTTCTGGCCGCGCACTGTCACCGTCTGGGGTGTGTTCCAGTTCGACGGGGTGAACGTGAGGTCGAGCTGCGACAGCCACGTTCGGCCCGCCGCGGGGCCGTCCACTTGCACACCCGCCGGCGCAGTCGCGCGCACCACCACGTTCGTCAGCGGCTGCGAATTCAGCCTCACCGTGTAGGTGTCGGTGACGCTCGGATCCTCCGACACCGTGGTTGAGCCACCCGACTCCACAACGGTCACGCCGGCGGTGTCGTTGTCGGTGATGGTCACCGCGACGCTGGCGGCGGTGCCGGCGGTCACGCCGGCGGGCAGCGTCCCGAGCTCCAGCGTGAGGGTCTCGGCGTCCTCGGCGATCATGTCGTCAGCAGCGGTGAACGTCAGCGTGCCCGATGTGGCGCCCATCGCCACATCCACGCTGCCGCTGTTCGACAGCGTGTAGTCGCCCGACGACGCCGTCGGGCTCGGCGTCGCTGCCGCTTCCACCGGGATGCTCAGCGCGGAGGTCGCCGCCGCGCCCAGAGTGACGGTCACCGTCAGCGTGCCGCCCTCGGTGACCGCCCCGCTGTTCGACACGCTCAGATCCGCCGTGATCGCTCCCGTGCCGGTGTCGCCGTCGTCGGTGACGCCGATAGACGCCCGCGACGGGTTGCCGACGCGGTAGCCGCTGCCGGGCTGAAGGGCGGCGGTGATCGTCCCGTCGGGCTCGGCCGTGCCGTCGTCCACGATGGGAACCTGATGCCTCAAGACCGCCCCGGTGCTGAACGTGACGGTCTGGTCGCCCTCGTCGCCCGCAGCCACGAAATCGCCGGTCTCTGAGATGCGCAGCGTCACATCGGTAGACGACGACGGCACCATGTCGCCCTGCACGGTGAAGATGGCAGGGGCCAAGCCCTCGATGAGCGCGCCCGAGCCGGTCACGGTGTAGGTCGGGCCGCCGGCGAACTCGTCGTCGTACACGTGCACCCACACCGGCGTCGTCCCATAGGCCCCGACAGGCGCCCGCGTGCTGTCGGTCACCTCCGCGGCGGTCAGGCTCAGCTCGGCCAGCCCGTCGGCGGCGTCCGCGCCGCCGCCGGTCTCGTCGGGCGCGGTCACCCACACCGTCTGAGGGATCCACCAGTTGTCCTGCGAGAACGGCAGAACCGTCTGGGCGCCCGAAGCGTTCGGATCGGCGTCGGCCACCACAGCGCCGCCGCCGCCCGACACGTCCACCCAGAACCGTCCCAACTCAGCCGCCGGGCGGCCCGCCAGGCGCACGCTGAAGCCGACAGCGTCGCCGTTCTCGTGCGCGAACAGCACCGCGCCGTCGCCGCTGAACGCCTCGCCGTCCGACGACACCACGATCCCCGCGGCGCGGTCGTCGTCGAGCACATCCGCCCTCACCGACGGACCGGCGCTGACGGCGCTGTACACAGAACCCGTCGTCGACACCGTGTGCGAAATGGTCACCGACTCGTCGGCCGCGTCGGCGTCGCCCACCGGCGACAGCTCCACCGTCCGAGGCTCAGCCCAGGCGTCCGCGGTGAACACCACACCGGGATGGACCGTGACCGCTGAGCCGTCCTCGTTGCGGCCGAACCCCACCGCGCCCGTGTCGCCGCTGACCGGCGTCACCGTCACCGTCTCCCCCGCGGCCGGCGCCCGCTGGAGCACCACCTGATAGGTCGCCACCGCCAGCGTGGCGCCGCCCCGCTCCGTGGCGTCCTCCACCAAGTCCACACTCCGCTCCGAGACGCGCACCCCCGCGTCGTCGTCGAGCACCGTCACCGCCACCGAGGCCACATCAGCAGCCGTCAACGCCGAATAAGCAGCCGAGCTCCCCGCGGTGACGGTCGGCCTCTTCCAGGTGACGGTGAGCTCCTCGTCGTCGGAGTCGTCGTCGTCTCTGGCCTTCACGCCGATGGTCTGCCACGTCTGCCAGTTGCCCGACGTGCCGCCGGTGAAGTCCAGCGTCTTGGCAGAAGAGGCGATCCCCTCGGGCAGCACCGGCTCTATCCGCACGGTCACGCCGCTGCCGGGATCGGCGTCCAGGCGGACCGCGACCTCATGATCGCGCGCTCTGCCGTCGGTTCTGCGGGGCAGCTTCGCGCCCCGCTTCTCGCCCTCGATGACCGTCAACGACCCCGGCGTCACCGTCACGCCCGCCGGTGCATCGTCGTCCTCGACGCGCACCGCGAACCTGCGCACCAGGCTCCCGTCAGGATGCGCCTTGCCGTAGCCGGAGGCCATCGTCACCGTCACATCCACCAGCTCGTCGTCGAAATCGGCGTCGTCCTTGGCGACGAACCCGACCGTCTGGGTGCCCCGGTAGGTCAGCTCGGAGCTGCCGGCGGTCTTCCTGAACGTGAGCGTCACCGCGCCGTCGTCGTCGCCGTCGCCCGCCAGGGCGAGCTTGGCGGGGTCGCTCACCGCCACGGTCACCACCACATTGCGGGTGCCCTTGGGCGGCTTGCTCAGCTTCACCGCCACATGGCGCACAGTGGTGTCGCCCTCGGCGATCGTCGCCGACGCGTCGTTGACGGTCAGCTCGGCCTTGACGCCGTCGGTCTCGAGCCCGTCGAACTCGACGCGGCCGGCGCCCGCGAACTCGCCCGACGCCACCTGGCGCACGATCAGCCGGTCCTTGGGCAGCACATGCACCCGGGCGGTCTGCGGCCCGAGGGTCAGCCCGACCCCGTCAGGCGTGGCCGGGTCGGCGTCGACGCCCGCGGAGCCGTCCGGCGAGAACGCCGACAGCAGCTCCACATTCAGAAAGCGCCCGCCGGTGGCACGGCTCTCGTCGTCCTTCGAGATGATCTTGAGCACACCGAGCAGCTGGATGGGCCTGGTAAAGGTCACGATGAACTCGGCGCCGTCGGCCCTCGACCCGTCGTCCACGGGCCCCGCGACGCTGATGTTGCCGGACCCCTTGACCATGTAGTGCTCGCCGTGGACACCGCCGGTGATCCGCACACGCGCCGCCACCTTCTCGCCGGCGCCGGCGTCCGTGCCGGCATCGAAGGTGAAGCCGGTTTCGCCCGCGTCTTCCTCGATCACCCGCAGCGTCTCGAACCGCTTCTCGCCCGCGGTCTTGACGAAACCCACCGTCAACCCCGGCGCGGCGTCGTCGTCGGTCACATACGCCGCCATGTCGGGCAGGGCGATCCCGTCGTCCACCCCGCCCGTCGTGGTGCCGGCCGCATACGGCGAGCTCGCGCGGAACGCCGCCGAGTCGTCCACAGCGCCGCGTATCGAGTGGCCGATCAGCACGTTCTGCTCGCTGTCGGCGTCGTCGTCGGGCTCGGGGTACACCGTCACGAACTGCGGGTCGGCGAAATTGCGGCGCGTGAACTCCAGCACCGCCTCCCCCGCGGGCACGATGCTCCCGCCCGTGAACACCTTCAGCAGACCCACGTCGGGCGAGGCGATCACCACCCGCGCCACCACCGGATCCGCCGACGCCGTGCAACGCGGCAGATCCGCGGTGTACGGGTCGTAATCGCACGCCGGCAGAGCCGCAGACGACCCCGACGGGTCGTGGCTCAAGCTGATTCCGTAGCGCTGCGCCGCGCCGCCCTCGGCGATGAACACCCGCGGCTGGGTGAACACCAGCGTCGGCGGGTCGACCTCGGTGATCGTCACCGTGTGTACCGCCCGGCTGCCCAGGTCGTAATCGGCGCCGTCGGTCAACGTCAGCACGATCGTCTCGCCCGAGTCAGAGGTGCTGTCCTCGGCGACGGCCACGTCGAAGGCGGCCGACGCAGCGCCCGCGGGCATCGTGAACGTGCCGCTCAGCGTGGTGTAGTCGGCGCCCGCCGTCGCCGTGCCCCCCGTCGAGGTGTACGACACCGCATACGCAGCCTCGGCTGCACGCGACGCATCCACCCGCACCGAAACTGTCGCGCCCTCCCTGCCCCGCGACACCGACGCCGCGAACTCCAGATCCGGCGGCGGATCCGCCTCGGCCAGGGTGACGGTGTGCGTCTGCTGGGAACCCAAGTCGTAATCGGCACCGTCGGTCAAGGTCAGAATGATCGTCTCGCCCGAGTCGTCGGGGCTGTCCTTGGCGATCGGGATCTCGATCACGGCTGAGGTCTGCCCAGCGCGAATCGTCACCGGGCTCGACGGCGCCGTGAAGTCAGCCGACTGCGCCGAACCCGCAACTGTGAACGCCACATCAGTGTCGGCCCCCACCGCACTCCCGGTCTCCACCGTCACCCTCGCAGTGGCGCCCTCCTTGGCCGTCGAGACCGCAGCCGAGAACTCCACAGCCGGCACCGACGGCGGGTCCGCGAGAGTGATCGTGTGCTTCCACTGCGTCGTCGACCTCGTGTCCTTACCCGCGTCGTAGCCATTGCGGTCGACGAGCGTCAGGATGATCGTCTCGCCGGCGTCGCTGTCGGTGTCGGCTGTGATGGGGATGCTCAGCGTCGCGGTGGTCGCGCCGGCGGCGAACCGCACCGGGCTCGTCGGCGCCGTGTAATCCGCCGCCTTCGCCGTGCCGCCGACCGTGAACTCCACATCGGTCGCTACCGCGAACGCATGCGACGCCCGAACCGTGACCGTGGCCGTCTCGCCCTCGACGCCCTGCGACGTCGCCGCAGCGAACTCCACATCGGGAAGATCCCTGATCGTGACCGTATGCACCGTCTGGGAGCCCAAGTCGTAGCCGTCGCCGTCGACAAGGGTCAGCACGATCGTCTCGTCGGCCTCGTGATTGTCGTCGTTGAGGACCCTGAGTACCACTTGACCCTCAGTCTCCCCCGCCGGAATCGTCTCGCTCATGACCGACGTGGCCTCGGGGATGATGTAGTCAGAGCCACGCACCGCCGTGCCGCCCAGCGTGAAGCTCACGACGGTGTCCTCCGTGACCGCGCTCGCGGCCTCGATAACGATGGTGGCGTAATACGGGAACTCGAACGGCGCCCCCTCAAAGACCCTCAAGCTGGCATCTCTGAACTGCACCACCGGCACCGGGGCGGTGTCGTCGTCGGCGATGGTGACGGTGACGAGGTTGCGGGCGGCGGCGCCGTAGCCGGTGGGCAGCGAGGCGCCGAGCTGCACCACTACGGTCTCGGCGTCCTCTTCGGTGCTGTCGTCGTTGACGGTGAAGCTGGCGGTGCCGGCGGTCTGGCCGTTGGGGATGCTGATGGACGACGCGATGGTGTAGTCGCCGGACTGCGCGGTGGTGCCTGCGGGGCGCACCTCGATGGGTATCGCCACTGCGCTGCCGGTGTCGTTGGCGGCGGCCAAGGTGGCGGTGACGGTCAGCGGGCCGCCGCCCTCGGTGACCGCGCCCGACGCCGACACTGACAGGTTGACGGGCACCACTGCGGTGTCGGTGATGTCGGCGGCGGCGACACGGCCCGGCAGGTAGCCGTCGCTCAGC
This sequence comes from Acidimicrobiia bacterium, assembly GCA_022821985.1. Classification (GTDB taxonomy): domain Bacteria; phylum Actinomycetota; class Acidimicrobiia; order Acidimicrobiales; family Poriferisodalaceae; genus Poriferisodalis. The sequence continues at coordinate 29,320 of JAJECP010000027.1, forward strand.
CCGGTCGCCCCGGCCTGGAGCAGCAGCAGTTCCTCGCCTTGGTGAACCCGGCCCTCTGCGGTGCGGTCGGCTACCGCGGTGAGCCGGATCGATCCCTGCGTCTGCCCGTCGGGGACCACGATCGTGCCTGCGGTGGCGCCGCCGAGCACATAGTCGGCCGCTGCGGCGTCGCTGTCGGCCGCTCTGACCACCGGCACCACCACATCGGCGCCCGACGCTGCTGCGGGCAGCGTGGCTGTGAGCGTCACCGCCGAGCCCTCCGCGACCGTCGTGGCAGACAGCGACAGATCCACCCGCTCATCGCTGGTGGAGTTGCTGCGGATGACCACCGTCGCCTCGCTGGCCGAAGCCGTGTGGCCTGTGGGCAGATGCTCAGGCACCGGCGTCACATAGAACAGCTTGTTCGACGACGAGGTCGTGTCGGCGGCGATCGGCACCCGCAGCCTCACCCTGCGCTCGCCTGCGGGAATCGTGATCTTGTCGCCGACCCCGTGTACCGCCGTGAAATCGGTGCCCGCCGCCGCCGTCAAATCGCGGAACGTGAAATACACGTCCACATCGGACCCCAGCGCACGCGACAGCACCGCCAGCATCAACACCTCACCGGCGCGCTCGTCCACCTGATAGGAGGTTCCGCTGAACGAGAACGTGTATTCGTCATCGACGATCGTCATCCGCGCCCGCTTGACCGAGCCCGCAGTGACCCCCGCAGGCAGGGAGCTCTCCGCGATGCTCAGCGCGAACGTCTCATCAGACGGCTCCAGCACCGAATCCTGGGTTGTCGCGATCGTCGCCGTCGCAGTCGTCGACCCCGCCGGGATCGTCACCGAGTACGGGCCCGCCGTGAAGTCGGTGCCCGGCACCGCCGTCCCCCTCGCCGACGCCAACTGCACCGTCGTGGCAACCGACCGCGCCGCCGACAGCGAAACGACCACAGCGAACGAGTCGCCCTCGGCCGCCTCATAGGTCGCCGCGTCCAGTTCCACCGTGACGGCCTGGTCCTGCGCTGCCGCCCCGACGATGAGCACCCCCGACAGCGCATACACCGAGCGCAGCTCGTCGGGGTTCGAGGCCGCGCAGTTCTGCGGAGGATGGGGGTTGTTGACGTTGGGATCGGGGTTGTAGGGGTTGGCCAGCGCGACCGGGCCGAGCGGTGTGTGCAGCGTGGCGCTGGAACCGCTGAGGTAACCCACTTGTACCCTGTTCACGGGCCGAGGGGGGGAAAAGCCCAGCCCAGAGCCGATTCCGGGATGGCCAAGGCCGATGCACCGCGTCGAGTCGCCTGAGGGTGTGCCGGTGACCTGTCCTGCGCTGTAGCTGCCGGTCCAGTAGCCGTCGGGGTCGGGGCCTTGGCTGTCGAGGGTGCCGTCGCTGTCGCTGTCGTATCGGGCGAGGGTGCCGTCGGCGAAGCGGGGGTTCGCCTGGTCGTCCCAGGAGCCGTCGCGGAAGTCGGCGTTGTCGTCGGCCGCCTGCGAGCCGTTCACCCAGTAGATCGCCTCGCCGCCGCCGCCGCCGAAATCGGCGTGATCGGACGCGTCGGTCCGTTCGCGGTATGCCAAGAATCGGCCGACGACGGCGCGGAACGACGGGGCGTAGGGCTTGAGCGCGTCCACGCCGTCGTCGCCGAGGCCGGCGCCCACCAGCGCGATCTGCGGCGGCTCGTCGCCGTCGGGCTCGGTGCAGGCGTCGAGCGACTCGGCCCCATGGCTGTCGAGCGCGGGGCAGAACTGCTCGCCCAGGATGTCGCTGCGGGCGAAGGTGTCGTAGTAGGCCAGATGCGGGTTGTTGGCGTCGGTCTTGGCCGCGGTCACGTACAGCAGCCGGAACTTGTCGCCCTCGTCGAGGCCCGACGGCAGCAGCGGCCAGTCGGCGGGCACCACGCCGAGGTCGCCGTCGTCGTCGTCGATGCCGAAGTAGCGCACCGGCGCGCCCTGGGCCGCGAGGCCGCCGCCCAAGTTGGTGCCCGACGCCGCGAACTGCTGCGCCCTCGCAGTGGCGAGGTTCTCGTACAGGTCCACCTCGATGACCTCGTCGCCGGTCTCGCCGTCGTCGAACCCCGAACGCGGCGTCATCGTGACCGTCGCGGTCTGCGCCCCTGCGCCCTCGAAGTCGATCCAGCGCAAACCGGCATGGGGCGGGGTCTTGATGTCGACATGGGTGTAGGACACGCCCGTGCCGGTGGCGGTCATCGTGATGTCGTTGAAGTGCGGCGGGTACTCCACGTTCGCGCCCACCCGCAGGCCCCGCACCGTGCGCACCTGCGCTCCGTTGTCGAGGCCCAGCAGCCGCACCGGCACCCGCGCCCGCTCGCCCGCCACCAGCGGACGCGACAAGCTCACCGTGAGCGTGTCGGAGGTGGACGCGTCGCCCTCGACCATCACCTGGGTGGCGGCGCCCGCAGACGATCCGCCGCCCGACAGGCTCACCGTGGTCGCATCGTCATCGATGTGCCACACGGTGCGCGTCACGTCGGGGACGTTGGCGTAATTCCCCGAGCCCGAGACGCTGAACGTGAACGTGACGTACCCGTCGGGGCGGTCGACGTTGTCCCTGGTCACCAGATCGATGCCCTGCTGTCGGTCCCAGCGGGTGGCGCCGTTGCCGTCCGCGTTGAAGGTCTGAGATCGTCGGCTGCCCAGACTGATAGCGGGGGAATCGCTCGTGACGCTGACCGTCACGTTGCCCGAGTCGGGCGCCTCTGACAGCTTCACCCCGTAGATCCATTGAGTGTGATCGCTCTCGTCGATCACATTCGAGATGTCGTGAATGACCACACGCGGACCGGTCTCGGGCTCGCGCAGGCTGACCCGCGCTGTGAGCGGCGTGTCGGGGGAACAGGCCTCGCCGGCGCACGCGCCGCCATCAAGGCCCGTCGCCTCAAACCCGGTGCCGCCCACGGTGCTGATCGCCAGGTTCTCGCTCGCCGTGTTGCCGTCGTCGCTCACCGCAGCCACAGCGATGCGCGCTGTCTGTTCTGACGGGCCGGTGAAGGTCACCCGACCCTGCGTCCCGTCCGACGAGTCGGCGTAGGCAATGCCGGCCGGGCTGCCCGTCAGCGAGAGGGTGAAATGGGTGCCCAGCGTCGCGCCCTCGAACGTCAGCGGCACCGTCAGCGCCTCGCCGGCCGTCAGCGCCCGGCCCAGACTCACCCGCACCTCCGCCTCGTCGTTGGTGCCCTCCCTGGCGTCGGTGTTGGAAGTCGCCACGACCGACACCGGCGTCGCCTCGTCGTCGTGGGTCACCGTCAGCGGCACAGCGGGAAGCGAGAAACCCGTGTAGACGCTCCCGTCGCTCACCTTCAGAACGCGGAAGCTGAGCGTGCCCGACAGCTCCCCGCCGGGCGTGTCCACGATGTTGTCCTGCGCCACCAGCGTCACGACATTGAGCGGATTCCCGCCACGCGTCGTCGCACTGGCGAGACTCGCCAAGTTGTAGCCCGACGGCAGGTACATGACGGTGCGCTCGCCGTCTGCCTTCCCCTTGCCCGTGTACAGCCCCGAGTTGACCCGGGCGATCGCCACATTCTTGCCGCCGCGCACCCGCGCCTGCGTGTCCACCTTGCCCACGATGTACACCGCCTCGGTGGTGGTGTGAGTGCCGGCGATCTTGATGGAGTCGCGGTGGTCGCGGGCGTCGCCGTTGCGGGTCCTCTCCATCATCGTGGTCGACCCGCCGGTCACCGTCACCGACGCATTCGTGCCGTTCAGCGTGCTGTCGGCCGCCGGCGCCTTCTTGGTCACCTCCCACTCGCCCAGCACCGACCCGTCGGTACACGTGCTCGTGCTGCACAACTGCACCCCCAACGTCTCGTCGGCGCCGGTGTCCCTGAAGTTTGCGATGGCAGTCAACTCGAAACTGATCCGCCCCGACTTGTCAGGCTTCACCTGCGTGCCCACAGCATTGGCATTGCTGCTGGCCTCAAACACGACCCCCAACTGCGTGCCGCTCGGCGGATCAGGGTTGTATTCGTGGAAGATGAGGGCCTTCACTTCCCAATCGTGGCTCAGCGTGTAGGTACCGCCCCTTCGGAGCCGGAGGTAGTAGGCAGTGGCGTCGGGGACCTCGGAGATCACGAAGTCGCGCCCATTGGGCTGCGTCAGACCTTCATTGGTGTAGTTGTAACCGCTGCTGGCGGTGATCTCGGTGCGATGCAGGATCGGCCCCGATGCCGAGGTCTGCGCCCCGGCCTCAGACGGCCCCTCTGTCAACGGCAAGCCCACCGGCACCACCGCCAGCAGCGACCCCGGCAGCACCACCGCCAACGCCGCGGCCAACGACCGCCGCACGCCGCGACCCTTGCCGCGGCGGCCCCAGCCGCCCCTCACACCAGCAGCCCGCCCACGGGGGGGGGGGGGGGACAAATCAGCCGCGTCGGTCACGCCAGCGCCCTGCTCAGACGGGGGGGGGGGGACGGAACTCGGGTCACGCCTGCACAACCGCCAAGGATTCGCTTGCAGCGCATGAATGCTTGGCCTGTCCCATGTGCGCTCGCTCCCTCACTGCCGCCGCCCCACCGGTGCGGTCGGCCGACGCGCTCGAACCGCTCCGCTCAACGCGCCAGAACCCGATGAGTGAACCAGCGGAATCAGCCAAAGTCAACACCTGCCTTCGCGCCGGGCACACCATGCCGTGCCTGAGTCTCCGCTCCTCTCTGATGCGCCGTCACGATGCCCCTTCTCATCAGCCGGCAAAGATATGGCATCGCAGGGACGACTCGGTGCCGATCTCGACAGTGACCGCCGGGTTGGCGCTGATGTTGTGGTACCACGCGGGATGGCTGGGATGGCCGCCGGCCGACGGCATCGCCGTCATCGCGGCGGCTCGGTCGTCCAGAGACGGGAGACAGGCACAGCGAGTATCCGGTCGTCGAGGCGGTAGGCACGCTCGCCGGTGTGCAGCACCACACCGCATACGAAGTCGTCTGGTGCTTTGCGCCGCAGCCAGTGCAGGTGTCGGGCGTCGTGACGGTCGGCTTGGGGAGCGGACTTGACCTCGACGGCGACGAATCGGCCGTCGAGACGCTCAACGATGATGTCCACTTCGGGCCCGCCGCGTTCGCGCAGGTGATGCAAGCGAACCTCGTCGGCGAGCCACGAGGCCTGCCGGTGCAGTTCGTTGACAACGAACGACTCGAGGAGCTGTCCCCGCGCTGCATCCGTCGGTCGGGCCAGGGAACGGGGATCACGGCCGAGCAGGTGTGCAGCAAGCCCGCTGTCGGTCAGGTGTGCCTTGGGTCTGCGGGCGATCTTCGCCGACAGGTTGCGCGACCAAGCAGGCATCAGCAGTACCAAGTAGGTCATCTGGAGGTAGCCGAGGTATGTCTCCATGGTGTCTCGGGCGCCGAGATCGCTGGCCCTCAGCAGGCTCGCCGTCACCAGTTCGCCAGACGTGCGGGCGGCCAGCAGCGAGAGCAGCTTGGGCAGCTCGCGCACCCGGCGCGCACCTGTCAGGTCTTTGATGTCACGCTGGGTGACGGTGCGCAGGTAGTCGCGAAACCACGCTCTTCGCATCTGCGGCGCCATCAGCGCCGGTTCCGGGAAGCCGCCCGCGCAGATGCGCTCCAGGTAGTCCGCGAGGCCGAGCGGCGATGGCTCGGCGCCGAGCAGCAGATCCGGATCGGCGAACGCCGCTTCGAGGAAGCCGTCGGGTTCGCCTGCGAGCTCGCCTTGAGTGAACGGCCACAGCTCCAACATCGCCGCTCGGCCAGCCAACGACTCCGAGATGTTCGGCACGGTCAGGAAGTCGGCCGATCCGTTGAGCAGGAACTGTCCGCGGCTGCGGTCGTCATCGACGATGCCCTTGATCGCCCGTATCAGCGGCTCCCCTGCTCGTTGCACTTCGTCGATGGCCCGGGGGATGTCCCCGAACGCTGCGAAGCCCGCCGGATCCTCCATGGCTGCCTGCAATGTCGCTTCGTTGTCGAGGCGAGCGAACGTGCCGACGCCGTCGAGCGTTCGTCGTACCAGCGTGGTCTTGCCCGCTTGGCGCGGGCCGGTGACCACTACCACCCGGAAACCCGCCAACGCCCGTCGAGTGATCGGTTCGAGACGACGCGGCAACTCGTCCATGTTGGAAAACTCGCCTTCCTGATCCTGTACTTGCATTTTCGTCGGGTCAGTATAGGCAATTTCGTCGTTCTGCTACCCGCATTTTTGTCGGTGCTCTACCGGCAAATTTGTCCTCAGAGGGTGGCATCGCAGCGAGCTGGCTGGCAGGCTGTCCAGCGTGAATGTGCGGGCGGCTTCCGCTGGGCGCGGCCAGCGGTTCGCGTGGGGCAGCCGCCGTCTGGTCGGTGGGGCCGGGGTGACGGCACGGCGACTGCTGCTGCGGGCTGCGGCTGTGCTGATGGGTGCTGCGGCGGCGGCTGTCGGCTGCGCTGGTGCTGAGACCGATGAGGATTCGGGTTCGGCTGCGGCGGCATCGAATGTGCGCACGGTCAGCGTGGCGTTCTATGCGCATTACGCACCGGTCAGCAGCTCGCTGGACCCGCGTCCAGGCACAGCAGGCTTCGACCTGCACGCGGGGTACGAAGCCGATCTGCTCGACGCCGTCGAGGCGATGTCGGGCATCGGGGTGGCTTTCCTGCGTCACGGCGTCGACGACTGGGACGGGATCTGGCTGCTGCCCGCAGCCGAGGGCATCGACATGGCATGCGGCGGCATCACCATCGACGCTGGGCGCACCCGCGGTCCCGACGGGGAGGCCGCCGTTCGGTTCACCGACGGCCACATCGAGTTCCGCCAGTCGCTGCTGGTGCGTGCCGCCGACGCGTCTCGGCTCGACGCCTACGGCGCGCTCGACGGCGACGCCACCGTGGGTGTGCAGACCGCCACCACCGGCGAGTCGCGGCTGCTGCAGCTCATCGGCGTCGCCGACGACGACGGGCGGCTCGCCGAGGGCACGACCGTTGTCATCGACGCTGAAGGCAGCGGTGCCGGCTCGTCGGTCGTGGAGGCAACTGCCGACAGCGATCTGCGGATCAGCCCGGGCGGCGCGTCGGCCCGACTCGACGGCAGAACGCTGCTGATCCCCGCCGATCCCTCCAAGCCCGAAGTGGTGTACCTCGACCGGCTGCGGTCACCCGGCCTCGACACCGCAGACACCTCCGAGTCCCAGCTCGATGCCCTGCGCAACGGCACCGTCGATGCGATCGCTCAGGGCATCGTGGAGACCACCGCGGCCGCCGCTGCCTACGGCGACGAGTTCGCTGTCAGCGTGATCGACGAGCGAGTCGAGACCGGCGGCTGCACCGTCGACGCCGACGACACCGACCTCGCAGACCGGATGAACACAGCGCTGGGGTGGCTCACCGACTACGGCGAGATCGGCTTCGAGGAATGGGCCGGCAACGCCGACGTGTTCATCGAGCGGGCCGCCTCATTGGCCGAATCTGCCCCGGCATCCGCAACCGACGAGTGATCGGCAGCGTTCATGCGTCCGAGCCGGTCAGCAAATTGCGAAACCGGCCGGGTTCAAGCGGTGAGCTGGTCCAGCTTGCCGGCGATTCCCTCCAAGAGTTCGCGATGGCCGCTCAGCGCTTCGCTCGTGCCACGCTGCGACTCTTCCAGCCGAAGCTGCGACTCCTCCAGCCGGCCGAGCCGCTCATTCGTCTCGACCTGCGACTTCTCGATGCGCAGCAACGACTTGCGATGCACCGCAAATGTCTCGTCGAGCATCTCGCCGACGGATGGCATTCCTTCCGGCAACGACTCTTCATCCATGAGTCGAGCGTAACCGCGACCTGTGTAACCGATGCAACTGATTTACTGCGTCCCGGGGTCTGGCCCCCGAGGCTGGTGTATCTCAGTCCGCGGAATGCGAGTGCGACGCTGCGGCGACTGACAGGCCGCATTCGTTGCCGGCGTCGATCAAGGCGTCGAAGAGATACTGGCCGAAGGATCGGTCGCAGAAGATCAGGTAGGAGCGGAACCCGTCACGGTCATTGCGCGCGATGTCGCACGTTACCAGGGCCACCGAGGCCGAGACCACGGCACCGTCGGGCGTCATGTGGTCGCTCCAGTCGAGGCCGCACACCTTCTCGAGCATGCGCGCAGCGCTGGTGCCGGTCACCCGGAACAGTGCCCGACCGTGGGTCCAGTCCAGCGCGGAGCAGAACTCCTGCTCTTCGAGCCCGTCGAGGCCGGCGACTGCCGCGGCCACCTCAGAAGCGGTGCCCACGACGATCCACTCGCCAGGACGGGAAGCCAGCACGAGTGCACCGCCGGGTGCCGCTCGCGAGGTTCCGAACGGCGCATCGAGCAGATCAGCCGTGGGTCCATCGACACCTGCGCGTACGAGCCACTTGGTGACAGCGCTTTCGTCAGACAGCGTCAGATCACCGGCTCGCGAAGCCGGATAGTTCCGTACGACCGGGCTCTCGAACGCCGGGCTCTGGGGCGCCGGATTTTGGGGCGATGCTGCCTCAGCCACGAAGACGCTCCCCCGCCGGATCGAAATGGGCGTGATGGTCGATCACCGTGGCGCCGATGCGCTCCCCAGACTCCAGCAGCACCGTCAGCTTCGTGCCGCCCACGGCCAGGTCGGGCTCCACCTGGCCGAGGCAGATCGACCGGTTCAGCGTCGGCGAGTAGCGCGACGAGGTGATCCGGCCCAGGATCTCGTTGGTGTCGCCCCGCACGATCTGCGCGGCCTCTTCGGGCACCACGTCGGGATCGTCGGGCTGGATGGCCACGACCATCGGGAGCGACCGGTCGGCCGCCCAGGCCAGCTCTGGCTTGCCGGCGAAATCGTCCTTGTCGAGCTTGATCAGCGACCCCAAGCCGGTGCTGGGTCCCAGCGTCAGCCCGTCGGTGTCCTGGCCCACGATGAAGTGCCCCTTCTCGAGGCGCATGATGCGCTGGCCTTCCAGGCCGAACGGCGCCACGCCGAGATCGCTGCCGGAATCCATGAGGGCTTCCCAGACATGCAGGCCGTGACCTGCAGGCACGTGCAGCTCGAACGACAGCTCGCCGGTGAACCCGATCCGCCACATGAAGCAGCCCGCCACGCCCGCCACCGTGGCTTGGTGGACGGTCATATACGGGAATGCCTCGGCGTCGAGGTCGACACCCTCGCAGACCCTGCTCATGAGCTCGCGAGACTTGGGCCCCGCCACGTTGATGCTGGCGTACGCCGTGGTGACTGGGGTGACGTGCACCTGCCAGTCCGGGCGCTCGGTCTGGAGCCAGTTCTCCACCCATTCCCAAACGCCGCCGGCACCCGAGCTGGTGGTGGACATCATGTAGTGGTCCTCGCCGAGGCGACCGGTGACGCCGTCGTCGAGCACCACGCCGTCCTCGGCGCACATCATCCCGTAGCGCACCCGGCCCACGCCCAGCTTCATCCACTTGTTGACATAGAGCAGGCTCAGGAGCTTTCCCACGTCGGGGCCGCGCAGGTCGAGCTTGCCCAGCGGGGTGACGTCGATGAGCCCGACGTTGCGGCGGACATTGCGCACCTCGGCTGCAGGGTCGCCGTAGTGATCGGGGCGCAGCCACTGGCCGGCCTGGATGATGGAGACGTTGTTGGCCTCGTGCCAGGGGTGGATCGACGACACCCGCACCGGCTCGAACATCCGCCCGGCGAGCGCACCGAGCGTGAGCGGCGCGTAGGGGGGCCGCCACACGGTGGTGCCGACCTGGCTGATCGTCTCGCCGCGCGCCTCGGCAATGGCTGCGACGGTGTTGACCGTTTCCAGCTTGCCCTGCGAGGGTCCCATCGTGGCCGTGGTGTAGCGCTTGGCCAGCTCCACCGAGTCGTAGCCCTCGTGCGCGGCGGCCACCAAGTCCTTGGAGCTGATGTCCTCGGACATGTCCACCATGCCGTGGGTGTCGGCGCGGTAGAGCTCGGGATGGGGGTCGCGGCCGAGCGGTGCCCGTTCGTCGGGTGCGGGGGCGGGCTCGTCGCCGTCGACCGGCAGTGCCCGAGCGGTGCGCGACTGCAGGCGATGGCGGACCGCCGCGGCACGGGCTGCGGCGAGGCGTCCTGTGGCGGCGCCATGCTGACGCAGCCCGTCAAGATCGGCGTCGCCGGCGAGCCCGCCCGTCGCCAGCACATTGCTGGGGGGGTCGGACGGGAAGAACCTGGCTGCGGCGGGGTCATAGACGGGACGGTCGCCTGCCATGTTGAGCAGCGATGTCGGCGCCGTCCAGCCGGCTGCTACCACGAGCAGATCGGCGCCGATGGAGGCTCCGTCGGCTACGACTGCGTCGACCGCCCGCGACGAGCCGCGGGTCGAGCTGATGCTGCCCCCGGTGCGACCGTCGATGACGGCAGCGATCTCGGTGCCCACCCGTTCCAAGTCGGCGACCGCGGCGTCTCCCTCGGCATTCGCACTGAACACCACCGCCCGCTCGCCCGGCTTGACGCCCCAGAGGTTCACCAGGCGACGTGCTGCGCCCGAGGTGATGACGCCGGGCCGGTCGTTGCCCTCGAACACGTAGGGACGCTCGATCAGGCCGGGCGCTGCCACCAGCGTCTTGGCGCGGGCCTTGATGAGACGCTCGACTGCGATCGGGTGGTTGCGCTGGACGATGCCGAGCCAGTTGTCCTCATACCGACCGGTCACGGTCGAGTCGGTCAGCACCTCGACATCGGAAGCGTCCAGCGCAGTGCGCAGCTCGGCGAGCGCGGCCTGATCGGCGGCAGCGCTCGAGTAGCGCAGATGGCCGCCCACGCTGTGCTCATGGGAGACCAGCATCACGCTGGCGCCCGCGCTGCTGGCGGCCAGCGCCGCCTCGATGCCGGCCGGGCCTGCTCCGGCCACCACCACGTCGGGGTGCGTGTAGCGCTTGTCGTGGTAGGCGTGCGGGGTGTCGAGGTCGATCTTGCCGCCCGGGGCGAACGTGGCCAGCACCCGCTCGTAGGTCGGCCACAGCCACTGCGGCCGCATGAAGGTCTTGTAGTAGAAGCCGGCCGTCAGGAACCGCCCGAGCAGACCGTTCGCCGCCTTGATGTCGCGGTTCAGCGACGGCCACGCATTCTGCGAGCGGACGTCCATGCCGCTCTCCAGCAAGCGGTGGCCGGCCCGCACGTTGGGGTCGTCGCCCACCTGGACCATCAGGTTGGGATCCCAGTAGTCGGCGGTGAGGATGCCCCGGGGCCGGTGGTACTTCATGGAGCGGGAGAAGATCTGCTCTCCAGAAGCGGCCAGGGCAGAGGCGATCGTGTCGCCCTCGAACCCGCTGAAACGCTTGCCGTTCCAGCGGAAGCGAAGCTTGGCGGCCCGGTCGATCACCTCGGTGGGCTGGACGCCCTGCCGGCTCATCGTCATGCCGCGCTGCCTTTCCTGCCGTCGGGCTGGGTGCCCCAGAGAGCACCGGGCACACACGCACTCATGCTGCGCCGCCTCGCTTATCACCGGGCAGGGGCGGATCGCGGAATTCGTTGGTGGCGGTGTTGCGCTCGATCGAGAACCAGCGGCGGCAGCCCGACGCGCAGTACCAGTTCTCGCGCAGCCAGCCGGCGGGGTTGTCGCGCAGGTACAGGTAGGCCCGCCATTCGGCCGGCGAGGCTGTGTTGGGGTCGGGACGGGCGTGCGACTCGCCCCCGTACCGGAGGTCGGTCGAGTTGCGTGGACCGCAGTTGGGGCAAAGGACAAGCAACATCAATGACCCACCACTGTCGTATCGGCGCCGGTGGGCCTCATGGCCCTGGGGGCAAGCGTCACGCCGGACATCAGTGGCCCACCGACGCTGCGCCCTTTTCACCCACGAGTTCGCCGTTGTCGAAACGGCTGAGGGCGAAAGCCTCGATCAGCTTGGGCGTGCGGCCTGTAGCGGCGGCCTCGGCCATCTGCTCGCCGGAGACCGGCGCAGCCTTGAATCCGTAGGTGCCCCAGCCCACATCCACCAGGAAGCCGTCGACGGGTGTGAAGCCCATCACCGGCGAGTAGTCGGGGGTCATGTCGCACAGGCCTGACCACTGGCGCAGAATCCGCATACGCGAAACGCCGGGCATCAGCTCGAGCACGTGCCCAGCCAGTCCCTCGGTGAACTCCAGCGAGCCGCGCACCGAGTAGTTGGCATAGGGGTCGACCGAGGCGCCGAACACCAGCTCGCCCCGGTCGGTCTGGCTCACGTAGACGTGCAGCGAACCCGAGACCACCACCGTGGGCAGGAACATCTTCACCGGCTCGGTGACGGCGGCCTGCAAGGGGTGGGTGGTGATGGGCAGCCGCACGCCGGCCATGGTCGAGATGAGCGATGCCCACCCGGCGGTGCAGTTGATGACGATCGGCGAGGAGATGTCGCCGCGGTTCGTGCGAACGCCGGTCACCCGGCCCCCGGCGCCCTTGCCGTCGGGACCATCGCCGCCCTCGCACAGAATGTCAGTGACCTCGGTCTTCTGGTGCATCTCGACGCCCATGTGGTCCGCCGCCCGGGCGTACCCCCACACCACCGCGTCGTGGCGAACGACGCCGCCTGGCGGGTGATACAGCGCGCCGTGAATCGGGTAGCGGGGGTGGTCGGAGGTGTCGAGGCTCGGGCACTCCTTCTTGATCTCGTCGGGGCCGATCACGCTGGAGTTGACGCCGCCGAGCTTGTTGACCTCGGCGCGCCAGTGCATCGTGCGCAGGGAGGCGTCGGAGTGCGCAAGCGTCAGGTGGCCGCGTTGGCTGAACATCACGTTGATGTTCAGCTCCACCGCCATCTGCTCGTACAGGTGCACCGACCGGTCGTAGAAGGCCACCCCTTCAGGGGTGAGATAGTTGGAGCGCACGATGGCCGTGTTGCGCCCCGAGCCGCCGCTGCCCAGGTAGGCCTTGTCGAGCACGGCCACGTTGGTCATGCCGTGGTTGCGGGCCAGGTAGTAGGCGGTGGCCAGGCCGTGCACGCCGCCGCCGATCACCACGGCGTCGTAGGACCGTTGCAGATCGCAGTCGCGCCACACCCGGGGCCACGATTGGCCCCGGAGGCCCTTCCAGGCCAGCGCCGCAGCCGAGTACTTGGGCGGACGCTTCCGCAGCCGGCCCGCAAGTCCTGCCATTGCTCTGCAGGCTAAGCACCCCGCTCGGTGACGAGAAGTATCAGTTTGCAAATAATTCAGATGCACTGCCTCTCAATCGCTTCTACGCTGTGCGGCGTGAACCTGCAGCGCCTGCGCTACTTCGTCACCGTGGCCGATGAGCTGCACTTCGGCCGGGCCGCGCAGCGACTGCACATGTCCCAGCCGCCGCTGAGCCAGCAGATCCGGCAGCTCGAGCGCGAGCTCGACACCGCACTGTTCGACCGCAGCACCCGGCGGGTCACGCTCACCGAAGCCGGACGGTTCCTCTATCCCGAAGCGCTTCGACTGCTGGCGGCCGCGGACGGCGTGGAGCGCCTCATGTCGCAGCGCCGCGAAGGTCACACGGGCACGCTGCGGGTCGGCTTCGTCGACTCGGCTGCCTACGAGGTGATGCCGCGCGTGCTGGCCGAGTACCGCCGGCGACGGCCCCGGGTCGACTTCGAGCTGCACACGCTGAGCTCCGACGAACAGGTCAAGGCGCTGCGCGCCGGACGCATCGATCTGGGCATCGGCAGGGCCGCCGGCGACGCCGACCAGGTGGAGGCGACCCTGGTGATGAACGAGCGGCTGCTGCTGGCCGCGGGCGGCGCTCACCGGCTGGCCCGGCAGCGGGCTGCAGCGCTGCGCGATCTGTCCGGCGAGCCGATCATCGGCTTCGACCGGGGAGTGTCGCCCAGCCTCCACGCCGTGCTGGCCGGGATGTTCAGCGCCCAAGGCGTCGCCTACGACCCCATGATCGAGGCCACCGAGTACACCACCATCCTCGGATTCGTGGCTGCAGGCGAGGGCGTCGCCATCGTGCCCTCCAGCGTGCAGACGTTCCGGCCGCCAGGCCTGCACTACGTGCCGATCAGCGACGACGCCGCCTCGGTCCCCCTGCTGCTGCTCACCCGCTCCGGCGAACCCCTGCCGCTGGTCACCCAAGCCCTCGACCTCGTCACCGAGCTCTACAGCCAAGCGTCGGCGGCCTGAGGGGTCGATCTCGACGGGGGGTCAGGACGGGGGTCAGATGGCGAGGTCGTTGAGGTTGTAGTCGCGGATGACGCGGTCGAACGTCTCGTCGTTGTAGCGGAAATCGTCTTCGAGGCCGACGAAGGGTGCGTAGGTGTAGCGGCGTTCGCCGGGGCGATGCTGCGCCCGGGCGTCGATGGCCACCGCGATCACCGATGACCGCTTGAACACCCGCTCCTCGTCGTAGACGACCACGCCGTCGCGCTCGTGCACCCGCAGTTGACCTGCCACGCCCACCACCGATGAGCGCCGGTGGAAGCCGAACGTGACCGAGATGCGCGGGTCTGCAGAGGTGTTGGCATAGGAGCCGTGGACCATGTGACGGTTCACCACGGTCGCATCACCCGGCTCGCACAGCAGCGGGATGGCGTCGGGCAGCATGGTGCTGCCGCCGTTGTCGGCAACCTTCGCGCGCAGGTCGATGCGCCCCAGCTTGTGCGTGCCGGGCACGATCCACAGCGCATTCGCGGCCGTGGTCTCATACAGCTGCACCTGGAAGTTGAAGCCGTGGATGCCCATGTCCCAGTCGGGGTTGTCCCAGTGGGTCACCCCGTCCTGGTGCCACGACACCGAGCCGCCCAGCCCGGGTTCCTTCACGAAGATGGCGTCGTTGTAGGGAACGAAGTCGGGGCCGTTGATGCTCTCGGCGATCGACATCAGGTCGGGATGGCCGTACAGCCGCAGCGCGGAGGGCATCGACTGGCACATGCCGAAGATCAGGTAGACGACATCAGGCGGGGCGCCGGCATCGGGCGTCGGCTGGTCCATCTGGACCTGGTGGCGGCCGCCGAGGGCGCTGGTGCCGCCGAACGGGTCAGACAGCGGCGCGATGTGGATGTACGGCTCGACTGCATAGTCGCGGCCCAGTGCGGGCCGGCCGTGGCGGTCCACCTCTGCGCCTTGGCGCACCGGCGCCCGCTCGATGACCTCGCCCACCTCGGATCGGAGTTCGGCAATCTCGTCAGGGCCGACGACTCCGGTGAAGACATAGAAGCCGTGCTTCCAGTAGTTCTCCAGGATCTCGGGATGCAGCTTGCCGTCGGACCCGTACCGGACGGGACCCCTGTTGCCGGTGTCGTGGGCTCGTTGCACGCCGCCAGCGAGGTAGTCGGCCATGTCTGCGAGGTGCTGCTCCCTCGTCGGCGCATCGGCCGCTTCCATTCGATCCGCAACGTCAGTCATCGCGCTCCCCCAGGCAGTCCCCGTCCGAACGATGGTAATCGGGCAACCCGCCGGCTCTCCCGTCGTTATCCGCGTTCTGCGAGCATGAAGCCATGGAGTTCGCCGAATACGCAGACCGATACCGCACCGCCGAGGTGACCCGCGACGACGCCGGGGTGGTGACCGTTCGCATGAACACGCGCGGCGGTCCGCTTCAGTGGGGCGGCCGTCCGCACCGTGAGCTGCCCGAGCTGTTCATGGCGCTGGCATCGGACCGCGACATCAAGGTGGTGATCCTGACCGGCACCGGGGACTCGTTCATCGAGCTGCCCGACGAGGTCAATGCGCTCGCCGAGGGGCGCGCCAACGCGACGGTGTGGGACCGCATCATCTGGGAGGGCAACCGGCTCGTCGACCAGATGCTGGATATCGAGGTGCCGATGATCGCCGCAGTGAACGGCCCGGTGACAGTGCATTCGGAGCTGGCGGTGCTGTGCGACATCGTGCTCGCCGCAGAAGGGGCCTACTTCCAGGACGCCCCGCACTTCCCCGGCGGGCTGGTGCCCGGCGACAGCATGCAGATCGTCTGGCCGCTGCTGCTGGGACCGAACCGGGGCCGCTACTTCCTGCTCACTGGCCAGCAGATCGGTGCCGCCGAAGCCCACGAGCTCGGCATCGTGGGCGAGGTGCTGCCCGCCGACGACCTCATGGCCCGCGCGCAGGAGATCGCCGCCGACCTCGCCAAGCTGAACCCGATCCTGCTGCGCAACACCCGCCACGCGTTGGTGCGCCCCCTGCGGCGCGCCATGGCCGACGATCTGCACACGGGGCTGGCCCTCGAGGCGATCGCCTCGATGTCAGCCCGCGAATGGTTCCGCGACCAAGCCGCCGAAGATGCCTAGGCGACCGGGTTCTCAGCCGGTGATGGCGTCGAGAGTTTCCTCGCTGGGAGCGAAGTAGAAGGAACCGGAGGCCGGGTTCGAGAAGTCGGTGATGGCGTCGCGCACGCCATTGGCATCGTCAAGCCCGTACATCCGGCGCAGGCGGCGCCGCAGCGGTGCCTGGTCCTTGCAGAACGCCATGAAGTACAGCCCCACGGTGCCGTCGTGGAATGCGTACGGCGTGGAGCGGCGGGCGATCTCGTTGATCTTGTCGCTGCCCTCGTTGCCATGGTTGCCGTCCGCGCGCAGCTCCACATGGCTCAGGTGGCTGTAGGGCTCCTGGCTGTCGGTCTTGTCGGTCTCGGGGAACTTCTTGCGCCCGAAATTCTTCTCCTGCTGCTCATCGGAGAGCGCGTTCCAGCCGTCGAGGTCGTGCACCCAGCGCTGGGCGATGATGTGGCTGCCGCCTGCGCCCGCGTCGCCGTCGGGCACGATGGCCACGGCGGGCTGGTCCTCGTCGGCGGGGTTGCCGGTGCCGTCCTTGAAGCCGGTCATGTCCAGCGAGTCGCCGTAGATGAACGTGGGCGTCTCACGAGCGACGGCCATGTGGCCCGCCAGGGCGGTACGGGCGTCGTACTGCGCCTTCCACACCTTGTCCTTGTCGTCGTGGTTCAGCCACAGCAACAGCTCTTCCTGTGTGCCCTTGGCTTCGCGCCCGGAGCCGTCCTCGGACTGGACGGTCACGTAGGCCTGGAAGTCGTCGGGCACGTCATCGGTCAGCTCCGGCAGCAGGCCCGGTCCGAAGCCGAGCGTCAGGTTGATGCCCTGCGCGTCGCACGCAGCCCGCAGGTCGGCAAGGACGGACGTGACCACACCGAGATCCGCGCCCTCGACGCGGCTCAGGTGGACGTACCACTGGTTGGTGCCCATCTCGTTGAAGATGGCCTTCTGCGGCGTTGGCATCTGTGCTCCTTGAGGGGTTCGATGGTGCAAGCGAGAGCGACCCCGCCGCGCAGCCCGAGCGGCGACACGGCGAGATTGCGGGGCTGATCGTAGGCCAACCGGAACGGCGCGCGCACCGCCGGTTCCCGCTCTTCGAACGGGCCGCTGTGTGGCTGTTCCGCGTGTGCCAGCATGTGGCCACCGACACTGTCCCCGGCCAGCGGAGATCCGGCTATGAGCATCGCAGCGCCACAGCGCACGTATGACACTGAGCTGCCTATTCGGGATGATCTGGGAGCTGCGCATGGCGAGATCGCGGCCCGCTGGTCGAGGCCCGGCACCTGGTGGACCGGCGAGCAGCGTGCCGAGATCGTGCGGCAGGTGCGCGCCGCCCGGGACCATCGCGCCGACGATGGCAGCGTGCTGCCGCCGTGGGTGCAGCCCAGCAGCATCGAGGGCCTCGTCGATGCTGACGGCCCGCTGCGGGCCGCTGCAGTCGATGCGGTCTGGCGCATCACCAACCACCCGGGAACGCTGACCGGAGACTGGTACCAGTCGATCATCGAACGCGGCGTCGACCCGCTGGCCTATGTGGAGCTGGTGGGGCTGGTGGCGCAGTCCAATTGCGTCGATCGCTTCGCCGACGCGCTGGAGCTGCCGCGCATCGAACTGGACGAGCCCGCCGACGGCCCGCCGGGGCGGGAAGGCGCGCCTGCGGCCGTGAAGTACCACTGGGTGCCCACTGCCGACATCAAGATGCCGAACGTCATCAAGGCGCTCAGCGCCGTGCCGGCGGAGAACGAGGCGCTGTTCATCCTCTCCGACGCCCAGTACGTGCCCATGGAGCGTGTGCGCGGCGATGTGGTGTCCGACCGCAACTCGCTCACCCGGCCCCAGATCGAGGTGCTCGCAGCGCGGACATCGAAGCTCAACGAGTGCTTCTACTGAACGTCCGCCCACGCGATGCTGCTCGGTCTGAGCGGCCAGAACAAGGACATGGATGTCAGCTACGAAGCCGTCAACGGCTCCGGCGATGGCGACGGCGGTGTGCCCCACGGCGCGCTGCTGGCGCGCTTGGCCGAGGCGATGTGGGAAGGAGACCGCGAAGCCACGGCTGCGGCGCGAGCCGCGGTGGTCGACGCCGCGGGCGCCGACGTGATGGTCGATGCCGTGGCGGTCAGCGCCAACTTCCACATGATGACCCGGGTCGCCGACGGCACCGGCACCCCGCTGGATCCAGGCACCTACGACATGTCGGCGCCGGTGCGCGAGGCCTGCGATCTCAACGGGTTCGTGTCGCGCCGCGATCCCCAGGGCGACCGCCAGACCGCCCAGGGAGCGTCGAGCTGACTGTCCGGCGCCGTCTCGATCTCCGTCTCGATCTCAGGATCTGAAGCGCTTGGTGGGCAGGTGCGGGCCGATGTAGCCCACATGCACCTTGCCGGTGTTGCGGCCGGTGTCGTCGTGAAAATAGAGCCGCGGCGCCAGCCCGCCGTTGGAGAGCTTGAGATGCGCCTCCATGACGATGTTGCCCGCGTCGCTGACTCGCGCCGACACCGGCATTTCCCGCAGGCGCCGCAGCTCGGATCTCCTCATCACCTCTTCGGACTCGCGCATCGCCAGCTTCTTCGAATTCGCGAACCACTTGCGCGGGTGCTTGCTCGACTTGCACCAGTCCCGGAAGTCGCCGAACTCGGCGCCCGAGTGGGCGTAGGCCTCCAGCGCGAGCAACCCGTCGAACACGCTGCGGGCCCATGACCGCGCCTCGATCGAGTTGTCGAGCTCCGCGACGTGCTGGTCGACCTCGGGCGGGATCTCGACCCGCACGAGGTTGGCTCGCGCCAGCTGCAGCGCATGGCTCACCGAAGTCACCGGCGGGTACTTCCTGCCCGCGGCATCCGTCACCATCGGGGTGCCGGCCTCGCCGACCCGGACCAGCATCTCCACCATCTGGTCCTCCTTGTCGATGAGCTTCTCCTGGAGTTCCTCGGTGCGGAGCTGCGCCAGCTCCAGCTCGTCCTGCATGTCGAGCACCTGCTGCGACATCTCGTCACGCTGATCCCGGGCTGCCTGTCGCTGCTCGCGCGTCTCGAACAACGCTTCCCACAGATCGTCGCGCTCGGATTCGAGCGCCTCGATGCGCTCGTGCAAGCCAGAGCCCGAGGCAAGCTCGGGTGCCCTGCGCTGGCTGCCGAGCTCGGCTTGGGAATGGCTGAACAGCGACGGCGGCTCGCGTTCGACCATGGCCAGGCTCAAGAGCTGGCTTGCCCAGCGGCCGGCTTGATGCGGGCTTGAACGCACCACTTCCTTGGCGAGCGTGCGGTGCCGGTGCGGCTCGTGCTCACCGGGCAGGTACAGCCGGGCCTCGCCGGGCTCGAGGTCCATCTCGCCGCCGATCAGGCGCTGGAACGGTGTCAGCGTTTCCAGCGGCATGACAAAGACGCGAGCCAAGCCGGCGACCTGCGACGCCGCGCTCTGCGCTCGCCGGGTCATGTCGCCCAGTGCCGTGCTCGGGTTGATGGGATCCCACGCCAGCACGAGGTACGGCACCGGTCGATCGGGCGACAGGACGGCATTGCGGATGGCCTTGGCGTGCTCAACATCGCGGACAGGAACCGGCGAGGTGGTGAGCGGTTCACGGCCGAGGTGAGGCCGTCCGCCCCGGCCGTGGGCGGTGTCGAGCAGGTCGGACACCAGCGACTCCGCTCCCGTCGAGCGGAGCTGGGCCCAGCGCGACTGCCCGGAGTCGGTACCGGGCGCAGCGGGGACCCCCGAGTCGGCCGCACCGAGGCTCCCCGGCGTCGCAGCGATATGAGGCGCCTCGACATCCACCCAGACCCAGGCTTCGCCCGCGCCGCTGAGCACCCGGATCGTGACCACCGACCTGCCCAGTGCGGCGTGCTGTGTGAGCTCCAATGTCGTTGTCGTGACACCTCCGTTCGTCCGGGTCGCCCGCGTCAGGTCGACGCGGCTGCCGTTCTCCCGCGCGATGTGGCCGTCGTCGCCGCCATCGCCCTCGACGTCGGCCACGTCGAGATGCGGGTGCTGCGTCTGTGCCCAAGCTCGAAAGCTGCGGGCCACGTGCTTGTGCAGCCCGGCGCCCTCGTCCTCCCACATGACGCGGTAGATGACCTCGAGGGCAGCGAGATCATCGTCGGTCAGGTCGTGATCGTCCTCAAGCACGGTTCCCCCACGTCGTCAATCCAAGCGAGGCGGCGCATCGCAACGCCATTCGCTGGAGCCGGTGGGGCCGGAACGCCGCTGTGGGCGCTTCCGGCCGCCATGGCTAGCTCTGTTCGTAGATGGGCGTGAGGAGGGCGCGGCCCAGTGTGGTGCCGAACATGTTGAAGCCGCAGATTGCCGGCGAGACGTTCTCGTCGATCGGCAGCGAGGCAACGCTCAGCGCGTGCACCGCGAACATGTAGCGGTGCGGGCCGTGGCCGGCCGGCGGCGCAGAGCCCAGGTAGCCGGACAGTCCGGCGTCGTTGCGAAGCTGCTTGGCACCGTCGGGCAGCCCGCTGCCTTCGCTGTCGCCGGCACCTGAGGTGAGCTCGGTGCATGACGCGGGAATGTCGAACGCGACCCAGTGCCAGAAGCCGCTGCCGGTCGGCGCGTCGGGGTCGAAGCAGGTGACGGCGTAGCTCTGTGTGCCCTCAGGCGCGCCCGACCACGACAGATGCGGGGATCGATCTTCGCCTCCGGCACCGAAAATGCCCGAGACCTGCGGCATCGGGAGCATCTGCCCCTCGGCGACGTCGTCGCTTCGCACCTCGAACGACGCAACTGCAGGAAGGAAGTCATAGGGGCTGGGAGGTTGTGGCATGACGGGCGCCTTTCTGTTCGCTGACCGGACAGTTGACACTATTCGTTGCGCTGCGCTAGACAAGCCGTGTGTTCACCGCTCGGGGTGTGATCCCCGAGCCGCACATCACACAACCCAAACTGACAGACCAAGGACCGGCCCGCTTCGGCGGGTCGGTCTTTGGGTTACACAGTCCGGCCCGCTTCGGCGGGTCGGTCTTTGGGTTATAGGGACGGGCTCACGGCGGGCCATGCCGCAAACGGTTACAGACACGCGGCAGACTGACGGTCGACCAACGACCGGAGGTGGCCGTGACGCGCTGCAGCCCCGCATCAGCCACAGACAGCCTCCGGCGCTGGTGGGCCGATGCCGTCGGCTACCAGGTGTACGTGCGCTCCTTCGCCGATTCTGACGACGACGGGGTGGGCGACCTCGGCGGGGTGATCGCCAGGCTCGACTACCTGGCGCGCCTCGGCGTGGATTTCGTCTGGATCACGCCCTTCTATCCCACGCCCGGCCATGACTGGGGCTACGACGTGGCCGACTACTGCGACGTCGACCCGCTCTTCGGCGACTTGGCCACGCTCGACCGGCTGGTGGCCGAAGCGCACGAGCGCGACATCCGCATCGTCACCGACCTCGTCCCGAATCACACGAGCAGCGACCACCGCTGGTTCCAAGCGGCGCTGGGCAACTCCGGTGCGGCCGACCGCGAGCGCTACCGCGACTACTACATCTGGCGCGATCCGGCATCCGACGGCGGCCCGCCGAACAACTGGGTCGGCTATTTCGGCGGCCCAGCGTGGACCCTCGATCCTGACTCGGGCCAGTACTACCTGCACCTCTTCCTGCCCTCGCAGCCCGATCTGAACTGGCGCAACCCGACCGTCGCCGCCGAGTGGGACGACATCCTGCGCTTCTGGCTCGACCGGGGCGTCGACGGCTTCCGCGTCGACGTGGCAGGCGGCCTGGTGAAAGACGAGCAACTGCGCTCCAATCCGCAGCTGCAGCCCATCCCGGCGGGGGCCTCGCGCTGGGAGCAATGGGACTGCTTCGAGCACGTCCACGATGTGTTCCAGCCCGAGAGCCAAGACGTCTTCCGGCGCTGGCGCACCATCTGCGACGGCTACGGGGCCTTCCTGCACGGCGAGACGTACCACCTCGACCCGCGAGGCATGGATGCGCTGCTGCCCGCCGACGGCATGCACGGCGGCTACTGGTTTGCGCCCATGCACATCGAGTGGGAGCCCGCGGAGATCCGCACGACGCTGAGCGCACCCACCGGCGACCTGGCCGAACGGCTGCTGTGGGCAATGAGCAGCCACGACATGCCCCGAGCCCCCACCCGCTTCGCCCTGCGCAGTAACGCCGCCGGCGACGAACCGACCGCGCCGGACGGCTGGGGTGCCGCTCGCACGCTCGCGTTCAACGTGCTCGCTGCATTTCTGCCCGGCACCTTCGTGCTCTACCAGGGCGAGGAGCTCGGGCTGACCGACGGCGAGGTGGCGGTGGCCGACAAGCTCGACCCCGTCGGCCCCGACAGCGACGTGGGTGCCGGGCGAGACGGCTGCCGGACGCCCATGCCGTGGGGCAGCGGCCCGCACAACGGCTTCTCCGACGCCGAGCCGTGGCTGCGGTCGACTGATCGCCCGCACGCCCACACGGCCGCAGCGCAGGACGGGGCTGCGCGCTCGTGGCTGGAGGCGTACCGCGAGCTGCTCGCTGTGCAGCGGGGTGCCCGCCACCACCTCGAAGCCGCCGGAGCAACCGTCACCTGGACCGACGGCGGCGACGGACCGATCATCTCGTACCGGCGGGGCGGCCTCATGGTGGCGGCCAACGTGGGCGACACGGCGTGCGACGTGCCGCTTGCGGCCGGTGCCACGCTGCTCTACGACTCGGCGACCGC
Source organism: Acidimicrobiia bacterium (assembly GCA_022821985.1). Taxonomy (GTDB): domain Bacteria; phylum Actinomycetota; class Acidimicrobiia; order Acidimicrobiales; family Poriferisodalaceae; genus Poriferisodalis. The sequence continues at coordinate 52,034 of JAJECP010000027.1, forward strand.
CTGCCGTCACCCGGGCGCAGCCCCTACGGCCCCATCGGCGCAGGACAGGCCCGGCGGAGTTCACTTGTTGCCTCCCGCGAGCGCAGCGGTATGGCGGATCTAGGCGAGGCATCGCTCGCCGGCAGGCCTGTGGCGCAAGCAGCCGGCGCCGGTTCCCCGGTCCGTATCGGCGATGTCGCACGGGCGGCGGAGGTATCGACCGCAACCGTCAGCCGTGCGCTTCGCGGCCTGCCGCACGTGGCGACCGAAACACGGCAGCGAGTGCTCGCCGTGGCTGCCGAACTCGACTACCGGCCCAACCTGCCGGCCGCTCGGCTGGCCGCGGGAACCACCAACACCATTGCGGTGGCGGTGCCAGACCCGGCTGCCTGGTTCAACGCCACGATGGTGGGCGCACTGGGCCGTGAGATGACCGCTGCCGGGTATGACCTGCTGCTGTCAGGCGTCGCCAACCTCGACGAGCGGCAGCGCTTCATCGAGTTGAACGGCGTGAGATCGGGGCGGAGCGACGCAGTGGTGCTCGTCGACGTCGCTCTCGACGAGGCGGCTGCGGAAGCCTTCGTCGCCCAAGGCGGGCGCGCCGTGAGCGTCGGCTTTCGCACGAAGGCGCTGAGCTCGGTGACCATCGACAATGTGGCCGTCGGCAGCGACGCCACCCAGCTCCTGCTCCGGCACGGGCACCGACGCATCGGCCTGCTCAGCCTCGACAGCGGCGACTCGCTGAACTTCAGCATCCCCGCTCATCGAGCCCAGGGCTACGAACAGGCGCACGCCGAGGCTGGGCTCACGCCCGACCCGGCGCTGCGGGTGTCCACCAGCAACAGCTGGGCCGAGGCGCGCCGGGCGGCCCACGCGCTGCTGCAATCAGCCGAGCGTCCGAGCGCGATGTTCGCCATGTGCGATGAGCAGGCATTCGGCATCATGCTCGCCGCTCGTGATCTTGAACTGTGCATCGGGGAGGACCTGTCGGTGGTGGGGGTCGACGACCACGATCAGAGTCGCCTCGTGGGGCTGACCACCGTCAGGCAGCACGTTGCCAGGCAGGGAACGGTCGCCGCCGAACTGCTGCTGCGGATGCTCCAGCCGAGCGTCGAGCCCCCGCAGCACGTGCAGCTCGACACCGAGCTCATCATCCGGGACTCGGTGGGGCCGCCGAGCGTCGATTGAGCACCAATCTGGGCGTTGATCTAGGCCGGAATCCGGCCCCCGCGTCGCACAGATGACGGAATGGCATGTTCAGCCGTCGCGCTAGGCTTCCGGCACGGTGACTGCAAGCGCTTGCAACGTCGACAACCGAATGGGCTTGCGACCCCTGAGGGAGGAACTCACATGAAAAAGCACCGCACCAGATCAACCCGCCTACGCACTTCTCGGCTGCTCGCAGTCGTCCTTGCCTTCGGCCTCATCGTTGCCGCCTGCGCCAGCGACGACGACGATGACGCCGGGGAGGCGCCCGCCGCGACCGAGGCGATGGCCGAGGAGTCGATGGATGAATCCATGGACGACGAATCCATGGACGACGACATGGATGAGGCCATGGATGAGGCCATGGACGACGAGTCGATGGACGACTCCATGGACGACGCCATGATGGACCTGTCCGGCACCAAGGTGACGGTGTTCGGCCCTGAGTCGAGCGAGGAAGAGGCCGGCGCCATGCAGGACGCCTTGGACGTCTTCGCTGCGGCAACCGGCATCGAGATCGTCTACACCGGCGCCCGCGACTTCTCCGACCAGATCAACGCCCAGGCAGCCGGCGGCAACCCGCCGGACATCGCGGTGTTCCCGCAGCCTGGCAAGGTCGGCGACTTCGCAGCCGAGAACTGGATCCTGGCCGTACCCGACGAGGTACAGGCCGCGATTGGCTCCCAGTGGCCCGCCGGCTCGCTCGACACCGTCACGTTCGGCGGCACGCTGTACGGCGTTCCCAACAAGACCGACCTCAAGTCGATCGTCTGGTACAACACCGAGATCTTCGAGAGCGGCGGCTACTCGGTACCCGAATCGCTCACGGAACTCCAGATTCTCACGGCCGACATGCTCGCGGACGGCGTCACACCCTGGTGTGTGGGCATCGAGTCCGGCCCCGCCACCGGATGGCCGTTCACCGACTGGATGGAGGATCTCGTGCTTCGCGTGCAGGACGAGAATGTCTATGACCAGTGGGTCGCAGGCGATCTGCCGTTCGCCGATCCAAGGATCGTCGGCACAGCCGAGTTCGTGCTGGAGCTGTGGAATCTCCCGGGCGCCGTCTACGCCGCGGGCGGTTCGATTGCTGCGACGCCATTCGGCGACAACGGCGAACCGTTGGTAGCCGGCGACTGCGCGATGCACCGCCAGGCATCGTTCTTCGCCGCATTCTTGCCCGAAGGGACCAGCGTGGGCCCAGGTCAAACAATCGATGTGTTCTACTTCCCGGCAGTCGCAGCGAAGGGCAACCGTCCCGTCCTGACCGCGGGCACCTACGTGTCGGCGTTCCGTGACGCGCCTGAGGTGTGGGCGGTGATGGAGTTCTTCGGCAGCGCCGAGTACGCCAACGCTCGCCAAGCCGCTCAGGCCGCTCGTCAGGGCGGCGGCCAGTCAGGCTTCTTGTCGGCCAATCTCAACCAAGACCTGAGCCTCTACAACGACCTCGAGCGGTCGTTCGTCGAGATCCTGCAGACGGCCAGCCCGGCCCGCTTCGACGGGTCCGACCTGATGCCTGCCGCTGTCGGCGCCGGCACCTTCTGGACGGAGGGCACCAGCGCGGTCAACGGCGACAAGACCGTCGCCGAGGCGTTCGCCGCGATCGACGCTTCCTGGCCGCAGTAGCCGGCCTGAGAGACAAACACTCGTGAACGGAGGCCGGTCCAGCGTGCTGGGCCGGCCTCCTTCGCGTCTGGGCATCCGGTGAATTCCGCCGGCGCGGTGACGCGCCTCGCAGTCATCGAGTGTGATTGCGCACCTGCAAGACTGCGACGATGGGCGCGCTAGGCGGTGCGCTGATCGGCGTGGTCATCGCCATCGGCGCAAGCACAGCTCTGTTCTTCGGAGCGAACTGGCTCTTCGACCTGGCGGTTGATCGCTGGCGCACGTTTCTTGCGACCTCTGGCGCACTCGTCGGTGCCCTGATCGGCGCAGTGATCGCCGGCAATGACGTTGCCGGCGGGCCACTGTGGCTCTGGGCGGCGGTGTGCGCGGTGGTCGGTGCTGCCGCCGGCATTGCGGCCAGCGTGCTGGGCACGCCGTCGAAGTCCAGCCGGACCCGCCTGTCCGAACGCGGGCGTCTCGTCACCTTCCTCGGGCCGTCGCTGCTGTTCGCAGCGCTCGGGCTGGTGATCCCGCTCATCCGGTCGATCTACCTCTCGCTGCTCGACTCGCGGGCCGCCGAATGGGTGGGGCTCGCCAACTACGGGGAGATCCTCACCAACCCCAACAGCCTCGACCTGAGCGGCTGGACCGAGATCTTCACCAGCCGGCTCTTCTACGCCGCCCTCGTGCTCATCGCCGTCGGACTGGGGATCGGCATGGCTGTGGGCCGCCGTCGCGGCCGCACGATGGAGGCCCTGCCCGGCTCGATCGGCCCGATCGCCATCGGGCTGTTCGTGCTCTCGTTCGCCGTGTTCACCACGCTGCGTGGCACCGTCATCAACAACCTGTGGTGGGTGGTGGTGGTGACGGGGCTGTCGACGGCGCTCGGGCTGGCTGCAGCGGTGCTCGCTGACGGGGTGCGCGGGGAATCGGTGGCCAAGAGCCTCATCTTCCTGCCCATGGCCATCTCCTTCGTGGGCGCCGGGATCATCTGGCGCTTCATGTACATCGCCCGACCGCCCCAGAAACCGCAGACGGGGTTCCTCAACGCCATCTGGGTCTGGCTGGGCAGCCTGCGGCCGCGCACCGGCGGCGCGTGGGTGGCCGTGCTGATCCTGGCCCTCGTCACTGTGCTGCTTGCAGGCCTGTGCGCGTTCGGGGTGAAGCGGCGGCAGACCGCGTTCGCCATCGGCGCCGCAGTCACCGCTGTCCCGGTGCTGTGGCTGATCTACCGGTTCCTCGGGCCCGGTTTGGGCGGTTCGGTGCCCGGTCCGACCGGCGAGCCCATCGCCGGCACCATCCTGTTCCTGCAGGAGGCGCCGTTCAACAACGTGTGGCTCATGGTGGTGCTCATCTGGATCCAGACGGGCTTCGCCATGGTGATCCTGTCGGCAGCCATCAAGGCAGTGCCCTCTGAACTGATCGAAGCAGCGCGGGTGGATGGGGCCACCGAGCGGCAGACGTTCTGGAACGTCATCATCCCCACGATCATCCCCACCATCACGGTGGTGGCCACCACGCTGATCGTGCTGGTGATGAAGGTGTACGACATCGTGAAGGTGATGACCGCCGGCAACTTCGGCACGCAGGTCATCGCGAACGAGATGTGGCAGAAGGCGTTCACCGAGCTCAACTTCGGATTGGGCTCCGCGCTGGCCGTCGTGCTGTTCCTGGCCGTCGTGCCGGCCATGGCGTTCAACATCCGGCGCACGCAGCGAGCAGACGCATGAGCACGGCAACCGCTTCGAGGCCCGGGCCGGCCAGCGGCGCCATCGAGCGGGTCGACCGCACCGGCAAGCTGATCTACGGCTTCCTGCGCCGCATCCCGACGTGGGTGCTGTGGCTGATGGTGATCGTGTGGAGCATCCCGGCGAGCAGCCTGTTCCTCAACTCGTTCCGCACCCGCGACGCGCAGCGCAACAGCGGCTGGTGGGAGTCGTTCAACGAGGGCGGGTGGACGCTCGCCAACTACTCCGAGGTGCTGGGCACTGAGCAGACCGGCGGGCTGGCGCGGGCACTGGTGAACTCGTTCGCCATCGCCATTCCGGCCACGGTGATCCCGGTGGCGATCGCCGCCATGGCGGCCTACGCCTTCGCCTGGATCAAGTTCCGGGGCCGGGAATGGCTGTTCATCGTGTTCGTGTCGCTGCTGGCGCTGCCGAACCAAGTGGCCCTGCTGCCGCTGCTGCAGCTCTACGCCGGCGGGGCGCACTGGACCATTCCCGGCACCGAGTTCACGCTGACGCTGTTCCCCGATTTCGACCTAGCCGGCAGCGCCACCGCGGTGTGGCTGACGCACACCGCGTTCGCGCTGCCGTTCGCCGTGTTCCTGCTGCACAACTACATCTCGTCGCTGCCCGGCGAGCTGTTCGAGGCAGCGCGCATCGACGGTGCCGATCACGTCACGATCTTCTGGCGGCTCGTCGTGCCGCTGTCGGTGCCTGCGCTGGCAGCGTTCACGATCTTCCAGTTCCTGTGGACCTGGAACGACTACCTCGTGGCCATCACCATGATCGGCTCGAACGGCGAGGCGTGGCCCGCCACCATCCGGATCGCCTCGCTGGCGGGCGAGTTCGGCTTGCGCGAGCACGTGCTGTCTGCGGGTGCGTTCGTGCAGGCGGGCGTGCCGCTGATCGTGTTCTTCGCCCTGCAGCGGTTCTTCGTGCGGGGGCTGCTGGCCGGCTCGGTGAAGTCTTGAGCGCTGGGAGCGCAGGGAACTTGGTGCGCGCGGGCGCGCGGCGGCTCGGACCGGGCGGCGTCGAGATCGGCCCGCTGGCGCTGGGCCTCTGGCGTTTCACCGGCACCGATGTCGGCCAGAACGCCGCGCTCGTCGAGGCTGGGCTCGAGCTCGGCATGAACCTGGCGGACACTGCCGACGTGTACGGCCTGGACTGGGGCGGCACCGGCTTCGGATCCTGCGAGGAGAACCTGGGTGCGGTGCTGCGGGCCCGTCCCGATCTGCGCGACCGCATGGTGCTCGCCACCAAGGGCGGCATCGTGCCGCCGGTGCCCTACGACTCGGGCGCGGCAGCAATGCGGTCGGCGTGCGAGGCCTCGCTGGCCCGGCTCGCCACCGACCGCATCGACCTGTACCAGGTGCACCGGCCCGACATGTTCACGCACCCCGCCGAAGTGGCCCACACGCTCGACGGGCTGGTTGCCGATGGGCTCGTGGGCGCTGTGGGGGTGTCCAACTACACGCCTGCGCAGACCCGGGCACTGGCGGCCCATCTCGACGCACCGCTGGTGAGCACCCAGCCCGAGTACTCAGCCGCCTGCCTGGACGCGCTGCGAGACGGCACGCTCGACCTGTGCTCGGAGATGGGCATGGTGCCGCTGGCATGGAGCCCGCTGGCCGGCGGGCGACTCATGGCAGAGAGCCCGCTTGACGGCGAGCAACTCATGGCACAGAGCCCGGACGGCGGGGTTCGGCCGGAGCTGCTGGCCACGCTGGACCGTCTGGCTGAACGGGAGGGCGTCGACCGCGCCGCAGTGTGCGTGGCATTCGTGCTCGCCCACCCCACGGCACCGGTGGCCATCGTCGGCACCCAGCAGCCTGAGCGGCTCAACGCGCTGCAGGCGGCGCTCGGCGTGCAGCTCGACCGCAACGACGTGTACGACATCGTCGAAGCCTCCGAAGGCCAGCCATTGCCGTGAGCGACGGCGTCCCCGAGGCCGAGACGGAAGGCGACGCCGTGGCCCGAGCAGCCCGCGAGCCGATGCGCTTCGGCGTCATCGGCACCGGCATGATGGGCATCGAGCACATCGCCAATCTCGTAGCGCTCGACGGCGCCGAGGTCGTGGCGCTGTGCGACAACTGGGAGCCGTCGCTGAAGGCGGCCCAGCACGAGCTGGCCTGCAGCGGGCTCGACCTCGTCCCCAGCTTTGGCAGCCACGACGAACTGCTCGATGCGGGGCTGTGCGACGCCGTGGTAGTCGCGACGCCGAACCACCTGCACACCGACATCGTTCTGGATGTGGCGGCTGCCGGTGTACCCCAGCTCGTCGAGAAACCGCTGGCCACCACGCTCGCCGACTGCCGCCGCATCATCGACGGCGTGGAAGCGCTCGGGCCCGGCGCACCGCTGGTGTGGGTGGGGCTGGAGTATCGCTACATGGCGCCGGTGGCTGCCCTGATCGAGCAGGCGCACGCCGGTGCCGTGGGCCGCATCGCGATGGTGTCCATCCGAGAGCACCGCTTTCCCTTCCAGCCGAAGGTGCGCGACTGGAACCGGTTCAATCGCAACACCGGCGGAACGCTGGTGGAGAAGTGCTGCCACTTCTTCGACCTCATGCGGCTCATCGTGAACGACGAGCCGGTGCGCGTAATGGCGTCGGGGGCGCAGGATCTGAACCATCTCGACGAGACCTACGGCGGCGAGACGCCCGACATCTTGGACAACGCCTTCGTGATCGTCGACTTCGCCTCGGGCGCGCGGGCGCTGCTGGATCTGTGCATGTTCGCCGACGCCACACGGAACCAGGAAGAGCTGTCGGTGGTGGGCGAGGGCGGCAAGCTCGAGGCGCTGATCCCCGATGATGTGCTGTGGGTGGGCGTGCGTGGCCGCGACTGGATCGGCAACGTCACCGAGCAGCAGATCGCCAGCACCGCGCCGGTGACCGGCCACCACCATGGCTCGTCGTACATCGAGCTGGAACGCTTCCGAGACGCCGTGCTCACATCGAGCCCGGCCGAATGCACACTGGCCGATGGATTGTGGTCGGTGGCCATCGGTCGGGCCGCGCATATCTCGATAGACGAGGGCCGACCAGTGGAGATGAGCGAGCTGCTCACCCCTACAGAGCTGGCCGGGCCGGACCAATGAGCACCGCGGCGCAGCGGCCATGAGCACAGCCCCGCCGGAGATTGCGTGGTTCTCGGCGCTGTGCGACGACGACTACGAGTTCCTCGGCGTGCCGGACCCCACCCTGGCCAGCTCGTGGGACCACTGCGCAGACATTGTCACCGCCGCCGAGCGCAACGGATTCGACAACGTGCTGCTGCCCTCGGGCTACACGCTGGGCATCGACGCCACCGCGTTCGCCGCCGGCATCGCCACCCGCACCAGTCGCATCAATCTGCTGCTGGCGGTGCGCATGGGCGAGCTCTGGACGCCGCAGTTAGCGCGCCAGCTCGCCACGATCGACCAGATGGCAGGCGGGCGGCTCACCATCAACATCATCTCCAGCGATCTGCCCGGCGCTCCGCTGCCGTCGGCCCCCCGCTACCAGCGCACCCGCGAGTACATGGAGGTGTTGCGCACCCTGCTCAACGGCCAGCCGGTCGACTTCGACGGCGAGTTCGTCTCGGTGCAGCTCGACCCCCCACGCGTCGGCACCGTCAGCGGGAAGTGCCCGCCCTTCTACTTCGGCGGCTTCTCCGACGACGCCAAGCACACCGCCGCCCTCGCAGCCGACGTGTTCCTCACTTGGCCCGACACCGTCGCAGGCGTTGCAGCAACGGTCAGCGAGATGCGAGACCGGGCCGCAGCAGTAGGTCGCGAACTCAAGTTCGGCCTGCGAGCGCACATGATCGTGCGCCCCACAACCGCAGAAGCCATGGACGCCACCCGCCGGCTGGTGAGTCAGCTCGACGACGACACCGGAGCCACAATCCGCGCCCGAGCGCTCGACTCAGCCTCAGTAGGCGTACAACGCCAAGCCCAGCTACGCGAAGGCGCCGACGACGAAGGCTTCGCCGAAGAAGGCCTCTGGACCGGAATCGGCCGTGCCAGAAGCGGCGCCGGCGCAGCGATAGTCGGCAACCCCGACGAGGTGGCGGCCAAGCTCGACGCCTACCGGAAGGTGGGCATCGACGCCTTCATCCTCTCCGGCTACCCCCACCAAGCCGAATGCGACCTCTTCGGTCACCTAGTCCTGCAATCCATCCCCCACCAAAAGCTCTGGAACCCCTGATCCCTCAGCCGCGGATAGCAGCCTCAGTCGCAGAATCGAAGAAATGCAAGCCGTCGACGTCGACGGTCAGCTCAACCGTGGAACCTGGCCGGGCAGCACTACGAGGGTGCACCCGAGCAATGACCATCCGATCCTCGATCCCCTCCAAAGCATCAGGATCACCAGCCTCCACAGAATGCGCATCAAGCGGGAAGTGCAGCAGCAGATCCGAGCCCAGCGCCTCGGTCAACGACACCGTCGCCGCCAAGCGCGGCGCCCCGTCGTCGGTAGCCACGGAAGCGTCCTCGAAAGCCTCCGGCCGGATGCCCACCACCACGTCGGCCCCGTCGTAGCTCCGCAAGGCGGGATTCGCCGCGAGCACCTGTTCATTGAGCAACAGCGTCTGCGAGCCCAAGTGCAGCTGCCAGGCGTCGGCGCCGCTCTCGAGCCGCGCCAGGCGCAGGTTCATCGCCGGCGCGCCGATGAAGCCGGCCACGAACAGGTTGTCGGGCCGCTCGTACAGGTCGGTGGGGTCGTCGACCTGCTGCAGCAGCCCGTCCTTGAGGACAGCCACACGGTCGCCCATGGTCATGGCTTCCACCTGGTCGTGCGTGACGTAGATGGTGGTGGCGCCCAGCCGGTGCTGCAGGGCCGTGATCTCGGCGCGCATCTGCACCCGCAGCTTGGCGTCGAGGTTCGACAGGGGTTCGTCCATGAGGAACACCGCCGGGTCGCGCACGATGGCGCGGCCCATGGCCACGCGCTGGCGCTGGCCGCCCGAGAGCTGTGCCGGCTTGTTGCCGAGCAGCGGTTCCAGCTCGAGCAGGCGTGCGGCAGTGCGCACCCGCTCCTCGACTTCTGCCTTGGGGACGCCCGCCAGCTTCAGAGGGAAGCCGATGTTGCGGGCCACGTCGAGGTGTGGATACAGCGCATAGCTCTGGAACACCATGGCGATGTTGCGGTCCTTGGGCTCCACGTCGTTCATGCGCTCGCTGCCGATCAGCAGCTCGCCGTCGCTGATCTCCTCGAGCCCCGCCACCATCCGCAGCGCCGTCGACTTGCCGCAGCCCGAGGGCCCCACCAGTACGAGGAACTCGCCGTCGGCGATGTCGATGTTCAGGTCGGTGACGGCGACGAACCCGTTCGGGTACTTCTTGGTGAGCCGGTCGAGGGTGACCGTTGCCATGAGACCCCCCATTTCAGGCGCACAGACCTGCGTGGCCGAGACTAGTCCGCAAGCGATTACGGACGTATCCGGTGCACTCCGGGCGTGGCAGAATTCGCGAAGTGACTGCTTGCGACCCTGCCACCGAAACCGCCGAGCCGTTCGAGGCCGACCCGCACGCCGAGCGCTCCCGCCTGCTGGCCGACCTGGCCCAGGCATACCGCCTGTTCGGAACGCTCCGCTGGGGCGAGCTGGGCGACGGCCACATCACCTGCCGCGACCCGCTGCAGCCGGATCACATGTGGCTGCTGCGGTACGGCGTGCCGTTCGAACGAGCGACGGTCGACGACCTCGTGCTGCTGGCGCCCGACGGCGCCGCCGCCGACCAGCAAGGCAGGCCGGCCACCATCAACAACGCCGCCTACCACATACATCACCCCATCCATGAGGCCCGGCCCGACATCGGCGCCGCCGCACATACACACACCCAGTGGGGCACGCCGTTCTCGGCTGAACGGCGGATGATCGAACCGATCAACCAGGAGGCGACCTGCTTCTTCGAAGACCACGCACTCTTCGACGACGGGGAAGTGCAGGTGCTCTCCACCGACGGCGGCAAGCGCATCGCCGCTGCCCTCGGCGACTGCCGCACCGTGATTCTGGCCAACCACGGGCTGCTCACGGTGGGGGCGAGCCCGGCCGACGCGGTGGGCTGGTTCGTGCTCGCCGAACGCGTGGCTGAGGTGCAGATGAAGGCCACCCGCGGCATCCCGATCTCCGCCGAGGACGCACGCATCGCGCGGCGCAACCTCACTGAGGGCGACTTCGGCTGGATCCTGTTCGGCTGGGCGGCCCGCCGTCACCTGCCCCACGAGTTCGCCTAAGCAGGGCGGGCACTTCGCAGAGCGGCTGAACAGTGAACGAACCTGCCGCGACCGGCAACGGCAAGTCCGAAGCCGACGCTGCTGGCGACAGCCGGCTGGGGCCGGCGCAGCGAGCCGCGTGGCTCGACGAGCTCAGCGGCGGCCACGGTGACGGCCGCGTCGACGTGGTGGTCATCGGCGGCGGTGTCACCGGAGCCGGCTGCGCGCTCGACCTGGCGCTGCGGGGTCACAGCGTGGCCCTGCTGGAGCAGCGCGACCTGGCGTCGGGCACCTCGAGCCGTTCGTCGAAGCTGATCCACGGGGGCCTGCGCTACCTGCAGCGCCTCGAGTTCGGCCTGGTGAAGGAGTCGCTCACCGAGCGCCGCCTGCTGCTGGGCCGGCTGGCACCGCACCTCGTGCGCCCTGTCCAGTTCCTCTACCCCATCCGGCGAGGCTGGCGGGAACGGCTGCGCACCGGGCTCGGCATCGCGCTGTACAGCGCGATGGCCGGTCGGGGGCTCCACGCCCATGGCTCGCACCGGCACCTCGGCAAGCGCGGCACCCATCGCCTGGCACCTGGCCTCGACGCCGATGTCGTGCGGGGCGCCATCACCTATTGGGACGGCCAGACCGACGACGCCCGGCTGGTGGTGGCCATCGCCCGCACGGCTGCCGCTCATGGTGCACGCATCCTCACCTCCACCCGCGTGCAGGAGCTGGTGGTTGCCGACGGTGCCGTCCGCGGGGTCATCGCGCACTGCGGCGAGACCGGTCGCACCTTCAAGCTGGACGCCGACGCGGTGATCAACGCCACCGGCGTGTGGACGAGCCAGATCGAGCAGCTTGCCGACCGTGGCACCCGGCCCCCCGAGGGGACCCGCACCCGGATCCGTGCATCGAAAGGGATCCACCTGCTGGTGCCGCGGGATCGGATCGACCTGCAGTGCGGGCTCATCGTTCCCACACCGCCCAGCGTGCTGTTCGTAGTGCCGTGGGGCGAGCGCTGGATCGTCGGCACCACCGACAGCGACTGGGATCTCGACTACGCCCACCCCGCTGCCAGCAGCGCCGACATCGAGCTGCTGCTCGAACGCCTCAACAGCGTGCTGGCCCGCCCGATCGGCCGTGACGACATCTGCGGTGTCTATGCCGGGCTGCGACCGCTGGTGGCCGGCGATGCCCCCGATTCGGCTGAGCAGTCGGCCAAGCTGAGCCGCGAGCATGCGATCACCCGTGTCGCGCCGGGACTGGTCTCGGTTGCGGGCGGCAAGTACACGACCTACCGGGTGATGGCGGCCGACACGGTCGAGCTGGCGCTCGGCGAGGTGTGGGAGGCCCGGGGGCACACGGCGCCGCGGCTCCCCGGCCGCCGCCGTGACGCTGCCGCCCGCCGATCCGCCACGCTGGTCACCCCGCTCGTGGGTGCCGACGGCTACGAGGAGCGACGCCGGCGTCACGACGAGCTCGGTGCCCGGGTGGGCCTGAGCCGCTCCACGGCCGCGCACCTGCTCGACCGCCACGGCGATCGGATCGACGAGGTGCTCGAGCTGATCGCCGACCAGCCCGACCTGGGCCGGCCCCTGGCAGCAGGGCTGCCGTACCTGCGTGCCGAGGTGGTCCACGCAGTGCGCCACGAGGGGGCACTGCATCTCGATGACGTGCTGACCCGGCGGACACGGCTGTCGGTGGAGTCGTGGGACCGCGGCGTCGACGCCGCGCAGGACACGGCCGAACTGATGGGCGCCGAACTCGGCTGGTCACCCGACACCGTCGAGCGCGAGGTGTGGCACTACCAAGCACGAGTCGAAGCCGAACGCGACAGCCAAACGAGGCCCGACGACCAGACCGCCGACGCCGCCCGTCTAGGCGCCCCCGACATCCGCCGCTGAGTACCACGGCTTCGCCTGTTGTTTCCCGCTCTTGTTCGCTGCGCTCACGGGCCGCTCGGGCCACGGCTTCGCCTCTCGGCTCAGCCTCCTAGATTGACGCGATGGTCGTTGATTACGAAGTCCAGGGGCGGGTGGCGATCTTCACGCTGAACCGGCCCGAAGCCCGCAATGCCATCAGCCACGAGGTGTCCTCGGAGATGGAAGCCCATCTCGACACCTTCGAGGCCGATCCCGAGGTGTGGGTCGGGATCCTGGCCGGCACCGGCACCGTGTTCAGCGCCGGCGCCGACCTGAAGTCAGTGGCCGCCAAGAAGCCCATTGAGACCTCCAAGGGCGGCTTCGCCGGGCTGGCCCGCTACCCCCGCACCAAGCCGCTCATCGCGGCGGTGGACGGTGCGGCGCTGGCCGGCGGCCTCGAGATCGTGCTGTCCTGCGATCTCGTGGTGGCCTCGCCGCGGGCCCGCTTCGGCATTCCCGAAGTGAAGCGATCTCTGGTTGCCGCCGCGGGCGGGCTGTTCCGCCTGCCGCAGGTGGTGGGCCGCAACGTGGCGCTGGAGCTGGCCATGACGGGCGACCCGATCTCGGCCGAGCGTGCCCACCAGCTCGGCCTGGTCAACGAGATGGCCGCCGAGGGCGAGGTGGTGCCTGCCGCGATCGAGCTCGCCGGGCGGATCATCGCGAACGCTCCCAAGGCCGTGCGCGAGAGCCGCGCCGTGGTGCTCGAGAGCCATGCGCGCTCCGAGGACGACGGCTGGGAGATCACCAGGGATCACTTCCGCAACATCCTCGGCACCGACGACTTCCTGGAGGGTCCGCGGGCGTTCGTGGAGAAGCGCGATCCCGTCTGGACCGGCCGCTAGCCGAACCAAAACGCGTATTTCGCGCCTGTCCACGTAGGGCAGACTCGCGGTCTGCACCGGCCGTCCGGCCGGGAGCTCAACTGGCAGATTCCGACACATCAGCCCGTCGCTCACTGAGGAGCAACGCCATGACCTACACCGCGCCCACCGACAGGTTCCGCTTCGATGCGCTGCGCGGCGGCGTAGAGGGCAAGCGCGTGCTCATCACCGGTGCCGGCAAGGACGGCGGCATCGGCCAGGCGATGGCGCTGAGCGCCGGGCTCAACGGCGCCGACTCGGTCGGCATCCACTTCCATCGCAGCTACGAAGACGGGTTCGACCTGGTCGATCGCCTGCGCGACGAGGGCGTGCATGCCTTCCCCGTGCAGGCCGATGTCACCAACCTGCGGGACCTGTGGGCCATACGCAGCTATGTGATCGACCAGATGGGCGGCCTGCCGCCGAACCTGGTGATCTGCAATTCGGGGCTCACCGAGTCTGGCTACAGCCTCGGCCGCACGCTGCGCCCAGTCGAGGGCGAGTCGTCATCGCTGCGGCGGGCCCGGGTGCGCCAGGCGTTCATTGAGAACTTGGAGCAGTCACGGTTGGTGCTCGACACCAAGGTCGACGGCTTCTTGGCATCGACCCACCTGTGGGCGGGCGAGGCGGTGTACGCCGGCGAGCAGGCGCAGTTCGTGTACGTGTCGTCGCGGCAGGCCGTCGACCCGGGCCCGGCGGTGCCCGGCTACGCGCTGAGCAACTGGGCGGTGCTGCAGCTTCCCAAGGTGCTCAAGGTGAACCTGGGCCGCAGCGCCGACCTCGTCACCTGCTTCACGCTGCTGCTGCCGTTCGTGCGCACGGGCATGACCAACGAGTACGCAGGCAACGAGCGGGTCTTCGGGCGCTGGCAGCCGCGGATGCTGGAGCCATGCGAGATGGCCGAGGCGTTCATGGAGTTGCTGGCCCGCCCCACCGACGAGACCGACGGCGCCATGTACGAGCTGATGGTGAACGCCGCCGACAAGGCCGACCCGGTGGGTCCGCCGGCGGTCGAGCTGATCTGGCACCAGCTCGCGCTGAATCTCGACGAGCAGCCCGTCGACTGGAGCGCCGCCGAGCCGCTTCGCTTCGACTGACCTCGAAACAGACCCAATATGCGGCGAGCGGGCAGGCCCTGTGTCCGGCCGTGGGTGTGGGCCTGATCAGGTCGCTCGATATTTCTAGTTAGGTTTACTTTACAAAATGTGACAACCGCCGCTATAGTGCGGCGCCATGTTCAAGAACGACACGACTGCACTTCCCCGCCGACGAGACAGCGGTTCGGCCCAACGCCTGCGCCTCACGGCACTCATCGTTGCCCTCGGCATCGCGGCGGCGGCATGCGGCTCCGCTCGCACGCTGGAAGGCACCGCTGCGGAGATCTACGACGGGGAGTGCGTCTCGGAATCGGACCGGCAGCTCACGGTCTATTCGGGCCGCACCGAGAATCTGATCCAGCCGGTCCTCGACGCCTTCGAGTGCGAGACCGGCATCACGGTGGCGGTCCGGTGGGGCGCCTCCACTGATCTGGCCCTGCTGCTGGCCGAGGAAGGCGACCGCACACCCGCCGACGTGTTCCTGTCGCGCTCTCCCGGCCCCGTGGGCTTCCTGGCGAACCAGGGGCTGCTCACCACCGTCGACGGCGACGTGGCGAACCTGGTCGCGGCCGACCACCGGTCCGACACCCGAACGTGGGTCGGCTTCACCGGTCGCCAGCGCGTGCTCGTCTACAACCTCGACAGCGTCGCCGACGACGAACTGCCTGCATCGATCTTCGACCTCACCGACGAGCGTTACCGCGGGCGGGTGGCCGTCCCGGCAACGAACGGCTCGTTCGTCGACTGGTTCACCGTGTTCCGCGACCAGCACGGCAGCGACACCGCGGCGCAATGGCTCGACGACATGGTGGCCAACGACGCCCGCTACTACCCCAACAATCGGTCCATCGTCGAGGCTGCCGGGCGCGGCGAGATCGATATGGGACTGGTGAATCACTACTACCAATACCAAGTGGCCGCGGCCTTGGGCGACGATCACCGCGCCGCCAACTGGGACTTCGCCGGCGACGACGTCGGCTCGATACTCATCATCACCGCCGCCACGGTCACCACCGCCAGCGACGACACAGACATCGCCAACCAGTTCATCGCCTACCTGTTGAGCGAGTCTGCCCAGCAGTACTTCAGCAACGAGACGCTCGAGTACCCGCTGGCGGCCGGCGTGGCGCCCGCAGGCGTCCTGCCGCCGCTGGGCGGCCCCGAGATCGGCAGCATCGACTTCGACGCATTGGGCGACGGATTCGCGCGTTCGACGGAGATCATCGAAGCAAGCGGCATCCTGAACGAGTGACCGCAGCACAGCCGCGTTTAGTACGTGCGTGGATTGGCGGAACTCGCCGTCGCGTTGCCCGTTGCTTCCCGCTCTTGTTCGCTGCGCTCACGGGCCGCTCGGGCCACGGCTTCGCCATACGGCTCAGCCTCTCAGCCGGAGCGGCGCGATGATCCAGGCACTCCGGCGGCGACGCAGCCGCGCCCCTGCTGCACTGCGCATCGCAGGGGTGCTGCTGGCGTTCGGGTTCGCCTTCCCCGGTGTGTACCTGGTGTACCGGGCGCTGCGCGACGGCACCGGTCCCGAGGGGCTGCTGTGGAGCGCCCGGACCCTCGGCCCGCTGTTGCGGTCGCTGCGCCTGGCGGTGTCGGTCTCGGCGAGCACGCTGGTGCTCGGCACCGGCCTGGCGTGGCTCACCATGCGGACCGACCTGCCGCTGCGCAAGCTGTGGCGGGTGCTGCTGCCGCTGCCGCTCGTGTATCCGACGTTCGTGGGCGCGGCTGCGTTCATCCGCACGCTCAATCCGGGCGGGCTGGCCAATGACCTGCTCAGCAGGCTCGGCATCGGCTCGGTGCCCGAGCTGCGGGGCTTCTGGGGCGCGTGGTTCGTGCTGGTGCTGATGACCTATCCCTACGTGTACCTGCCAGTGGCGGCACGGCTGCGGCACCTTCCCGGGAGCCTGGAGGAGAGCGCCCGGCTGCTCGGCGACAGCGCATTTGCCGTGTTCCGCCGCATCTGCCTGCCGCACGCCGGCACCGCCATCGGCGCAGGGACGCTGCTGGTGTTCCTGTACACGCTGAGCGACTTCGGCGCCGTGCAACTCATGCGCTACGACACGCTCACACGGGCCATTGCCACGAACTACCTGGCCAACCCGCCAGTCGCCCTGGCGCTCAGCCTGATGCTGCTGGTGCTCGCCGCGATCGTGGTGCTGGCCGAGCGGTGGTTCTCGCGCCGCCTGCCCGACGCCATGTCGGCCAAGAGCGACCGGCCGCTCGACTACCGGCTCGGCCGGTGGCGGCCATCCGCCACTGCGGCGGTGGCGCTGACGGTCTTCGCGAGCGTCATCGCACCGTTCATCGCCCTGGCCGACTGGGCGCGGCGCGGCCTGTTCCGCTCGATGACCGGCGACCGCGCGCTCACCGTCGACTACTCCGCCATCGCGGAATCCACGTTCAACACCGTGTGGGTGAGCGTCGTGGCCGCAGTGGTGTCGGTGGCAGCGGTGCTGCCCATAGCCCTGCTCGTGGGGCGCTACCGGTCCCGGACCGGGTCGCTGGCGCACGCGGTGGTCATCAGCACGTTCGCGCTTCCCGGGCTGCTCATTGCCCTGTCGATGCGCTTTTGGACGCTGCGCACCGACCTGGTGCTCGACTTGCTGGGCGACACTGCGGCGCTGCTGATCTTCGCCTACATCGTGCGCTTCGGCTCGCTCGCGATGGGCATCAGCGTGGTCGCTGTGCGCAGCGTGCCCGAGCGCCTGCACGACTCGGCCCGTCTCCTCGGCGCCGGTCCCTTGCGGCGGTTCGTCACGGTGGACATGCCGGTCATGGGCCCTGCGCTCGGGGCAGGCGCGGGGTTGGTGCTGCTGTCGGTCATGAAGGAACTGCCGATCAGCCTGTTCGTGTCGCCCCTCGGCTTCTCGACGCTGACCACCCGGATCTACGGATCCTTCGAGGATGCCTTCATTGCCGAGGCCGGGCTGCTGAGCGTCATCCTGGTGGTGCTGTCGTTCGTGCTCACCTGGTTCCTGGTGGTCCGCCGCCAGGAACACGCCTGAGGGGCCGAATTCGATGGAGTTGGCCTCGGTCTCGCAGGCTTCGACGATCACACGCGCAGGATGTTCACTTGGGCATTCAGCGCAGCCGTCAGTGCTTCGATGTCATCGGCATCAGACGTAGCGACAACCGTGCGCTCTACAGGTGCGAAATGGGCCGCAGCCACGGCGACTGACGCGTCGACTATGTCGTTGGTGCCGGTTCGGCCGCAGAGACGACCGCTCGCGCGGGCCACTGCGCCGTCGAGGACCACTTCGTGGCAATGCACTAGGGCACGAGCAAGCTGTGCCTGGCCGCGGCCTCCTCGCCACGCCTGAGCGATGACACCCGTCGGCACTGCCACGATGTCGCCAGCGTCTGATGCCGCCCGCAGCCTTGCCCACATGGACCGGTCGCCTCGATCCAGCGCGATCAGCGCGCCAGCATCGAGCACCAAGGCGGTCAATGGCCCAGCTCTGCTCGCGCTCGGGCCAACTCCTCCTCAGTGAACGCGCCGTGCATCGCTTCCCAATCGGCAACGACGTCACGCAGGCCGCGCGTTACGAGCCGACGCCGCGCAGCCTCAGCCAGCCATGCCGACATGTTCTGCTCGTCAGCTTCCGCGGCATCACTCACAGCTGCGGCGAGTCCCGCCTCCAGCGAGATCGTCAGACGTTCAGTGGCCATGCCGAGAATCATACTTCTTCATAACGTCAGCAGTCTGTCGAGGTCGACCGTCGGGGCGCGCTATGCGGGCCAGTACTCGGCCTTGTGCTCGCGCTTGAGCACCTTGCCGGTCGGACCCTTCAGCAATTCGCTGCGGAGTTCGACCGTCTTGGGCACCTTGAACGTCGCCAGCGTCTCGCGGCTGAAGTCGATGAGCTCGGCGGGGGTGGTGCTCTGGCCGTCACGCAGCACCACGAGCGCGTGGACTGCCTCGCCCCAGCGATCGTCGGGCACCCCGAAAACGCACACGTCCGCGACGGCGGGGTGCTCGGCCAGGGCGTTCTCCACCTCGACGGGATACACGTTGTACCCGCCGGTGATGATCATGAACTGCTTGCGGTCCACGAGGTACGCGTAGCCCTCGCTGTCCACGTAACCCAGGTCGCCCGTGTGCAGCCAGCCGCCTCGCAGCGTCTCGGCAGTCTGTTCGGGTGCATCCAGATAGCCCGCCATGACCGAGGAACTGCGCACACGAATCTCGCCCTGCGCTTCCGGCGCGAGTGTCTCGCCGCCCGGCCCGGCGGTCTCCAATTCGACGTGGTGCATGGGCCGACCGCACGAGCGCAGCAGGTGCTCGTCGCCCGCCATCGCCCGCAGGTGATCGGCGTGGGACAGGCGGGTGAACCAGCCGCCCGCCCCCTCAGTCGAGCCGTACCACTGCTCGATCTCGGTGTCGGCGAAGGTGGCCAGGGTGCGCCGGATCATCGCCGGCGTGGTCGGGGCCGACCCGTACACCACCTTGCGCAGGCTGGAGCAGTCGGCGGGCGCCGCCTCCTGGGCGTCGAGCACCGCGCCGAGCATCGTCGGCACCCACACCGTCGCGGTCACCCCGTGCTGGGAGATGGCGTCGAGGCAGTCACGAGGCGTGAACGCGGGCAGCACGACGTTGGTCCAGCCCAGCACCACGTGCCAGATGCCCAGCAGCCCCGGCACGCCGGCACCAGGCAGGCAATGCAGCCAGATGTCGTCGGACCGCATCTCGGCATCCATCGCCGTGTGCGCCAGTGCGTGGGTGACGTTGCGATGGGTCCACAGCGCCCCCTTCGGCGCACCCGTCGAGCCCGTCGTGTAGCAGATGGTGGACAGGTCGGCCTCGGTGACCTCGACGGTCGGCAATCTGCTGGGCTGGCCGGCGTCGATCAAAGCGGTCAGCTCGCCGTAGTCGGCAGCGGCGTCGCCGCAGTTGATGAACCCGGGCGAACTCTGCGCCACCAGCGGTGCGAAGTCGTCGCTGCACAGCCCGTGGCGCACCCCGCTGTGCGCCAGCAGCGTGTCGATCTCGCCCGGCGAGTACCGGTAGTTCAGCCCGACCCGCACCGCGCCGAGACGCGCCAGGGCGAAGATGGCCTCGTTGTGGAGCGGGCCGTCGGCGAACAGGGTCGCGACCCGGTCGCCCGCCGCCACGCCAGCTTCGGCCAGCCCGCCGGCCAGGCGCTCCGCCCGCTCGGCAACCTCTGCCCAGGCGAACTGCAGCCCCTCGGCGGGATAGATGTAGGCCAGATCGTCGGGCCGCCGCCGCGCCGTGCGGCGCAGCAGGTCCCACAGTGTGCTCATCGGCCGCTGAAACGGGGCGGCCGCTTCTCGGCGAACGCAGCCAAGCCCTCGCGGTAGTCGTCGGTGGTCACCAGCTCGGCCTGCAGCCGCGCCTCGGCTTCGTTCACGTCGGCCCAGGTCATGCCGACGGCCTGGCGCAGCAGGGCCTTCTGGCGGCGGAATGCCAGCGTGGGCCCCGCCGCGATGCGCTGGGCCAGCGCCGAGGCCACCGCCAGCAGCCGGCTGCCGGCCACCGAGCGATTCACGAGCCCCCACTCGGCCGCCTGCGGTCCCCGGATGACGTCGGCGGTGTAGATCATCTCCATCGCCCGTCCCATGCCGACCAGCCGGGGCAAGTGGTAGTGGCCGCCCGAGTCGAGCGCCACGCCCAGGTTCGCGAACGGCGAGCTGAAGCGGGCATTGTCAGCCGCGATCACCACGTCGCAGTTCAGCGCGAGGCCGAGGCCCACCCCCATCGCAGCGCCGTTCACTGCCGCCACGCTCGGCTTGGGGAACTCCCAGAGCTGTTCGAGGACCGGTGTGATCGTCTGCGAGATGATGGCGTAGGCGTCCTCGCCGGGCTCGGCTTCGGACAGATCCCGGCCCGAGCAGAATGCCCGGCCCGCTCCGGTCAGCAGTAGGCAGCGCACGCCGTCGTCGGCTTCAGCGGCCTCGAACGCCGTCGACAGCTCGGCCAGCATCGCCTGGTTGGCGGCATTCATGGCCCGCGGCCGGTTCAGGGTGACGGTGCGGACGCCGATCTCGTCGTTGACAGCCAGCGTCTCGAAGGTGGGCTGGCCGCCAGCGCTCGCTGTGCTGGTCGTGGACTGGCTCATCGTGGATCATCCTCAGGTCGGGTCAGGGCGAATAGGGCCAGGTTCACGCAGGTGAGCACGAGCGTGCCGTTCTGGTTCAGCACCCGCCACTCGATGTGAGCCAGTCCGCCCACTTCGCGTTCTTCCTTCTCGATGATCTCGAGCTCGACGTGGATGGTGTCGCCGATGAACGTCGGCACCGGGAAGCGCAGGCGGTCCATGCCGTAGTTGGCAATCACGCTGCGGGTGTCGGCCGGCAGCAGCAGACCGCCAGCGATTGCCTGCACCATCAACCCGGGAGCGATGCGCTGACCGAACATCGACTCCGCAGAGGTGACGACGTCGGAGTGCAGCAAGAACCAGTCGCCGGTGAACATGCACCAGTTGACGACATCGGTCTCGGTGATGGTTCGCGCCCGGGTGACTTGCGTGTCGCCCACCTCGATCTCGTCGAAGTAGCGCATCAGCAGCGGTTCTGCCATGTTGCCTCCCGGTCGGTTGTCGCGTCAGTCGGCGTGTGACCCCTCAGCTTCGCCTGCGGGGCTGGGTGCGTGCACGGCTCACGCCCGCTACAGCGCTGCCACCACGACGTCGTCGGGCGACACAGAGATCTCGTCCCCGTCGATCCCCAACGCGGGGATGGCCGGGAAGTCGAGTCCGACCTCGTCCACGATCGACTTCACCCGTAGGAACGCACCCCGCCACAGGTCGGTGCGCTGATCGGGGTCGGGCACCGCGAGTCCCGCCCGGCGTGCCAGGTCTTCGAGGCGGTGGTGCCAGTCCACCCAGCCGCTCGGCAGGTGGCCCCAGAACTGCTCGTTCGGCTCGTCCATGAAGACCGAGAAATAGGCGTGCGAGCCCACGAGGTTGCGCAGCACCGCCGCCTGTTCGTCTGGGTCGATGTTGGGCAGGTAGCGGCGCATGAGGTGGGTGGCGAGGCTGAAGTGGCGGGATTCGTCACGGGCGACGAGCCGCATCAGCGAGCGCAGGATCGGGTGGGACGAGTCCTGCGCGAGCTGGCCGAACATGAAGGTGCCCGCCGCCTCGCCGGCGGCGAAGGCAGAGACGATGGTGCCGAAGCGGTAGCGCTCATGGGCCGACTGGTATCCCCGCCAGTAGCGATTGATCTGCGACTGGACCCACGCGATGTTGCGCATGGCCGCACGCTCGAGTTCGTTCGCCGGCGTCATCGCCTCGCCGAAGGTTGGGTGCATGGCCCGGCACACCCGCATCGCCATCTCGTCGTGATGGTTCTCGTCGCGTGTCACCGTCACCAGCATCCGCCGGACGGCGTCATGCTCGCGGGCCTCGAAGGCAGCGATCAGCGCCCGGGCGAAGGTGAGCACGCCGGCGGCCTCGAAGCTGCCGTGCATGGCGAACCAATACGCGAGGCCCAAGCGCTCGTCGGGCGCGAGATCGTCGGGCGCGAGCGCCGCCCAGTCGACCTCGCCGGCCAGGCTGTAGTGCTCGCGCTCGGCCCGTTCGTAGGTGCCCCACAGTCGCTGCGGCCCGCGGTCCCAGCTCAGCGGCATGATGCGAGGACCGTCGTCGTCCAACGCCGGCGGCCACGCCTCCGCGTCCGACGCGGCCAGGGCGGCCCAGTCGGCAGCCGCGGCCTCACTCACGCTGTCGCCAGGCGGCGGGCTCACCTGCGGTCGACCATCACGTGCTCTTTGGCGAGGAACATCACTGAGCGACCGAAATCGATGAAGTTGGCCTCGTCCTCGTAGGCCCGGCGCGACGCTGCCCGGTTCTCGGGGATCGCGTTGCCCATGGCGCTGCGGTCCATCCAAACCTCGGCGTGACCTGTGTAGGGCTCCACCTTCGATCCTCGTGAGCGGTTGACGGCTGCGGTGAAGGAGTGCTCGTCGGCGTGCACCTGCTGGTAGCGCAGGATGCCCGACGACTGGGCCTGTCGACGGATGATCGGCCCGTGGTGGGTGCGCCAGTACCGCTGCGCCTCGTCGATGCTGAGCGACGGCAGGTGGCGGAAGCTGAAGTACAGCTTGACCAGGCTCGACCGCTCGGTGGCCACGATGTTCTCGGGCGTCGGGTTCACCTGCGGGTACTCGTAGCAGTAGTAGGCGGATGAGTTCTCGATGTCGGCGAAGTTGAGCTCGTCTTCCACCAGCACCCGGTCGAACTCGCGCCCTTCTTCGGTCTGCATGGCGGCGAGCATCGCCGCACGCGATTCCCACCACACCTCGGCAACCCCGTCGTAGGGCTCTTCCATCTCGCCGCGCCGGCCCGGCAGGCGGCTGTGGTCATCGCTGGTGGTGTGCACCTGCACGTAGCGCAGGAACTTCGCCGTGGCCGAGTGCGATACCACCAGCGGGCCGTGCACGTTCAACCAGTAGTCCTGCATCTCGGCCCGGGTCATGCCCTTCTTGCGCCGCAGCAAGAATGTGAGTCGCAGCATGGTCCGCCTCCTCCGCCGTCAAGCGATCGAGCTTGGTGGCGACATTAGCTGTGGCCCGTTCCGCGCTCGCCCGAGCAGTGGCTGGCGGGCAGCAGGCCTGCGGCGGTGGATGGCGGGCCCGGAACTGCTGCGGGGGTGACTGGTAGTTTCGAATCCGGTGCCGGCGGGCACCGAGAGGGGGCGCACACCATGCCGATCACCGAGTTCTTTCCCGGGATCAAGATCGTCGACTCCGACACCCACTGGACCGAGCCGCACGACTTGTGGACCAGTCTCGCCCCGGCGAAGTACCGCGAACTGGTGCCTCAGATCCGCGAGCACGACGGCAAGCGCAAGTGGGTGGTGAACGGCGACATCCCGATTGCGGGCGACTCGGCGGTGTCGGCGATCCTGCCCGACGGCGAGAAGATGCTCGGGCTGAAGTTCCTCAAGCACGACATCGAGATGGTGCACGCGGCGTCGTACGACTGCGACGCCCGCCTCGAGCTGATGGACGCCATGGGCGTCAGCCACGGCATCGTGTACCCCAACGTCGGCGGCTTCGGGAACCAGAACTTCCTCAAGGTGGAGGACCGGGCCCTGCGCATCGCCTGCGTGGAGATCTACAACGACTGGATGGCCGACCTGCAGGCCCGCTCGGGCGGCCGCATCCTGCCGATGGCGCTGGTGCCGTGGTGGGACATCGACGCCAGCGTGCTCGAGGTGGACAGGGCGCACCGCAACGGCGCCAAGGGCATCGTGATGTGCTCCAACCCGCATGACTCGGGCATGCCCAACTTCGCTCAGCCCGACTGGCGGCCGTTCTGGGAGATCTGCGAGGCGCTCGAGATGCCGGTCAACTTCCACATCGGCGCGTCGGAGGGCGACATCGACTGGTCGGGCAAGGTGCCCTATGACACCTGGTCGGGAGATGTGAAGATCTCCCTGGGCGGGGCTGCGATCTTCTTGGGCCAGCTTCGGTGGATGGTGAACCTGCTGGTGAGCGATGTGCCCGAGCGCTACCCGAACCTGAACTTCGTGTCGGTGGAGAGCGGCGTCGGCTGGATCCCGTTCCTGCTCGACGCGCTCGACTACCAGTGCGGCGAGACGGCACCCGAGCACCTGGCGCACCTGTCGATGAAACCCTCGGAGTACTTCCGGCGGCAGTTCTACGGCTGCTTCTGGTTCGAGTCGCAGACGCTGGCACCGGCCATCGACCACATCGGGGCCACCCAGATCATGTTCGAGACCGACATCCCCCACCCGACGTGCCTGTACCCGAAGAGCGTCGAGCGGGTGCGTGACGCGATCGGCAATCTCGACGCCGCCACCCAGAAGCGGATCCTGCAGGACAACGCCGCAGAGCTCTACAAGATCGACATGTAGCTGCGGCGCCGCGCCGTCAGCGAGGCGGGCGTGCGGCCCGTGCCCGGCCTCAGTTGCGGCGGGCGTCCTTGTAGGGGATGTCTTTGGCGTCATCGGGCTCTTTGGGCAGGCCGAGGACCCGCTCGCCGATGATGTTGCGCTGGATCTCGTCGGTGCCGCCGGCAATCGACATCGCAGGGGTCGACATCAGGATCTCCGACACGATGCCGTTGGCATTGGAACCAGGGCCGACAAGCATGCCCATCGAGCCGGCGATCATCGTGTGGGCGATGTGGCAGGCCCGTGCGGTCACCGACATGTTCAGCTTGGTGAGCGAGCCCTCGGGGCCGGGCGGCTTGCCGGCAGCACGTGCGGCGCGGGCACGCTGGGTGGTCCACGACGAGATGCGGCGCAGCGTCTCGACCCGGGCGATCTGCTGGCGGATCACTGGGTCGCTGACCCGGCCGGTGCGCTGCGCTTCGGGCACGACCAGGTTGGCCCGTCCGGCCCGCTGCGGGTACCACTTATAGGTGGCGAAGTACTCGTCGCTCTCTTGCTTTGCCCGCTCGACCGTGGGGCCGCCGTCGGCGGGGTAGCGGGGACGGCGCGTGGCGACCGCGGCGCGTTCGTGGGTGAGGGTGGTGAGGCCGATGCGCCAGCCGTCGCCGGGGTTGCCGACCAGCTCGTTGCCGGGCACCCGGGCATCTTCGAAGAACACCTCGTTGAACGTGGCGTGGCCGTTCATCTGGCGCAGCGGGCGTACTTCCACGCCGGGCTGGTCCATCGGGATGAGGAAGTACGAGATGCCCTGGTGCTTGGGCACGTCCCAGTTGGTGCGCGCCATCAGGATGCCGAACCGGGCCTTGTGGGCACCCGAGTTCCAGACCTTCTGTCCGTTGACGATCCACTCGTCGCCGTCGCGATCGGCCCGAGTCACCAGCCCCGCCAGGTCCGAGCCGTTGGTGGGCTCGGAGAACAGTTGGCACCACTTGTGCTCGCCGGTCAGGATCGGTCGCAGGTGGCGCTGCTTCTGATCGTCGTCGGCGTGCGCGAGCAGCGTCGGCGCCACGAGGTACATGCTGACGCCCGCCGCAACGCCCACGGCGCCTACTGCGTCGAACTCACGGGCCACCACGGCATCCATCGACGGCGGCAGGCCCCGCCCGTGCCATTCGGTGGGCCACGACGGCGTGCCCCAGCCGGTGTCGGCCAGCAGGTTGCGCCACTCGATGAGCGGCCGCTCGCGGTGCCAGTGCTCTTCCAGCCACGTGCGGGCTTCGTCGCGAACCTCGTCAACGCTCGCCATGCGCGCAGCGTAGAACCACCGCGCCAACCCCGCCCGAACGCCACCACTGCCCGACCCAGCAGCGGCGCGTCGCGATAGGCCCCATGACAGCGCCGTGCAACCGGTCACGATGCGCGTTATTGAATAACTATTGGTTGCGATACAAGGGTCTGTCAGGAATTTTGTGTATCGGGCGTGGTCTGATGGTCCGCAGCCGTGGGCTGTGGGCCGGGGAGGATCATGTCTGTGACTGATCTTGACATGCCGGCTGTGCCGGCGAGCGATGCTGCTGGTGAGGCGGCGATG
>JAJECP010000017.1 GCA_022821985.1 Acidimicrobiia bacterium
ATCATCGGCGAGTACGAGCGCACCTCGACGACGGTGATGAACGCCTATGTCGCGCCGCGCACCGTCGGCTATCTGAGACGCCTGGATGAACGGCTGCGCGAACTCGGCCTGCCCAAGGGTATCCTGCTGGTACAGAACAACGGCGGCGCCATCTCGGTGGCCCGCGTGGCGGACAAGCCGGCGGCTCTCCTCCTATCGGGCCCTGCCGCGGGCGTCGGTGCGCTGCGCCTCTACGGCGAAGCGGCGGGAACCGACGATCTCATTTCCATGGAGGTCGGTGGGACGAGCTGTGATGTCATTCTCATGAGTGCCGGAACCGTCGATGTCTCGGAGAGCTTCAAGATCGGCGGATACGATCTCGCCATCCCGTCGGTGGACATCTTCACCATCGGCGCTGGCGGCGGCACCATCGCGGGCGTCGATCACGGCGGCATGCTGTACGCTGGCCCCGCGGGAGCTGGCGCAAATCCCGGACCAGCCTCCTACGGCCTCGGCGGCACCGAGCCCACCGTCACCGACGCGCAGCTCATCCTCGGTCGCTTGCATCCCGGCGTCTATGCGGGCGACTCCATAAATCTGGACGAAGCCTGCGCCCGCAAGGCCATCGATGAGCGGATCGCCTCGCCTCTCGGTTTGAGCGTCGAGGATGCCGCGACCGGCATCATCCGCCTCGTCGAGCAGAACTTGCTGCAGGCCGTACAGGAGATCAGCAGCGAGCGCGGTCACGATCCGCGCCGCTTTACCCTGGTGGCGACTGGCGGGGCCGGGCCCATGCACGGGGCGTCCGTGGGCCGGCTGCTCGGTTGCCCGAATGTCTATGTGCCCCGTCTGTCCGGCGTTTTCTGTGCGTTGGGCATGTTGCATACGGATGTCCGGCACGACTTCATGCGGGTATTCCTGGAGCCGCTGGAGACGGTGGGGGCCCAAGCGGTCGAGCAGGAGTTCATCGCGCTGTCGGATCAGGGAGTGGGGGCGCTGCGCGACGACGGATTCGTCGGTGACTCCGCGCGCGTCCTGCGGGAGGTCGACCTCCGCTATGTCGGGCAGCAGTACGACGTGCGGGTTCGGTTCGACGGGTCCGAAGCATTCTCCACCGAGCGCACGCGCGAGCTGTTCGAGCAGGAACACCAGCGTCTCTACGGACATATTCAACCGGAAGGACTCATCCGCATCTCGGCGCTTCGTGTGGTGGCGGAAGGCCTCCTTCCGGAGATCAAGGTGCCCGACGTGGCGAAAGGCGATGGTGCACCATCGCCGTCCGGCCGGCGGCGTGTCTGGATCGACGAGGAGCGCGGCTGGCAGGAGGTTGCCGTCTACTCCGGGTTCGATTTGGCGCCCGGACATCGGGTCGCCGGCCCGGCAATGGTCGAGGAGATGACGACCACGGTGTTCGTCGGTGCCGATGACGAGCTCGAAATCGACGGCGCGAACAACTTTCTCATCCACCTGCCCGCCGGCTAGGGGATACGTGAATGCCTGACCCCATCACTCTGGCCCTGTTCCAGAACCGGCTCGACTACATCGCGCGCCAGATGGGCTGGGTGATGATCCGGACGGCGCGCAGCCCGATCTTCAACCAGGCGCACGACTTCTCGTGTTTCGTCGCGGATGAGGCGGGCAACCTGGTGTCACAGGCCGACGGCATCCCTATTCATACCGGTGGCGGCGGCTTCGCCGTCCGGGCTTTGTTGGAGGCTTTCGGGGGCGACATGTCGGACGGCGACGTGTTCGTGCTCAACGATCCCTATGTCGCCGGCGGCAATCACCTGCCCGACTGGGTCATCGCCCGGCCGATCTTCGCCGAATCAGACGAATCAGACGAGTCTGTCGACGGCGCTGACGCACCCCCGCTCATCGGCTTCTGCTGCAACCGCGCGCACCAATCCGACATCGGCGGCGGCCTGGCCGGCACCTACAACCCCGAAGCCACCGAGATCTGGCAGGAGGGCATCCGCCTGCCGGTGCTCAAGCTGGTCGAAGCCGGCACGGTCCGGGAAGATCTCTGGGAGCTGCTGCTCATCAACTGCCGCACACCCGAGCTGCTCGACGGCGACCTGCTGGCCATGATCGGCTCGACCCGGATCGGTGCCGAACGGGTCATCGGGCTTGCAACCGAGCTAGGCATCGACGCCTACCAGGCCTATCTCGACGGTGTGCTCGAGCACGGCGAGCGCCGCATGCGCGCCGCCATTGCGGCCCTGCCCGACGGCACCTACTACGGCGAGGACCGCACCGACAATGACTGCTTCGGACCGGCAGACATCGCCGTGCGCGTCCGCATGACCATCACCGGCGACGAGATGGAGCTGGACTTCACCGGCACTGATCCGCAGATCGAGGGCTTCAAGAACAGCTCGGTCGCCAACACCTACTCGTCGGTGTTCCTGGCGCTGTCGTCGTTCTTCGACACGTCGATCCCTCGCAATGAGGGCACCTACCGGCCGGTCACGGTCATCGCCCCCGAGGGCAGCATCGTGAATGCCCGGCCGCCGGCGCCGATGACCATGAACACGGTGTACGTGGCACACGAGATCGTGATCGCCACCTGGCAGGCGCTCGCCCAGGCCGACCCGGGCAGGGCGTGTGCGGCGTGGTCCAAGACGATGCACGGGCATGTGGCCGGTCGCAATGACGACGGCACCACGTGGGTGATGTACCAGTGGCACGCCATGGGCACGCCAGGCGCCACCGCAGAGCGCGACGGCTTCGTGCAGATGGGGCACCTGATCAGCCTCGGCGGCCTCGACATGCCCAACCTGGAGTTCCACGAGCAGATGTATCCGGTGCGCTACGTGCGCCACGAGCAACGCCGCGACAACGCCGGACCGGGTCGCCGCCGCGGCGGCACCGGGGTGCGGTACGAGGCCGACATCCTCCGACCCGCCATCTGGTCGTTCCGGGCGGAAGGCCTCGACACGCCCTCGGGACACGGTGTGCGCGGCGGCGGCACCGGCGGGGTCGGCTTGGAGTGGATCGCTCCCGTCGACACCGAGTCCGACGGGCCGACGTTCGTGCCGCCCAAGTACGGCGTGAAGCGGATGGGTCCCGCACGCATGATCGCCGACACGCCCGGCGGGGGCGGCTGGGGCGACGCGTTCGAGCGTGAGCCCAGCGCAGTGCTGCGGGACGTGATGGACGACGTTGTCAGCGTCGAGGGCGCCCGTCGCGACTACGGGGTTGTGATCGGCGACGATGGCCGATCCGTCGATGTCGAAGCGACCGCTCGACTGCGTGCAGACGGTCCGACCGCTTCAACGACCGCCTGACCCCCCAGAGAATCCTGATTCCCCGACAGGGAGACGTTCGCAATGACGCTCGTGCTCGTTCACGGCAACCCCGAGACAACCGCCATCTGGGATCCGATGCGCGCCGCCCTCGAGCGCCACGGCATCGGCCCTGCCGACGTTGTGGCGCTGTCGCCGCCGGGGTTCGGCGTACCGGCGCCCGAGGGCTTCGGCGCCAGCATGAACGAGTACAGGGACTGGCTCACAGCCGAGCTGGAGCAACTGCTCGCGGCCGGCGCCGAGCACGTGGACCTGCTGGGGCATGACTGGGGAGGTGGCCATGTCATGCGCATCGCCATGGAACGCCCGGACCTGATCCGCTCGTGGTGCACCGACGTCATCGGCCTGTTCGATCCCGACTACGTCTGGCATGACGCGGCACAGCTCTGGCAGACACCCGAGGGAGATGCCTCCATCGAGCGCATGATCAGCCGTCCTGACGACGAGCGAGTCGCCTTCTATGCAGGTCTCGGCATGGGACCCGAGGTGGCCGAAGCCGTGGTGCCCCACATCAACGCCGACATGGGCCGGTGCATCCTGGCGCTCTACCGCGATGCTGCCCAGCCCGCCATGGCCGACCTGGGCTTCAACATCGCTGCGGCCGGCCGACGGCCCGGCCTGTGCATCCTGGCGGCAGGCGATCACTTCACCGGCGGCGGTGTCATGCATCGCCGTATCGCCACCCGCGCGGGCGCCAGGGTCACCGAGCTGCTGGACGTGGGCCACTGGTGGATGTGCGAGAACCCGGGCCTCGCGGCGCACACCGTGGCGAGCTGGCTGGCATCGCTCGACAGGGCCGCCACCGCTCGGGCCGACGGCTGAACAGCCTGCCCTACTGCCCATCCTGCAGCGCTCAGCGCCGGCTGGGCGTTGGGCTACTGTCGCGGCTGACGCCCGGTCGTGCGCGGCCGGGCACGCCGTTCTGAACGCAATCCGGCGCCCCGCAGGGGTGCCAGCCACAAGGGGGCAAGCGATGGCCGCATCGGGTTCGATCCTGGGAAATCCTGTTCAGCGCAAGGAAGATCCTGGACTGCTGACCGGGGCGAATCACTACGTCGACGACCTTGACGTCGACGCGGCGCGAGTCGCCTTCGTGCGCTCGCCGGAGGCTCACGCCGAGATCGTCTCGATCAACACCTCCGAGGCGGCGTCCATGCCGGGCGTCGTGGCGGTGTACACGTCGGAGAATCTGCCGATGGACGCGTTCCAGGGCTTCCCGATGATGCCGCCGGACTTCAACCGCCCGCCGTTGGCGGCGGGCCGGGTGCGCTTCGTCGGCGACATGGTGGCGGCAGTGGTCGCAGAGACCCAAGCGCAGGCGAATGACGCAGCCGAGGCTGTTTACGTCGACTACAGCCCCCTGCCGGTCGTCTCAGACTTCGAGCGGGCGGCCGATCCCGACTCGCCCGTCGTATGGGACGGGCAGGCATCCAACGTGTGCTTCCCGTTCGCTATCCCGGGCCCGGATGAGGAGACCGGCGAGCGGCCGGGAGTGGATGCCCTCGCCGGCGCTGATCAGGTCGTGTCGGAGCGCATCGTCACCCAGCGCTTGGCAGGCGCTCCGATGGAGCCCAACGGGTGCGTGGCCGTGCCGGGTGGCGACGGCAGCATGACCCTGCACCTGTCGGTGCAGAACGCCCACTCCCAGCATGAGGCGCTCGCACCCGCGCTCGGCCTCGAACCGGATCAGCTGCGGGTGACCGCGCCGTGGGTCGGCGGCGGCTTCGGCCCGAAGGCCGCGGTGTACCCCGAGTACATCGTCGTCGGCAAAGCAGCCCAAGCACTGGGCCGCCCGACCCGGTGGACCGAGAACCGCACCGAGAACATGCTGTCGATGGTGCAGGGCCGCGCCATGGTGATGAACGTGGAGATGGGCGTACGCAACGACGGCAGCATCGTTGGCCTGAAGGCGCACGTGATTGCGGACGCCGGCGCTTACCCGATCATCGGTGCAATCCTGCCGATGCTCACAGGAATGCTCAGCCAGGCCGTGTACGACATCCCCGCCATCGACTTCGTCTCGCAGACGGTCATCACCAACACCACGCCGATCGGTGCGTACCGCGGCGCCGGGCGTCCAGAGGCGACCCAGATGGTGGAGCGCATCCTGGACAAGGCCGCTGCCGCGATCGGCATGGACCCGGCCGAGATCCGACGCAAGAACTACCTGCAGCCCGATGCCTTCCCGACCGCCCTGCAGACGGGCGTCAGCTACGACTCCGGCGAGTACGAGCAGGCCCTCGACGCCGTGCTCGAAGCCTCCGGTTATGCCGATCTGCGAGCCGAGCAGCAGGCCCGGCGCGACGCCGGCGACTCGAAGCTGCTGGGCATCGGCGTGTCGTCGTACGTGGAGATCACCGCTCCGGTGGGCCTGCACGTGGAGTACGGCAGCACCGAAGTGCACGACGACGGCACAGCCACGATCCGGGTGGGCACCTCCAGCCACGGTCAGGGCCACGACACGGCATTCAGCCAGATCGTCGAGGGAGTGCTGGGCATTCCCATGGATCAGGTCACCCACCTCGATGCCGACACCGCCGAGGTGCCTTCGGGTGCGGGCACGCTGGGCTCGCGCTCGCTGCAGACGGCTGGTTCGGCCGTGTACCTGTCGAGCCAAGCCGTGCTGGAAAAGGGCAAGCAGCTCGCCGCTCACCTGCTCGAGGCGTCTGCCGACGACATCGTGGTGGCCGAAGGCGGCCTTGCAGTTGCCGGCGTGCCGACCAGCTCGGTGAGCTGGGCCGACATCGCCAAGCTGGCCAACGACGACGGCGCGCGCCCGTCAGGTCTCGAGGCAGGCCTGATGGCCGAGGAGAACTTCGACGGCACCGATTCCACGTTCCCGTTCGGCTCCCATGTGGCCGTCGTCGAGGTCGACCGCGACACCGGCGAGGTCGAGTTGGTGCGCCACGTGGCGGTTGACGACTGCGGCACCATCATGAATCCGCTCATCGTGAACGGCCAGCAGCACGGCGGCATTGCCCAAGGCATCGCGCAGGCGCTGTACGAACACGTCGAGTACGACGGCGACGGCCAGCCCCGCAACCCGAGTCTCGGCGACTACCTGGTGCCGTCGGCCGCCGAGCTGCCGAGCTTCGAGGTGTCCAACACCGAGACCGCCAGCCCCCGCAACCCGCTGGGCGCCAAGGGCATCGGCGAGTCGGGCACGATTGGCTCCACGCCGGCGGTGCACAACGCAGTGTGCGATGCGGTGGCCCACCTGGGCATCGACCACATCGACATGCCCTGCAGCCCCCAGAACGTCTGGCGAGCACTGCAGAGCGCCTGAGCCCGCACGGCGCACGATTCGTCGCCTGCGACGGCGCGCGCCTTCCCGGACGAAGCGCCGGGCAATGACGTAGCCTCTGTGCTCGCACACGCAGCGTGACCGAGCCTGCAGACGGGTTCGGCGCGTCCTCAGAGGGGACACCACATGAGTACAGATGCAGCGACCGACCCAGTCATCGTCGCCACCACCCGCAGCCCGATCGGCCGTGCCTTCAAGGGCTCGCTGACCGAGATGCGGCCCGACGACATGACGGCGCAGATCGTCACCAAGCTGCTCGACAAGGTGCCCGAGCTGCCCCACGGCGAGATCGAGGATCTCATGCTGGGCTGCGGGCAACCCGGCGGCGAGGCCGGCTTCAACATCGCACGCGCTTCGGCCATCCTGGCCGGGCTCGACGACGTGCCCGGCACCACGGTCAACCGCTACTGCTCGTCCTCGCTGCAGACCATCCGCATGGCCGCGCACGCGATCCGTGCCGGCGAGGGCGATGCTTTCATCGCTGCCGGCGTGGAGTGCGTCAGCCGCTACGACAAGGGCAACTCCGACAGCCTGCCCGGCACCACCAACCCGCAGTTCCGTGCGCCCGGCGAGCGCACCAAGGTGCGGTCCGAAGGCGGCCACGGCGACTGGGCTCCCGCACCCGGCCTGCCCGACCTGTACATCGCGATGGGCCAGACGGCCGAGAACGTCGCCGAGCACAAGGGCGTCAGCCGCCAGGCCATGGACGAGTACGGCGTGATGAGCCAGAACAAGGCCGAGGCTGCCATCGGTCGTGGTTTCTTCGAGATGGACATCACCCCGCTGGAACTGCCTGACGGCAGCGTGGTCAGCTCTGACGACGGGCCCCGCGCCGGTGTCACCTACGAAGCTGTCTCGCAGCTGAAGCCCGCGTTCCGCCCCGACGGCCGGGTGACCGCCGGCAATGCATGCCCGCTGAACGACGGCGCTGCTGCGGTCATGGTGATGAGCCGCAAGCGTGCCGAAGAGCTGGGCATCACGCCGCTGGCGCGCATCATTTCGTCGGCAGTATCTGCGCTGAACCCCGAAATCATGGGCCTCGGCCCGATCGAGGCGTGCAAGAAGGCGCTGGCACGTGCGGGCATGACCATGAGCGACATCGACATGGTCGAGATCAACGAGGCCTTCGCTGCCCAGGTGATCCCGTCGGCAGACGAGCTGGGCATCGACATCGTCGACCAGCTGAACCTCAACGGCGGCGCCATCGCATTGGGCCACCCGTTCGGCATGACCGGTGCCCGCATCATGACGACGCTGCTGAACGGCCTTGCCGACCGTGACAAGACCTTCGGGCTCGAGTCGATGTGCGTCGGCGGCGGTCAGGGCATGGCCATGATCGTGGAGCGCCTCAACTAAATCGCTGCTTCAAACCAGCGGCTGAGCCGATAACTGCCGCGCTTCGGGGCGGCGCGTCGGCAACACTGGCCGGGTGAACACGTCCTCGCCGACGGCACCCGGGTCCATCCAGATCGTCCCGTCTGTCCTGCCTGCCGACTTTGCGCGCCTCGGAGACGAGTGCGCTGTCTTGGAGGAGGCAGGCGTCGACCGGATCCAGTGGGACGTCATGGACGGCGTGTTCGTGCCGAACCTGACATTCGGCCCCGACGTCATCGCTGCCTGCCGCCCGCACGCGGGCGTGATGTTCGAAGCACACCTCATGGTCGCCGACCCCGACCCGATGCTCGGCGCCTACGTCGACGCCGGGTGCGAGATGCTGATCGTGCACGCGGAGTCGGTCACGCACCTGCACCGGACGCTCAGCCGGGTTGCCGAATTGGGCGCGCAACCGGCGGTGGCCATCAATCCCTCGACGCCGATCGACGCTGTGGCACACGTGCTCGACCTGGTCGACATGGTGCTCGTCATGACCGTCAACCCGGGGTTCGGCGGTCAGGCCTACATCGCCACGATGGAGCCCAAGATCGCTGCCCTGCGCCAGCTCATCTCCGGGAGCGGTGCGGCTGGGGCGTCGGGCGCGGGCATCGACATCGAGGTGGACGGCGGCATCTCGGCCGAGACCATCGGCGGTGCCGCTGCAGCGGGCGCCAACGTTCTCGTATCGGGCAGCGCGCTGTACCGCTATGACGAGGGGCTCGCGCACGGCGTCGCGGACCTGCGTTGCCGTGCGGAGGCTGCGTTCCGAGCGTGATGACCGTGACAGCTCGCCGGCGCTGGCTCCTCATCGCCGCCGCCGTCGTAGCGGTCGCTCTTGCCTTGCGACTCACGCTGTGGCGCGACAGCGGGGAACCCTCCGTCGAGGAGTTCTGCGCTGAGTTCGCCCACCTGCTGGTCGTGGATCAGCTCAGCCTGACGGTCAACCCGAACGATGACACGAGCACCCGTGAGGCAATGGATCGCACAGCCCGCCAGTTCGCAGATGCTGCGGCAGCGGCACCGGCGGATATCCGCCCCGACATGGTTCTGCTGGCCGACTTGACTGCGGCGCTCTCCGACGCCGTTGCCGAGACCGCTTCACGCGAGACCTTCGACCGCGCCGCGGCCGTGATTGCGGCGCAGGACCCGTTCCTCGAGACGCAGGATGCCGCCACCCAGCGGGTTGTCGACTACGTCACCCGCCATTGCACTGCTGCGCCTGGCTAGACAAGGCGCACGAGCACTGCTGCGCCCGGCTAGATCATCTCGCCGCGCTTGACGATCACGTGATCGCACAAGCCGTAGGCCTTGGCCTCCTCAGCGGTGAACCAACGGTCGCGTTCGGAGTCGAGCAGGATCTGCTCCACGTCCTGACCGCTGTGCAGCGCCGTGCGCTCGGCCATCAGGCGCTTGACGTAGGCCATCTGCTCGGCCTGGATGGCAATGTCCGATGCTTGACCCCGCACGCCGCCCGACGGCTGGTGCATCATCACCCGGGCGTGGGGCAGGCAATAGCGCTTGCCCGGCGCCCCGGCGGTGAGCAGGAACTGCCCCATCGAGGCCCCCAGCCCCAAGCACACGGTTGCCACGTCGCAGGCCACGAACTGCATGGTGTCGTAGATGGCCATGCCGGCCGTGACGGAACCGCCTGGGCTGTTGATGTACAGCGAGATTTCGCGACCCCGATCCTGACCTTCCAGATACAGCATCTGCGCGCAGACAACGTTGGCGAGCTGATCGTCCACCTCGTCGCCCAGGAACACGATGCGGTCGTCGAGCAGCCGGTTCGAGATCTGGGTCCAGCCGGAGACGCCACTGGCGTCGAATGCTCGCTGCGCACCCGGCGCCGGGACGGAGATCGATGGAAGGTCGGTCATGCGCCGCAGGCTACCGACGACGCTTTCGAGCCCAGCCGGAGTGCAACCGCCGACTGCCGCCGGGCAGGGTTGAGACGAACTCAGAGTCGCACCACCAGCGCGCGCAGGGCGCGGCCGCGGTGGCTGATTTGGTTCTTGGCTTCGGCGGACATCTCGGCGAAGGTGAGCGGGGCTGCCTCATCGGGGACAAACACGGGGTCGTAGCCAAAGCCGCCATCGCCGCGCGGCGCCGAAGCGATCGTGCCCTCGACAACGCCATCGGCCAGGATCTCGCTGCCGTCAGCCAGCACGACCGCTACCACGGTCCGGAAACGCGCTGTCCGCTGAGGTGGCGGTACCTCGCCCAAAGCAGCCATGAGCTTGGCCAGATTGGCCACCGGATCAGCTTCAGGCCCCGCATAGCGGGCGCTGTGCACTCCGGGGGCACCTCCCAGCGCATCCACTTCCAACCCGGTGTCATCGGCAATGGACGGCTCACCAGCCGCTGCGCACACGAACCTCGCCTTGATCAGCGCATTGTCCGCCAACGTCTCGCCGTCTTCAGCCACATCGCCGAGTTCTGACGGGCGCGGCACGATCTCGACAGCGGGCATCGCTTCGGCCAGCACCGCAGCGATCTCGACAGCCTTGTGCGGATTGGCCGAGGCCATCACCAGCCGCACTGCGTCAGGGCCTTCCCATCACAGTCACCCTGGCGTGCCCGACGTCACGTTGGCGGCGTGGCCAGTGCCGCTCGCTGCAGATCGACGATCTCGCTGACGCCAGAGCGGGCCAGTGCCAGCATTGCGCCGAGCTGGGCGTCGTCGAACGGATCGCCCTCGGCGGTGCCCTGCACCTCAACGAAGCGACCCTGTCCCGTCATCACGACGTTCATGTCCACCTCTGCGCGCGAATCCTCCTCGTAGGGCAGATCCAGGCGGGCCTCGCCGTCCACGATCCCCACCGAGATGGCCGCGCACTCGTCGATGAGCGGATGCCGGCTGATGGCCCCGCTGCTCACCAGACGGGTGCATGCGTCGTGCAACGCCACATAGCCGCCGCAGATCGAAGCGGTACGGGTTCCCCCGTCGGCCTGCAGCACATCGCAGTCGACCGTGACCTCGCGCTCACCCAGCGCCGCCATGTCGCACACGGCCCGCAACGCCCGCCCGATCAGGCGCTCGATCTCGAGCGTGCGCCCCTTCTGCTTGCCTCGCTTCGACTCGCGGCCGACGCGTTCGCCGCTTGAG
Source organism: Acidimicrobiia bacterium (assembly GCA_022821985.1). GTDB lineage: Bacteria > Actinomycetota > Acidimicrobiia > Acidimicrobiales > Poriferisodalaceae > Poriferisodalis. The sequence goes on from JAJECP010000017.1 coordinate 11,069, forward strand.
CCGGGCAGCATCGCATACTCGGCAGTCACCCAACCGGTGCCGCGGCCGCGCATCCAGCGCGGCACGTCGTCGTCGATCGAGACGGTGCACAGCACCCTGGTGCGCCCGAAGGACACCAGCACCGAGCCAGGTGTCTGGTCGGTGAAGTCGCGTTCGAACGTGACGGGCCGCAGGTCGCCCGGCGCCCGGCCATCGGCGCGCGTCACGTCCGGCTCCTTGCATTCACAACAAACACAGTGCTCACGCCCAGAAGGTTGCGCCGGTGCGTGCGACTGCCACGTCGCCGTTGAACACCTCGCCCGCCTCGGTCAGATGATCCTGCGGATCCGAACCAGGCGGCACATGGGTCACCACGAGCTGGCGCGCACCGACGTCGTTGGCGTCGGCTGCCAGCCAAGCTGCGCTGACATGCGGGATCTCGGGATTGTCGGTTGCGTGCAGCAGCGTGCCCTCACCCACCACGAGATCCGGCGACGGCCGCCCGACGTCACGGCTGAGCGCGGAGAGTGCCCAGCCACGACCGGTGTCGGACGTGTAGACGATCGACTTGCCGTCGCACTCGAAGCGCATTGCCAGCGTTTCCACCGGATGATCGGTGCGGGAGAACAGCACGTCGATGTCGCCGACACGCGCCTCCGACGAGTCCTTCACCATCTCCCAGCCGAAGAGGTCCGAGCTGTCGCCGTACACCTCGGTGACCTCACGCACGCCTTCGGTGGCGAGCACCCGCATGTGCTCGATGCCCATGTACCACTTCGCTGCGTTGTAGATCACCGGCAGCTCCGCGCAGTGATCAGGGTGGTGATGGCTCACCAGCAGCGCATCCACCGTCTCCAGCGGCACATGGGATTGCAGGTTGGCGAAGGTGCCGGGCCCGCAGTCCACCCACAAGCTCGTGGCTTCGCTGCGCACGAGGTACCCGCTGCACGACTCGCCAGCGGCGGCGTAGCTGCCCGAACAACCCAACACCGTCACCGAGAGCTTGCTCACGGAGGCCGATACTACGCAGGTAGGCGAGGCTTCTCACATCGTGCCCAGCCCAACAGAACTTCAGCCGATCGGGCAGCGCGTTCCTGCTTCGAGCAACCGGAGGAGGCCGGCTTCGTCGAAGACGCCGACCAACCTCCCGCCGCTGGTTGCGAGCGATACCGAGGCCGGCTCGCTGGCGGTTGCGGGGTGGAAGGTGGCCGCTGGGTACGCCTCCGCGACCTCGGCGCGCCCGGCGCCGACACCGATCCCCTCGGCCGTTTGCAGCAGGTACGGGTCGGGTCCGAACGCTCCCAAGCGCCAGGTCATGAAGTGCTCATCGCCGGCGTCGCGGTGCTGGTAGCCGTCTTCGGCATTCCCGAACAGGGCCAGGAGGCCGGGCCACTCCACGGCTCGCAGGCGGCTGCCGGGACAGTCTCCGTAGATGGAGAACGTGTCGGTCCAGCCGCTGTCGGCAACCGGCTGGCCGAGCGCGACGGTGAGCGCATCCAAGGCAGTTTGCGCGTCCGTGCCGAATGGCACGAGTCCGAGGCCGTCACTCGCGAGCACCACGCCTTCGGGACGGGGCACTGCCGCCCCGCCCAGCCTTTCGGGCGCTGTGGTGGCGGACGCGGCGTCGGCGGATGTACCCGCATCGCCTCCCGCCGGAGCTGTCACCAGCACTGCCGCGGGACGTTCAGATGATGTTTGCGAGGGCAGCAGTGTCGTCGCTGTGATGTCGAGGGACAGAGCGCTGGTGGACAGCGGAGTCGGGGCCACCCGCAGCGGCGGACCCGTGCAGGCACCCGCAGCCACCGCCAGCACCACGGCCACCGCCGCCGCCCGGTATCGGGATCTGGCGCCCCTCATGCCGGCAACGGTACGACAGCGACTCGGGCGATCAACCGCCGAACTGCCTGCAGAGACGGTCAGAAGTAGATGACGTTCTCGGCCTGGGCAGCGGCAGCATCGAGGTCGTCGGTCCAGGCGCCGACCGACAGGTACTTCCAGCCATGGTCGCTCACGACGAACACGATGACGCCTTCGTCGATGCGGGCAGCCGCCTTGCGTGCTCCGGCCAGCGCCGCGCCGCCCGAGATGCCCGAGAACACCCCTTCGGCCGCCAGCATCCTCGTCGCCTCGATCGACTCCCGCGGGCGCACGATCATCTTGCGGTCGAGCAGATCGACGCCGCCCCACTGCTCGAAGATGGGCGGCACGTACCCGTCGTCGAGGCTGCGCAGGCCCTCCACCTGCTCGCCTGCCGGAGGCTCGACCGCCCACACCTGCACTGTCGGCGAGTGCTCCTTGAGGTACCGGCCGACGCCCAGCAGCGTGCCACTGGTGCCCAACCCCGCCACGAAGTGCGTGATGCCGGGAACGTCGGCGACGATCTCAGGACCGGTGGTGCGGTAGTGCACCTCGGGATTGGCCTCGTTCCCGTACTGGTAGAGCATCGTCCAGTCGGGGTTGGCCTCGGCCAGCTCCAATGCCATCCGCACAGCCCCGTTGGAGCCCTGTTCGGCCGGGCTGGCGATGATCTCGGCGCCGAAGATCTCGAGCATCTGCCGCCGTTCGGCCGTGACGTTGCCCGGCAGCACGATCTTGACCCGGTAACCGCGGCGCTGCCCGAGCATGGCCAGCGCGATGCCGGTATTGCCCGACGAGGGCTCGATGATCACCGATCCGGGCGCGAGCTGGCCTTCGGCCTCAGCGCTGTCCAGCATCGCCAGCGCAACCCGGTCTTTGACCGAGCCGGTCGGGTTGTGCCCTTCCAGCTTGGCGTACAGCTCGACCGTCGGGTTGGGGCTGAGGCGGCTGACATCGAGGGCGGGCGTGGCACCGATCAGCTCGTCGACCGAGCGATAGACGGCCACGTGCCGGCTCAGCCGTAAGTGCTGGTGCGGGGCCGGACCGGCTCAGCCACCGGCGACGGCAGGCAGGATCGACAGCTCGTCGCCGTCGGACAGCGCAGTGTCCATCTGGGACAGGTAGCGCACGTCCTCGTCGTTGACGTAGACGTTCACGAAGCGGTGCAGGCTGCCGTCTTCAGCGAGCAGATTGGGGGCGATGCCGGGGAACTCGCCGATCAGCCACGACATGGCCTCAGCCACGGTGCTGGCCTCGGCGTCAACCCGTGACTGCCCGTTGGCGTGGGGACGCAGGACGGTCGGCAGGCGGACGGTGACAGCCATCGGAGCTCCCGGTTCGGCGGCTAGCCATTTGCTGGCCAGGAACTTGCAAGCCGCCTCGGCGATTCCTGACCTGTTGACTCAGGATTCTACGGGCCGCGCCAGCCGTACCCTCGGGTTGGTGGAGCAGAGGCTGAGCCGATAGGCGAAGCCGTGGCCCGAGCGGCCCGTGAGCGAAGCGAACAAGAGCGGGAGGTAACAGGTGACGCAACGAGGAGGCTCACCTTCGCTCGCGTCGTCGAGCGACCGGACCGTCGTGGCGTCAAATCGCCGTGCGCGCCGCAACTACGAGTTGCTCGACACCTTCGAGTGCGGCATGGTCCTGCGCGGCACGGAGGTCAAGTCGCTGCGTGCGGGGGGCGCCCAGATGGGCGACGCCTATGCCCGGGTGCGCGACGATGAGATGTGGTTGATGGGCCTGCACATCGCCCCGTGGACCCATGCATCGCCGACTCTGGGCCACGAGGTGGAGCGCCCCCGCAAGCTGCTCATGCATCGTGCCGAGATCAACCGGCTGCGGGCGCGGACTGAGCAGGACCGTCTGCAGCTCATCCCGCTCGAGATCTACTTCCGCGACGGGCGAGCCAAGCTGGAACTCGCCCTCGCCCGGGGCCGCCGGCTGTACGACAAGCGGCAGGCCATTCGCAAGCGAGAAACGGACCGCGAGGCCCGCCGGGCGCTGCGCGACCGATCCGTCTAGCTGCTGAGTTCTCAGGCGAGGGCAGCGGCGGCGATTCGGGCCACTTCGGCGGGCTGGTCGAAGTCGGCTTGGTGGCCGGCTTCATCGAGCAGATGCGTGCCCGCGACGTTGGGGAGTGCCTCGGCCCAACGCTCCAGGTACGACGCCGGGATGATCCGGTCCTTGGCGCCGTGCACCAGCGTCACCGGGTTCAGCACCCGGTGCAGTCGGTCGGCCAGTCCCCATTCGGGCAGCGGCCAGATCAGCTGCGCGGCGGCCGTGCGTGTGAGGTAGCGGTGCACGCCGTGCTCCACCACCATGTCAGCCGGCAGGTCGGCTGGGTCGTCGAAGAATGCCGCTGATGCCGCAGTGTCTTCGGTGAGCATCGCCCGCTGCACGCTCAATGTGGTGCCGAACGGGTCGGCCACCGGATCGCTGTCGTCCCAGAGGCCGAACGGCGCCACGAGCACCATCGAACCGAACGCCTCGGGCCGCACCGCCGCCAGCTCGAGCGCCAGCATTGCGCCCACGCTGGAAGCCACCAGCGGCGCACCGGCGAGCCCGGCCAGGTCGACGACCTCGCTGGTCGCGACCACCCAGTCGTGCAGGGTTCGCAGGCCCTCGGGTTCGCTGGAGCCGGTGAAACCCGGCAGGCTCGGCGCCACGACGCGATGGCCCGTTGCGGCGAGCTCCTCGAGTACTGCGTGCACGCCGGGATTGCCGAGCATCCCGTGCAGGTAGCCCACGGTCGGGCCCACGCCCAGCTCAACGATGCCGATATGTCCGTCTCGGTACGGCAGCGTGCCCGGTGCGAAATGGCCGGCCAGCGGTGCGCCTGCGTTCACTGGGCGCGGCTCCCGACGGGCGCGAGCTGGTGGTCGGTCTTGGGCCACCAGTGGTCCTCGTAGTCGTCCTCGAACAGGCCCGCAACCTCTGGCATCACCTTGGTCGCGTACATCTCGGTGTTCATCTTCACCAGCTCGGGATCCATGTTGCCGAAGTGGCTGAACACCATCAGGTGGCCCACGTTCATGGTGGTGGCCAGCTCGTGCACCTGCTCGGTGACCTGGGTGGGGTCGCCCAAGATGATGTAGCCCTTCTCCACCATGTCCTCGAAGCTCAGCTTCTTCGAGCCGTATGAGGGCTTGGCGCTGCCGGCCTTGGCGGCATCGGCGGCGTTGGCCTCGCGCCGGGCGGTGGCTTCCCGCGCTGCACGCTCCACCATGCCTTCCACCCCGGCGCGCACCGTATTGGGCGTCTTGTAGCCCGGCGGGTCGGCATAGCCGGCGTACACGTGCAGGCAGGTGTTGAAGAAGTACTCAGCCGGTTCGCGGTACAGGTCCCAGGCCTCGGCCTCGGTGTCGGCCACGGCGATGAACTGCGCGAAGCCGCCCTGGAACGGGTTGGTCTCCTTGCCGAGCTCCTGGACCTTTTTCCAGAAGCCCTGCATGGTGCGCAGACCGGCCTTGTAGCCGAAGTAGCTCAGGTAGCAGTACACGAGGTCTTCTGCGGCGCACCAGTCCCAGGTGTCCACCGAACCGCCGCCGGGAATCCAGATGGGCGGGTGGGGCTGCTGCACCGGACGGGGCCAGACGTTGACGTAGCGCAGCTTGTTGTAGTTGCCGTTGAAGCTGAACACCTCGTCCGACGTCCATGCCTGGCGGATGAGATCGACGCCTTCGTGGTAGCGCTCGCGCAGCGTGGCGGGGTTCTGGCCGTAGGCGTAGATGGTGTCCATCGGCGAGCCCACCGGGAAGCCGGCGATCATGCGCCCGCCGGTGATCCCGTCGAGCATGGCGATCTCCTCGGCCACTCGCAGCGGCGGGTTGTACAGCGCCACCGAGTCGCCCAGCACGACGATGTTGGTGTCGGGGCAGTTGCGTGACAGCGCCGCGGCGATGATGTTCGGGCTGGGCATGAGCCCGTAGCCGTTGGAGTGGTGCTCGTTGATGCCCACGGCGTCGAACCCGCACTGTGCCGCGAACTCGAGCTGGTCGAGGTACGCGTTGTATGTCTGGTGGCCGACGGTGGGGTCATACAGCTTGGGGTCGATGTCGACCCAGACCGAGCGGTGCTGCTCGGGGAAGTCCGGCGGGAGCTCCGGGTAGGGCATCAGATGGAAGAAGATCGACTTCACGGCGTGCTCCTTGCGGCTCGCCAGAAAATCTACTCCGCGTTCGACTCTGCGTTGTGATCGAGCGTGCGCCCGCTGCGGGGCGGCTCAATCCCAGTCGCGGCCCACGATGGACACGTCGTCGGGATTGACGAAGCCCGGCAGGTTCCAGCCGTCGAGGTCGTACTCGGCCATGCATTGCTCGGCGAAACCCTCGAGCATGTCGGTGAGAGAAGGCTGACCGGGAGCGGCGATGTCGGCTGCCTGCACATTCTCGTAGCGGATCTGCTCGTTGTTGCCGGCGTAGTTGCGCTCGTACAGCTCGTGGCGGCCGCCGAACTCGCTGCCCATGGCATCCCACAGCAGCTTCATGATCTTCATCCGCTCCAACGCCGGCATGCCGTCCGATCCCCGCACGTAGCGCTCCAGGTAGGGCCGGATCTCGTCCGACTTGAAGTCGGCCGCATTCGAGTTCACGTAGATCAGGCCCGAGGCCACCACCTGCTCGACGATGTCCTTGATGCGGGGATAGAAGTACGGCGAGAACGTGCGGTAGGCCATGCCGTAGCTCCGTGACGGCTGCACGGCGCCGTTCTCCCACGGGTCGGGAGTGCGGCACATGGCGTCGCTGAGGCCCCACATCAGGTTGCGGATGGCAATCACCTCGCCCAGGTTGGCCTGCACGCCCCGGAAGTCCCGCGTGCCCGTCGCACGCAGCGCCTTCGACAGCAAGCCAGCGATGAAGTCCAGCTTCACGCACAGGCGGGCCAGCCCGTGGAAGGTGAAACGCGGGAGAAAGCCGACCGAGTTGAGGAACCGGTTGGCCTTCGCCACGTCGCCGTAGAGGAACACGTTCTCCCACGGGATCAGCACCTCATCGAACACCAAGATCGAATCGTTCTCATCCAGCCGGCTCGACAGCGGATAGTCGAACACGCCGCCGGTGGCCGCCGCCTGCAGCTCGTAGGAGTTGCGGCAGATCAGCTTCACGCCGTCCGAGTTCATCGGCGTGGTGCAGACGATTGCGAACGCAGGGTCCTGAATGGGTATCGGGCCGTACTGGGCGATGAAGTTGTAGTGGGTCAGCGCCGAGCCGGTGGCAACCACCTTGGCGCCCGACACGACGAGGCCGTTGTCGGTCTCGCGCTCGACATGCATGCACACGTCGCGCACATGGTCCGGGCCCAGATGACGGTCAACCGGCGGATGCACGATGGCGTGGTTCCAGTACGACACTTCCTCCTGGCTGCGCTGGTACCAGTAGACGGCGTTGTCGCGGTAGTCGCCGTAGAACTCCGGCATCGCGCCGAGCGTGGCCAGGAACGAGGCCTTGTAGTCGGGGCTGCGGCCCATCCACCCGTAGGTGAGCCGCTGCCAGCCGACAATGGCGTCACGTGCGCCGATCAGATCGTCCACACTGCGCGGCACCCGGAAGAACTTGTGGGTCCTGCCGCCCGAGCCGGTGTCGGTCTCGCACGTCAGCACGTCTTGCTGGGCGGGGTCGCCGAGCGCGTCGTACAGCCGGGCGATCGACCGGACGCTGTTGCGGAACGCCGGGTGAGTGGTGACGTCACGCACCTTCTCGCCATGGAAGTACACCGTGCGACCGTCTCGCAGACTCTCGATGTACTCGTCGCCGGTCATCGGCGACCATGTCTCAACCGACTCGCTCATCTCATGTGCCCCCGTGCGCCTGCCCTCATCGGCCAGGCGGCTCAGGCTGGTGAGAAGTCGGTCTCGTAGTCGGTGTCGTCAACCAGCAGGTCTTCGGGAGGCAGCCGCTTGGCGTAGTTGAGGGCCCCGTTGATGTCGTGTTTCCAGACTTCCTCAGGCAGCTCGTACAGCACTTCCACGCCGTAGCCGTTGGGATCGTTGACGTAGACGCTGTGGGTCATGCCGTGATCGACACGGACGTTCATCGGCACTCCTCGCTCCTCGAGGAATTGCACCTGTTCGAGCCACGACTCCCGGTCGGGATAGGTGATCGCGATGTGGTTCACCGCGCACGCGCCTTCGACCATGCTCCATTTCTCGGGTGGCGCTGGCAGCTCCGGACGCTCCACGAGTGCGATGTCGTGGTGGTTCACGTCGTCGATGACGCCGCTGTAGAAGCGCATGTTCATGGCCGGCGGCTTGCCGCCACGCGGCTCGAGCTCGCCGACTTGCTGGAAGCCCAGCAGGTCGCACCAGAAGTGATGCGATTCCTCCATGTCGCGCACGTTCAGCACCAGGTGATTCAGGCCCCGCGGCGTGACTGCGCTCGTGCGCTTCTTGATCGCTTCGCTCATGGACTGACCGCCTTGTCGGATGTGTCGCCGGTGCCTCCAGCCGACCGCTGCTTCCTTCGTAGGAGCCTAGATGGTTAGTTCCAAGGTTCTAGTGGTCGTATGGGGTGAGCGTGCGTGGGGGGCCGGGCCGGTGGGTGGTCTGGTTGTGCCAGATGGCGGCGGTGAGGGCGAGGAGCCGGGTGCCGACGCGGGCGGCGACGCCGGGG
>JAJECP010000018.1 GCA_022821985.1 Acidimicrobiia bacterium
TCACATACAGTGCAGTCGCGAGGGTGTCCAAGTCCGGGCCCATGCCGAGAACCTCCAAGATCGAAGCGTGACTACACCCCGAGCTTGGACACCCTCACCCCACCAACGGCGGACCCCACCCCTTGGAACTAACCATCTAGACGAGACGGCCACGGTGATGGCGCAGCGGTGCTGCTGGCGCTAGGACCGCGCGAACAGCGTGAAGCACTCCGAAGGCTCGGCTACGACACGCCAGCGGCGCTCGAAGCGTTCGGGTTGGCGCAGCCGCAGCGTTGAACATTGTTTGATATATCAATTTCGGAAATCCTTATAGTTCTGGGTTTTTTCGCAAACTGCTCGGTTACGCGTCTCCCAGCACGATCCGGCGAGGAAGGCCCGACCCGATGGCCCGTGTCAAGCCACTTCTCGCCGTCCAAGGCCATCATGAGCGACAGAGTTGCCCACCTACAGATCATTCAGGGCGTCATCAATTGGATCACCCCGGATGAGCTAGCTCTTGAGCTGCTGAGCCAGCGCGTCGAGCGTTTGCCGAACCTCGGCCAGCGTCGCCGATGGGTCGCCGCCAGGATCGACCGGGGCGTGCAGGCGCAACCGACTGCCGCCGGGCACCTGCTCGACGTCGAAACGCCAGCGCTCGGGTGGCGAGTCGAGCGATTCGATGGCGGTCCGAACGCCGTCAGGCTTGGCCTTGAGATCGATCTCATCGACGACGCCCGGTCCGCTGGGTGTCTTGGTCCGGCCGTAGCGATCGAAATAGGCGATGTCGGCGGCTGGATAGCGCCGCGACGTGGGCTTGAAGTCGGTGCCGATCGTGTAGGCCACCGGGAACAGGCAGATCTGCGTCACGTGGTCTGGCAGTTCCAGCAATTCGGCGACCGCGGGCGCCTCGTTGAGGTACATGGTGGTCCAGACCGTCCCCAGGCCCCTGCTCCGCAGCGCGACCATGAAGCTCCAGGCCGACTGAATCACCGAGTCGAACAGCCCGGGCCGTCCGCTCCCGTCATGGCGCCCGAGAATCGTCGGGATGACGAGCGCCGGCGTCCTGGCGATGTTCTCGCCGAGATGACGTGCACCAGCCATCAACCGTTCGTTCTGGTGGCCGCTGCCCTCCAGCCGCTTCGCTGTCTCGATCACCCAATCGACGCCCGCCGACAGGTACAGCTCGGCCATCCGATCCTTGGTCTGCTGATCCCTGATGATCATCCAACGACGGCTGCCGTTGTTCCCCCCGGTCGGCGCCTGCTCGGCTACGTCGATGCAGTCGAGGATGGTCTGGTCATCGACCTCCCGGTCGAAGTCGAGCCGCTGACGGACGCCCCGCGTTGTCATCAGCGCGTGGTCAACGATCGCCTGGTAGCCGGGCGTGCCCGGTGCAAATGCCGGCTCAGCCGTCATGTCACTTCGATCCCTTCGTGATGCGCCCTTCGAGAGTACGGCGACGTGCCGGAACTAGCTTGGGAAGATGCTCACGGCCGGCGATGTGGCATCGTTCGAGGCTGACGGCTTCGTCACGGTTGACTCGTTGATCGAACCCAACCTGATCGAGCCGCTCAGGGAGCGGTTCGAGCGGCTGTTCTGCGGCGACTTCGAGACCGGCATCTCCCCGGATGAGGTCAACTGGCTCTCGGGCCGCGACGATCCGACGCTCACCAGGCAGATCTGCAACGGTTGGAAGGCTGACCGGCTGATCGCCTCAACGGTGCTCGACACCCGCCTGGGCGAGGCCGTGGCCACGCTGGCCGGATGGACTGGCGCCCGCATCATCCAGGACAACCTACTGTGGAAGCCCCCTGGCGCACGTTCTGTCGGCTTCCACCGTGACAACGCCTACCTGGCTTGGTACAGGCCGACCGAGATGTTCTCGTGCTGGATTGCACTCGACGACACAGTGGCCGACGGCGGCACGATGGAGATCGCACGGGGATCGCACCGGTGGCCGACCGGCGGAGACCAGATGGGCGAGTTCCATGCACCGGAGGACTACCGGGCCACCGTCACGGCTGCCGCCAGTGCCAGCGGTGCGGAAGTCGACCTTGCGCCGGTGGAGGTTCCCGCCGGGGGCGGATCGTTCCATCACGGCTGGACTTGGCACGGGTCGGGGCCGAATGAGTCCGATCGGCACCGGCGTGCGCTCGTGCTGCACTGCGCCTCCAGCGAGGCCCGGTTCGACCGGGCTGGCTTCGGCGAGGGCAACGGCCCGATCTACGCCCGCTATGCGCGCCTCGCCGACGACGAGATGGACGAGAACCACTTCCCCATCCTGTGGCGGCGCGACGGCTACCGCACGCCCGGCATCTAGCCGGTATCAGCAACAGCGGGGCCTGAGCGCCTAGCGTTCGAAGGCACCGAGGGGGACATCGATGGCACTGACCGTGCAGAGCTCACCGGCATCGAACGACTACCGGCACCTCGTGCAGGACGACCGCATCCACGGCAGCCTTTACACCGATCCCGCGGTCTTCGCGGACGAGATGGAGCGCATCTTCACCGACGGCTGGGTCTTCGTGGGCCACGAATCGGAGGTTCCCGAGGTCGGCGACTGGGTCTCCCGGCGCCTCGGCACTGAGCCGGTGCTCATGGTGCGCAACCGTGACGGTGCGATCAGCGTCGTGGCGAATCGCTGCGCGCACCGCGGCACCACGCTCTGCCCGCAGAACGACGGCAACAACCGCAACTTCCGCTGCGCCTACCACGGCTGGACCTACGACCTCGACGGCACGCTGCTCGGCGTGCCTGGGCCCAAGGGCTTCCACAAGGACACCGCCGATCTGGGGCTCGACCGGCCCGGCCAGGTCGACGACTACCGGGGCTTCGTGTTCGCCAACCGCAGCGGCACCGCCGGGCCGCTCAGCGACCATCTCGGCGCAGGCGGCACAGATCTCATCGATCGCACCTCGAATATGTCGCCCACCGGCAGGGTCCGCCTCTCGGCCGGCTGGATCGGCCAGCGGATCGACTCGAACTGGAAGATGTGGCCCGAGAGCGACCACGACGGCTACCACCTCAACTTCACCCACGCCTCGATGGCCCGGGCCGTTCCCGACACCTACTACGACGAGATTGTGATGACCGGCGAGGAGGCCTCAGAGTCGGCCACACGCGCCTACGACGGCGGTCATCTCGAACTCGACTTCCGCCGCAGCTACACCGCGGAACTGGCGTGGCTCGGCACCACGCGCGAGAAGGTCGCCGACTACTGCGATGCTCTCGAAGGGTCCTATGGCCCCGAGAAGGCCAAGACGATCATGTGGGACGGCCCGCCGCACGCGCTGGTGTTCCCGAACCTGTTCCTGGCCGAGATGAACATCGCCCGGATCGAGCCAGTTGCGCCGGGCGTCACGGTGCACCGTCACACTCCCCTGCTGGTCGAGGGCACCGACGAGAGTGTCAACCGGCGGCTCGTGCTGCAGTCCGAAGCGGCGATGGGCCCTGCATCGTTCTTCCTCACCGACGATGCCGTGATCGCCGAACGCATGCACCGGGCCTTCGAGGGCGCCGCTGCCGGCGAGGACGGCTGGGTGGACCTCAGCCGGGGCCTCGAACGAGAGCACATCGAAGACGGCCAGCGCTGGAGCGACATCACCGACGAAACCACCAATCGCGGCTTCTGGCACCACTACCGCGATGTCATGGCCGGCGCCGCGGGCGGCCGGCACAACGGCACCTGAGCGACCCCTATGGCGATCGTCGACGAGCCAACGCGTCGCGACATCGAGGCGTTCGTGTATCTCGAAGCTCGGCTCGCGGACGAATCCCGCTACGACGAGTGGGAAGCGCTGGTCACCGACGACATGCACTACTGGGTGCCGTTCGGCCCGGGTGACTACGAGCCCGGCACCCGGGTCAGCTACATCAACGACAACCGGGCCCGCCTTGGCACCCGTATCCGGCAGCTCGCCACCGGCGTTCATCACGCACAGGACCCGCCGTCATCGATGCGCCGGGTGGTGTCGAACATCGAGATCCTGAGCGCGGAAGGCGACGAATTCGAGGTGGGCAGCAACTTCGTGCTCTACGAGCACGCCGTGCAGGCCACGGGCCACCTGCGCCTCTGGGCGGGCCGGGCGACGCACCGCTTGCGGCGCACAGCCAACGGACTGCGCATGGCGAACAAGAAGGTGGAGCTGGTGAACTCCACGTCGCCGCTGCCGAACCTGCCCTTCATCATCTGAGCAGCGCCACGACTGGCTAGTCGAACTTGGGCGGTCGCTTCTCCACGAACGCCCGCTGGGCTTCCCGGGCGTCGCTGCTGTGGAACGTCTCGCCCTCCAGGCTCAGCGACAACGGCAGGATCTGTGCCGACATCTGCCGGATCCAGTTGTTGATCGGCACCTTCGAGGCGCTGATGGCCTTCTGCGGGCCAGCGGCGAGCTGGTCTGCTTTCTCGACTGCCGTGTCGAGAATCGCGTCATCGTCCACCAGGAAGTTGACGAGCCCCATGTCGTAGAGCATCTGGCCGGTGACCCGCTCGCCGGTCATGAGATGCCACTTGGCCCGGTTGACCCCCATCAGCAACGGCCAGATCACCTGGCCGCCGTCGCCCGCGCCGATGCCCATGTTGACGTGCGTGTCGGCAAACACCGAGCTGTGCCCCGCCACGACGACATCGCACAACAGGGCGATGTTGGCACCGAGTCCCATGGCATAGCCCTGCACGGCGGAGATGACCGGCTTGCGCAGCTCGAGCAGGTGATCGACGATCTGGCGCCCCTCTTCGAAGCTGACTGCCGGCTCGCCGGTGTCGCTGAAGTCGCCCCCCGCACAGAACGCACGGCCCGAACCGGCCAGCACCACGACCTTCACGTCGTCGTCGGTCTGGGCGTCACGGGTGAAGCTGGCCATCTCGTGGTGCATCTGGCCGTTCACGGCGTTGAGCCGTTCTGGGCGGTTCAGCGTGACCACGGCGACGCCGTTGTCACGCTTGTCGATGAGCATTGCCTGATAGTTCGCTTGATCCAGCGGCATGACGAGCCTCCCCCGTGTTTCAGGCCACTTGGCTGGCGCTCAACGTACTGCGGATAGCACCCGGCCAACCTGGGTGTGTGGGCGGCCGACGATGCGTTCGTAGTTCGCTGGGTCGGTGGCGCCCTCGGTCACCATGACCAGCACGGTGGCGCTTGCGGGGTCGTCCAGCGCCGCTGAGCCCTGCTCATCGGCCAGGAGTGCTCGCACGCCGGCCAGCGAGGCGCTGCCGGTCTCGCCGGCGACCACCTGCGAATCGGCCAAATCCGCCATGGCCGCACTGGCTGCGCCGCTGTTCACCGACACGCACCAGTCGACGCCGCTCGCCATCATCGGCCACGCCAGCGGCGAGGGCACCCCGCAGTTGAGGCCGACCATGATCGACCGGTGCGGACCGGGGGTCTCGGTGATCTCCCCGTTGATTGTCGACATCTGCACGCAGTTGGCGTCGTCGGGCTCCACCGACACCAGCACCGGCCGATGCTTCCCGCTGCGGTAGTGGGTGACGGCGGCAGCCATGAAAGCGCCGACACCCACGGGGACGGCAACCAGATCTGGTTGGTCGATGCCGTTGGCTGCAAGCGCGTCGTCGACCTCGGCAAAGATCGTCGTATACCCCTCAGCGACGTTGGCGGGGATCGTCTCGTACCCCGGCCACGAAGTGTCCGACACGACCAGGCAGCGATCACCGGCCATCTCTGCGCTCTGTTCTATGGCGTCGTCGTAGGTGCCGTCCACGACGGTCACCGTCGCGCTCTCGCCCTCGATCGCGGCGATGCGAGCCTCCGAGGTGCCGTCGGGTACCAGGATGTGCGCGTCGAAGCCCAGCAGGCGTGCCATGAAGGCGACCGCTCGCCCGTGGTTGCCATCGGTGGCAGCCGCCAGCGTCATCGGCCGCAGGTGCGCCAGGCTGGCCGCCAGCTCGTTGATGTTGGCCCAAAGCGGGGGCTCATCGCCGATGTGCTCGCAGACGGCGCGGTATGAAGCCCACGAAGCACCCAGAATCTTGAATGAGGGCAGGCCCATGCGCTGCGTCTCGGCTTTCACGAGCACCCGCCCCACGCCCAGGCTGTCGGCCAGCCGGGGAGCATCGATGACCAGTGTCGGCGCATACGCAGGCAGCCGGCGGTGAAACGCCATCACCTCAGGCGACACTGCCGGCCAGTCGCGCCCGTCGAACAGCGGGTTCCGGTTCACCATCGCACCCATTGCTGACCTCCCCAATCCAGTGTTTCCGTCGAGCTCGGCCTCAGTCGAGCTCGTCGAGCGCCGCGAACAGCCGCTGGGCCTGCTCGGCTGCCTTGGCCCGCACTTCGGCGGCGTCGACACGCGTCGCGATGCCGCCGGCCAGCACCTGCTCACCGTCGATCGTGATGTCGAGCGGATGCACGCCGGGCGTGTAGGCGAGATGCCACGGATCGGCGCTGGGGTACGACCAGCGCACCGTGTCGCTGCGGGCGTCAGGCATCAGCTCCCAGCCTTCTGCGAGCCACTCCCACGGCGGGTCGGGCGATGCGGTGACGTCGTGCTCTCGTAGCCGGGCATAGGCCACCCTGAACTCATCGAGCATGTCTGCGCCGATGCCGTCGGTGCCGAGCGCGATGGGGTTCGATTCAGCGAACCGGCTGGGATCGGCGTAGCCGACTGCGTTGTTCATGTTGGAGCGCGGGTTGTGCACGATCGTCCCCGCGAGGCCGTGGTCGGTGGGCAGGTGCACACCATGGATGAGCAGCCAGCGTTCGTCACAGAGACCGGCCAGCCGCGCCGCGGCATCCGCATCAGGGGGTCCTTCGGCTACGTGGATGTGCACGCCCACGTCGTACCGGCGAGCCAAGTCGGCGGCTGCGGCCAGCGTGTCATCGGTGCAGGTGAACGACGCATGGACCCCGACGCACCCCCGGCCGCCAGCGGCCAGGTAGCGCTCGTTCTCTGCGAGGCCGCGCCTGGCACCGTCGGCGCCGTGGCGGTCGGTGACGCCGTAGCAACAGCTCACCCGCACGCCAACCTCGGCGCAGGCCGTTGCGATGACGTCGAGCGAGCCGTCAATTGCGTTGGGCGATTCGTGATGATCGACAATGGCCGTGCAGCCCGATTCCAGCGCTTCCAACGCACCCAGCTTCGCCGACCACTCGAGCATCTCGAGGTCGAGCGCCCGATCCAGCCTCCACCAGACCAACTCGAGGATTTCGGCAAAGCCCCCTGGCGTGCGTGGCGGTGCAGGCATGCCCCTGGCCAGCGCCGAATAGAGGTGATGATGCGAGCACACCAGTCCCCGCGTCGTCGCACCCCCCTCGCTCACGGCTGCGAGCGTAACCCCAGCCCCAGTACCGATTGAGCAGCTTCCGCTGAGCCCGAACGGAACCATTCAGGCCGAAGAGCGTGGTTCCTCTAGTGACGGAGTTCGGGGAGCAGCTCGACGAGGCGGTCGAGCTGGCCGTCGACATCGGGCGAGGCCAACCGGATGCAGATGTGCTCGCAGCCAGTGTCGATATAGCCCTTTAGCCAGGCAGCGACATCGGCCGGCGAGCCCGAGTAGGTGCCCATGACCCGCCGCAGCACCTCGATCTCTACGCCGTAGTAGAGCTTCGAATGCTCGGCCACCTCGGCGGCTGCGGTTTCGGGTTCGCCGATGTTGACTGTCAGGTACGCCGCCGCGGTGATCGACGCCGGGTCACGGCCTGCTTCGGCAGCATGAGCTCGCACGGTGCCGAGCTGTTCAGCGAATGCGTCTACCGAGGGGGCAGTCGGGAACCAGCCGTCGAAGTGCTGGCCTGCACGCTCGAGCCCGCGCTGGCCTGAGCCTCCCAGCCACAGGCGCGGTCCGCCCTCAGTTGCACACAGCGGCTGCAGCCGCTGTTGGGCGGGTGTGCCTTCGGCGCGCCAGAGCTCACGGGCACCGTGGACCACCTCCATCATCCGAGTGCCTCGCCGGGGGTAATCGGCGCCGACCAGATCGAAGTCGGCGTTGACCTCCGCCCCGGGCGGGCCTGCGCCGACGCCCAGGATCAGCCTGCCTCCCGACAGCGCATCCACCGTGGCGGCCTGCTGGGCGAGCTGCGCGGCGTTGCGCATCGAGGCCAGCAGTACCGCCGTGCCGACATCGATGCGCTCGGTGGCCGCGGCCACGCCCGCCAGCACCGAGAGCGGCTCCGCTCTCGGTTTGGCAAGCAGGGAGTCGCCGATCCACACGGCGTCGAAACCGAGCTCTTCCGCTCGCACGGCCCACTCGACAAGTCGGCGGGGATCGCCGTCGTGCGGCGGATACATCGCCAGCTCTCGCGAGGGCAGCAGCAGACCGAAGGTGACTGATCCAGGTGAGGTCATGGCGAGCACTCTGCCACCTCGCGCCACGTACAGCCTCCACCACACGCAGGGACTCCCCAGGGGCCTGCGCAAGAAACAGGGTGACTCGCCAAGGCACGCAACCTAGTTTGGGGTTGTCGGGGGAGGGCGCTGCTGTGGTGAAGAACAGTCGGCGAACCATCGGGCTCGTGGGCACTGGCGTCATCGGCGCCGGCTGGGCGGTGCGCGTCTTGGCACGGGGCCATGACGTCGTGGCGTGGGATCCGGGTGACGGTGCTGAGATGCGGCTGCGGTCGGCCATCGAGCGGGCATGGCCGTCAGCGGCTGACCTGGGACTGTTTCCCGATGCCGATCCCGACAGGCTGCGTTGGGCCTCGAGCGCGCAAGAGGTGGCCGCCTCAGCCGATTTTGTGCAAGAGAGCGCCCCAGAGATCGAATCGTTGAAGCAGTCGTTGCTGGCCGAAGTGGACGCTGCGGCTGATCCCGGCACGCCGATCGCAAGCAGCTCGTCGGGGCTGCTGCCCAGCAAGCTGGCGGAACCGCTCGCTCATCCCGAGCGGCTCGTGATCGGCCACCCGTTCAACCCCGTGTACCTGCTGCCGCTGGTCGAGGTAGTGCGGGGCGAGGCCACCAGCGACGAGACACTGGCCGCGGCCTTGGAGCACTACGACGATCTGGTGATGCACCCACTGGTCGTGCGCAACGAGATTGAGGGCTACCTCTCTGACCGCCTCCAAGAAGCCCTGTGGCGCGAGAACCTGCACTTGGTGAACGACGGCGTCGCCACTACTGAGGAGCTCGACGACGCCATCGTCTACGGCCCAGGTCTGCGCTGGGCTGCCATGGGCACAAATCTCACGTTCCACCTCGCCGGAGGAGACGGCGGCATGCGCCACATGCTGAGCCAGTTCGGCCCGGCACTGGCGTTGCCGTGGACACGGCTGGAGGCTCCCGAGCTGACCCCCGAGCTGATCGAGGCGATGGCCGCCGGCTGCGAGGATCAAGCTGGCCCACAGTCGATTGCCGTACTCGAACGTCTGCGCGACGACGGCCTGCTGGCAGTGATGAGGGCGCTTCGGCCCAGCGGCTTGGGTGCAGGCCGCCTGATGGCGGAGCGGGAGGCTCGCATTCTGGTGGCCGCGAATGCACAGCATCGACGGTGGTCGCCGAGCAGCAAAGTGGCTGCTCCCCTGAGCCTCTACTCGACCGTCGTGATGCCCGACTGGGTGGACTACAACGGCCACATGACCGAGTGGGCGTTCCTGACCGCGTTCGGCTGGGCGGCTGATGCCCTGTTCCGCTATATCGGGATCGACGAGGCCTACCGCGCCGCCGGCCACTCGTACTACACAGCCGAGACCCACCTGACTCATCTGCGCGAAGCGTCGGCAGGCGAGCCGCTGCGGATCACCACCCAAGTGCTGGGCAGCGACGCCAAGCGCCTGCACATCTTCCACGCGATGTACAGGTGCGACGGGCATCAACACGATGAGGTGCTGTGCGTCGGCGAGCAGATGCTGGTTCATGTCGACACGGCCGCCGGGCGCAGTGCTCCGTTGGCAGACGGCCCAGCAGCGGCGGTTGCGGCCATCACCGCAGCACACGCATCGATGCCGACGCCGTCGCAGGCCGGCAGCCGCATGGCATTGCTTCCCACGTAGCACTGCACTGACCACTCCGCCGACGCGCTTGCCCGTAGCGTCACAACAGCCAGGACAGCAACACCTATGGATTTCTCGATCGACGACACCCAGCAGATGGTGGTCGACACCGTGCGCACCTTCACCATGCGCGAACTCGTGCCGCATGAGGACGAGGTGGAGCGCTCCGGTCAGGTTCCGCCCGACCTGGTGGAGCAGATACGCAACAGGGCCGTCGATGCCGGCCTCTACGCCGCCAACATGCCCGTCGAGCTCGGCGGCGGGGGGCTCGACGACTTGACGCTGACCATGGCCGAGCGGGCTTTCGGCTGGACGTCCTACGCCCTGCAGTACATCGTGGCCCGCCCCTCCAACATCTTGCGGGCCTGCACCGGTGATCAGATCTCGGAATACCTCGTGCCCACCGTGCGAGGCGAACGGGTGGAGTGCTTGGCCATGAGCGAGCCCGACGCCGGCTCTGACCTGCGCGGCATGTCCTGCCGGGCCGAGCGCGACGGAGACGAATTCCTAGTGAACGGCACCAAGCACTTCATCAGCCACGCCGACCTGGCCGACTATGTGATCCTGTTCGCGACCACGGGCATCGATGCCCCAGACGCGGAGACCCCAGGCCGCAGTCCGCGCAAGCTGATCTCGGCTCTGCTGGTCGACTTCGACACCCCCGGCGTCGAACGGGTGCCCGGCTACAACTGCGTGTCAAACCGGGGCTACCACAACCTCATCCTGAACTTTGACAACGCCCGGGTGCCGGCGAGCAAACTGCTCGGCGAGGAACATCGAGGCTTCGACGTTGCCAACGAGTGGCTCGGAAGCACCCGCCTGCAGGTGGCCGCTGTGTGCCTGGGGCGCGCCGACCGGGCACTGTCGGTGGCGCTCGACTGGGCCGCCACGCGTGAGCAGTTCGGTCAACGGATCGGGCGATTCCAAGGCGTGTCGTTCAAGCTGGCCGACATGCGCCTCCGCCTCGCCCAAGCCGAGATGATGACCTACCGGGCCGCGTGGCTCTCCGAGCGGGCCGAGATGACCGACGCCGACGCCGCCATGGCCAAGCTGTCGGCCACCGAGATGCTGCAGTTCGTGTCGGATGAGGCCATACAGATCCTCGGCGGCATGGGGCTGATGGACGAGCTTCCGCTGGAGCGAATCTGGCGCGACGCTCGGGTCGATCGCATCTGGGACGGCACCAGCGAGATCCAGCGCCACATCGTGTCTCGCGACATGCTGCGGCCCATCGGCTGCTGAACCGCCATGACTGGTCGGTTGGATCGGCTGTTGCGGCCACGGTCGCTGGCATTCGTCGGAGGCGCCGCCGCCGAATGGTCGATTGACGCCTGCCGGGCATTCGGCTTCGCAGGCGAGATGTGGGGGGTCAACCCTCGCCGCACCCTGAGCGACCTGCCCACGGTCGCCTCGGTCGCCGAGCTCCCCGAAGGCATCGACGCCGCTTTCGTCGGCGTCGACCACGACGCCACGATCGACACCGTGCGCCAGCTCTCCGAGGCCGGCGTGGGCGTCGCCGTCTGTCACGCCTCGGGGTTTGCCGAGGTCGGCGCGGCCGGCAAGGTCCGCCAAGTCGAGCTGGTCGAAGCAGCGGGCGCGATGGCCGTGCTGGGCCCCAACTGCTTTGGACTGCTCTCAGCGCCCACCGGTGCCGCCCTGTGGCCGGGCGTCCACGGCTTGGTTCGCCACCCCCGAGGAGTGGCGCTGCTGAGCCAGAGCGGGAACATCGCCGTGAATCTGACCATGAGTCGTCGCGGCCTCGACGTGGCCTGGGTCATCAGCCTGGGAAACCAAGCCGACGTGGGGATCTCAGAAGCGTTCGAGGCAGTGGTCGTCGACGAGGCCACAACCGGCGTGGGCCTGTGCATAGAAGGGCTGAACGACGTCGAGCGCTTTGTCGAGGCCGCGGCAGTGGCTCGCCGACGACGCCTTCCGGTGGTGGCCCTGAAGGTCGGCGCCTCGCCGTCGTCGAGTGCGATCGCGGTCACCCACACCGCCTCGTTGGTGGGCGACAACGCTGCCTACGAAGCTTTGTTTCGGAAGGTGGGCATCCACCGTGTCCATGCCGTCGACGAGTTGGCCGACACTCTGGCCACCCTGTCCGCCGTCGGCCCCCTGCGGGGCAACCGGATGGTGTCATTGAGCTGCTCGGGCGGCGAGGCAGCGCTGGTGGCCGACCGCAGCCACGGGCGCAACCTGAGCTTTCCGCAGTTCGCACCCGACCACGCCGCCCGCGTGGCATCTGCGCTGGATGGCCGTGTGGCGATCACCAACCCGCTCGACTATCACACGTACATCTGGGGCGATCCGGACAGGCTGAGTCGCTGTTTCGAATCTGTCCTGGGCGCCGACGCGACGGGCGGTGGATCTGGCGAGGCGCCGTTCGACGCCGCCATGCTGGTGCTGGACTTCCCCGCCGAGGGGCTGGATCGCTCGAGCTGGTGGCCGACGATGCAGGCGTTCGCCACGGCCTGCGCCAACGGCGGCACTCCCGGCGTCGTGGCGGCGTCGCTGGCGGAGAACCTGCCCGACGAGGTGCGCTCCCAAGCCGCCGGATGGGGGCTGGCTGCCTGCGGCGACATCGACAACGCGCTGTCTGCGTTGGAGGCGGCCGCCGCATGGGGGCGCCATCTCGACCGCACAGAACCCGGGGCGGGCTTGCTGGTGGTGAAGGCTCGTGAGGCTCCCCTCGGCACATCGGTTCTGCCTGAGCACGAGGCCAAGCCGCGTCTGGCGGCGGCGGGCATCGAGGTGCCGATGGGTCGGCTGGTCGAGCCCCAGCAGGCTGTGGCTGCCGCGGATGAGATCGGCTACCCAGTCGTTGTCAAGACCGTCGGTGCAGCACACAAGAGCGATGCCGGTGGCGTCGTGGTCGGGCTCGCCGATGCCGCCTCGGTTGCCGCAGCTGCTGAGCGGGTTGCCGTCGGAGGCAGAGCGGTGATGGTGGAGTCGTGCATCACTGACGTGGTGACCGAGCTGTTGGTCAGCGTGCGCTCATCACCGCCGGTGGGAATGATGCTGACGGTGGGCGCCGGCGGCACGCTGACCGAGGTGCTTGACGACACAGCCTCCCTGCTGCTGCCTGCGGCTGGCGACACCCTTGAAACGCTTCGCAGTCTGCGGCTGTGGCCTGTCCTCGCCGGCTACCGGGGTCGTCCGGCCGGGGCCGTCGATGCCGTGGTCAACACGGTCAGACTGCTGGAAACGCTGGTGCGCGACGATCACCGCATCATCGAAATCGAAATCAACCCGCTGCTCGTCACCCCGCACACCGCGGTGGCAGCCGATGCCCTGATGGTGGTCGCAAATGATTGATCAAACCCCCACGCCAACCCCTGAGCAGACAGAGCAGGCAGCGCGTTGAGGCCAGTGCTCGCGCGTCCCTGTCCAGGAGCGTCGCCAGCGATCGAAGCTGGCTAGATCCAGGCGTCCGCTCGCTCGCGGTTGGACGGGTTGCGCATCGGTAGCTCGTTGTGCCAGACGCCTTCGTGCTCGCGCAGCGCAGCCGCCACTGCGCCGGCTGTGGGCACGAGACCGATCTCGCCGACGCCCTTGATGCCGTAGGGAGCACCGGGCTGCGGCGACTCCACCAGGATCACATCGACGTCGGGCATGTCCTTGGGCCGGATGATCGCGAGGCTGCGCAGCGTGGAATTGAGCGGCCGCCCGTCGGCGTCGGCAGGAAAGCCCTCGCTGAGTGCGTAGCCGAGGCCCATGTGCACACTGCCCTCAATCTGGCCCTCGCAGAGCACCGGGTTCACAGCTCGGCCGACGTCGTGAGCAGCGATGACTCGCTCCACGTCGCCGGAATCGGGGTCGAGAATGACGACCTGCGCGGCGTAGCCGAACGTCGAATGGATGACCGGGTGCTCCAAACCCTCCGACAGCGAGTTCGTCCAGTCCACCCGGTACTCACCCTCGTAGTCCGTCTCGGGCCGGCAACCGTCGGCGAGTGCAGCACGGCACGCATCGGCCACTGCGCCGGCGCCCATGAGCGTGCCTCGGCTGCCAGTGGTCTGGCCGGCGCCGAGTTCGCGTGTGGAATCCACGATCACTCGCACCGCTTCGGGGTCGACACCGAGTTCCTCCACGGCGACCTGCAGCGCGACCGTGTGCACGCCCTGGCCCATCTCGGTCCAGCAGTGACGTACCTCGACGGTGCCGTCGGAGCAGAAGCGCACGATCGCCTTGGCGATCTCCTTGAAGCCGTTGCCGAGACCCGAGTTCTTCAGCCCGAGGCCGATGCCAACAGGCTTTCCGGCGGCGCGGGCGGCCTCGTAGGGCTCGCGCACCGCATCGAGGCACGCCTGGGCGCCTAGGCAGCCGTCGTCCATGATCTGGCCCGGCCCCCACACTCCCCCGGGCACCACCACGTTGCGCTGGCGCATCTCGAACCCGCTGATGCCCACCGCTTCGGCCAGGCGGTCCATCACGCCTTCCATGGCGAACTGCGCCTGGTTGGCGCCGAAGCCCCGGAACGCCCCGCACACCGGGTTGTTGGTGCGCACTGCGACCGACTCGACGTCCACGGCCGGCACCAGGTACGGCCCGGTGGCGTGTCCCGCCGACCGTTCGAGCACCTTCATGCCCACTGAGGCATAGGGGCCTGAGTCGCCGAACATCCGCGCCCGCACTGCGGTGAGCCTGCCGTCGGCGTCGCAGCCGACCTCGTAGGTCATGCGGATGGGGTGCCGCTTGGGATGCATGAGCAGCGATTCCTCACGCGACAGCGTGATCCGCACCGGGCGACCCGTCAGCCATGCAGCCAACGCCGTGTGGGCCTGGTTCGACATGTCCTCCTTGCCGCCGAACGCCCCGCCGTTGGAGACCAGCTCGGTCGTCACCACCGACGGGTCCAGCGCGAGCACCGCCGCGATGTCGTTGCGGTCGTCCCAGATGCCCTGCCCGCCGGTGTACACGTGCAGCCCGGCGGCGACCCCGTTCGCAGGCGTGGGCACGGCAAGGGTCGACTCGGGCTCGAGATAGGCATGCTCGATGCGCTGGGTTTGGAACGTCTCGGTCACGACGTGGGCAGATGCAGCCAGTGCCCCGTCGACATCGCCGCGGGAGTAGGTGGAGCGGGACAGGATGTTGCCGTCGAGTTCCCACACGGCATCGACGTCGCTGTCCTTCACTCGCACCGGGTCGGTCATGGGCTCGAGGACGTCGTAGGACACCTCGATCAGCTCAGCGGCACGTCGGGCAGCGGGCCGGTTGTCGGCCACGACGATGGCGAGCACGTCGCCGAGGTAGGACGTGCGCCCCCCGGCCGGGATCATCACCGGCCAGTCCTTGTGGATGAGGCCCACCCGCAGCACGCCGGGGATGTCGGCAGCGGTGAATACCGCCTGCACGCCGGGTTCGGCTTCGGCCGCGCTCGTATCGATTGCCAGCACGTCGGCACGCGCGTGATCGGCGAAGCGCAGTGCGCCGTGCAGCATGCCGTCGGGATACATGTCGTCGATGTAGGGGCGGCTGCCGAGCGTCAGCTCGCGTGCCTCGTAGCGGACGCCAGAGCTGCCGACGCCCTTGGGCGGCAGCGCCACCGGCACCTCTCCCGCCGCCAGCGATTCCACCGCGTCGAGGATCTTGGTGTAGCCCGTGCAGCGGCACAGGTGCCCGCCCAGGTGACGGCTGGCCTCTTCACGGGTCAGCGCTGAGCCTTTGCGGTCGAGCAGAGCCTTGAGCCGTACGACGATGCCCGGCGTGCAGAAGCCGCACTGCAGGGCTCCGTGTGCGGCAAACGTGTTGGCCATCGCATCCAGCTCGGCTTCGTCGAAGCCTTCGACCGTGGTGATCTCGGTGCCGGCTGAGCGTTCGAGGCTGGTCTGGCAGGCCACCCGGGCCTTGCCGTCCACCAGCACCGTGCAGCAGCCGCACTGACCCGACGGAGCGCAACCGTCCTTGGGCGAGATGATCCCCAGTTCATCTCGCAATGCCGCCAGCAGGTGCTCGTGATCGCTCGCGACGGTGACCGGCGTGCCGTTCAGCACGAACTCGGTGGTCATTGGAATCCTCGTCTCCGGGACCTCGTTGTCCCCTCCCCGCAGGCCATTGTCGCACCACCGCGGGGCAACTCACACCACCGGGTCGCTATGGCGGCGGGATGACGCCCTTCTGCTGGCCGATCAGCTGGTAGGTCTCGGGTCGGCGGTAGCGGTCGAAGTTGAACAGGGTGTTCTTGTAGTGCGAGCACCAGTCGAGGTCGCACTGGGCAGTGATCAGCTCGTCACCGTCGGTGACCGCCTGGGCCACGATCTGGCCCGACGGGGCGATCACCGCCGAGTGCGCGAGCGATTCCACGCCCTCTTCGGTTCCGCCCTTGGCCACGCCGACCACCCAGGTGCCGTTCTGGTAGGCGCCAGCCTGCATGACGAGGTGATTGTGAAAGGCCTGCAGCGGATCCTGTGTCGGGTCGGGGGCATAGAACAGCGGCGTGTTGTAGCCGATGAAGATCATCTCCACGCCCTGCAGACCCATCACCCGGTAGGTCTCGGGCCAGCGGCGGTCATTGCACAGGGCGATGCCCATCACGCCGCCGAACGCCCGCCACACGCTGAATCCTTCGTCGGACTCCTCGAAGTAGCGACGCTCGAGGTGCTGGAAGGGACGCTGGGGCTCGTGCTCTTCATGCCCCGGAATGTGCACCTTGCGGTATTTGGCCACGAGGCAGCCGTCTCGGTCAACCAAGATCGCCGTGTTGAAGCGACGGCCGTCTGGCGTCAGCTCGGCGTAGCCCAGGTGGAAGCCGATGCCGAGCCGCTTGGCCTCGTCGAAGAGCGGCTGGGTCTCCGCAGAGGGCATCTCGGTCTCGAAGTACGCGAGCAACTCGGGCGAGTCGTCGGGGAAGTACCAGCGCGGGAAGAACGTGGTGAGCGCGAGCTCTGGGAACACCACGACATCGCAGCCCCGATCTGCTGCCTGATGCAGCAAGGCGATCAGCCGCTCCACGACCTTGGCGCGGCTTTCGTAGCGGGCGATGGGCCCGAGCTGCGCTGCTCCCACGTTGATCAGTCTCACGCTGGTGCCTCGCCTGCGGTCAGCTGGCTGTCGATGTCGCCGCTGGCCAGTCGCCACACGACGTCAGCGAGCAGATTCGCACCCGCCTCGATGTCCTCAGGTGCCGTGTATTCGGCCGGGTTGTGGCTGACCCCGTCGAAGCTGGGTACGAAGATCATCGCTGTCGGGCAGACACGAGCCAGCATCTGTGCGTCGTGTCCTGCGCCAGACGGCATGCGACGGTGCGTCAGGCCCGCTTCGGTCGCGCAGCGCTCGACGAGGTCGATGACCGCTGGGTGGAATTCGACCGGTTCGAAGCGGGCGGTGCGCCGCATCGATGCGTCGAGGTGTTCCTCCTCCGCATTGCGACGCACGATCTCGTCGAGTCGGGATTCCGCGTGCTGGAGCATCGGTTCGGAGGTGTTGCGCAAGTCGACGGTCATCACCGCCGAGCCGGCGATGACGTTGACCAGGTTCGGCACCAGCGAGATGGAGCCGACGGTGCCGACCTGCGAGTCGCCGATGTTGTGCGCCATATCGCGCACCTCGCCGGCGATGCGGCATGCAGCGAGCCCTGCGTCGCGCCGCAGCGGCATCGGCGTGGTGCCGGCGTGGTTCGACTGGCCGCCGAGCGTGACCTCGGTCCACGAGATGCCCTGCACGCCTTCCACCACGCCGATCTGGGTTTCGTGGAATTCCAGCACCGGGCCCTGCTCGATGTGCAGCTCCATGTAGGCGTAGGGCACTGTGCCAGGCACAGGCGCGGCACCGCGATAACCGATGCGATCCAGCTCGTCGCCCACCGCGATGCCGTCGCGGTCGGTGATCTCCAGGGCTTCCTCGAGGGCCATGCCGCCCACGTAGGCGAGGCTGCCGAGCATGTCGGGCGCGAATCGGCTGCCTTCCTCGTCGGTGAAATAGGCCACCGACAGGGGGCGAGCCGGCATCTGACCGCTCGCCAGCACCGACTCGATGACCTCCAGCCCGGCCAGCACGCCGAGATTGCCGTCGTAGCGGCCGCCGGTGGCCACCGTGTCGATGTGGCTGCCCATCATCACCGAGTCGGCAATGCGTCCCGGCTCCGTGCAGGCCACGACATTGCCCAGGCCGTCGATGGTGACATCGAGCCCCAGGTCTGCCATCCACGTGCCGACCAAGTCACGCCCGGCCCGGTCCTCGTCGGTGAGCGCAAGGCGGCAGTTGCCTTGCGTTCCCTCGATGGCACCGATCTGAGCGAGCTCGTCCAGGCGACGCATCAAGCGCTCACCGTCAATCTGCGGTGCCTCCCCGTTCGATTCGCTCACAGCGCCATTTTCTCACCACGCAACCGGTTTCGGCGGCCAGGTTCGACAGCGCTGCACAACGAGCCAGACCGACCCTCGAAGCGCCCCGGGTCCTCATCGCCGGAAACCGGCTCGGTCACCGGTGAGACAGTGCCGTATATGTGCCATCGTCATGAGATGCTGAACGCAGAGCGGTTATTGTCCCGCTAGTTGCAGTTGCACCGTTTGTGCATTGCGATGTGGGAGGGCATGTGTCTCGTTGTCGTCGAGTAGTGCCGCACTGCCGGCTGGGGCGTGTGGTGCGTGCTGCGGCCTGTGTACTGCTCGCTGCGTCGCTACTCGCGCTGACCCCTTCACCCCAAGCGTCTGCGAACGTAGCGGAGGCCAAGCCCACGCTGGCGGTAGCGCTGGGATCGTCGCTGCCCGATGTGGGCGTAGCGGCGTCGCTGGCCGCGGCCGGGGCTGTCGACGCGGTGATCTTCAGCGAGTCGCCCGGATCGCTCGGCAACGCAGCGGCACGGCTGGTGAGCTCACAGCAACCCGCCAAGGTGCTGATCGTGGGCGGAGCCTCCGCGGTCAGCGACGCTGTGGAGACCGAACTGCGGCGCATCGCTCAGGGAGTGACCTTCGAGCGGCTCGCAGGCACGAACCGCATTCACACCGCCGCCCTGGCCGCCAGCCGCGTGCTCTCCGAACTCGACGACGGCCGCGACCTGTCGGTCATCATCGCCAACGGCTGGTCATTGCCCGACGTGGGCGCTGCCGCCTCTGCGGTGGCCGCAGGACTCGCCGACGCTGTGCTTTACACCGGCCGCGACTCGCTGGGAGACCACACTGCGCAGGCGCTGCGCCGTTTCGGGCCCTCCGACATCTTGATCTCGGGCGGATCCGCCGCGGTGAGCGCCACCACACAGACTGCCGCAAAGGTCGCCGCCAACGGCGCCAACGCACGCCGCATCGGCGGCGCCACGCGCACCCACACCGCAGCGCTCGTCGCCCAGAGCGCCTACCCCGACCCAAGCGCCACGCCCGACGCGATCATTCTCGCTGACGGCTGGTCGCTGCCCGACGTCGGCATCGCCGCATCGCTCGCAGCAGCGCTCGGCAACGCCGCCGTCATCTACACCACCGGCCGCGGCATCGATACTGCCAGCGCTGACTTCGTGGGCCTGCGACAGCCGACGGACCTGTACTTCGTCGGTACCCAAGGCGACACAGCCGCCGCTACCAGCATCGGTCAGATCTTCCCCGCCAACAAGCTCACCGTCGTCACCAGCGCCACCGCATCCGCCTACATCGCACTCGGCCTGGAGCCGCCCGCCGAACTCGACACCCCATCCCACGACATCGCACGCGCCGAAGCTCAGATGGTGCAACTGGTGAACGGCTTGCGCACCAGCGTCGGCCTTCACACGCTCCAGCAGCACCCCAGCGTCGCGGCAGTGGCTCGGCGCTGGTCGGCGTCCATGCTGGAACGCGACGACTTCCGGCACAACACTGCGTTCGCCTCCCAATACCCCGCCGGCAGTGTCGTGTCTGCGGAGAACATCGCGAAGGTGCCCT
Source organism: Acidimicrobiia bacterium (assembly GCA_022821985.1). Taxonomy (GTDB): domain Bacteria; phylum Actinomycetota; class Acidimicrobiia; order Acidimicrobiales; family Poriferisodalaceae; genus Poriferisodalis. The sequence continues at coordinate 19,772 of JAJECP010000018.1, forward strand.
ACGACGGAGACCTGCCCGCATCCGTCGCGGAGGCATTCCAAGGATTCTCCGACAGTCCCAGCCACTACGCCAACATGATCCACAGGGGCCTCGGCCACATCGGCGTCGGCATCGCCGTCGGCAACGGCTATGTCTGGGTGACGCAGAACTTCGCGTGCTACCCGCCAGCCGGCAGCCCAGCTTGCACTGGCGGCTCAGGCGGCTCTACGGGTCAACCGGTGAGCACGTACCCGAGCGGTTACAAATTCTGGAGCGTCACTGCGGGCGACAGGCACACCTGCGCGCTCTACGGGCGGTGGGAAGCCAGCTCGATCATCTGCTGGGGCGACAGCAGCGACGGCAAGCTGAACGCCCCCGACGGAGACTTCACCGCCATCGCCGCCGGCTTCGACCACACCTGCGCCACACGCACCGACACGACGATCGCCTGCTGGGGCGCCGACGACGCTGATCAGTCCGCGGCGCCGAAACAGTCGGGATTCAGCTGGCGGGTGATCGGCGCGGGACACAAGCACGCGTGCGCCTTCGATGGGAGTGCACCGACCTGCTGGGGAAGCGGGCGCGCGTCCCGGGCCTTCGAATCGCTTCCACTCACAGATCGAGGCGTCAGCGGCGGCGGTCAGCATTACTGCGGGCTCATCCACCAGTATGAGATCGTCTGTGCCGGCGACAACAGCCATGGGCAGCTTGATGCGCCGAACGGCACCTATGACTTCATCGCTGCCGGCTCGGATCACTCGTGTGCGGTTCGGCACTGGCGGCCCTCCGAGACCGGTGCCGGCGACGGAGTAGACGGCAAGATCGTCTGCTGGGGCGCCAACAGTCACGGCCAACTCGATGTCCCCAACCCTGTCCCTGGTGCAAATGCTCGTGTGGCGGCCGGCGAGGCGCACTCGTGTGCTACCGGATGGTCCTTGGTGCAAGGCGTCCATCAGCCGATCACCTGTTGGGGATCGAATACCCACGGTCAGCTTCAGGTTCCGCCGGAAGCCGGCCGTCGCAGCTTCGTAGAGATCGGCGCCGGCTCTCGCCATACGTGCGCGATCGATGCAGTCGGCCACGGGATCGTGTGCTGGGGCGACAACGCGCACGGCCAGGCCGACGCTCCCGCACTCCCGCCACCGGCAGGCGGCACCGGCACGCCGGCAGATGGCGCAGTACTGGCTCACTCGGCGGAGTTTGCATCGCTCGTGCAGAACCTGACCCCTGCGGCGCCTCAACTGTCTGAGTTCGACACGACGATCGACGCGCCCGGCGGACCCTTCACACATGTGGTGCCTGGGCCGGCTTCAGTCTGCGGCCTGAGAGCAGATGGTTCCCTCGACTGCTGGTGGGACGACGGCGAATTGGTGACATCCGTGCCGTCCGGCAGCTTCTCGTCATTCGACGCCGACGGGCCCAGGGGATGCGCTATACGCCGGCTCGACGGCTCGCTCGTCTGCTGGGGGAGTGACGAACTCGACGACGCCAGCCCCACCGGCACCTTCCGCGAGGTTTCCGTCTCGCCCCTGCATGGGCGAATCGCATGCGCGATCCGGACGAACGGCAGGCTGGTGTGCTGGGACGGCAATCCCTGGGGCAGGGTCTCGAAGATCGTCGACCCCGTGAACCATGGCAACGGCGAGTATTCCGGCACCGCAACCTATGTCGACGTCAGCGTCGGCAACGAGACCGCATGTGCCGTTCGCGCAGACGGCACGCTCGACTGCTGGGGCTGGCTCATCTGGGGCAGCCAGCAACGCCCGGAACACCCCGACGAAGTACAAGCCGTCTCGGTGGGCCTCGAAGGCGACATCTGCGCGCTCAAGCGGGACGACTCCGTCGTCTGCATCACTCACAACCCGCGTACCCCAGCAAATCCTGCCGCCTGGCGAGCTGAGTGGAAAGAAGCCCCGAAAGGCAGCTATCGCTCGGTGTCGGTGGGCACCGGTTACGCCTGCGCCGTCACCACTGCCGGTGCCGCTCGCTGCTGGCGTACCGACGAGGAACCCCGCTACGACGACTATCCGCGATCGACCTACGGCCGACATCCGGAGAATTTCAGCCCGCCGAGCGGCACTTTCACCAGCGTCACCGCTTCTCGGGCAATCGTCAGGCCTCGAACCTGCGGCATTCGAGCGGACGGGTCCATCACCTGCTGGGGCAGCGAGGGATCGGCCTCGGCAAGCTTGGATGCCACGGTCAAGTCATTCGCGTCTGGCGAAGACTTCGGTTGCGCCCTGCGTCACGACGGCACGATTTCGTGCTGGGGCGCCAACTGGTTCGGCCAGACCGACGCTCCCGCTGGGAGCTTCACGTCAGTGTCGGCCGGGGAGTACCACGCATGCGCGATCCGAGCCGACAAGACCGTGGCATGTTGGGGACAAAACGTTGATGGGCGAACCAATGCGCCCAATGGAGCATTCGATCAGGTTGTGGCCGCTGCGTTCCATTCATGCGGGCTGCGCACTGACGGGACGGTGACGTGCTGGGGCAGCAACAATATCCACGCACTGAACGCGCCTACCGGCACGTTCACCAAGATTGTTGCAAACCGCTTTGCGGTTGACGGGCGTGGCTTTGACCTCGGGACCACCTGCGGGCTCAGAGCCGACGGGACGGTGACCTGCTGGGGCGGAACGTTCGAGGCCGGCCGTATCGGATCGGCCGCGTCCGGGTTGCCGGAGGCATCGTCCGCGACGCCGCTTGCCGACTTCGATCTGTCGCCGGGCTACTGGTGCGCAGTCCGCACCGACGGCATCGTCCAGTGCGAAGGCTTCAACTGCGGGTCGCAGTTCTTCGCCCCTGCCCCTCAGCACCACTGCTACACCGACGAAAACAGTCGAGTGCTGTGCGAAGCACCTTCAGGTGATCCATTCGCGCACACAACCATCACTCGTTTCGGCGCCTGCGCCTCTACCGACGACGGCCGATGGACCTGCTTCGGCGAAGGCGTGCACGAGATCTGGCCGCCCGGCGGTGCACATGACATCTCACCACGCGGCAGCATGGGCTGCGCGAAGCGCCCCGACGGAACCTGGACCTGCAGCGGAACCCTGCGTCGAGCGGTATGGGATCCCTTCGACCGCGAGACCTACACGCTCCCCTGAGTCCGAACGATCTGGCACGCCTTCATAGAACTCGGGTCGCCACAATCGCCCGAACGGCAATCTGCCCGCTTGTGAGATGCGCGCTGCAGCCAGTGCCGCAGGCGAGCGACTTGCAGAGCACCAAATTTGTGACATCTATATATCCGATGTCTAAACTGTCGGCATGCCCGACATGATCAGACCGAGGCGGGAACTGTGCGCTGCCGATTTCACTGGCGATGCCCATGCCGCCAAGTATCACGGCGAGATGGGCCGGCATCCTGAGGCGTACCTGCGTCTGTTCTCGCTTCTCAATGACCCCGCGAACGAGCAGCGGTTGATCGACGCCGAGATGCACGGGCTGCCTGCGCTCTGCGGCGTGGCGCGCTTCATCGAGGCCGACCCGATCATCAAGGGGCTGATCTCGAACGGCACAACCGCCGTGCGCTCACGTCAGACCATCGGTGTCGCTGTCAAACTCAAGATGGCGAAACTCGGGTGGCGCGGCACCGGCCGCAAGGGCGTGGTCAGGGGTGCCCGCCATTTCGCAAAGGCCGAGCACTTCGTACGTCGAGAGACAACGAGCGTCGATGCCCCATCGCGGGCGCTCGCCGCGCTCGATGCCATCGCTGCCGTCGGCAGCGACGAGGAGCGCGAGGAGACGGCTCAAATTCTGATGGATGCACTCGCCGACAGCCGGCGCGCCGAAGGACGTCCGTTCTGACATGATCATCGTTCTCGACAGCGGCCCGCTCGGGCTGCTCAGCAACCCGACGCCACGAGGGTCCGGCCGCGACGCTTGGGAGTGGGTGCGGGCGCACGCGTCCGCCGGCGCCGACGTCGTGCTTCCCGAGATTGCCGATTACGAGGTCCGACGTGAGCTGGTCCGTTCAGGACGGGCTGCTGGAGTTACCCGACTCGACGAGCTCTGCGCCGGCTTGAACTACGCGCCGCTGTCGACGCCAGTCATGCGCGACGCAGCGTCACTGTGGGCCGAAGCACGTAATCGCGGGTACCCGACTGCACATCAAGCAGCGCTGGATGGCGACGTCCTGCTCGCAGCCCAAGCCCGCAGTGTGGCCACCGCAGACCCCGCCCGACTGGTCGTCGTCGCAACCACGAACGTCGCACACCTCGAGCGCTTCGTCGACGCCAAACACTGGACAGACATCTAGTGTCGAACAGGCAACTCACACGAACGTGGCGGCGACTTCGTCGTTGAGTTCGTTGATCATGTCGTCCCAGAGGCGGGGCAGCCCTCTCAGCGAATCCCAGAAGGCTTGGTCGCGGCGTGCCTCGAAGTCGTTCAAGGGGACACCCTGCTGCTCGACCCAGGTGTAATAGCCGAGATTGAAGATCCGGTCGCGACCCCGGTCGGACAGCACTTCGATGTGGGGGGCATCGTCGCTGTGGGCTTCGGGCGTCAGGTGACGCTCGATGATGCCGCGGGCGGCGCCGGCGTCGAAGCTGCCCCCATGGCGTTCTGCAAGGTGGCGTTCCCGCTCGGAGAAGTACATCTCGAAACCGTCGGTCGCCACTGTCATGACCACGTCGTCGGGCCCGAGACCCAGCTCGTTGGCCGCACGGGCTGCGGCGAGGGAATTGCAGATCGACGAGTAGCCGAAATGCCCGAGTTCGTCGAGCACCCACGATGCTGCACCCAAGTGTTCGCGCAGGGCGTCCCGGCCCGCTTCGGTGTTGAACACCAGCCCGAGCCCGTCGGTCGCATGGTCGCTGACGCCGACGATCACATCGGTATTCATGACGTTGTGGATGAGCGGGATGTGCTTGTCGCCGATGCCCTGAATGTTGTGCTCGCCGTAGCCGTTGTAGAGCATGGTCGGGCATTCGAGTGCCTCGACCGCCACGATCTGGGTGCCGTGGGCATCCTTGAGCCGGTCGCCTGCGCCGAGCGTGCCCGCGGAGCCGCTCGCAGCCACGAACGCGGCCAGGTTCAGCTCACTGCCTCTGGCCGCTTGCTGTTGCAGGTGCTCGAACACCGCCAGGAGCGCGGCGCCGGTGACCTCGTAGTGCCCGATGTGGTTCGAGAACTCGCTGAACTGGTTCAGGATGAAGTTGCCGGGATCCTGGGACAGTTCTGCGCAGGCGTCGTAGATCTCCTTGACGTTGCTCTCCGAGCCGGGGGTGCGGATCACGTCTGCAGGGTCGGCGATCCAACGCTCCAGCCACTCGAAGCGCTCACGACTCATGTTCTCGGGCAGCACGGCCACCCCGCGGCACGCCATGATCCGGCTGATCGCCACGCCGCCACGTGCGTAGTTGCCGGTGGACGGCCACACCGCCCGGTGCCGGGTGGGGTCGAATTGGCCAGAGACCACCCTTGGCGCCAGGCAGGAATACGCAGCCAGCACCTTGTGCGCGCCGATCATGGGGAACCGGTTGCCGAACAGCACCACGACCTTCGCCGGCGTGCCGGTCAGCTCGCTCGGTAGCACCACATGCTCGGGCACGTCGGTCCGCCCGCTGGCTCCGTCGTTGAACCAGTGCACCCGGAACAGGTTCAGCGGATCGGCAAAATCGGGATCGACGTCAGCAAGCGCGGTGCCCACGTCGGGGTCGATGAGCGTCGGATCGGCCAGCTCGGCGAAGGTCGGCAGCCGGATGCCCTGCTCCCGGAACCGCTCCACCACATGTGCCCGGCCTTGCGGATCGGTGACCTCTGTGGCGAGCTGGGCCGTGTAGCTGGCGGGAAATGCCTCAGCAACAGCGGGGGCCCGATTGGACGCAGTGTGGTTGGCCATACCGAACCGAGGCTATGTTCCGCGAGCGGCGCACTGATGCGCGCGGGGCGACGCCGGCAAAGCGCACGGGAGGACGTGAACCGATGACAACAGCACGAAATGCGCTGTACCTGCAGGACGCTCACACCATCACCGAGGCGATGGGCTTCACGCAGTATGCGGAGGAACGCGGCTTCGAGGCCGTCTGGCAAGCCGACTCACGGCTCGTGCGCGAGGCCAGCGTGCCTATGGCCGCCTTCGCTGCCACGACGTCGCGCATCAAGGTGGGCGCAGGCGTCATCGACATCTGGTCCCGCAACCCGGCTCGCCTGGCATCGATGTTCTCCACGCTCGACGACCTCGCGCCGGGCCGCATCATCTGCGGGCTCGGCGCCTGGTGGGACCCATTGGCCGCCAAAGTCGGCATCAGCCGTGCCCGGCCGCTGGGAGCAATGCGCGAGATCACCACGGTGGTGCGGGCGTTGCTCGCCAACGAGAACGTCACCTTCCACGGCGACCACGTCCACCTCGACGACGTCGAGCTCGACTACGTGTACCAGGAGCGGCGGCCGAAGGACGTGCCGATCTACATCGGTGCGACGGGCATGAAGATGATGGAGCTGACCGGCGAGATCGCCGACGGCGTCGTGCTCAACTACCTGGTCTCGCCCGACTACAACAGCCGGGCCATGGACGCTCTCGACCGCGGTGCCTCCGCTGCCGGGCGAAGCGTCGACGACTTGGACCGGCCGCAGCTCGTGGTGTGCTCGGTGCATGAGGACCGGGGCACGGCGCTCGACATGGCCCGCAACATGGTCACCCAGTACCTGGGCCAGCAGCCGCACATCATGAAGGCGTCGGGCGTGCCTGATTCGCTGCTGGACGAGGTGGGCAAGGTGCTCACCTGGCCTGCCACCGCCGAACAGGTCGAGGCCGCATCACGCCTGGTGCCCGACGACATCGTGCAAATGCTCACTGCCTCAGGCACGCCCGCAGAGGCCCGTGAAGCGGTCGAGGGCTACCTCGCCACCGGCGCCACCTGCCCGATCCTGTACCCGCTGGGCGACGTACACGCCATGATCGACGCATTCGCTGCCTGAGCCCGGGTCCGTCTAGTAGCCGAGTTCCGTAGCGGCGCGTTCGAGCGCCACGGTGACCGACCAGTGCGTGCGGGCCAGTCGCAGGTCGCTGTTGGAACCGTCGGCGTACAAGCCCGCGGCGCTCATCCAGAATGCTGCCGAGCGCATGGCATAGAGCAGTTGGTAGTACGCGCAGCGCTCCTCGTCGATGTCAATGCCGGTGGCCTGCTGGTACCGCTCGAAGAACAGGTCCCGCGGCACCACGTTCGAGAGCAGTTCCGTGCCCTCACGGTTGAGCTCGGTGAGCACGTAAGCCACGTCGTACATCGGATCGCCGATGACTTGCAGCTCCCAGTCGAGGACCGCCGACACCCGGTCTTGGTGGATCAGGACATTCCCGGTCCGGTACGCGCCGTGCACGAGCGTGAGCTGCTCCGTGGCCGGCGCATGGTGTCGCAACCAGCCGATCAAGTCGGCGAGGATCGGGTGGCCCGGATGGCCTGACTCATTGATGAGCGTCTCCCACTTAGCGATCTCGCGCAACGCGAAGTCGTTGCCCTTCTCGGGGACCCCGAGAAAGTCGAGGCCTGCCGCCCGCCAGTCGACGTTGTGCACAGCAGCCAGCGCATCGGTGAAACTGGCCGGCAGTACACCCCGCTCAGCCGCCGCGGCGTAGTACTCGCGGCCGGCACGACGCCAGGGGCTCGGGCATTCGCCCAGCACCCGTTCCATCACGATGGCGGGGGCGCCGAGAGCCTCTGGGTCGGGTTCGTACCAGTAGGCACGCGGCGCAGGCACATCCGTCTGTTCGAGACACTTCAGCACCCGGAACTGCTCGCCGAGATCGGATTCCTGCCGCAGCAGGGCGTCGCCCGGGTCGCGTCTCAGGCAGAACGCCTGCCGCTGCTCGCAGGCGCTGTCAGACCACACGGCGTCGAACAGCCAGGTCTCATGTGACCAGCCGACAGCAATGCGTTCGGCGTTCTGGATGTCAACGGAACCGCTAGCGCCGAGGCGTTCACGCAGATAATCGCTGAGCGCTTCCATCGGTGCGCCTTCGCCTGAGCGCGACTCCGATGTTGCCCCTGCGCTCACGAGGCAACCCCCATGCGCCCGCCGCGCCCTGCCCATGGACTCACCGTGCGACCTCCATGCGCCGATCGATGTCGCGGCGCAGCACGGCACGGATCTCGTCGAGTGCTGCAACCACCGGCACCCTGTCGGGACCCCAGCGATAGAGCGCCTCCACCAGCGGCGCCAACGATGTCATGCACGGGTCGCCCCGCAGTCCCGCCAGTGCAGTGCGGAGGTCTCCGGATGCGGCGGGTGACGACGTCTGCTCGCTTCCGATGAGCTCGTCCAAGCGTGAGATCAGCGCTTCGACATCGGCAGCCTCGGCGGCCCGGTGCCGCTCTCCCAGGGTCGCCTCGCGGGCGAGTCGCTCCAGGATCACACCGGCCATGTGGGTCTGTGTGCGCTGGTATTCGTCGCCGACAGCCGGCGCTATCTCGCGTCGTAACTGAACGGCCAGGCGCTTCATCAGCACATGGCTCTCGAAGCTCATCTGCCGCCGCCCAACGCCCAGTCGCCGCTGCGCTTGGCTGCAGCGAAGCGATGGGTGGGCCACATGTCCTGGTCCTCGCCCCACCACTCGCCGATCCCGTCGACCTCCCAGCGAATCAGGCTGTTGATGTCGATGAAGCTGTGGCGGTTGATGATGATCCGGCTGACCGGGTTGCCGGTCGCCACGAATCGCTCGCCGGCGGAATCGACGGCATCGATGCGAATCTCGCAAATCCAGCCATCGGGGCTCCGGCGGACTGTGCGCTCACCGTCGACGAGGCTCGCCTGCGCATCGCCCTGCTGCACGAACCCATACGCGACACGGTCGACTCCATCTCGGGTGTTGGTGACCGCCAAGAACCCCGAACCGTCGTCTCCAGCGCCGGTGACGTAGGCCGCCTGGCGGGGACGGTCCTCGGGTCGTCGACCCCACGTGCGATCGCGCATCGACCAGCAGTCGATGTCGATGTCCTCGCCGTTGAGCTGGATCTGGCCGGTGACCCGTCCGATCTGGTCGAAGTGCGCCGAGTGGCCGAATGTCGAGCCTCCCGCCGTCAGCGGCCGCGGCGCCAGCACGGCCTCGAAACGCAGATCGGCGCTGAAGCGTCCAGGGTCGTCGTAGGCGAGCCGGTACGCCATCGTCGGAATCTCGACCTTGACGCTGACACCATTCGGCAGCGTCGCATTGCGAAGATCGAGCTCGGGCGGCAGGTGCAGCGCCGTGAGATTGGAGCTGTACAGCACCTCCCAGGGCAGGTGTGCGGTGTCGTCCCACACCCAGGCGCCGCCCGAGATCGTGCCGATGTTGTGGCGAGCCAGCGTGTAGAGCCAGCCTCCGAGCCGCCGTTCCCGGTGATGGAACGAGAACCAAGCCGTCTCGGTGAACCACCAGTCGTCGCCTCGCAGATCGGCGTGGAAACCGTCGTCTTCGGGAGTGAAGACCGGGATGCTGCCGGATGGCTGGCTCACGGGCCGCAGCGTAGAACGGCCAGCCGGGGCAGGACCGTGTGCGCGACCAACGCCGCACCTGTGCATGATTGCGCCAGCGCGTACTGTTGCGGCATGGCTGAGCTTGCGCGTTTCAACCTGGACACGCCGGACGAGGAAATCGTCGAGGTCGTGCGAATCGACGGCGGCGCGATCATCGAGGACGCCATCGATGTCGACATGCTGAACCGGCTCGAGGCCGAGCTGCGGCCGTGGATCGACCGAACCCCAGGCGGGCTCGACAACTTCTCCGGTCACAACACGACCCGCACCGGGGCGCTGGTCGCACGCTCGCCCGCATGCCGTGAGTTGGTGATGCACCCCAAGGTCATCGACATGGCCAACCGGTTCCTTGGCCCCTACACCAACAAGATCCAGCTGCACCTGACCCAGGTCATCAACATCAAGCCCGGCCAGGGCACCCAGCCGCTGCACCGCGACCGGGACGCATGGGGCGGCTACGTCCCCAGGGAGATTGATCCGCAGTTCAACACCATGTGGGCGCTCAGCGACTTCACACCCGCCAACGGCGGCACTCGCATCGTTCCGGGCAGCCCCGGATGGGATCCCGAGCGCAGGGCCGACGACGATGAGAAGACTCAGGCCGCCATGGGGGCCGGATCGGTGCTGCTGTACTCGGGCTCGGTGATCCACGGCGGCGGTGAGAACCGCAGCGATGCCGAACGTACCGGCATCAACATCACCTACACGCTCGGCTGGCTGCGCACCGAGGAGAACCAGTTCCTCTCGTGCCCGCCGAGCATCGCCAAAGACCTCGATCCCGATCTGGCAGATCTGATGGGCTACTCGATGGGCAACTATGCGCTCGGCTACTACTCCGACCCCGACGGCATGCCCGGACCGGTTGACCTGCTCACTCCGGAGATAGTGCTCGGCCGCAAGCCGACCTCGAAGCACGACAACTCCGCATTGATCGTCGGAAACTGAGTCGCCCTGCACCGGCTCAGCCAACTGCCGCATCGACACGCATCACCGTTTCGATGAGCGTGCCGGCTGCCAGCAAGCTGCTTGAGCGCCGGGAACAGGCGCTCGGCGCCGGCGCGCAGCTGTTCTATACCGAGCCCCTGCACATCGTGCGGGGCGACGGCGTCGAGCTCTTCGACGCCGACGGCCGCCGTTACATCGACATGTACAACAACGTGCCCTGCGTGGGCCACGGCAACACTCGGGTGGCCGAGGCGATGGCCGCCCAGCAGGCCACGCTGAACGTACACAGCCGGTACCTGCACGAGGGCATCGTGAGCTTCGCCGAGCGCCTGGTGGCGCTGCATCACGACGGCATCGAGAGCGCAGTCATCAGCTGCACAGGCACCGAGGCCGTCGAAGTGGCCATGAACATGGCCCGCATCGCGACCGGGCGCCGGGGGGTCATCGCCACCGACGCCACGTACCACGGCAATACCGAGACGGTCATCGCGCTGCGGCTGGCGGCGTCGCAGCCCGAGGAGCATCCCGAGGTGGCGACCTTCCCGTTTCCGCAGCAATTGCGACCGATCCGGGACGGGCTCGATGGCCCAGCACTGGCCGACGCCTACCTCGACGAGCTGGCCGCCGCCATCGGGCGGCTGAAGTCCTCCGGTGCGGGCGTGGCAGCCATCATCCTGTGCTCGATCCAGGCCAACGAGGGCCTGCCGGACATCCCCGGCAACTTCATGGCGCAGGCCGCACAGTTGGTACGCGAGGCCGGAGGCCTCGTGATCGCCGACGAAGTGCAAGCCGGCTACTGCCGCACGGGTCGCTGGTGGGGATATGAGGTCACCGGCTTCGAGCCCGACATTGCGGTCATGGGCAAACCCATGGGCAACGGGCTGCCGCTGGCGGCGACCGTTGCCAGCCGGCAGCTGGTGGAGCGCTTCCGGGGCGCCACCCGCTACTTCAACACCTACGGCGCGAGCCCGCTCCAAGCCGCAGTCGGTCACGCCGTCATCGACGAAATCGAAGATCGGGGGCTGGCTGCCAGCGTCGCCGAGATCGGCTACGGACTCAAGCAAGCGCTGGTCGAGCGGGCCGAGCACTGCGAGTGGATCGCCGATGTCCGCGGCCATGGGCTGTTCATCGGTGTGGAGATGGTGGAGCGCGGCGGCAACCTCGTGCCAGACCGGTCCCGAGCAGTCGAGTTCACCGACCGGCTGAACGAGCGTGGCGTCCTCGCTTCGAATGCCGGCGCATTCGCCAACGTGCTGAAGCTTCGCCCACCGCTGGTGCTGCAGCAGTCCCACGCAGAGGAGTTCCTGTCAGCCTTCGACGCAGTCATCGACGACATCGATGGATAGCCGCTGGCTCAGCGCGGCACATCAAGCGCTCGAAGCGTTCGGCGTGGAAGCGAGCCACCTCGAGTTAGTCGGAGTCAGCGAGAACATCACCTTCCGGGCTGTCGAAGCCGGTTCCCGACAGACCTATGTGCTGCGATTGCACCGGCCCGGCTACCACACAGCAGCTGAGCTCGACTCCGAGCGTGTCTGGCTGGCAGCGCTGCGCGACTCGGGCATCTACGTGCCCACGCCGATCTGCGCCCCCGACGGTCGCTACTTCGTGCCCGTGGAAACCGGACCCAGCGAGATCCGCAACGCCGGACTCAATCTGTGGGTTGACGGAGAGATCGTGGGCGTGCTGCTGACCCAGCCCGGAGGCACGAACGAAGCACTCTCGGAGATATCGGAGTCGTTCGGCCAACTCGGTGGACTGATGGCAGCTATGCACAACCAGGCGACAGCCTGGACGCCCCCCTCGTCGTTCAGCCGTCACCGCTTGGACCGCGATGGCCTGCTCGGCGATGCCCCCTTCTGGGGGCCGTTCTGGGAACACCCCAGGCTGACTGCCGGCGAGCGCGACCTTCTGATGGCCGCCCGTGACGCCTGCCGGACGACACTGGACCGGTACGGCGAGCCTGGGCGGACGTTCAGCATGATCCACGCCGACCTGCACCTGGCGAACTTGCTGTTGTCAGACGGTCAGCTCTCGGTCATCGACTTCGATGACGCCGGGTTCGGCTGGCACCAGTACGACATCGCCGTGGCAATGTTCCATTCGCGGGCCGCCCCCGACTTCGAGACAGCTGCGACGGAGTTCTTGAACGGCTACCGAGATGTGCGGGCCATCAGCGACGACGATCTGGCCTTGGTGCCGTTGTTTGAGCTGATTCGAGGCATGGCCATCATTGGCTGGAAAGCCCAGCGGCCGGAGGTGGAATGGCCCGACGGTCAACTCGAGCAGCTGCTGAGCGGAGTGCTGGGCGGCTGCCGGCGTCTGCTCGACGGGGGCTAGCGTCGGCGGTTGCTGTGCTGGTGGGCCGGGGGCAGGAGGGGTGCCGTGTGGGAGATCACTGAGCCCGATCTCGCACCGATCGCCTTGGGGGCTGCGGTGCTGGGAACCGGTGGCGGCGGGAATCCCTATCTCGGCAGGCTGCGGGTGCTGCAGGTGATGCGAACCGGTGGTCGGGTACGGGTCATCGAGCCAAACGAGATTGCCGACGACGACCTGCTGGTGGCCGTCGGCGGCATGGGCTCGCCGATGGTCAGCCACGAGAAGCTCGCAGGCGGCGACGAGGAGACCGTGGCCGCCCGGGCGCTCGAAGGCCACCTGGGCCGGAAGTTCGACGCGATCGCACCGTTCGAGATGGGCGGCAGCAACTCGATGGTGCCGATGGTGGTGGCAGCCGCAATGGACATCCCCATCGTGAACGGCGACGGCATGGGGCGTGCCTTCCCCGAGTTGCAGATGATCACGTACCTCATCTACGGCGGCAGCCCCTACCCCGCCGCCATTGCCGATGAGCGAGGCAACCAGGTGATCATCTCTGACGTCCTCGACGCAAAATGGCTCGAGCGCATCGCCCGGGCTGCGACGGTCGAGATGGGCGCGCACACTGGGCTGGCGTCCGCGGTGATGGACGGTGCCTACTGCCGCCGCTCGATCATCCCCCAGACGCTGCGGCTCGCCAGCGAAATCGGCCATGCCGTACACCGTGCGCGCGATGTCAAGGACGATCCCTCTGAAGCGATCCTGGGTGTCGCAGGCGGGATGCGGTACCTGCGCGGCAAGGTGACCGACGTGCACCGGCGCAATGCGGCCGGGTTTGCGCGCGGCCAGATGACCGTGGCCGGCATCGGCGACGATGCCGGGCGCACCATCCGCATCGACTTCCAGAACGAGAACCTCGCCATCTACGAAGACGACGTGCCCCAGGTGATGGTGCCCGACCTCATCACGCTGGTCACCACCGACACCGGCGAGCCGATCACCACCGAGCTGCTGCGATTCGGCGTGCGTGCCGACGTGCTCGTGCTGCCTGCGCCGGAGCTACTGCGCACCCCCGAAGCACTGGCGGTCGTAGGCCCGCACGCGTTCGGCATCGACGCCGAGTACCGGCCCGCAGTCTGAGGGCTCACATGCGAGCGCCGGCGAAGCCTTGGCGCCTTATCGGGTGAGCGCCGACGAAGCGTTGGCGCTCGCAATAGACGGCAGAACCTCGCGGGCGGTGAGGTCGATGATCTCCGAGAGCCGGTCGGTCGCGATGGGAGCCAGCGCTACCGAGTCGGCACCCCCGGCCAGCAGCGCCCGGATCTTGTCGGCGCACTCCGCCGGGGTACCCGCCACGGTCAGGTCGGCGACCCACTGGTCGGGCATGCCGTCTCGCACGGCCTCGTAGCCGCCGTGGTCGATCAGTACCTGTAGCTCGTCGGAGATCCCGTACACGTCGGTGAGGGCATTGGGGCCATGCTGGCGGTAGAAGGCCAGCGATGCCCGTGCCGAGTCACGAGCTGCCTGGCCGTCTTCGTCCACGGCGTACAGCGCGAACACAGTGATCGGGTGAGGATCGGTGCGGCCGGCGATCTCGCGACCCTCGTCTATGCGCTCGGAGGCCCACTCCACGTAGCGCAGGCTCGAGCACACCGACAGGATCGTTCCGTCAGCGATCTCGCCGCCCAGCCGCAGCATGTTCGGCCCTGACACGCCGAGGCGGACAGGCATCGGCGGTCCCGTCTCGGGAAAGGTGAGCTTGACGTTGTCGAAGTCGAACAGGCCGCCGTGCCGGTCCAGCGTGTCGCCGCCGAGCAGCGCCTTGACCGCCGTCACGCACTCCCGGACAGCCTGCAGCGGCGAACGGGGATGCAGGCCCATCTGGCGTACCCATGCCGGCACTCCTAGGCCCACACCTGCGATCAGCCGCCTGGGCGACGAGCGGCTCAGCGTGGCCAGCTCCATCGCCAGCACCGAGGGATGGCGGGCCACCGCCGACACCACACCCAGGCCCACGGTGATCTCGCTCGTGGCCCCGAGCACCACGGAGGCACCGGAGATGCCGCCCGTGAAGAAATAGTCCTCCGCAAGCCAGATCTCGTCGAAGCCGCTGTCCTCGGCCTGCGTGGCAGCCCCAGCGATGTCCTCGGGGGCGATCGCGCTGCCCAAGATGAGGCCGATCTTGCCTTGTGTGCTCATGGGCCACCTCCCCCGCCGGATATGCCGTTGCCCGCAGCGAGGTCACCGACTGCCTTCACGCGGATCCGTATGGCGTTCGACGGCAGGTATGTGAGGGGGATCTCATCGATGTCGGTGATCTCGACGGTGGCCGCGTCGGCGCCCGCGTCGACCGCGCGCTGGGACGTGACCGAACGGGCCTCGGCCATTGCCTCGTCGCGGGTCATCGACGCCATCGAGTACACCCGGTCGGTCTCGGCGCCGACCTGGGCGATGGCTGCGCCGATCGCGCTGGCAACCGAGAAATAGTCGGGTCGTATCGTTTCCGACGCTCCCGCCAAGCCGTCACGCACCAGCACTCCCCCGCCGCCCACCACCACGACCGGTACCGGGTCGGCCGACGTCTTCATCTGTTCGACTGCGGTGGCCAGCATGTCCTGCATGCATTCGACCGCATCGCCCACCAGCCCAGCGTCGACGTCGCTGACCGTCGCGCGGTCGCCGATGTCGGCCATGCCGGCTGCAGCGGCGATGTCCGTAGCGGTCAGCTCGTCGCCGCCGAACACCAGCGCCCGGTCGGTGAGCTCGTAGCCGACGCTGTCGGGCCCCACTGTCACGTCGGCGCCATCTCCGTCGGCGCCATTGCCGGAGCGCACCAGACTCCCGCCGCCGAGTCCCAGCGAGAGCACGTCGGGCATCCGGAAGTTCGTGCGCACTCCCGCGACCGAGACCGCAGTCGAGGCCTCTCGGGGGAAGCCGTGCACCAGCACGCCCACATCAGACGTCGTGCCCCCCACGTCGATGACCACTCCGTCCCGGATGCCGCTCAGGAATGCCGCTCCCCGCATCGAGTTGGTGGGGCCCGAGGCGAATGTGGCCACCGGGTAGCGGCGAGCAAAGTCGGCGCTCATCAGGGTGCCGTCGTTCTGGCTGACGTGCAGCGGGCAGTCGAGGCCAAGCTCGACCAGCGCCCCGATCAGCCCGGACACGGTGCGCTCGGCGAGCGGTCGCAGGCACGCATTCACGACCGCAGCGTTCTCACGCTCGAGCAGCCCCAGTCGGCCGATCTCGCTGGACAGGCTGATGTCGAGTTCCGGTGCCTCGTCAGCCAGGACATCACGGGTTTCGGCTTCGAAGCTGTCGTCGACGGGCGAGAAGACCGAGGCCACCGCCACCGAGTTCACGCCCTTCGAGACGATGTCCTGCGCTGCAGCCCGCAGCTCGTCGTGATCGATGGGGCTGATCAGCCGCCCGTCGAATTCGTGGCCGCCGTGGCAGAGATAGACGTGGTCGCCGAGCACGGCCCGCAGCCGCTCGGGCCAGTCGATGAACGGCGGCAGTCCCCGCGTGGCGGGGAGCCCGAGCCGCACGACGGCAGTGGGCACGAGGCGGCGTCCCTCCACCAGGGCGTTGGTGAAGTGCGTCGTGCCGATCATGACCGCACCGATCGCTTCGGGCGACGCGCCGCAGTCGTCGAGCACGGCCCGGACAGCGGTCACGATGCCGTCGGTCACCTCAGGTGTCGTGACAGCCTTGGACCACCCCACCACCTCGCTGCCGGACATGGCGACCGCGTCGGTGTTGGTGCCGCCCACGTCCACACCGATCCGCAACCTTCCAGGCGCCGCCGGCTGCGGTGAACTCACGATTCAGCCTCCAGGGCCTCCAGCACCGCTTCGGGAGTGATCGGCAACGTGTCGAACGGCACGCCGATGGCATCGGAGACGGCATTGGCCACCGCCGCGGCCACTGGGACGATCGGGGGCTCGGCAGCGCCCTTCGCTCCGTACGGCCCGGCAGGGTCAACGTGTTCCATCACGATCATCTCCACCTTCGGCACATCTTCCGCCAGCGGCAAGCCGTGTGCCTTGAACGTGCGCTGGACATAGCGACCGTGATCGAGATCGACACGCTCGCTCAACGCGAAGCCCAAACCCTGGGCGACTCCGCCCTGGATCTGCCCAGCGATGGCGTCGGGGTGAATGGCCCGGCCCACCTCCTGGCACACGACGTATCGGTCGACGGTGACCCGGCCGGTGACCACGTCGACGCTCACCTCGGCCTGGTGCAGGTGGTAGGTGGGCGTCGGCCATCCCTTGATCAGCATGCCGGTGGCGCACGCCGGGTCGTGCGGAGGCGTCGGCGTGACATACGAAGCGCCCGCAGTGATTGGCCCGTCAGACCAGGTGGCCGCCTGCGCGACCGCACCGAGCGTCAGGCTGGCAGCGGGCACCCCCGCAACCGCCACGACACCGTCGTCGATCGTCAAGTCTTCGGGGGCCGCTTCCAGCATCTGGCTCGCCCGGTCCAGCACTTGGCTGCGAACCTCGGCTGAAGCATCAGCGATGGCCCGGCCGACAACGTGGGTGGTGCGGCTGCCTTGCGACCCGGCGTCGTAGCCGGTGGCGTCCGTGTCGGGCATGGTGATCGTCACAGCGTCAGCAGCAAGACCGAGCGTCTCGGCCGCGATCTGCCGCAAACCAGTGGCCACGGCGCCCGAGCCGTTCTCGGTCGCCGAAGTGATCACCGTGGCGGTGCCGTCCTCGTTGAGCTTCACCGTGGCGTGGCCGGGCATCGGATTGGTCAGCCACACCGCCGCCGCCTGCCCGACGCCTCGCAGCTCGCCTGTGCCCGCGCCCTGCCAGGGCGCTAGCTCATCGACTCGGTCGAAGGCTTCTCGCAGGATCGAGATCTCTTCGAGCGGCTGGCCGTTGCGCATCAGATCGCCGTCACGGGCTAGCGATGCCAACCGGAACTCCCGGCGATCCCGATCCAAGGCGTCGGCAACGGCGTCTATGTGCCGCTCGTTGGCGAACACCAGCCACGGCCCATTCACCCCCCGGTAGGCACCGGTCGGAGCGGTGTTCGTGTAGACGTTGCGGGTGCGGATGCGCGCAGTGCCCACCCTGTAGATCGAGCCGAAGACGAACATCGGGATGGCCGATAGCGCCGGGCCGTTGTTGGCGTAGGCACCGCTGTCAGAGACGATCTCGACGTCGGTGGCCAGGATCGTGCCGTCGCCGCTCACCGCAGAGCGGATTGAGACCAGCGCATTGGCCCGGCAAGGTGCCACGAGGCGCTCTTCGAGTGCAGCGTGCTGCATGCGCACCGGACGCCGGTAGCGGCGAGCCAGCAGCGCGGCAAAGGCCTCAAGGCTGACATCAAGCTTGGCGCCGAAGCCTCCGCCGATGTGATGGCCGACCACGCGCACTGCCGAAGGCGCCACGCCCAGCATCTGGGCGACACGGTCTCTCAGCCGGAACGGGTACTGGTGGGACACCTCGATGACGTAGCGGCCCGACTCGTAGGTCGCGAGCGCCATCTTGGGCTCCAGATGCGCCTGGTACTGCCGGGGCGTGCGGTACGTACCCTCCACGACGACGTCGGCGACCGCGAACGCCTCGTCCAGGTCTCCCGGGTCGTGGACCACTTCGGCTACCACGTTGCCGTCACGCCCAATGTCAGCGCCGCCAGTCACGGCAAAGCGGTTCCAATCGGGGTGGACCAGCCGCACACCCGGCGCCAGTGCCTGTTCGGGCGTCGATACGGGCTCGGTCGGTTCGATGTCGATGTCAACCGCCTGAGCGCCCGCGTCGGCCGCGGCACGGTTGTCCGCCACCACGATCGCCACCGGTTCGCCTTCGTAAGCCACATAGTCGGCCGCCAGGAAGGGAATGTCGTTCACGATGACACCGGTGCGCCCATCGGGAACATCGGCAGCTGTCAGCACATCCAGCACGCCGTCGACCTTGAGTGCCGGTCCCGAGTCGATCGAGCGGATGCGGCCCGCCGCAACCGGAGACCTCGAGATCGACGCCCACAGCATCCCCGGCCTTGCAAGGTCGGCACCGAAGACCGCCTCGCCACGAAGCTTCGCGTCGGCATCGCTCCGGGCGGGATTGGACCCGAGCAGACTCACGATGTTGCCGCCCGGATCATCAACTGGGCGGCGTCGAGCGCCGCTTCCACTATCTGCTGGTACCCGGTGCAGCGGCAGATGGTGCCTGCGAGTGCTCGGCGGACATCGGCCTCGGAAGGGTCCGGAGTGTCCTCCAGCAAGGCTGTCAGCACCATCAGCACGCCAGGCGTGCAATAGCCGCACTGGACGGCGGCATGGCTGACGAAGGCTTGCTGCAGTGCAGTGAGCTCCCCCGTCCCGGCGAGCCCTTCGACCGTGAGAACCGTCCGGCCGTTCGTCGAACCGGCGGCCAATATGCACGAAGCCACCGGAGCGCCGTCCATCAGCACGGTGCAGGCACCGCATTCGCCCTCACAGCATGCTTCCTTCGGTCCGAGGAGCGAGAGGCGCTCCCGCAGCATGCTGAGCAGAGTCTCCCCCGCACCTACGTCGAGTTGGTGGCGCCGCTCATTCACGATGAGCCGGATGGAGACGGATTGCTCGCCCGCGGCGCCAGGCATCAGCTTCCCACCCCGGAGATCCCTGCGACACATCGCTCCGCCAACCGGCTCAGCAGTCTGGGGAGCACCCGCCGCCTGTACTCAGCCTCTCTTGCCCGTTCGGGCGCTGCGGCACTCGCGAGCTCTGCGCCGGCGTCGGTGCAATCGAGACGACCGTCGACAAGCTGGGTGCCCACGACTGCAGCTTCTGCGCTCGGCACTCTGTGCGGCGGCCGGGTTCCGCCGCACACAGCGATTCGAGCATTGTTGACGACGCCGGTCGGCGTCACCGACAGCCGGAGCGCCAAGCCCACCACCGCAAGGTCCATGGCACTGCGGCGGCCCACCTTCACGTATCCCTCGGCGCTGCGCTCTCCGAGCGGCTCCGCCTCGATGGCCCGCAGCAGTTCGGTCGGCCGCAGGGCCGTCGCGCCGGGCCCCTCGAGGAACTCCTCCAGCCCGATGCGCCGACGGCCCGATTTCGACACCAGCATCAGCTGCGCATCGGCGACGAGCAGCGCGGGCAACGTGTCGGCTGTTGCCGCCGCTGAGCAGATGTTGCCGCCCAGCGTGGCCACCGTCTGGGTCTGCCACGCTCCGACCGCCGTAGCCGCCTGCGCCAGCGCCGGGTGCCGCATCGCGACGAGCGACGCTGTGGCAAGCCTGCGCAAGGTGACCAACGTGCCGATGCTGGTGACGCCGCCGACCTCCGAGACGCCCTGCAATCCGTCGATCCCGCTGATGTCGATCAGCGCAGCCGGAGGCTGCTCACCTCGCAGGTACTGCGGCATCACGTCGGTTCCGCCCGCCAGGATGCGGCCCTCGGTGCCCCAGCGGCTCAGCTCGTCGACCGCCTCGGCGACACTGCGAACCCTGCAGAACCTCACTGGCCGACGCGCTCCCGTGCTGCCCCGGGTGACTCGGCCTCCTGCGACGCTGCAATGCCGGCTTCACGATTCAGCGGGAACGGGGCCATCCCGTCCGGGCCGGGCGGGGCCATCTCCGGCGGGAACATCGCGAAGCCCGATTCGTCTCGCGGCTTGCGCTCGAGGTTAAGGCCCCTCGTGTTCGCACCCTTCGGCGGCTCGACCGGCGTGTCCTCGAGCACCTCGATGTCCACCCACCACTTCTTCGCCGGGTTGATCTCGCCGCGGCCGAGCTTGTCGTCGAGCCGGGCGATCCACGAGCGGGCGAACGGCAACTTCATCGCCGCCCACTGGAACGGGCGCTCGGCCAGCACTCCTTCGACGTTGTACGGGTACGTCTTCATGCAGCGCCCGCAGGCCGAGCCACGCATGTTGGTGATCCGGTAACGGGCGCAACGGTCGACGTCGGGCTTCCACATCTCGTACCCGTTGAACATCACCTTGTCGCCGAAGCGGATAGCCCCCACCGGGCACTCGCGGGCGCACTTGGTGCACTTGGTGCAGAAGTCCTGCAGCCCGAAGTCGATCGGTCGGTCCGGGGTGAGCGGCATGTCGGTGGTGATGGCGCCCGACTTGAAGCGCGGTCCCACGAACGGGTTCAGCACCAGCTCACCAATGCGTGACAGCTCCCCGATGCCGGCCGACAGCAGCAGCGGTATGTGGTTGATCTCGTCGTCGGCGGCGGTGTGCGCCTGCGCGTCGTAGCCGAGCCGGCGGATCTGGGCGGCGATCGCATTGGCGATGATCGACGCCCGCAGGTAGGCCCGCATCGACTGTGCACCGCTGATCCAATCGTCGCCCGAAGCGCCCTCCATGGTCTCGAAGCCCTGATCGAGCACGAACACGATCGCGTTGCGGTGCAGCTTCTCGATGGGCGAGCCGTCAAAACGGTGGGAGTACCAGGCATATTCGGGCGCCTCGCACACGCCGGTCATGTCCGCGCCGATGAAATGACCCAGCGCTTTGACCGCGTCGGCGTTCGCTGCCGGGTTGTCCGCACCCGGGCCGACCTCGGGGGCAGCCTCGCCCCGCTGCAGCGGAACCAACCGCCGCAACATCTCTTGCGAGGCGATGCCATGCGGCGCCTTGCGGATGAAGCGAGCCACCTCCTTGCGCGGGCGAGGGCCCAGGTCGCCGGCGCCGGCCCGCACGAAGAAGTTGTGCCGCGCCGCAGGTCGCGTGACCTCTTCGGGTATGACCAGCGTGGTCGGCTCGTCGACCCGCTTCACCTTCTCCATCGGGTAGCGGCCGAGGTGCCACGGCCGGTGCCGCCCGTAGAGACGGCTCCACCCCGGCCGGGTGCCACCCCAGCCCAGCCAGTGCCGGAGGGAGATGCGCAGGTTCTGCACGACATTGCGCGGCGCGAGCGGGCCGTCGGGAGTGAGTTCCAGATTCGTCGTGACCACCGCAATGGCGAACCCCCGCTTCAGGAAGGGATGTCCGAGCCCGCGGCGATCTGTCTCAAGCACCCCAGCTTCGACGCCGATCCGGAAGCGATCCACATCTGAGGCTGCTGCAGTGTGTGCGGTGGCCCCATATCCGAGTGTGCCCAGATACCGAGTGAGCACAGTGGCGATTTCCGTGGCACGCAGGTCGGCGTTGTCCTGTTCAGAACCGGCGATCCAGTCATATCCCGGCTCGCCTGGCCGGATGGGTCGCCCCAGCCCCACGACGATCGCGATGGCACTGCGGTGCCCTTCGATCGGTTCAGCAGTCCAGCTCTGCCGCGACGGCTCGCAGATGCCAGCGAGGTCGGCATCGAGGAAGAAGCAATACCCGCGCATGTTGTCCACCGCAGCTTGTGCACTCGGCATCGGTGCCGGCGCCGCCAGCACATCCGCTGTCCGGCATGCTGTGAAGACGTCAACGATGTCGCCGAAAACGCCAGCCACGCCCCACTCTTCCGGTGAGGCTGGTGCGGGCGGCGGGTCGGGCACTTCCTTCCTCACGTCGAACGCCCCGGGCGAGAGCCGGGGCAGCAGCTCGGTAGGCAGCGGACCGGCCGCCGCGGCTCGCTTGCGGTGCGAGAACAGGCGCATGCGGCAGCCGTCCCTCAGTCAGGCGCGCCCGCACTGGAGCACTCAAAGGCTCCGGCGCTTGCGGCTCGGCTGCGTGTCAGTCATGCCGCCGACACTCACTCCGCGGCGTGCGGTGCTCAGTCGGCGACGACTGGGGGCGTGGTCTCGCTCATCCGGTCCCACACCACCTGATCGGGCAGGCTCATCACCATGTCGTAGTGGTCTTCGGGCATCAGCCGCGGCATGCCGGTATCCCCCGACGGCTGAGGCACGGGCTCGACCGGGCGGCTGTATTCCGCCGGGTACTTCAACTGCTCCAGTTCGGCCGCAGAGATCCCGCACAGGTCCTGGACTTCAGGGTCCACCCACTGCTCGACGGGGATGGCCGACCCGCATGCCACCTCGAGCGCCAGTCCCTCTGGACCCGCGAAATAGATCGACTGGATGAAGCCGTGGTCGATCGGGCCGAACACCTGCACGCCGCGATCGCGGATGCGGTCACGCAGTGCCATCAGGTCCTCGAAGGTGTCCACGTTGAACGCCACGTGCTGCATCGTGCCGGCAGTCACGGGCTCGCCCGGCCCACCTGCGTGAGTGACACCGAGCTCGATGTCCTTGGCGTTGTCCGGGTGCTGGACGAATGCCACGTAGCTGTCGGGCGCCAGCTCCACGAAGCCGTGGTAGGTGCCGTCCACGCCGTGCATCCAGTAGAGCGCCTTGAGCGGCAGTCCCAGCACATCGCACCAGAACTCCAGCTGGCCCTTCATGTCGCGGGTGGACAGGGCGAGATGGTTCACACCATTGGGATGCAATGCGGCCATTCGAATGGCTCCCTCTTCGCTTGCGACTATATGCCTCGGCCAGCCCTCACTTCGAACCTGAGTGCGTTCGCAAATCTGGCCGTGCAGCCGTCACGACCCGGGTGAGGAAGCCTGCTCTGCGCCGGCAGCGAGCGCCTCTTTGTGCCGTTCGTAACTCCCCACCATCTCCAAGAACCGCTCTGGGTTGTAGATGTCCTCTTCGTAGCTCCACAGGCCGTCGCCTGCGTACTTGAGGAGCGAGAAGTTGTACTCCCGATGGTCAGAACCATCGCCGGGGTCGGCCATGCGGTTCCAGATCTGGCACACCACCCAGCCACGTTCCTCATCGATGATGTACCACTCGATGGGGAACTCGATCATCTCCGATCCCGGCCACTCGCTCATCTGGGACTGGATCCACTCGTAGATGGCCTCGCGTCCGACCATCGTGCCGAAGAAGTGCTCGACGTAGGTTGCGTCCTCGGTGAAGCGATCGGCCCAGTCGCGCCAGTCGCCGGTCTGGCCCGCCTTCTTGCTGGCCGCCTGATAGGTGGCAAGCGCTTCGGTGATCTCGGCTCGGCTCCATTGGCTCATCGTTCGTCATCCTCGGTTGCTGGTCGGCGCAGAGCGAAATGTAAGTGAGAACGCAGTCATGACGTCGCCAGCGGGGCAATCACCTGCTCGGCGAAGAGGTCGAACGAGCGGTCCACCTCGTATGCCGAGAGGTCGCCCCAGGCGAAGACGCCGACGAAATAGTCCGTGCCGGCTTCTTCGGCGAACTGCTCGCAGTGTTCACGCACGGTCTCGGGCGAGCCCACGACCACGGCTTGGAAGTGCTTGGCCTTGTCGTAGTCGCCGCCGAGAGTCGGATCATTCGGCGGGGTCATCTCGTAGCGCCTGAACAACCGGGTCAGGTGCTCGGTGAACGCAGCCCAGGTACGGCGGCCGATCTCGTCAGCCTCAGCATCGGTGGGCGCCACGATCAGCCGGCGCAGCCCGCCGATCATCGGCGAATGATGCCTGCCGATGCCGCCGGGGTCGAGAAGCTCGTGGTAACGAGCCGTGCTGGCTGCCACGGCAGCGAGCGGTCCTGCGGCCATGGTGCGCACGCCCATCTCGGCGGCAGTCTCGAGCTGGCCGGGTCGCCACAGCGGCGGGTAGGGCCGCTGGTAGGGCTCGAATTCGATCGGCACATCACGGAATTCGTAGAACTCGCCCTCGAAGCTGAAGTTGCCCGTGGTCTGCATGGCGGCCAGGATCAGCTCCAGCGACTCGTCTGTCTGCGCGACGGCATCGTCAGGGTCCAGACCCCACAGCAGGTGCTCGGGCACGCTGATGCCCTTGCCGAAGCCGAACTCCAGCCGGCCCTCGGAGAGCTGGTCGAGCATGCACAGCTCCTCGGCCAGCCGGATCGGGTGGTAGAAGGGCAGCAGGTGCACCAGCGAGCAGATGCGGATGCTGCTGGTGCGCTCGATGGCGGCGGCCAGGAACACGTTGATGCTGGGCGCAGCATCCAGCGGGATCAGGTGGTGCTCAGACTTGTGCCATCCCCACACACCGGCTTGCTCGGCCCGTGCCAGCAGGTCCAGGCGGTGCCGGTAGAGCTCATGCCACGGCACATCGCCCGGCTGTTCGAGCTGGTCGAAGATGCCGAATCGCATGGGCAGCGAGAGTAGTGGTGGGACCGGATGCACGGCCGAGGCGCCAGCCAGCCCTGCTCGAACGACAACTCAGATGATGGCGCTCTCGACGAATGGCTCGCCGTCGACGATGCGCTGGTAACCCAGCGGCGTGAGGTCCAGCGTGCGGTACTCGCCGTAGGCAATCCACTCCGACACGGCCCGACCGATGGCTGGCGATTGCTGCATGCCGTGTCCCGAGAACCCGTTGGCAAAGATGAAGTTCTCTGTCTCGTGGTGCGGTCCGACCACCACGTTGTGGTCGAGCGTGTTGTAGGCGTAATGACCGGCCCACTGGCTGGTGACCTTGAGGCGCTCGAAGGCAGGCACGCGATGGGCCAGCACCGGCCACACCTTGCCCTCGAAGATGTCGTGGTCCATGGCGAAGTCGTCGTAGTCGACGGCGGGGTCCGCGTCGGGCGTGCAGCCGCACATGTAGGCATCGCCGTCGCTGCGCATGTGGACACCGGTCGGATCGATGGTCAGCGGCAGGGCGCGATCGAGCGGCTCTGCTGCGTCGAAGATGAACGTGTAGCGCTTGCGCGGCTCCACCGGCAAGGTCGCGCCTGCCATACGGGCCACTTCGACTGCGCGCGGCCCAGCGGCGTTCACCAAGGTTCCGCAGCCGACTTCGCGCCCCGATGCCAGCAGTGCCGAGGTCACACGTCCAGCTGAGATGACGAGATCGACAACTTCGTCGGTGATGTAGGTGACGCCGTTCTGGCGCGCCTTGCGACGCCACCAGTCGAACATCGTGCCCGAGTCGAAGTAGCCCTCGTCCGTCAGGTTGTGGCTGCCGCAGATGATGTCGTCGACGTTGTAGAAGGGGTAGTCGGCCTTGATCTCGGCCGGGCTCATGATGCGCGTGCCAGAGCCCAGCCCGGCCTGGATGGCATGGTTGCGGCGCAGCGCGTCGGCGAAGCGCTCATCGGCGGCGAGGTACATGTAGCCGAAGTGGTGGGTGAAGATGTCGGGGATTTCAGGATCGCCGCCGAGACGTTCCCGGAAGTTGCGCACGAAGTCGGCGCTGAAGCGCGAGATCTGCACGTTGAGCGGGTTTGAGAACTGTTGACGCATGCAGCTGTTGGTGTGGGTGGTGGATGCATTCGCGTAGGTCGGGTCGCGCTCCACCACCAGCACCGATCCGTCGAAGCCGTCGCTGGCCGACAGCGCCCAGGCGATCGACGACCCCATCACCGCCCCGCCCACGATCACCACGTCATAACTGTCTTGCATCGCCACGGTGATTGGGGCGTCAGGAGTGGGGAGTGATCAGGTACTTCTCGCCAGTGGCCTGGCGGGCGTAAACAGCGGCTTCGGCCGGATTCAGGGCATTGCGAAGGCTGACCTGCTTGGTGTAGTTGCTCGAGAACGTGGTGGTGAGTTCGTCCGCTACACGCTGCCGTAGCTGCTGACCCCGCTCAGCGCCGACCTTGGCCAAGAAGTTGGGCAACAAGAAGCCTCCGACGCCCCAGGCCATGCCGTAGCTGCGCGTCAACTCGGTGGTGGACCGATCGAGGCCGCCGTAGATGTACACCTGCTTGTGAATGGTCGAGCCGTAGCGGCTGTAGGGCGCAGACGGGTCTTTGCTGGCAGCGGCTTCCATAGCAATGAGGATCTGGTTCGCCAGCCGACCGCCGCCTGTCGCGTCGAACGCCACCGTGGCTTTGGTGGCCACCAGTGCCGCCACGAGGTCGTCGTGGAAGCTGTCCTGGCTGGAGTCGCAGACATGCTGCGCGCCCAGCGATCTCAACAGATCGGCCTGGGCGGGGCGGCGCACGATGTTGACCAAGCCGACTTGTTCGGCCTGGCAGATCTTCACCAGCATCTGGCCCAGATTGGATGCCGCGGCGGTATGCACGATGGCCGAGTGGCCGTCGGATCGCATGGTGTCCACCATGGCCAACGCGGTCAGCGGGTTCACGAAGCACGATGCCGCTTCGACGGCCGTGGTGCCGTCGTGCAGCACCAGGCAATGCACTGCGGGCATAGCCCGGAACTCGCTGTACATCGCACCGCCGAGCGCTGCCACGGTCTTGCCGACCAGTGCCTGCGCTTGGGGATCCGATCCTGCTGCTACCACCACGCCGGCGCCTTCATTGCCGCATGGCAGCGATTGTCCAATGCGACCGCTGAGCCCGCGCAGGGACGCCGGTGGCACGGTGGCCGTGATGGTCGGCCGGCCGTCGATGGTGGCCCCTTCAATGGTCGAAGCATCCGCACCGGCCAGCATCACGCCGAGATCGGAAGGGTTGATCGGCGTGGCCTCGATTCGGATCAGCACGTCGCCGGGGGCCAACGCCGGCACATCCACCTCTACAAGGCCAAGCGAGACCTGACCGCTACTGGACACCCTGGACTGCATCTGGAGCATGAGCGCAGGCTATGCACACCGCTTCGCTGCCGGTTCTTGGTGCAAAAATGTTCGCTCGGCGAGCTTTCTTGCACCCATTTGCGCCGTGATCGCAAGCGTTGGTGGAGACAGCAGCTACCGGACCTACCGGCGATGGGAGTTCAGGGCCATGAGACTGCAGGGCAGGGTGGCACTAATTACGGGAGCCGGCAGCGGGATCGGACGCGCCACGGCGCTGCGGTTCGCCGCCGAAGGGGCGCGCATCGTGGCGGTGGACATTTCCGACTCGAACGAAGAGACGGTGGCTGAAGTCAAGGCCGGCGGTGGTGAGGCAATTGGCGTCCGCGCCGACGTTGCTGTCGAGTCGGATGTGGCCGCTGCGTTCAACGAAACCGAGTCGGTCTTCGGCGGACTCGACGTGGCGTTCAACAACGCAGGGATCATGCTCGACGATGACACCGATGCCGTCGCCACCGGCGAAGAAACCATCGACCGTACCTTCGACGTCAACGTGAAGGGGGTGCTGTACGGCTGCAAGTACGCCGTAGAGGCAATGCGGCGGCGAGGAGGCGGTTCGATCATCAACACCGCCTCGTTCGTGGCTTCAGTGGGCGCGGCTACCCCGCAGATCGCCTACACCGCCTCCAAGGGCGCAGTGCTGGCGCTGACGCGCGAGCTGGCGGTCGTTCATGCCCGGGAGAACATCCGCGTCAATGCACTCTCCCCCGGTCCGCTGCGCACCGAGCTGCTGATGTCGTTTCTCGACACGCCGGAGAAGCGCCAGCGCCGCCTCGTGCACGTGCCGATGGGACGCTTCGGCGAGGCAGATGAGATGGCGTCGGCGGCCTTGTTCCTCGCTTCGGACGACGCGTCGTATATGACCGGCGCCGATCTGCATGTCGACGGAGGCCTCACCGCCGCGTACGTCACGCCCGAGTAGCGCCGGGGCGGGCGACGCTCGCATCTCATCGAGCCGGCGGGCGTGGCGAAAGTAGTGTCCGGGCCACAGAGCGGCGGAACAGTGGCCGCCGCACGGTCAACAGATCGGGGGCGGGATGCTTGGTCCGTATCGGGTGCTGGATCTGACAGACGAGCGCTGCTGGTTCGCGGGCAACCTGCTGGCCCAGCTCGGCGCCGATGTGGTGATGGTGGAACCTCCGGGCGGTTGGCCACGGGGATACGCGCATGACGCCTACAACCGCGGCAAGCGCTCCGTGGCAGCGGCCGACGCCGATGAGGTGGCCGCTCTGGCAGCCGCCGCGGACGTAGTGCTCCACAACGACGCGACGCCATTCGACGTCGATCTGGATGCGCTGCGAGAGGCCAATGCGCAGCTCATCACGGTGCACATCACACCGTGGGGCGAGACCGGCCCGAAAGTCGGCTGGAGCGCCACGGATCTGACGCTGTTCGCCTCCAGCGGCCAGCTGGCGGTGACCGGCGACAGCGACCGCCCGCCGGTGCGCATCAGCATTCCCCAAGCCTGGCTGCATGCCAGCGCGCAGGCCGCCGTCGCGGCGACCGTGGCGTTGGAGCATCGTGCCCGCAGCGGCCGCGGCCAGCACGTCGATCTGTCGGCGCAGCAGGCCGTCTGCGAGACCGCCCTGTCGGCCATCCTCTACGCCCCGGCGGGCCTCGAAGAGGTGCAGCGGGAAGCGGGCGGGGTGCGCTTCGGCAACCTGATGCTGCGCACGATCTACCCATGCAAGGACGGTTACATGATCGTCACCGTCGCCTTCGGGCCGATGATCGGGCCGATGGTGCAGCGGTTCCTGGCCTGGATGCACTCCGAGGGCTTCTGCGACGACGACATGCTGAACAAGGACTGGGTGAACTTCGCCCTGCTCTTGCAGAGTGGCGAGGAGAGTATCGGCGTCATCGAGCAGCTGATGGAGAACATCGCCGCCTTCTGCCTGACTAAGACGAAAGCCGAGATGATCGAACGCGGCCTGCAGGATTCGCTGCTGGTGTGCCCGGTCAACACCTTGGGTGATGTGCTCGACAGCCCGCAGCTCGCGGCTCGTGACTTCTGGGATGAGGTCGACGGCCTCCGGCTTCCGGGGCGCTTCGTGCTCGCCCAAGGCACGCCGCTTGCCCCGCTCGGCCTGGCCCCGGATGCGGGTGAGCACACTGCCGAGGTGGCGAGCGAGTGGACCGGTGCCCCATCGCAGCTCTCGCCCACCGAGACGTTGCCCGACGGCGCCTCTGCGGATCGGCCCCTGGCCGGGCTCAAGGTGGCCGACCTGGCGTGGGTCGCCGCTGCCCCACTCGCCACGAAGATCCTCGCCCACTGGGGCGCCACGGTGGTGCGGGTCGAGACCCAGAACCGGCCCTGCCTGCTGCGGGGCGCATTGGGCCATCGCGATGACGTGCCCGATCAGGAGAATGCCATCGCCTGGCATTCCACCAATGCCAACAAGAAGACGATCTCGCTCGACTTGTCCAAGCCCGAGGCTCGTGAGGTTGTGCGTGATCTGGCCGCCTGGGCAGACGTTGTCGTCGAGTCGTTCACCCCGGGCACGATGGCGGCCTGGGGCTTGGGCTACGACGACCTCCGGGAGCTCAATCCGGATCTCGTGATGGTTTCGAGCTGCGTGATGGGTCAGACAGGACCCTTCCGGGAGTTCGCGGGCTTCGGAAACATGGCGGCATCGATTGCCGGGTTCTTCGACATCACCGGCTGGGAAGACCGTGGACCGGCCGGCCCGTATCTGGCCTACACCGACTACTGCTCACCGCGCTTCACCGTGTGCGCGCTGCTCGCTGCGCTCGACCACCGCCGCAGAACCGGTGAGGGCCAGCACTTGGATTTCTCCCAGATGGAAGCTGCCGTGCACCTGCTGGCACCTGCGATCGCCGAGATGCAGGCCACCGGGGAAAGGCGCAGTCGCCGCGGCAACGCTGACGACGAGATGGTGCCTCACGGCGTGTACCCGACGATGGGCGACGACGAGTGGATCGCCATCGCCGCCGATGGCGACGAATCATGGCGTTCGCTGGCCATCGAGATGCGTCGGGAAGATCTCGTCGAACTGGACAACGCTGCCCGGCGAGAGCGTCAGGCAGAGCTGGACGAGATCGTGACCGCTTTCACGTCCCGCCAGAACGGGCCTGGCCTCACGCATCGCCTGCAAGCGCACGGCATCGCCGCGCACCACGTGCAGAACTCCGGCGCCTGCCTCAACGACCCGCAGCTCGCCCATCGCGGCCACTTCCAGTGGGCGCCGCACGGCTACGCACGCCGGACTGTCGTCGACGCGATCCCCTACACGCTCTCTGCTGCGCACAACGGCTTCTCCTGGGCGGGTCCCACCTATGGCGAGCATGCGATGGAGATCCTGGAGGATCTGCTCGGTTACGACGCCGACCGCATCGCAGAGCTGGCCGTAGCCGAGGCGCTCGAATGAGCAGCGATCGGCCGGTGCCCCGGCTGGAGCTGGCTGTCGGCGACATCACGGCCGAGCAGGTCGACGCGATTGTGAACGCAGCCAATGAGACGCTGCTGGGAGGGGGCGGCGTCGACGGTGCCATCCACAGCGCGGCCGGCCCTGAGCTGCTCGCGCACTGCCGGACACTCGGCGGCTGCCCGACCGGTCAGGCCAAGATCACGCCCGGTTTCAGGCTGCCGACGCGATGGGTCATACACACGGTCGGTCCGATCTGGCACGGCGGTGACCAGCAAGAACCCGCGCTGCTGGCGTCGTGCTACCGGGCGTCTCTGGCCCGGGCCGATGAGGTCGGCGCCCGCTCGGTCGCCTTTCCGGCAATATCGACCGGCGTGTACGGCTACCCCATTGAGCCGGCCACACAGATCGCGGTGGGCACGGTCCGCAGCACGCCGACCAACGTCGAGCTGGTCCGATTCGTCTGCTTCAACGACGAGGCGCTGAGCGCCTACCAAGCGGCGCTGGCAGGTTGACCGCCCATGACATCGCGTCCCGTGAGCCGTCACAAACGATCTCCAGGCAACGCGACACGGCTTCGCACCTCTGGGCGTGAGGTTGCAGTGCTTGACGGCTCGGCCACGCCGGGTTGCCGCGTCATGCGCTGTGCTCACCGAACTGCCGTCTGCGGCGACTGAGATGCGCTTGTACGCAACGGATCGATCCGGTCAGCGGGCTCGCCGACTGGCATTGCGATCCGCAGTCAAGCTCACGCTGGCACTGGCCGTCAGCACCGTGCTCGCCATTGCGATGCCAGCGCCGGTGGCCGCCCATACCGGCCTGGAGTCTTCGCAACCATCTGACGGGCAGGTCGTCGACGAGCCGGTCGCTCGGATCTCGCTCACGTTCAATCGCCCGGTCGAGCCGGCGGGCGACGGGTTCACGGTGTCCGAAGGGCAAGGCCCCCGATACCTGCCCGACTCGCTGAGCTCGGCCGACGGTCAAGTGTGGCGGTTGCACTTCGATACGCCGCTGGGCAACGGCGTCTATGAGGTCTGGTGGCGAGTTGCGGCGGAGGATGGACACATCGTCGAGGGCACGTTCGGGTTCACCGTCGATGCTCCTCAGGCCGCACCCCCCACCGAGGCACCTCCGGATTCGACCGCAGAGTCAACAGCGGAATCCTCTGATGGCACCGTCGCACCAGCCGACGTCGCCGAGGATTCGCCGGCGGAAACGCTCGGGGCGGGCACCGTCGAGACGGGGCTGTCGGCGCCCGTCACCACACTTCGGGCAGGCGACGGGACACCGTCGGCGGCTACGACGACGCCTTCGGAGTTGGCGGCATCAGGCGCCACGACCCCTGCGGATTCCGGTGCGTCATCTGGGAGCGACCCGTCGCGCCGGGCGCGCAGCGACTCGGGAGCCACAGGAGTCGAACGGATCGCTGACGCCCTGCGAATCTTGAGCCTGCTCGCGACGCTGGCGGTCGTCGGCGGGCTCGCGTTTGCCTCGTTCATCGTCCGCGATGAGCCATCGGAGCGAACCCGAGTGCACCGCGTGCTGTTCGTCAGCGGAATCGTGCTCGCTGCGTCGGCCGTCGCATCAGTGCTCACCCAGGCTGTGGTGTTCGAGGACGACTGGGGCGCACTCGCGTCAGCGGATGCGATCACCGACGCTCTCGCCGCGCCCTTCGGCATCGCCGTCGGCTTGCGCGTGCTCGGCGGCCTCATGGTGCTTGCCCTGGCTCTCTTGGACGCTGCAGATACCAGCCGGATCCGACACCGCTCTCTCGGCCTTATTGGCGCGGCGCTCGTGATCGTCTCGTACTCCTTCGACGGTCACACGGTCACGGAGGGGCCAAGACTGCTGCACGCTGCTGCCAATGCGACGCATGTGTCTGCCGCCGCCGTGTGGAGCGGAGGTCTGGTGCTGCTCGCCGATCTGCTCCGGCGTCGTCGCGGTAGCACCGACGTGATCGGGCCGTTGAGTCGCTTCTCGCAATTGGCCGCTGCGGCGCTCGTGCTCGCCGGTGTTGCCGGCACCGTCATGGCAGTGCTCGTGATGGATCGATTCGCCGACCTATGGTCAACGGGGTGGGGTCGTCTGCTGATCGCCAAGGTCGCGCTCGTCGCCGTGGCTGTCGTGCTCGGCGCGCGCAACCGCTGGGTGCACATGCCAGCTTTGGCGCACTCCCCCGACGAACACGCTCAGAGCCACGCCCACCAGCGCCTGCACAGGGCCGTGAGCATCGAAACCGCCATCCTTGTGTGCGTCGGCGTCGTCACCGCGTTCCTGGTCGGCGCCTCCGCTCTATGACGCTGAGCCGAAACGAGCTCAGGCTCTCAGTGGCCGTCTTCGCTGCATGCGCGATCGTCTTCGCCTGCGGCGCCGATGTCGACGATGCGAGTGATGTGTCGGTTGCCCCGCCGACGTCGGCGGAAACCTCCGCCGCACTGGCACCCACGGTCACATCCGACGCACCTGCGCCTCCGACAACCGCTGCTGCCCCGGCTGTGCCGGACGGCGCCGCGGTGTACCAGCAGTACTGCGCGGAGTGTCATGGTGCCGACCTGCGCGGAACCGACAAGGGTCCCTCGCAGCTCTCGATCATCTACGAGCCCAACCACCACGGCGATTACGCATATCGGGTGGCCATCCGCGAAGGAACTCGGGAACACCACTGGTGGTACGGCGACATGCCGCCCGTGGAGGGCATCACCGATCTTGAGATCGAGAAGGTGATCAGCTACATCCGTGCCGAGCAGGAGCGCCTCGGCTTCGAACAATGAGCCGACATCACTGCTGCGGGGCCGGGACTCGACAGGCTTCGTGGGCCTAATCTCACGCCACTCGGCCGAGCCGAGTGCTCGCACGTGCGACAACGAACGGAGACAACAACATGTCCAAGCGGATCCTGCTCACCGGAGCGTCGACGGGAATCGGGAATGCAACCCTGCAGCGTCTCGTCGCTGCCGGTCACGAGGTCGTGAATCTCGACATCAAGGACGCTCCTGACGGCGCTGCTGAACACCATCACTGCGACCTGTCGGACCCGGCTTCGATCGAGAGCGTGGTAGCCGGTCTTGACGGCACATTCGACGGTTTGGGCAACATCGCCGGCGTGGCGGGAAGCATGGGCGCCGAGCTGGTGCTGCGGGTGAATGTGTATGGGTTGCGGCACATCACCGAGACGCTGCTGGCTGCGGGCAAGCTCAACGATGGCGCTTCGATCGTGAACATCGCCTCGCTCGCCGGGATGGTGTGGAACCGTCATCTGGATCGCATCGCGGAGCTCGATGCAGCCGAGGACTTCGCTGCAGGCATCGAGGTTGCGCAGGCATATGACCGGGGAGGGCCGAACGCCTACACGCTGTCGAAGGAATGGGTGGTGTCGTACACCAAGCATCTGGCGGGACAGGTGCTCGACCGAGGCATCCGGGTGAACTCGGTCAGCCCCGGCCCGGTGGACACTCCCCTGTTCCCGTACTTCGAACAGGACGCAGGAGTCGAGCAGATGGCGTGGCTGAACGAACAGGTCGGCAGGGTCGCCACGCCCGAAGACCAGGCCGAGGTGGTGACCTGGCTTCTGGTCGGCGACTCCGGCTGGGTCAACGGCGTGGACCTGCCGGTGGACAATGGCCTCTCGGCCGGCATGACCGTCGGATGGGCCAACCCCAAGGACTCGCCTGCCTCACGTTCACGCCGCACCTGACCGCGCCTCGTCTGGCCTTCGCCCCGAGCGAGGTCGCGAGTCGAGCTGCAAGGTTGCCTCGACAATCGTCCGAGGTGATTGCCGCAACACACGGGTCGTGAGCAAGCGTGAGCGTTCCGACTTGGCTACCTAGCAGCGAGTTCGGACATGCGAGCAAGCACATCGACACCGATCTGGTCGTAGACGTGCAGCAAGTCGATGAGCACCCAGTTCTCCCGGATCTTGCGCTCGACCGAGCCATCGGGCAACTCGCGGCGCTCGACGCGCCAGAAATCCAAGCTGCGCATCGTGATCTGCTGGCCAGAAGCTGCGATGCCAAGCCAACCATCGCCCGTCAGCGTCATGGCCATGCCCGGCCATCCGGTGACACCTACATATGCACCGTCACCGAAGAAGTGCCCGTCGCCGGCATAGCCGCCACGGCGATCCGGCATCGCCCGAAGGAAGGGGATCTGGTGGAAGCGCCGGAACCCCTCGACACCGCGGCCGGTGCCGATGCCGTGCGGCCCGTACCAGTTGAATTTGGGATGCCACCAGTGCTCCAGGCGCATCACCTCAACGGGTTCACGTGGATGGCGACCCATGTCGGAGAGCATGCCGACCACATGATCGACACTGGCCTGCGATTCCGCTTCGTCGCGCGGCCCTCCGGTGATCCCGTCCCCGGTCGCTGGGGATGGCACCAACCAGTCGCGCCCGAGGCTCGGCGTCATCGGCCAGACGCCCGCATGCATCATGACTTCCGGCACGTCCCAAACGGCCTGCATCTCGACAATCTGACGACCCTCGAACCGGAAGAACTCGTGGTAGCGCATCGCTGCCGGCCGGCCGGTGGCCGGGATGCCCAGCCACGAACCGCTGAAGGTTCCCATGTATGAGCCGGCGCAACCAACCCAGTGCTGGCCGCCAGAGTCGGCACCAGCAATGACGATGTAATCCCGCCGTTCGAGATCCGGCCACGCTGCTGCGAGCGGCGCCAATGCCACGTTGTAAAGGCCGTCAGGGCCGTCGAGATCTTCGAAGGGATGGGTGAGGTGCACCGCCGCGCCGTCGGCGAACACACCACGCAGGGCCGCCTGCACCTTCGTCGCGTCGTAGTCGTAAAGAGCCGCTCGCAGCGGCGACAGCAACACCTGGAGGCTGCGATGCGGATCGTCGGCCGAGTTCATGAGTTGATGGCGAGGTGGCTCTGGCGGTCGAAGAAATGCAGATTCTGGACATCCACATTGACCCGTATCCGGTCACCCACCCGTTCGAAGCCATTCGGATAGACCTTGCTCAGATCATTCAGTGTCACTGTTGCCATGGTCAGAACTCCTCGATGCCTAGGAGCTGGCGCATCCGTTCCAGGGGCCGCAGCCCTTGTTGGGCGAGCCAGTGCAGCAGGTCGATGAAGACCCAGTTGTCGGCCAGCTTGTCGCCCTCGCGCCGGTACACGTCCACCACGCGCATCTCTGCCGGTCCGCTGGCCGGCAGTCCCAGGTACCCGCCTCGCGGGCGGTTGGTGAGATTCGCCCAGCCGAACCAGGCGGCATAGCGGCCTTCGGCTATGCGGGCCACGTGGCCGTGGAACTCCTTGTCGCCCAATCCGAACCGGAATGGGTAGGAGTGCTGCTGCTGGTAACGGTCGATGGTGTACGACGATCCGATGCCGTCAGGCCCGATCCACAGCATGTCGGGGTGCCAGCAGCGTGCGAGCACCTCACGGGGCATTCGGTCTGAGCCCTGGTCGCGTGCGATCCGGTTTGCCTCGCCAAGGTCGCCTGCCATGCGCCCGACAAGTTCCAGAGTTGCCGCGGTTTCGTCGGGGTCCTGCGGTTCGGTCAGCACACCGTCCGCGGTGCGGGGACCGAAGTAGATGCCGGGCTGCCCGGTGGTCGGCGGCAGCGGGTACTGGCCTGCTTGGCGCATGACCGCTACCAGATCCAAGAACAGAGCCGACTCAGCGATGAGGTCGCCGTCGACCCGGCTGAACTCGACATAGCGGATCGGCGTCGCGCGGCGGGTCGGGGGGATGTCAAGCCAAGCGGCGTCGAACAGGCCGAGGAAGTGCCCCATGGAGCAGACCCAGGTGGTGGCGCCCCCGTCGGCATCGTTGTCGCCGGCCAGGAACACGTCCACGCGTCGCTGCAGTGGCGCCATCGCGGCGCGCAGCGGCGCCCAGAACACGTCAGCCACCGATTCTGCGCCGTGCTGCTCATAGAAGGGGTGCATCCCCCGCCACAGGAAACCCTCGGTCACGCTCGACGCCAGCACGTCGGTGATGTCACCTGCGGACGCGCCATCGTGACCGGGCCGACGCGCCAGCACACTGTCGAGACTTCGGTGATACTCCAGGACGACGGACTTTGCGCGCTGCAGGTGCTCGGCCATCGCTCAACCCTTCACGGCGCCGGCGCCGAGGCCCTTCACCAGGTGCTTCCGGAACAGGATGATAACGATCACGATCGGCAGCGTGATCGAGACCGCCGCCGCAGTACCACCGAGGCGGTCCTGCGTGTGCTGAACACCGAAGAAATGTCCGCCGGGTCCGACCTCGCCGATCGTCTCGACCGCGAG
This sequence comes from Acidimicrobiia bacterium, assembly GCA_022821985.1. Classification (GTDB taxonomy): domain Bacteria; phylum Actinomycetota; class Acidimicrobiia; order Acidimicrobiales; family Poriferisodalaceae; genus Poriferisodalis. The sequence continues at coordinate 56,480 of JAJECP010000018.1, forward strand.
CGTGGCGTCGTCGACGACAAATGGCAGGAGCCAGGTGGCGACCATGTTGATCAGGTCGGCATCAAGGACCATCTTCTCACCCGGCCTTCATCACCTGCGAACCTGGTGGGACAGGAGGTTGCCGTACCGGTGCGTCGTCTGGCTGACCGACTGTTCCCTCAGGTAGTGGAGCAGCTCGAGACGTCCGTTCGCCAGTACCGGGTCGTCGGCAACCTGGATCCCGAGGCCGTTGGCCGTGTCGCGGATGATCGGGGCGAGCGTCCCGATCACCCGCACCATGTCGGGCGGGGAACAGTCAAGCTGGGCAGCGAACTCGTCAGTTGTCTGGTCGGCCACGGTCGAGAGTGTGACGTCGACCCCGCAACGCTCAGCCGCGGCCAGCACCCGTTGGAGCGCGATTTCGCGGCACGGGTCCTCGATGCGGACCGCGACGCGTTCGAGGGGGCGGTAGCGGAAGCGGTTCGATTCGCAGAACAGGCCGGTCGGGTCGTGCTCCACGCCGAACTCTTCGGCCCAAGCAGCTGCATCGCTCTCGACTGCACCCCTCAGCCACGCTTGATCCTCCACGGATGGGGCCATGGGAGACCATCGGCCGAGCTGTGCGACGTAGTTCGGCCCGCCAGCCTTGGCCCCGGGCCCGATGGTCGAGCGCTTCCATCCGCCGAAGGGTTGCCGCTGGACGATCGCACCGGTCGTTCCCCGGTTCACGTAGGCGTTGCCGACTTCCACGTTGTCGAGCCAGTAGTCGATCTCGGCTCGGTCCAGGCTGTGGAGACCACCGGTGAGCCCGAATTCGGTGCCGTTTTGGATCCGGACTGCGTCTTCAAGGCTGTCGGCGTGGATGAGTCCGAGCACGGGGCCGAAGCACTCGGTTTGGTGGAACCACGAGCCGGGCTGCACGTTCTCTCTGACGCCGGGCGTCCAGAAGCCCTTCGCCGTGCGCCGCGGCTTGACCAGCCACCGCTCACCGGTGTCGAGCTTGGTGAGGGCGCGCAGCAGCTTGCCGGTGGGTTCGACGATGGTTGGTCCGACGGTGGTGGCGAGGTCGGTGGGAGGGCCGACGCGGAGGCTCGACGTCGCGTCGATCAGTTGGCGGCGGAACCGCTCGGAGTCGTAGACGTTCCCGACGCAGATGGCCAGGCTGGCCGCCGAGCACTTCTGCCCGGCATGGCCGAATGCCGAGTCGACGAGGTCAGCGACCGCGAGGTCGAGATCGGCGTTGGGCGTGATCACCATTGCGTTCTTGCCCGAGGTCTCGGCGAAGATCCGCAGGCCGGGCTTCCAGGAGCGGAACAGCTGCGCCGTCTCGTGCGCGCCCGTCAAGACAACGGCGTCGACGCTGGGGTGGGCGACCAGGTGGCGGCCTGTGTCGTTGTCGGGCACCCGCACAAATCGCAGCACATCCGCCGGGACGCCGGCGACCCAACAGCACTCGGCCACCAGCTCTGCGCAGCGGTGGGTCTCGGGTGCCGGTTTGAGGATGACTGCGTTTCCGGCCGCCAGCGACGCCAAGACCCCACCGGCCGGTATGGCGACGGGGAAGTTCCACGGCGGGGCGACCAGCGCCACCCCGAGGGGCTCGAAGGTGACGTCGTCCTGTATGAGATCGAGGGCGCGGTCGCCGTAGTAGCGGGCAAAATCGACCGCCTCGGAGACCTCGGGGTCGGCCTGAGCGACGGTCTTGCGGGCCTCGTGCACCATGCACGACACGAGATCGCCTCGTCTGCGTTCGAGCTCGTGCGCCACCGCGTGGAGCACCGAGCGTCGTTCCTCGACACTTCGTGCGGTCCACCCACGTTGGGCGCCTCGCACGGATTCGAGGGTCGCGTCTATCTCGCCGACGTCATCGACCAAGGGTGCCCGAGGCGCGACGTCGGACGCCGCCAGTGCCCCGCTCAACCATTGCCGGTTCACGGCCAAGGCCGGGTCGGTGTCGGGCGCGTTCAGAAAGCCGGCGTCGGGCGCGATGGCTGTGGGCGGCGCGGTCCGGTCCTGACACCGGTTGGGTGTCGCGCTGGCGGTCCAGCGATCGCGGACAGCCCGGCGAAACCGCTCGGCTTCGGACTGGGCGGCTGCGGACCCCGGCTCCATGGTGAAGAGGTGGTGGATGAAGTTCTCGTCCGACGCGTTCTCTTCGAGGCGGCGGAACAAGTAGCTGATCGCCACGTCGAGCTCAGCGGCGGCGACGGCCGGCGTGTAGAGCAGCATCCCGAAGGTGTCGGCCTGCAGTAGGCGGGCATGGGTCGGGGCCATGCCCTCCAACATCTCGAACTCGACTCGGTCGGTCACTGTCCGCTGTTCGGCGAGCAACTTCGCGAAGGCGACATCGAACAGGTTGTGACTGGCGACACCGACCTTCATTGCACCCAGCCGCTTCGGGTGGAGGAGCCAGTCGAGGCAGCGCTTGTAGTTGGCGTCTGTCTCGGCTTTGGTCGTGTATGGCGCCTGCTCCCAGCCGTGCATCGCGGCGTCGACCTGCTCCATGGCCAGATTCGCGCCCTTGACAAGCCGGACCTTGACCTTCCCGCCCCGCTGTCCATCGACATGTCGACCATGCCTTTCGGTGGCCCAGGCGGAGAGCTCCCGCAGCGCGTCGAAGGAGTCCGGCAGGTACGCCTGGAGCACGACACCCGCGTCGACGCCGTGGAACCGCGGCTCGCTCAAGACCTCCGTGAATGCTCGGAGCGTCAGCTCGAGGTCGTGGTACTCCTCCATGTCGAGGTTGATGAACGTCGGCGGCGATGTGGCCTGAGCCTGCTCGAACAGCGGAGCGAGCGCCTCCACCACGCGGGCCACACACCCGTCGAAGTCCCACTCGTTGAGCTGGGAAACGACCGACGAGACCTTTACCGAGACATAGTCGACGTCGGGCTCAGTCAGCAGCCGCATCGCCTCGGCGTGACGGCGGGCCGCCTCCCGGTCACCGAGCACGGCCTCACCAAGGAGGTTCACGTTGAGTCGGAATCCCTCTCGGCGACGCTGACCCAAGTGGGCCCGCATCGACCCGCTTTCGGCATCGACGATCAGATGTCCGATCAACACCCGCATCCGGCGGCGAGCCAACGGCATCACCAGCGACGGCAGGATCGGGCCGAGCCGTGCGCCAGCCCGCAACAACAGCCGGTCAAGTCGGGACAAGAAGCCGGGAAGCTCCTCGTCATCCACCAGCTGCGCGAGTTGATTCGCCGCGACCCGATCGTCCTCGGGCCGGATCACTCGGTCGACGAACCCCATCCCGAAACGCACGCATGCTTTGTCGGCCACCACACCGGCAAGACGTCGAGCGGTGCGGCCCTCGGCTGCGGTCTCCGCGGCAGCAGCCCGACGGAGCCATTCGTCCACGAGTGCCACAGCGCGATCCGCCAGCGCGGTCAGATCCTCAACCTCCGACGGCACGTATTCTTCGCGCCTGCCCTGCTGCTCCATGACCTCAACACTCTCGGTGTCATTCGTCAGGGGGTCACACTCCTCCTCAGCCGCTCGCGCCGGGCCAAGGGCGGATGGGGAGGAGTGGCCTCCCCGGGCGGTGCCTACCTGCCCGGGGAGGCCGGGGGATCAGAGCAGACCCTGCTCGGTGGCCTCCGCGATGTACGCCGCCTGAGCCGCTGCGAGAGCGTCTTCGGGCGACACGCCGTCGAGGATTGTGAGGAGCGCTTCGCCGATCTTGGCGCGAGCGATGCCAGCCGCCGGGTGCGGCGAGTCGGCACCCCGGCCTTCGACGAGGCTCGTCGCTGCGGCCAGCGCGTTGCGCGGCGCGTTCGGGTTGGTGGCATCTGCACGGGTGACGAGACCGAACTCGGCCGCAGCGTTCATGCTCTCGAGATCGGTGGCCGCGAGGATCGCCAGGAAGATCAGCTCCGGATCGACCCGGGTGTTCATCGGGATGGCGTAGCCGTCGATGTATGCCGGAGCGCCCCGGACACCACCAGGGGTCGAGCCGAGGGCCGGGGCGTACGCGATGTCGCCGACCACAGTCGACGCCTCGGGATCGTCCATGGCACCGGCACGCGACGCCCACAGGTAGCCGAGCGGGATCTCGGCGGTCTGGAGGCCGGCCTGCACGTCATCGACGCTGTACGAACCGTTGAGCGGCGAACACTCCTCGAGGATGCGGACGAGGATGTTGACAGCCTCGAGCGCCTCGGGCGTCTCCCAGTTGGTCGTGCCGTCGGGGTTGGTCGACCGGAGTCCGAGCGACGAGATCACGCTGTCGAAGTGGATGTACCAGCTCGACGGCGAGCTGAGCCGCATGCCGTAGGCGGTGTCGTAACCGGCGTCCTGCAGGACCGGGCACAGGTCGAACAGTTCGTCGAACGTGTCGGGGACGTCGACGCCGAGCTCGTCGAAGATCGCCTGGTTGTAGAACGTGTGCAGCGTGTTCGACACCATCGGGATGGTGTAGATGTTGCCGTCGACCGAACCCATCTCGAGGAAGGCGGGGTCGACCTGGTCGAGGTCAAACTGATCGCGGTACTTCTCGATGAGATCGTTCAGCGGGTACAGGTAGCCCTGGTTGGCCAGCTCGCCGATCACGTTGTTCGAGGCCTGGATGATTTCGAAGTTTGGATTGCCGGTAGCGAGATCGAGGTTCATCTGTTCGGTCGCCTGGGCCGAGTCGAGGAACTGGACGTTGAAGGTGTAGTTGCCTTCAGCGCACTCCTCGAGCTCGTCGGCGTACTGCACGACGATCGGGAACTCCCAACCGATCACGTCGATCTCGACGTTCTCCTCGGGGTTCGGAATGGGACACTCGTCGGAGATGAGCGCCGGCGCCGCATCCTCTGCGGGCTCGTCGGCATCACCGTCGTCGGCATCACCGTCGTCGTCGGCACCCGCCCCGTCGTCGGCACCCGCCCCGTCGTCGGCACCCGCGCCGTCGTCGGCATCACCGTCGTCGTCGGCACCGGCGTCGGAGGCCGGCTCAGCGTCGCCGGACATACTCGTGTCCTCGCCGTCATCGGAACCACACGCCGCGGCGATCAGCCCCAGGACGAGCAGAAGCGCAACCAGCATTCGCCAGGTTGCATCCTTGTTCTTCATCGGATTGCCTCTCCATTTGGCAACGTTTCATCCGGCTCGTTGCAAAGCCACCGAGTCGAAACTCGATCGGCTGAATATACTACAACGTTCAAGTAAAACTCAAGTATGACTTCCCCGCTTCTGACAAACGATGAAATGCTCGTGTGGCGATCGCTGATGATCCTCACGCGGCAGGGTCTGCCCCAACTCGAGCCCACCTTTCGACGCCGCGGGCTGATCGCCCTCGACTACAGCATCCTCGTTGCGATCGCCGAGGAACCAGAGGGCCGGATGAGCGCGGGCGAGCTCGCCGAGATCCTCGGGGTGACGCCGAGCCGGCTGAGCCATCGCCTCCGCAAGCGGGAGGCGGCCGGCGAGGTCACCCGCACGACCGCAGCGGCCGACGCCCGGAGAGTCACTATCGCGATCACCGACAAGGGCCGCGATATCGTCGCCATGGTCACCGATCAGCACCGCGAGGACATCCGTCGACTGGTGCTCGATCCGCTCGACGGACCCGAACAGACCGCAGAACTCGCCCGAGCGCTGGCCAGCATCGCCACCCGCATCACCGACCACCCGTACCTCACCCAGTACGTGCCGGAGGCAGCGTCGTCACCCGAGCGGGCCGGCTGACCTCATTGGAGCCACGCCCGGTGGACGGTCGCGGCGCGAGCAACTCCTTTTGCAGCGGCCGAACCGTCGGTCACGGAAGGTTCTCGAGCAAGTCGACGCCGCACTGGGCGGCGAAGTCGATCAGGTCGATCAGGACCCAGTTCTCGTGGAGCTTGGGCCCACGGCGGACGTAGAAGTCCATGATGTTCTGGCCGATCGGACCACCAGTAGGCTCGATCCCCCGGAACGGCTCACCGGTGAAGTCGCCCCGCATACTGGGCCACCCGGTGAAGGCCGCCGTGAGGCCGTCGGCGAATCGAGCCTCGTGGAACCCGCCCCGCCGGTTCGGGAACGAACGCACGGAAGGCCCCTGGGCGAAGCGCTCGAACTCGTCGAACCCGTACGCCGAGCCGACCCCGTGCGGCCCGTGCCAGACCATGTCGTCGTGCCAGTACGCGGCCATCCCCATCGACTCGAGATCGCTGCCGTCGAGGCGGTTGCAGCCACCCAACATGTCCTCGACGAGGCGCAGTGTGAACTCGGACTCGGCCAAGTCGCTCACGCTTCGCGTGAGACCGTTGCCGAGGATGGGACCCGGCGGCAGATCGTTGCGCGCCGGAGGCTCGGGCAGCAGATGTATGCCGGCCTGCGCAGCGAACCCCACGATGTCGAACAGGACCCGGATCTCGACGATCTTGCCGTCCTCGATGCGGGCGAAGTCGCCGTAGCGTAACGACGCCGTGCGGCCCGAGGGTCGGATTCCGAACAGCTGGTGGGAGAACACCCCGGTGATGTGACCGGTGTGGGCGACCCACACTTCGTCGCCGTTGCAGATGCCACCCAAGAAGAGGTACGGCTCCCACCGTCGGTGGAGCAGCGCTTCGTCCAACGGCGCATGCACGGTCTCCCGCACCGCGGCGGCGCCGTCGAGTCGCCCGATCGGCGCAGGACCGTGGAACTCGACGTCGGGGTGAAGCGCGGTGCGATCGACGCCTGTGAACACATCCCAGATGAGCTGCTTGGCGGCCTGAACGTCCGCAACCCTCGGTGACACGGCGGCTACCGAAGCCACTCGTGGGCGTGAGGAGGGTTGGCCGCGTGAGTGTCGAGATCGACGTCGGCGCCTTGCTCGACCCTGAAGATGCCATCGGCGACGGCCTGATTGCGCGGAAGGGAACCGACGTGGGCGGTGAGGATCCGCTCGGTGCTCTGCTCCATCGTCTCGGTCTAGCCGCGTATCGCGAGATGCGTCGCCTTGTCGAAGAAGTGGAACTTCGCGGCGTTGATGTTGATCTGGATCGCGTCGCCGACGCGCGCCTCGGTGAGCGGGCTCAAGCGCGCGGTGCACCGCGAACTCGACTCGTCGCCGAGCTCGTCGAGCGCATCGGGATCGCCGCTGTCGACGTGGGTCGCATCGATGCTGAAGTGCATGAGCGTCTCCGCACCGAGCGCCTCGCGGACGTCGACGGTGGCCGAGATGCGCTGATCGGCCGGGTGGTCCGGTTGAACCGCAGCATCCTCGAGATCTTCGGGCCGGATGCCGACGACGATCGGCTGGCCGAGATGCCCGTGGAGCGCCGGGCGGGCGGCCACCGCCGACTCGGGCACGGCGACGGACTGGCTGCCGAGCTGCACGGTGTAGCCCCCACTGGTGCCGTCCTGGCGCAGGACCCCTTCGTAGAGGTTCATCGACGGCGAGCCGATGAAGGCGGCGACAAACACGTTGTCGGGGTCGGCGTAGAGCTCCTCGGGGGCGGCGACCTGCTGGAGGTGACCGTCCTTGATCACGGCAACGCGGTCGCCCATCGTCATCGCCTCGACCTGGTCGTGTGTGACGTAGAAGGTCGTGACGCCGAGCTCGCGCTGGATCCCGGCGATGTCGGCTCGCATCTGAACTCGGAGTTTGGCGTCGAGGTTCGACAGCGGCTCGTCCATCAAGAACAGAGCCGGCCGGCGCACGATCGCACGACCCATGGCGACGCGCTGCCGCTGGCCACCCGACAACTGTGCCGGCTTCTTGTCGAGCTGCTCGGTGAGCTCGAGTATCTGCGCCGCCTCCTCCACCTGTTGGTGGAGGTCGCTCTTGCCGACCTTGCGCAGCTTGAGCGGGAACGCGATGTTCTCCCGCACCGTCATCTGCGGGTACAGCGCGTAGTTCTGGAACACCATCGCGATGTCGCGATCCTTGGGCTCGACCTCATTGACCCGGCGGTCGCCGACCTTCAGCTCACCATCACTGATGTCTTCCAGCCCGGCGATCATCCGCAGGGCGGTCGACTTGCCGCAGCCCGAGGGACCGACCAGGACCAGGAACTCGCCGTCGACGAGTTCGAGGCTCAGGTCGGTGACGGCCTGGAAGCCGTTGGGGTAGATCTTGGTGACCCTGTCGAGAGTGACAGCAGCCATCACTGGCCTCCTTGGTGGTCGGCGTCGTTGTCGAGAACCACTCGCTTGGGGGCCTGCAGGTCGGTCACGGCTAACCCTTCACCGCGCCAGCGCCCAAGCCCTTCACGAGGTGCTTCTGGAACAGGATGATCACGATCACGATCGGCAGGGTGATCGACACCGATGCCGCCGCCGCTTCGGTGATCGTTCTCGAACTCTCACCACCGGTGAGCGACACGATCGCCACCGGCAACGTCCACTCGGTCGGGGCGAGCACTCGGACGAACAGGTACTCGTTGTAGGCGAGCAGCAGGGTGAACAGGCCGGTGGCGATGATCGCCGGCCACATTACCGGGATGATGACCTTGCGGAACGCCTCGAGGCGGGTGGCGCCGTCCATCATCGCCGCTTCCTCGAGCTCCTTCGGCACGTCCATGAAGAACGAGCGGAACATCCAGATCGTGAACGGCTGGTTGACAGCAACCAGCGCGAGGACGATGCCGAGTCGCGCGTCGAGTATCTGCAACTCGTCGATGAAGGGGAAGTCGATCAGGGGGAAGTCCCAGTCGGAGATCCCCTTGTCGCGCAGCCATTCGTCGATGCGGTTCGCACCGAAGAAGTACGGCAGCACGAAGGCTGTGCGCGGCAGGGCACGGAAGGCGAGCGCCACGATGAGGATCACCGCGCCGGAGATCCCCGAGTACCGAGCGAGGCCGTAGCCGGCGAGCAGGCCGATCGAGAGCGAGATGAGCATGGTGAGCACCGTGACGACGATGCTGTTGATCAGGAAGTCGTAGGTGTCCTCGGTCGCCCAGGCCCGGGGGAAGCGCCAGAGCCCGAACCACAGGGTGAACATCGCGCCGCCGATGAACCAGTTCTTGGCCGGCCAGTCCCGCGAGTACGCCAGGTATGCGACGAGCGCCATGACGGCGAGGTACCAGAACGTGGGCCAGAACTGGATGTCTTCGGCGATCACGAGCAGATGGACCCCGACGAGCCCCATCCAGGCGAGCAGCCAGGGCCGGCCGTCGGCGTTGCGTCTGGACATGAGCCCGAAGAACGCCGCGATGGCGGCGATCAGCACGATGAAGCCGAGCACGAACCACAGGCTGTGCTCGAGTTTCTTCTCGTCGAGCCAGAAATTCCGATAGGCGTTGCCGGTGGTTTCATAACCCCAGAGCACCGGGGTCTTGGCGGCCACGTCGCGGGTGAACTTGATCGAGGTCTGGATCGTCCACAGGAACGGCAGGACACTCCAGACGACCAGCAGGATCAGGACACTGTGGAGACCGAACCGCGGGAGCAGGTTGGACTTCTTCATGTCAGTTCCTCTCCGCGATCTGGTCCTTGTAGCTGCGATACAAGAACGGGATGAGCACGACGAAGATGCCGATCACGGTGAGGATCGACATCGCGTTGCCCTTGCCGAGGCGGCCGATGTCGAACGCCGTGGCAGTGCGGACGTTGTAGACGGCGAGCGTGTGCGCGTCGGTGAACCGGTTGCCGGTCCAGACGAACACCTGGTCGTACACCCGGTACATGTCCATGATCGAGATCAGCGCCACGAACAGCACCAGGGTGCGCAGGTGCGGCAGGGTCACATGCCACAGCTGGCGCCAGAAGCCGGCGCCGTCGATCTGCGCCGCCTCGACGCGGTCCTCGGGGAGCGTCTGGAGGCCGGCGAAGAAGGTGATGAAGGCAAACGGTGTGACCGCCCACACCAGCTGGATGATGATCAGCCAGCGCACGTTGCCGGACGTGACCAGGAAAGGATCGTCGGTGATGCTCTCCCAGATCCATGCAATCAACCCGCCCCGCTCGAAGAGGTCTTTGTAGACGAGTGAGCCGACGACGGGCGTGACGACCATGGGCATGAGCAGGGCGGCCATGTAGATCGAGCGGACGCGCTTCACCCGGTCGAGCAGGAGCGCGATCGTCAAGCCGAGCACCAACTGGAGCGGGACCACGATGATGACGAGCAGGATCGTCCAGCGAGCCGCGCTCCAGAACTCCGGGTCGGAGAGGATGTCTCGATAGTTGCCGAACCCGATGAACACCGGGTTCTGAAGATCGCGCAACGTCAGCCGCTGGAACCCGAGCCAGATCGTTGCGAGCAGCGGGACGACCATCAGTGTGAGCATCACGGCGACGCTCGGAACGGTGAACCCCCAGAATGTTCGTTTGTTCATCCACTCCCCCTTCCCAGGGGCCGTCCGCCATCGACCGGGATCACCGCCCCGGTTGTGAATGGGAGGTCGGCAACGACGGCGGACACGGCGGCCGCGACGTCGTCGCCGGTTGCCAGTCGGTTGAGCGGGGTGGCGTCTCGCTGCACGTCAATGAATTCCGCCGGCATGCGAGCGGCGTACTCGCCGAGAACCCAGCCCGGCGACACGGACACGACCCGGATCGTCGGCCCCAGGGCCCGCCCAAGAGAGCGGGTCATCGAATCGAGGGCAGCCTTGGAGGCGCAGTAGGCGACGTTGGAGCCCATCCCGGTGACGGCCGCAACCGAGCTGATGTTGACGATCACCGGATCGACCGACTTCTCGAGGGCGGGCCTGAGCGCCCGGACGACGGCGAAGGGTCCGCGCCAGTTGGTGGCGAAGATTCGGTCGATGATCTCGTCGGTGAGGCCGTCGAGGTCGTCGTGGGCCACTGGTTGGGTGACGCCTGCGCAGTTGACCAGCACGTCGAGGCGACCGTGGTCGGCCTCGATCGAAGCGGCGAGCGCATCGATCGATGCCGGGTCGTCGACCGCGACACGAACGGCGCGATGGCTGGGCCCGTCGAGCTCGGCCGCGAGCGCAGCGGCACGCTCGGCCGACGAGAGGTAGCCGACGAGTACGGTCAGACCATCGGACGCGAGCCGGCGGCAGATGGCGGAGCCGATCCCACCGGACCCTCCGGTGACGAGCGCCAGGCGCGTGCTCACGTCAGGCCGGCTGCCCCGAGTAACGCTCGACGCGGATGTCGGCCTGAGCCTGGTGGCCGGCGAAGTTCTCGATGGCGCACAGACGGCTGCAGTACTCGCCGATCAGGACGGACGATGCCGGATCGGTGACCCGCTGGTAGGTCACGGTCTTGATGAACTTCCCGACCCAGAGGCCGCCGGTGTAGCGAGCAGCACCCTGGGTGGGGAGGGTGTGGTTGGTGCCGATGACCTTGTCGCCGTAGCTGACGTTGGTCATGGGCCCGAGGAACAGCGCGCCGTAGTTGACCATGTTCGCGAGGAAGAAGTCGTCGTCGTCGGTCATCACCTGCACGTGCTCGAAGGCGAGCTCGTTCGCGAGATCGAGCATCTCCTGGTGAGAGTTGCAGACGATGACCCGGCCGTAGTCGTCCCACGCGACCGACGCGATGTCGGCCGTGGGCAGCGTCTGGAGCTGGCGTTCGACCTCGGTCATCGTGTCGAGTCCGAGCTGTCGGCTGGTGGTGAGCATGACCGCCGGAGAGGTGGGTCCGTGTTCCGCCTGACCGAGGAGGTCGGTCGCACACATCTCGGCGTCGACGGTGTGGTCGGTGAGCAGGAGCGTTTCGGTGGGTCCGGCAGGGAGGTCGATGCCGACCCGGCCGTAGAGCTGACGCTTGGCCTCGGCCACGAACGCGTTGCCCGGCCCGACCAGAACGTCGACGGGATCGACGAACTCGGTGCCCAGAGCGAGGGAGGCGACGGCCTGGATGCCGCCGAGAAGGTAGATCTCGTCGGCGCCGGCAAGGTGCATGGCGGTGACGGTCTCGGCGGGGACGGCGCCATTGATCGGCGGGGTGCAGGCAGCCACGCGAGGCACGCCTGCCACCTTGGCGGTAAGGACGCTCATGTGTGCCGAGGCCACCATCGGGTAGCGGCCGCCGGGTACGTACGCGCCCACATTCTGGACCGGGATGTGTTTGTGGCCGAGGGTGACCCCCGGGAGGGTCTCGATCTCGGTCTCGAGCATCGAGTCAAGCTGGGCCTGGGCGAAGTTCCGGATCTGGGTCTGGGCGAATCGGATGTCGTCGACCGTGCCGGGGTCGACGCTCGCCACGGTCTCCTCGATCTGTTCCGCTGAGAGCCTGAACCGCTCGGGCTTCCAGTCGTCGAACTGGGCCGACAGCTCGCGTACCGCGGCCTCACCGCGCTCGGCGATGTCGTTGATGATCGAGCGAACCTGCTCGGCGAGGGTCTGGTCAGTGCCGTGGGCCCCCTTCTTCTTCGCGTCCTTGAGGATCTCAGCCATAGTTCCTGGGGGTCTGGGTGGGGGTCGTGACTCAAAGCGGGGATTGTCTCCCGCTCCCGCTGCCCTGGGGCGACACCGCGACACGGTGCCGCCCCAGGTGCACGGAGGGAACGTGACGAGCTGCCGGCCTAGTTGAGCAGCCCCTGATCGCCTGCTTCGGCGAGGTATGCAGCCTCAGCGGCGGCCAGCGCCTCTTCGACCGGCGTGCCGTCGAGAATCGTGATCAGTGCCTCGCCCAGCTTCGCCCGGGCGATGCCTGCTGCGGGGTGTGTGAGGTCAGCACCACGGCCGTTGACGAGGCTTGCCTGCGCAGCGGCAGCGTCACGCGGTCCGTTGGGATGACTCACCCCGTTGCGGGTGACCAGGCCGAACTCGGCCGCAGCCTGCATGCTCTCCAAGTCAGTCGCTGCGAGCATCGCAAGGAAGATCGCCTCGACTTTGTCGGCAGGCGTTCCGACGGGAATGCCCCAGCCGTCGATGTAGGCAGGCGCAGCCAGGATGCCGCTGCCGGTGCCCAGCGCCGGAGCGAACTCGATCTCTCCCACGACGGTGGATGCCTCGGGATCGTCCATGGCTGCTGCACGCGATGCCCATGTGTGGCCTAGGATCGCCTCTCGGGTCTGGAAAGCCGCTTGCACATCGTCGGTGCTGTAGGAGCTGGCGTATCCCGAGGCGCACTCGTCCGCCATCCGCTTGAGGGTCGTGGCCGCAGCAACTCCCTCAGGGCTGTTGAAGTTCGGCGCGCCCGTCTGCGGATCGACCGGCGAGACGCCCATCGAACCGAGGACCGAGTCGAACTCGATCTGCCAGGCCCAGCCTGCCGACAGCATGTAGAGGAAGCCGATGTCGTAGCCCGAATCGATGATCGCCCGGCACGTCTGGAATGCCTCATCGAACGTTGTCGGCACCGACAGGCCGAGCTCCTCCATCGCGGGCTTGTTGTAGAAGACGTGCATGGTGTTCGACACCATCGGCACGGCGTAGATCTGGTCGCCGATCGAGGCCATGCGCCAGAACGCCTCATCGATCTCATCGAGGTCGAACTGGTCGCTGTACTTGGCGACCAAATCGTTGAGCGGCATCAGGAAGCCCTGGTTGGCCAGCTCGCCGATGAAGGCATTGGAGCCTTGGTACAGCTCGAACGTGGGCGAACCGGTCGCTGCGTCCTGCGTCATGGCGGTGCGCGCCTCGACGCTGTCGAGGAACTGCAGATTGAAGCGGTAGTTGCCCTCCTCGCAGTCCTCGAGCTCATCGGCGTACTGGGTGATGATCGGGAACTCCCAGCCGATCGCGTCGATCTCGATGACCTCGGACGGATTCGGGATCGGGCACTCATCCGAGATCAGCTCCGCTTCCATCATGTCGTCGTCCATGGACTCGTCGTCCATCGAGTCGTCGGCGGATGAGTCATCCATGGATTCGTCGTCCATGTCGTCATCCATCGATTCATCCATGGACTCGTCGTCCATCGATTCATCCATGTCGTCATCCGCAGCACCGGAGTCGGCCGCAGTTGCGGCTGTCTGCGACTCGCCGCTGTCGACGTCGTCGACGTCGTCATCGCCGCCGCACGCTGCAACCAGCAGCACGAACGCGAGAAGCACGGCGATGAGCCGCCATGCCTTCCCCTTGGTAGTAGTCATGAGCTTCCCTCCCGGGTTATGCATGCGAACAGGAACCAAGGGGGCTCAGAACCCGGTTCCCAACAACTCGAGCGGCGCGACATAACCGGCCGCGTCGAGACCGAAGCCCGCATCGGCGGCGCGCGCCAGCGTTCCTGCGGGCCATTCGACCCTGCTGGGGCTGTCACCGCCGGTGACGATCACCGCACGTGCCGACGCCGTGCCGACATTGCGCAGATCCCGCCATGCAGATGCGGGGATAGATGCGAGCGAGCCCATGACGGGCCGCGTGGAGACTTCCTGCGCCGGCTCGTTGAGCGCGACTTCCCAGCCATCGTCGATGAGCAGCACCACTTGGCTGTCGTGGTGGCGATGGAGGCCCGTCGATGCCCCCGGAGCCGCCCGAAGCCATTCGACTGCGAAACCGTGAGGCGTGCAGATCGGTGGTCGGCTGCGTCGATCCTGGGACAGGCCGTACCCGATGACTGGTGCCAGCTCCACCGAGTGCTGCGGACCGAGGACGGTCGACAGCAGGCCTGCCGATGCCCAGCACAACCGATCAGGCCGCACGAGGCGTTCGTCGAGTTCGTCCGTGGTGTAACTGTCGATCCCAGCAAGCTGGGCGTCGCTCAGCGGCTGAAGTACATCACCCGGGACATGGCCGTTGCGCGCATCGACGAGCGAGTTGTCGCGCCCGAGATACATGCCGGTCTCAGCAGCCTCTCGCAGCACCTCCGGCTCCCAGATGATCCCGCCGGTGTCGTCGCCTCCGAGCACCACGAACAGGAACCCGTCATCGGGGCCGGTGTTCTCGAATCCGCGGAATACCCAGGTCGGCGCCGAGAAGATGGTGTCAGGCGTGAGCTCGACGGATTGCTCACGCTTCCTGCCGACGTCGATCCGCCAGCTGCCCCTGGTGCAGATGAACACCTCAGGCGTGTAGTGCAGGTGGGCGTTGTTGTAGACGCCGTGCGGCATGGTGGCTGCGCCGACGTTGAAGCCGTGGGGTTCGGCGATGCTGATGTGCTGATCGGCGTTCTGAGACACGCCGGGGCCCACGAACGAATAGCTGGCCTTGCCCTTGGATCTCTCGATACGGACATCCACAAAGGCCTCGGTGTCGGCCACGAAGTCCTGCGGCTCGAGCACTCGTGCCGCCAACTCGGCGCCGTCGACGGTCGGCCCGGGTGCGGTCATCGGTCACTGCGCTTCGTCGTTCGGCCGATACGAAGGTGACCATCCACGACGACATCGGTGGGCCGCGATGCCGATGCCGTGTCGACGAGCAGTTCGGCAGCATGCCGTGCGAGCAGATCCGTCGGCTGCACGAGCGTCGTCAGGTCGATGCCGGCCCACGCGGCCTGTGGCAGTCCATCGAATCCGGTGACAGCCAGATCATCGGGGATCCGGATACCCCGCGATTCCAATCCATCTATGACGCCGAACGCGACCTCGTCGCTGCCGACCATGACGGCATCCGGTGCGAGTCGGGCGATGCGTTCGGCGCAGCCATACCCCGCGTCGTAACTGAACGCACCCGCCTCGATGTATGGCAAGGCCACTCCGTGGTCGCCCATCTCCCTGGCCGCTCCCCGATAGCGGGCTTGATCGGTGGAGATGGACGACACGCCGCCGACGAAGACCGCCGTCCGGCAGCCCTGGTCGACGAGGTGGGACGCCAACAAGCGGCAGCCGCTCTCATTGTCGACTGACACCGACGACACCAAGCCAGATGCAGCCGGCTGATTGAACGCCACGGTGGGGCTCGACTGGCGACGCATGGCGCTGAGCTGGTCTGGTCGGATGCTTGCTGAGGCCAGCAGCAGCCCGCTGACGCGGTATTGGCGAACGATGTCGAGCACATCGTCGACCTCACCCGGGTCGGTGAAGCTGAAGAGCAAGAGTTGACGCCCGCGTGCAGCGAGCTCCCGAGTCACCGCCGACAGAACGTTCTGCCAGTACTCGCCGTACGCCGGCACCACTGCGCCCACCACGTTGCTCTGCTGTGACTTGAGGCTTCGGGCGAAGGCGTTGGGGACATAGCCGAGCCGTGCGGCAGCCTCGCTGACCCGCTGTCGAGTTCCTTCGGACACCAAGTGCGGGGCTGAGAAGGTGCGCGCCACCGTGGCCTGGGACACGCCCGCCTCGATGGCAACATCGGTGGAGGTCGCTGGACGCGCCCCGCCGCCAGGAACCTCTGTCCCCCCCGCCATGCGGCGAATCCTATGAATACGTATTCATTGCGTCAACAGCAACCGGTTGCAGCGCTCTGGCCTGCGCCTTTCGGAATGAAGCCCTCAGCCGGTGTGCAGGAGAACCTGTTTCCACACCGCCGTGTCGTCGATCAACACCCATTCGCGCAGAACACCGTCAGGTCCGAATTCGCAGTGACTGATGCCCATGACGTGTACGTCAGCACCGCTGGGGGCACCGAAACGACCCTCACCGTCATGGGTGCCATCGAGTGACCAGCGAATGGCTGCACGCGGCGGGCGGTCAGCGTCGCGGCGACCGATCCGATGGTGGATGGTGAAGCGTGCCGACGGGAACGACGACGTCAGGCCAAGCCAGAAGCTGTCGGCGCCGCTCCTTCCATGATCGGTGATGCCGCCGGGTAATTCGAGGTGAGCGGCGCGGTCGTACTCGGTACTGATGGCAGCCAGATCCCCTGTCATGATGCGGTGCAGCAGTTCGGCATACCGCACGCCATCGGGTTGATCATTGCCCGCCCCGCCGTAGCGACCAGTGACGTCGAGTGCCGGGCAGAAGGGTCGGGCCGCATGGTCGTGCCCGCCTTCCGCCTCGATCTGGCTGGCCGCGTAGCTCTTTGGCTCGATGCCGAGGTTGCGCACGATGGCGCCTTGATCTCGGATCAGCCACTCGTCGTAGATCTGCCCATCCCGTGCAGCACAATCCGCGATGATTCGGTATTTTAACCGGGCGCCCGTGGCTGAGCCATAGATCCCGTCGCCAAGATGAGTGGCCGTCGACAGGATCCGATGCGACGACAGGAATCCGCCGTCGGAGTCGTCGCACCAGATGACATCCTCGCCGAGCAGCTGGCGGTCGGGAAATTCCGCGAGTGTGGCGAGCGTGGCGCCGATGACTGTCTGATTGCCGACCACAACACCTGCGGGTGATCGGACAACAACGTCATCGCTGTAGAAACGATTGAGGGTGTGCACGCCGCGGCGCTCCCAGATGGTCTCGGTGACGCCCAGGATGAAGTCGCGAGGATCACGAAATTCCTCGCCGAATCCCTCCATGCCCATGTTGTGACTCCTCGCCTGGCCGCAACGACCCCTGCAAGGAATGCTGGGGCTCGATGCGGCACTGCATACGTAACCATCGTGAACGACGGTCGGCAACTTCGCACCCTGCGTTCGGGCGGTCGCGACGGTCCCCGCGAGCATCGACAGGTCTGGTTTTGGCAGCTACGGTCCCGCGACACCGCGATGCCTTCGGCGGAAGGACGGTCCTCGATGCCCACACAGAGCCGGCTCTCCTATATCCAGCACATGGCCCTGATGATGGTGATCGCCGTCGTCGGCTGGGCCGTGTTCCTGGGGCTGTTCCTGCTGATCTTCACCGACAACTACGAGCCGTCGGTGTCCCGCACGGTGTGGTGGGTGTGGCTGATCGTCGGCACCATCGTGACCGTCATCACGATGTTCGTGTGCTTCCGACTGCTGCAGACACCCCGGCAATGGCGCAGCTCAGCCGCAATCGCCCTGTTCGCACCGGCGATGTGCCTCGACGCCCTGACCACCACCTATTACAACGACTGGTTCGACCAGGGCATCCACGACGACACCGCCTACTCAGCGCTCATCCTGGGCGCCGCCGGCATCGGCTTGCTGCTGGCCATGTTCATCAACAAGCCCACTGCCGACAAGTCCTGAACCCAGTACCGAATGGCACAGCCTTCTGGCAGCAGAAGCCACCATCCCCAACCGCCCTGTGGAGGTCATCTCAGTCGCCGGTGCGGGGACCGACTGCCGACTCATGTCTTGTGGACATCACACGCTGGTGCGTGACAGCTAGATGGAGTCTGTAGCTACAATGAAGCTACACAGAGTACCGATCCGGAGGAATCATCATGGGCGCTGACACCGTCGTGCGAGCCCGCATCGACCCGGATACCAAGGCAAGAGCAGCAAAAGCTCTGCACGCTATGGGCTTGTCGATTTCGGATGCCATCCGCTTGCTCATGGTGCGCGTCGCTGACGAGCAGCGGCTCCCGTTCGCCGTCCAGGTGCCCAATGCCGCCACCATCGAGGCCATGGCCGAATTGGACGAGGGCCAGGGCAGACGCTTCGAGAGCACGGAGGATCTGCTGCGCGATCTCGAACTCTGAAGAACCTGCGACATGCTCACCCCCGTCCGATCGTCACAGTTCAAGCGCGACGTCAGAGCTGCCAAGTCGCGCGGCAAGGACTCCACCAAGCTGCGCGACGTGCTCCCGCTGCTCGTCAGCCAGCAAGCGCTGCCATCGAGCTACCGCGACCACCCGCTGCGCGGCCCTTGGAAGGGCTACCGGGAATTGCATCTGGAGTCGGATTGGCTGCTGATCTATCGAATTCAGGGCACCGAGCTACGACTCGTGCGCACCGGCACGCACGCCGACCTCTTCGAGTAGCACACGGCACGTCCCCAACGCCTACCCGGACGCTGTCGCGGCCGATCGGACGTGCAAGGCGCTGGTTCACGCCAGTTGTCGGCGGCAGTCAGGCGGCGCTTGGCTCCCGGCGCAGGAGGCGCTTGAGGCCGTTGACGGCTGGCGTCCAGAACCACTCGGGTTCGGTGAAGCGGCGATGGTTCTCGCCCGGCAGCTCCATCGGGTCGTAGTAGTTCTTGTCGGTGTTCTTACGCAGATACGCCGATTTCTTCAGTACCTGCCGGGCGGCGTACACGGTTCCCTTGTGGGTCCAGCCTTGGCGGTGATAGTTCCAGTTGTCCGGCGCGAGGTGCTGGGCTGCGTCGAAGTGCCGGAGCGCACGCTCGCTGTCACCTGTCGATTCGAAGTGCAGCGCCAGCTTGAATGTGGGTTCGGCCAGCAGAGTGTCGTCGTCGACGGGCTTGAGATGTGCTGCCAGCTCCTCAGCCGACCAGACGAACTCGCTCTCCGGTCCTCTCTCGATCCAGTCCCGAGTCGCATGGGCGAATGCGTCGTTGCCGAGGCGGACCTTGCCAAGTCCGAACTTGATCGTTGTCTCGTCGGGGAACACGCCCTCGTTGCTGCGGACGATGCGCCCTTCCTCGTCGATCCACGCGCCCGACGGCACGTTGACCCAGCCGAACAACGAGCTGATCCGGTGCGTCGGGTCGACAATGCACCGGAACGTCGGCTTGGCCTTGTCAAACCACTTGCCCGCCGCAGCCTCGCCTTGGGAGTCCTCTGCCACGCTGATCAGCTCGAAGCGATCCGGTCCGATCGATTCGTACAGCTCCTGCCACACGGGCAGGTTCACCCGGCAGCCTCACCACGAGGCCCACGTGAACAACACCACCTTGCGGCCCCGCAGGTCGGACAGTCGCACCGTGTCGCCGTTGCGGTCGGTCATCCCGAAGTCGGGAGCCAGGCCCGACTCCAGCCCGGCCCGGCGCACTTCGGGCACCGAGCCGAGGCTCCACACGTCGCCGTCGCGCACATGCTTCTGGCCGATCTTGTCGGCAAAGGCCGAGTAGCAGAACCACACCCAGTCATCGGCATCGGCGATCCACGCTTCACGTTCGGGCTCGAACAGCGGCACGCAGATCTCGCCGAGGCACACACCCTCAGGCTTCAGCTGCCACCCGGTGGCCTGCCTGAGCTGATCGACCCGCACCCACAGGCTGTCGGTGTCATCGCTTCGCTGGGCGATGTCGCTGCTGCTGTCACTCGTCAGGACGATCACGGCTGGCCCTTGCTCTCGTGCACTTGGTTCAACCGACGGAACCCCTACGGGAGCTTTCCGCCCTCAGTGGTTCCGAGCACTATCTGACCGTACTGCTCGCAGGTGACGGATGACACCATCAGGTGAGACTGCACGGTGTAGATGTCGCGCAGGATGCGCCATCTCGCCTGCTAGATGATTGGTTCCAAGGGGTGGGGGGTCCGCTGTTGGCGGGGTGAGGGTGTCCAAGCTCGGGGTGTGTATCTGCACCTCGATCTTGGAGGACCTGGGCATGAATCCAGTAATCCGCCTCCGCCCAACTCAGGGACCCCCAGAGCCTCCACCAGAACCGGGGCGATTCACCCGGCGTGATTCAGGCCGCTGGGGGTCGAGGGATGTGTTTGAAGCCCGATGGGCAGGTGGCATGATTTGGAGATGTTCATCAGGTCTTCGGTAACTCAGACGCAGAACAGTCGCCCGACAGCGCTGAAGACTGATTCACCCCCCTCTTCTGAGGACGGTGCTGGCGGGGCTTTTGACCCCCCCCCCCCCCCCGCATTCGGGTCGGGCGCTGGCGTGAGGGCCCGCTGGTGCCGCCGCGGCATGCGGCGGTGGTGGTGTTGGGGTCGTTGCTGGCGGTGGTGCCGGTGGGGTTGCCGTTGACAGAGGGGCCGTCTGAGGCTGGGGCGCAGGAGGTCGCGTCGCAGGCGGTTCTGCACCGCACCACGATTGTTGAAGGCCAGACGCGCACCTTCCAGATCACCAACGTCCCCACCCGGCCCGAGTACTACCTGCACGCCAGCGTCGCCGGCTCCTTCAGCGCC
>JAJECP010000036.1 GCA_022821985.1 Acidimicrobiia bacterium
AGTACCCGCGGTGGGTGGATCTGGTGGAGGAGCTGCCGCTGACCGCCACCGGCAAGGTCAAGCGCTACCTGCTCCGCGACTAGCTAGGTGCGCCCGCTGCGAAGGCGGCAGGACCCTCTGCGACCAGCGATCCAGCAGGTCGCAACGTCGCAGAGTCCCCTGCCGCCTCCGCGGCTAGGGCATCCGTTCAGCCCCAAGCGCGTGTGACAGCGCGGGGGAGTTCTTCGATCCACTGGATGAGGTCGTGGCCGCAGACACGCTCGGTCCAGTCGTGCGGCGATTTGGCGAAGTGCAGCCACGCCGCCCACGCCTCGGTGGCCTGATGGAAGCCGCCCTCGAGCGTGCCAGCACAGAGATGCACGAACGGCGCCTCGGCGGCATTCCAGTTCATCTGCTCGTTCGGCGGCATGCCGGTGGAGTACGCCATGGCGTGCCCGTACTTGTCGCGGTGCATGTGTCCGACCGCCAAGGCGTGGCCGCCGCCGTCGGATGCGCCGAACACGCCCCGCTGGCTGCGGTCGTCGGAGACACCGAATGACTGCTCAGCCCAGGCCGACAGCTCTTCCACGAAGAAACGCTGGTGACGGTCGAAGCGATCGTTGTCGAAGCCCGGCAGGTATTCCATGGCCCGCTCGTTCCCGTAGCCGCCCATCGGCGCGGAGTGGGCTGCGACCAGCACGAAGCGGGGAACCGTCTCATTGGTGATGCCGGCGTCGAGTCGCCGGATGTAAGGGCCGATCATGCCGCCGTCGGTGGCATATAGCACCGGCAATCGCTCGGCGGGGGAGTGGTTGGGCGGCAGGTACACGGTGATCGTGCGCTTGGTGCGCAGCGAGGTGCTGTCGAGCGTGTGCGCCTGGGTAACACCGCGCAGCTCGTCGTCGGGGTGAGACGGGAGCTCGGCAGGCGCATCCGGGCCCCGGAAACGGTGCGGGACCGGGCCTCGCTGGCCGCCCAGCAGGCCTCCGCCGGCGTCGAGCGGCCAGAAGCCGTAGCCGATGACGGCCTCGCTGAGCCGCTCGATGCGCACGCTGAGCGCCCACAGATCGCCGTCGCCGACGCCAGCGTTGCTGCTGCCATTGCCGTCTCCGGCACCGACTCGCCACATGGGCAATTCGATAACGGGACCGGGCAGCAGGCCGACATCGTCACTGCGGCATGCGAAGGTCAGCTCGTCGCCGTCGGCCCAGCAGCCTTCGGGGTGGGCGGCGAGCTGTGCAGTCAGGAATTCGGGAGAGGGGTCGCGCCACACACGGCACATGCGCTGACCCGGCGGCAGGCCGCCGTCAGCGGCACGTTCGCGGGCGAGCTCCCGGTTGCGCCGCTCGATCTCGGTACGCCGTTGGTCGAGGGTGGGCAGCCCCATCCGCTCTCGGGAGTCGTCGTCGACGCTGCCGTCGACCGGTGCCAGCACCAAGTCGCCCAGGTGGGTCGTGACCACGGTCCCGAATTGCTGGGGCCTGCCGCTCAGCAGGCTCATCTTGTCGGCGCATTCGGCGAAGACGGCGCCGGCGCCCGGCACGCCGTCGCGGTGGGCGCGGGCAGCCAGCTCACCGGCGATGGAGAACATCTGCGGGCCGCCGTGGACGCTCAGCGCCCGGGCAGCTCGAAGGGCATTCGCTCCTTGGGCCTGCTGCAGTTCCGGTGTGCGGGCCAGGAGTTGCACGAGCATGGGCACCTCGGCTGGCTCGGCCATCTCGATGCGGGCCAGCAGGTCGCCCACTTCGTCGCCGCTGCTGTTCATTCCGCGCTCCGAGTTCCGTATCGTGCCTGATCGCGCTGCGAGGCTACTGTCGGCGCCTGAACCGCTGCCGGGGCCGCCGGCACCGGCGCCATACGCGGGTGCACTCCGGTGTACCCGCCTGAGACAGAGGAATCCCGGTGAGCGAAGAACCCCTGGTTTTGGTCGAACAGCGCGGCTACGTGCAGATCCTCACGCTGAACCGCCCGGATGCGATGAACGCTTTCAACATGGCGCTCTCAGAAGCGCTCGGCGAGGCACTTGACGAGCTCGATGCCAATCCCGATGTGCGTGTCGGCGTGATCACCGGCGCCGGGCGGGGATTCAGCGCAGGCATGGATCTCAAGGCATTCGTCAGCGGCGGCGGGATCGATGCGATGCCGAACCCGGCCGGCCGCGGCTTCGGGGGCATCGCCGAACGCAGCGCGGCCAAGCCGCTCATTGCCGCGGTAGAGCGCTTCGCCCTGGCGGGAGGGCTGGAAGTGGCGCTGTCGTGCGATCTGATCGTGGCGTCGGAAGGCACCATGCTCGGCATTCCCGAGGTAGGTGTCGGGCTGTTCGCAGGTGCCGGCGCGCTGCTGCGCCTGCCGCGCCAGCTTCCCTACAGCCTGGCCATGGAGATGGCGCTGACCGCCGAGCCGATCACCGCCGAAGTGGCGCAGCAGCACGGCATGGTGAACCGGGTGTGCCCGAAGGGCGAGGCAGTGAACGTGGCTGTCGAGCTCGGCGAGCGCATCGCCCGCAATGCGCCGAAGGGCGTGCGTGCCTCCAAGGCGCTGATCCGCAATGTGCTGGGCGTGTCCGAAGACGACTTCTGGGCATTCCAGCAGCCCGCACTCGAGGATGTCTTTGCGTCGTCGGATGCCATCGAGGGCGCGACCGCCTTTGCCGAGCGGCGCGACCCGAACTGGGAGGACCGCTGAGCCGTTGGGCTGAACGAGGCGACATACCCCGCGGCGCCGACTACGACGACCGCTGGGCCCGCAAGGCGGCGCGTGGCGAATCGATTCACGGCGAAGCCGACTTGGTCGATTCGCTGCTGCCGCGAGGCGGCAGCGTGCTTGATGCAGGGTGCGGCACCGGCCGGGTCGCCATCGAGCTGGCCCGGCGCGGCCACCACGTCGTTGGCGTCGACTTGGACCCCGCCATGCTCGACCTCGCACGCAACAAGGCGCCCGAACTTGCGTGGATCCAGGGCGACCTGGCCAGCACCGGCATTTCGAGCGACACCGGCGAGCGGCGGCTGTTCGACGCTGCGGTGGCCGCGGGCAACGTGATGATCTTCCTCGAACGCGGCACCGAGGCCGCGGTGGTGACCAACATCGCTTCGCACCTGCGACCCGGGGGTGTGCTCGTGGCGGGCTTCCAGCTCAGCGACGGCTACCTGGCGCTGCACGTGTACGACGCACTTGCCGAACGCAATGGGTTGGAGCTTGAGGCCCGCTACTCAACGTGGGAAGGCGCCCCGTTCGACGGCGGCGACTACGCGGTGTCGGTCCACCGCCTCACAGGCTGACGCTCAGTCGGTAGGCAGGCGGGCGAGGAGCTCGATCTTGCGCTCCTCGTACTCGTCAAAGCTGATCTCGTCGTTGTCGAATTGGGTCTGCACCTCTTCGACAAGGCGGATCAGATCTGCCGCAGACAGCTCCTCGTCGAGGTTGCCGTCGAGCACTGCGCCCGTGCCCTCGGGCTCGGGCGTCTCGTTGACCAGCGGACCGCTCTGGGGAATCTTGCCCATGCGCTTGGCGCGCTTGGCCTCGGCCTTCGCCTTCTTGGCCCGGTCCCTCTGCAGTTTCTCGAACGTTGTGCGACCGGCAGCCATGTCAATACCTCGCGTCTGTCCAGCGGACCATGCTACTGGCGACCTGCCCCAATCCGAATGCAGGCGAGAGGTCAGCCGGAGGGCCAGGCGTGGTCGGCATAGTGGGTGCGCAGGAGTTTCTTGTCGATCTTTCCTGTGCCCGTCAGCGGGATCTCGTCTGCGACGACGATGTCGTCGGGAAGCCACCACGACGCCACCCGGGGCCTGATCGCGTCGAGCACGGCGCCGGCATCGAGGGTGGCACCGGCGGCGAGCTCGACGATGAGCAGCGGCCGTTCGCCCCAGCGCTCGTGCGGCAGGCCGATGACCGCAGCGGCCGCCACACCGGGCGCAATGAGCGCAGCGTTCTCCAGCTCGATCGAGCTGATCCACTCGCCGCCGCTCTTGATGACATCCTTCGATCGGTCGGTCAGGGTCAGGTAGCCCTCGGCGTCGAGAGCACCCACGTCGCCCGTGCGCAGCCACCCGCCCTCGGCGGGCGACAGGTGCGAGTCGGCGAACGCGCCGGGGTCGGCGAGTTCGCCGAGGTAGTACGCGCCGCACATCCACGGACCCCGTGCCTGTATCTCGCCGACGCTGCGACCGTCATGGGGCAAGACGTTGCCTTGGGCGTCGACCACGCGCAGCTCGATGCCATACAGCTCGCGGCCGGCTTTGGCCTGGCGGTCGCGCTGGGCGTCACGATCGCTGCGCTCGACCCGGTGCGTGAACCGACCCGACGTGCCCTGGGTCATCTCGGTCATTCCCCAGACGTGGCTGACCGTGACGCCGTAATCGTCCTCGAGCGTGTCGATGAGCACCCGTGGCGCGGCTGAACCTCCGACAGCCACTTTCTGCAAGGAGGGCACGCTTCGACCCGTGTCCTGCAGGTACTGCACGACGCCGAGCCAGATCGTGGGCACTCCCGCCGAGAACGTGATGTCCTCGGCTTCGATGAGATTCACGAGGGCCTCGGGGCTGAGGTCGGGGCCTGGCAGCACGAGCTTTGCGCCGCTCATCGCGGTGGCGAACGGCAGTGCCCAGCCGTTGACGTGGAACATCGGCACGGTGCCGAGCACGGCGTGGCCCGAGTGGACGTCGTGGCCGTCACCGGTGCAGGTGGCCCAGGTCTGCAGCACGATCGACCGGTGGCTCTGCAGCACGCCCTTGGGGTTGCCGGTGGTGCCCGACGTGTAGCAGAGCGTTGCGGCCGCACGCTCGTCGAAGTCGGGCCACGCCGCAGGGCCCGGTGCGGCTGCGATCCAGTCCTCGTACGCGATCTCGCCGGGAAGGCCCGCAGGCGCATCGAGCCGGCCGAGCACCACCCAGCGGCGAACCGTCGGCGTGCGCGGGGCGAGGCGCACAGCGATCTCGACAAACGACTGGTCGACCAGCACCACGCTGTCGGCGGCGTCATTGAGGATGAAGGCGAGCTGGTCGTCATGCAGCCGGGGGTTGACGGTGTGCAGCACGGCGCCGATGCCGGTGATGCCGTAGTAGGCCTCCAGGTGGCGGTGGTCGTTGCACGCAATGGTCGCGACGCGTTCGCCTGGCCCGATGCCGTCGGCGACCAGCGCTCCGGACACCAATCGGGCCCGCTCGGCTACCTCCCGCCAAGTGCTGCGCGTGGTGACCCCCGCCGAGTCCACAGACACCACATCGGTGCTGGCATGGCTGCGGGCCGCATAGGAAATGAGGCTCGAGACCAGCAGCGGCCGATCCATGGTGTTGCCAGGCAGCATGGGCTCGGCGGGCTCTGTCGTCATCTGGGGCAAGCCGGCGCCGGACCGAGGGGGCCTCCGCTCATCGGAGCAGGCTGAAGAAGGCGCGCACGTCGTCGACGAACAGCTCGGGCTGCTCGAAGGCTGCGAAGTGGCCGCCCGCGGGCATGTCGGTCCAGTGACGGATGTCGGAGTAGATCGGCTCAGACCATGAGCGCACCGGGGGGATGATCTCGGCCGGGAACTTGGCAACGCCGGTCGGAACGTCCACTGTCATGCGGGGGAGCTGCCGGAAGCTCTCCCAGTACAGGCGGCCCGACGAGGCTGCGTTGGCGTTCAGCCAGTACAGCATGACGTTGTCGAGCATCTCGTCGCGGCCCAGCGTGTTCTCTGGATGCCCGTCGCAGTCGGTCCAGGCCCAGAACTTCTCCAGGATCCACGCTGCCTGCCCGGCAGGCGAATCGGTGAGGCCGTAGCCCAGCGTCTGGGGGCGGGTGGACTGCTGCTTCGAATAGCCGGAGTCCCAATCGTTGTAGTGCTTGGCCTTGGTGAGGGCCGCAATCTCCTCGTCGTTGGGCTCACGATCCTTGGGGCGGCTGCCGCGCATCACCATGTTCAGGTGGATGCCGATGCAGCGGTCGGGGTGACGGCTGCCGAGAGCGCTGGTGACCGCTGATCCCCAGTCGCCGCCTTGCGCGCCGAAGCGGTCGTAGCCCAAGCCGGTCATGAGCTCGGCCCAGCAGTCGGCGATCTTCTCGATGCCCCAGCCGGGCTCGGTCGGCTTGGCGCTGAAGCCGTACCCGGGCAGCGATGGGCAGATCACATGGAAGGCATCGGACGCATTGCCGCCGTGTGCGACCGGATCGGCGAGCGGCTCGATGACCTTGTGGAACTCCACCACCGAGCCGGGCCAGCCGTGAGTGATGACGATCGGCATCGCGTCGGGCTCGGGGGAGCGGACGTGGATGAAGTGCACGTCCATGCCGTCGACGTCGGCCATGTACTGGTCGAACCGGTTGAGCGCGGCTTCGCTGGCTCGCCAGTCGTAGGTGTTGGCCCAGTAGTCGCAGACTTCCTGGACGTAGGCGAGGGGGATGCCTTGGGACCAGTCCTCCACCGGTTCGGCGTCTGGCCAGCGGGTTCTTGCCAGGCGGTCTTTGAGGTCTGCCAGCTGCTCGTCTGGGACGTTGATCTGGAACGGTTCGATCTGCATCCGAGCACGGTAGTCCGCTGGGTGCGTTTGCTCCCAGGGTGTGCCAGGGCAGGCGCAGCTGTCAGTCGTAGATGAAGCCGAGTTCGGCGGGCGCGGGGAGCTCGCCTCCGATGTGGCCGTCGGCCCGGAGGCTCTTGATCTCGGCGGGGGAAAAGCGGGCTACCTCGGCGAAGACCTCGTCTGTGTGTTGATCGAAGCGGGGGGAAGGGCCCGCTTGGTTCGGGCGGACTCCATCCAGAGTGAACGGTGACGCGATGTGGCGCATGGGGCCTGTTACTGGGTGATCGACCAGCTCTATGCGGTTGGCGACTGGTTGGTGGTCGGGTGCGGTCCATGGGTCCCAGCAGAACTCGGTGCGGGCGCCGGCGGCGTGCAGCGCCGTTTGCAGGTCAGCGCGGGTCCGGGCCGGTTGGCCGCCGTTGTTCTTGATCTCTTCGAGCAGGCCCTCGATCACGTTGACGGCGTTGGGCCCTAGTGACGGATCGTGAGCGTCGCCGTCGGCGATTACGGCTAGGTATCCGTCGGTGCCTCTTATGAAGCCGCTCCAGGCGGTGTTGGGTTCCCGGTTTCCCATGCGGCCGATGTCTCGGCCGGTTGTGGAGGCGAGTACGAGTGCTTCGCCGCTGTGCTGCCAGGTTCCTTCTTGCTGGGAGACGTCGATTTCTATGCCTCGACCGGTGTGCTCGGCGTGGTGCAGGCCGCTCAGCAGGGCGAAACCGGCGGTGATGCCGGCGATCGGGTCGGGGAAGTAGATGTTGGAGATGCGGGCGCCTTCGTGCTCGTAGCCCTGCCGGTGACCCATCCCGCCCATGGCCTCGATGATCGAGCCGAATCCCACAGCGCCCGCATAGGGGCCGTCGACGCCGAACGCGGGCATGCGCACCAGCACGATGCGTGGGTTGACCTCGGCCAGCGTCTCGAAGTCGAGCCCGAGCTGGGGCAGCACGTGGGCCGAGAAGTTGGCGACCAGAGCGTCGCAGTTGCGCACCAGCTCCATGAAGGCGGCGCGGCCCTCGGGCGTGGCGAGCGTGACGACGCAGTCGCGCTTGCCCTTGTTGACGGCGTTGAAATGCCCGCCTGCCTCGTAGAAGCGATTGTCGTGGACGAGATGCTCGAGGCCGGGCGCCATGCCGTGGTCGTAGGGCCGCTGGGTGCGGAAGCCGTCGAAGGGGTTCTGCGCCTCGATCTTGATGACGTCGATGCCGAGCGGTGTGAGCAGGTTGCCGATGTACGGCCCGGCCCACGCAATGGTCATCTCGATCACCCGCAGCGCACGCGCGGGTCGCAGTGCCGCCGTGGGCGTATCGGCAGCCGGGCATGCGTCGGCACCCCGATCGCTCACTCGTTGCATCGGCACGGGCAGGCCTGGTGCGGCGAAGGGCTGGATGGGCGCCAAGGCGGTTGCTGCTGGTGTCTCGACTTCGCCGAGGAAGCCGCGGTCGGCGAGATGTTCGTCTGCCAGCGCGTCGAGCGGCGTCATCACCATGCCGACTGCCCAGGGCGTCTCGAGCGCGAACTGGAACAGCTCCCGCTTGGTGCGGGCGGCATACCAGGGCTCGATGACCTCGCGGATCTTGTCGATGTGGCGGGCTCGGCGGTGGCGGTGGCTCAACTCGGGATCGTCGATCCACTCGGGCATGCCGAGATGCAGGCACTGCATCTCCCAGTCGTCCCGCCGGATCGAACCCGGGCACACGTAGCCGTCGGCGCAGCGGATCGCACCCGACGGGTAGGCCGTGGGCGGGTGCGGCCCCACCGGCGGCCGGCGCCGCTGGCAGTGCAGCGAATCGCAATAGCAGAGCTCGACGGCAGTCAGCAGCGCCCCCAGCCACGACACGTCCACGTGCGTCTCGGGCCGTCGCCGGATGAGGTGCGCGGCCCAGGCGGCAAGACCGCCTGCGCAGTACTGGGCCTGCCAGCCCGGAAGGCGCAGCGGTTCGGCACCCGCGTCGCCGTTGAAGCCCAGGAAGCCCGTGGCGGTCTGCACCAGCAGCTCGTCGGCGATGACGCCAGGGTCGTCGGCATCAGCACCCCAGGCCGTCACCGTCACGAGCTTGGGCACGCGTTCGCCCTCGGCCGCACCGGCGGCCATCCGCTGGGGATCCCACGGTCCGCCGGCAAGCCCGGCCAGCGTGTCGCTGGCGATCACCACGTCCGGCCACGACCCCTCCACGCTGTCGGCGGCGCAGTTCAGCTTCGCCGCATTCAGATGCACATACAGCGGGCTGATCTCATCGGGCCCCAGCGGGACATCGTCAACCGGTTGACTCCGTGCAGGGTCCCCGCCCGGCGGCTCCACCTTGACCACGGTGGCCCCCGCACCCGCCAGCAGCCGTCCGGCATACGGCCCTGCGATGCCGGTGGCCAGCTCCAGCACACGCATCCCCGCGAGCGGCGGCGGCACAGTCTCGGCGGCTCCATCGGCCGGGGCAGGCATCGGATCACGGTACCGCCCGGCGGCCCCGGCACACCGGGCCGACATCGGCGCTGCCGTGCTTGCTGTGGCGGGCTCAGACGGGGGTTCAGTAGGGTCCGAAGATGAGCTCCGAACAACCGTCCAACGGTCAGCACAACGGCGTCACCGTCTGTCTGAGCTTCGACTTCGATGCGGTCTCGATCTGGACCGGCCCCCGAGGGTCACGATCGCCCAACCTGACCGCCCGCGGCGAGTTCGCCACCATCGGCGCGCACCGCCTGCTCGACCTGCTCGACGAACGCAGCCTCCCGTCCACCTGGTTCATCCCCGGCCACACCATCGACACTTTCGGCGACGTGTGCGCCCGGGTGGCTTCCGACGGTCACGAGGTGGGCTACCACGGCTACTGCCACGAAGCCCCGTCATCGAAGCGGGACGAAGCCGACGAGCGGGCCATCCTGACCCGTTCGATGGACTGCCTGGAACGGCTCGCTGGCGGGCCGCCGGTCGGGCACCGGGTGCCGGGCGGCAACTGCGGCGACCGCTGGATCAGCCTGCTCATCGAGCACGGCTTCTCCTACGACTCCTCCATGGCCCGCAACGACTACGCGGCCACGTGGTGCCGGCTGGGCGACGTGCCCACCACCGACGGCCCGCACCAGTTCGGCGACGAGGTCGACTTGGTGCAGCTGCCGTTCGACTGGATCCTCGACGACTGGCCGTACTTCAGCTACGACGGGCCGACCGTGCAGGGGCTGCGCACGCCCGATCACGTCTATGACGTGTGGTCGGCCGAGTTCGACTACCTGAACGACCGGGTCGGCAGCGGGGTGTTTGTGCTCACCATGCACCCTCAGTGCATCGGGCGGGGCAGCCGGATGCTGATGCTCGAGCGGCTCATCGAACACATGGCAGCCCAGCCAAGCGTGACGTTCGCCACGATGGCCCAGGTCGCCGACGACTTCCGGGCTGCTGCCACGCCGGGGGACCGCGCCGGTCGTCGCCTGTAGCCGGCGGTCTGCGGACCACAGCCAGCAGCCAGCGGGTAGCTTGCCGCCGACACGGCGACATGCTGGTGCGGCTGGCGCATGGGGGAATGCTGATGCTGGCGCATCACGAGGCAATGCTGATGCTGGCGCATCACGGGAGCGGGAAGGCGAGCGCATGATCGGACGACCGAGAGCGGCGGTGGAGGGCCTTCCGCAGTACAAGCCCGGCCGCTCCGCGGCTCAGGCCGAAGCCGAGCACAACCTGGTTGAGGCGATCAAGCTGGCATCCAACGAGAACGCCAACGATCCGCTCCCGTCGGTGGCCAAGGCAGTGTCCGAGGCCGCCTTGGGCATGAATCGCTATCCCGACCATCGCTGCATGGAGGTGCGCGAGGCGCTGGCCGACCGGCACGGCGTCGGGCTGGATGAGGTCACGGTGGGCTCCGGTTCGGTGGGGGTGCTGCAGCAGCTGTTCGCCGCCTACATCGATCCCGGTGACGAGGTGGTGTATCCGTGGCGTTCCTTCGAGGTGCACCCGGTGTTCTGCGCCATCTCGGGCGCTCAGGCGATGACGGTGCCGCTGGTCGACCACGCGTTCGATCTTGACGGCGTCGCCGCCGCGGTAACCGACCGCACCAAGATCGTTGTGCTCTCCACGCCGAACAACCCCACCGGCACGGTTTGCAGCACCGCGGAGCTGCAGCGCCTGCTGGCAGCGGTGCCGCCCGATGTGATCGTGGTGATCGACGAGGCCTACCGGGAATTCGTCACCGATCTCGCCGTGGCCGACCCGATCCAGACGGTGCTGCCGGACCACCCCAACGCCTTGGTGCTGCGCACGTTCTCCAAGGCGTACGGCTTGGCCAACCTGCGCGTCGGCTACGGCGTCGGGCACCCCGATGTCATCGGTGCGCTCGACAAGGTGGCGCTGCCGTTCATCGTGAGCGGTATCGCTCAGGTAGCGGCGCTGGCCTCGCTCGAACCGCAGGCCGGCACCGAGCTGGAGGAGCGTGTCGCCGGCATCCTGGCCGAGCGCGACCGCGTCAGCGCTGCGATGTCCGATCTGGGCTGGCCGGTGGTGCCCAGCCAAGCCAACTTCGTGTACCTGCCGGTCGGCGATGGGGCGATGGAACTGTTCGTCCGGCTGGAGAAGCAGGGTTTGGTGACTCGCCCCTTCGAGGGCGAGGGCGTGCGCATCAGCCTGGGCACTCCGGCCCAGAACGACCGGCTGCTGGCAGCGCTCGGACCGTTCGACCGGACCAGCTGAGCCGCGCCGGTCGAGTCAGGCCGCGGCTAGACGGCGGCCTCGCTGATCGCCTTCCACAGCAGGTCCATCTGGGTGCGGTCGGTGCGCGACTGGCCAACTGCCACCCGGATGATGCTGCGCCCGTCGAGCTTCGACGGGGTCAGGTAGGCCACGCCGCTGTCGTTCACCGCTGCCGCGACGGCGTCGGTGGCGCGGTCGGCAGCCTCGGCCGCCGCATCGCCGTCGGCCGCAGCGCGGCAGCGGAAGCACACCAGCGAGAACGGGTGCGGGGCCACGATCTCGAACCGGTCGTCTTCGCGAAGCCGCTGCGCAAACTCCTGGGCCATGGTCACGTGATGGCGCACCATCTGGCGGATCCCCGTTGCGCCGTAGCTGCGCAGCACCCACCACAGCTTGAGGGCCCGGAAGCGCCGGCCCAGCGGCACTTGCCAGTTGCGGTAGTCGATCACGTTGCCGGCATCGCTCTGGGTGTTGCGCAGGTAGGGCGGGTCGATCGACAGAGCGTCAGTCAGCGCCGCCTTGTCGGCGACGAAGAAGGCCGAGCAGTCGAAGTTCACCATCATCCACTTGTGCGGGTTGAACACGTAGCTGTCGACGAGCTCGACGCCGTCCTGGTGATGGCGGAACTCGGGACAGATCATCGCTGTGCCCGCGTACGCCGCGTCGACGTGGTGCCACAGGCTGTGCTTGATCGCGACGTCAGCGATGGCTTGCACGGGGTCGACCGCGGTGGTGCCGGTGGTGCCGATCGTCGAGCCAACGAAGGCCGGCACCAGCCCCGCGGCGAGGTCGGCTTCGATCGCTGACGCCAGGGCATCGGGGCGCATCGCCAGGCTCTCGTCGGTGTCGATGAGGCGCACGGTGCCGAAGCCGGCCACGTTGGCGCCCTTCTCCACAGAGCTGTGCGCTTGCGCCGAGGTGTAGGCCACCATCTGCGTCGCGGGCTGGCCGCTGCGCTCGGCAGCGCGGTGGCGGGCCGCCACCAGCGCGACGTGGGTGGCGTCCGACGCGCTGCCCTGCAGCACGCCGCCGCCGCTGGCCGTCGTCTTCCAGTGCTCAGGCAAGTCGAGCAGGTCGACGAGCCAATCCAGCATGTGGCTCTCGACCTCGGTCAGCGCCGGCGAGGCCGCCCACAGCAGACCGATCAGCCCGAGACCGGCCGACACCGTGTCTGCCAGCACCGAGGGCGGCGAGTTGTTGGCGGGGAAGTAGGCGAACCAGCCTGGGTGCTGCCAGTGGGTGACACCTGGCACGACCACCCGATCCAGATCGGCAAGCAGGTCGTCGAACGGCTCGGGTTCTTCGGGCGCGGACTGGGGCAGCAGCTCCCTGATGTCACCCGGCTGCACGCTCGAGGCCACCGGCAGCGACTCGATGCGCTCCCAGTAGTCGGCGATCCAGTCGATGACCGCCCGTCCGTGCTCACGGAACTCCTCCGGCGTCATGTGCGGCGGAGGCGAGGTCGGCCCCGCGGACCCATTGGG
The DNA here is from genome assembly GCA_022821985.1 of Acidimicrobiia bacterium. Classification (GTDB taxonomy): domain Bacteria; phylum Actinomycetota; class Acidimicrobiia; order Acidimicrobiales; family Poriferisodalaceae; genus Poriferisodalis. Next base: position 12,633 of record JAJECP010000036.1, read on the forward strand.
CTCGATCGCGTCCATGGTGCCGACGCTACTTGTGGCCCATCTCTGAGCCGCCGCCGGTCGTTGCCGTAGTGTGTGCGGGCTGAGCGAGAAGGAGAGGCGCGATGACCGACGGGGCGGCAGGCGCAGCTGCGACTTCGGGTGTCGTCGGGTACGACGTTCCCGCCGTCGAAGCGTGGATCAGCGAGAACGTCGACGGTCTCGAGCCGCCGTTCGACTGGACGCAGCTCGAAGGCGGCCACAGCAACCTCACCTACAAGCTGACCGCCGCCGACGGCACCACCGCCGTGGTGCGCCGGCCGCCCATGGGCGAGCTGCTGCCCAAGGCGCACGACATGGGGCGGGAGTTCACGATCATCAGCGGTCTGGGGCCCACCGATGTGCCAGTCGCCATCGCGTACGGCTACTGCGAGAGCCCCGACGTGACCGGGGCGCACTTCTACGTCATGAGCTACGTCGAGGGCAAGCCGCTCTTCGAGTCTGCCGATGCCCGCGAGCACCTGACTGCCGAGGGCCGGGCCCATGTGGGCATGTCGTTCATGGACGTGCTGGCGGCGCTGCACTCGGTGGATCCCGACGACGTCGGGCTGGGCGAGCTGGGCAAGAAGGAGGACTACGTCGGGCGGCAGATCCGCACGTGGTACCGCTCGTGGACCGCCTCGGCCGAGTCGGCCTCGTACGACACGCCGGTCGTGCATGAACTGCACGATTTCCTGCAGGAGCGCAAGCCAATCCAGGGTCCCGCCCGGGTGGTGCACGGCGATTACGGGCTGCACAACTGCCTGTTCAACCCCGCCGGCGAGCTGCAGGCGGTGCTCGACTGGGAGATCTCCACCCTCGGCGATCCGCTCGCCGACTTCGCCTATGCGCTCAACAGCTGGACCGAGCCGAGCGACGACATCCTGGAAGGCTCCGACCCGCCGACGCTGGTGGACGGCTTCGTCGGCCGCGCCGACCTCATCGAGCGCTACGAGCAGCAAACCGGCGCCGACTTGTCAGACCTAGCGTACTACGTCAGCTTCAATCACTGGAAGTCGGCCTGCATCATCCACGGCGTGTACGCCCGCTACATGCGGGGCCAGAAGCCGGCTGATGACGTCGATCTGGACTTGTACCGGGCCCGCATCGGGCGGGGCATCGAGCTGTCGGCCGCCGCCGCCGAGACGATCTCCTAGCGGGGCATGCCGCGCACCGACTGGAACCCGATCCTCCGGGGGGAATTCGACAAGCCGTACTGGCCGATCCTGCAGCAATTCGTGGCCGACGAGCGTGCCCAGGGCGCGGTGTACCCGCCCCACGACCAAGTCTTCGCAGCGCTGCACTTGACGCCCTACGCCGATGTGAAGGTGCTGATCCTCGGCCAGGACCCCTACCACGGCCCCCGCCAGGCGCACGGGCTGTGCTTCTCGGTGCCGCATGGCATCCAGCAGCCGCCGTCGCTGCAGAACATCTTCGCCGAGCTGCGCGACGACCTCGGCGTCGAGCCGCCGACGCACGGGAACCTGGAAGGGTGGGCGCGCCAAGGGGTGCTGCTGCTGAACGCGTTCCTGACCGTGCGTGCCCGCCAAGCTGCCTCGCACCGTTCGGCCGGCTGGGAGACGTTCACCGACGAGGTGATCCGGGCGGTCAGCGCCAAGCCCGAGCGCGTGGTGTTCATTTTGTGGGGCGCGTTTGCCCGACGCAAGAAATCGTTCGTCGACCTGACCCGCCATGTGGTCATCGAGTCGGCCCATCCGTCGCCGCTCAGCGCGCATAACGGATTCTTCGGCAGCAAGCCGTTCAGCCGGGCCAACGCCGCCCTCGCAGCCGCCGGCCGCCAGCCAATCGACTGGAGCCTGCCCGACTGACGCGGCGTCAGCCTTCAGTCATGCAGCGCTCTGTTAGTTTCGGAGCACCGTTCGAGCCCGGTCGGCTTCGCTGAGCGAGCCGGAAGCAGATCGGGTGAGATCTCAGGGGTCGCAGCAACGGGGGTGCATCGAATGGCTGCATACATGATCGTGGTGGACAGCGAGGTGCATGATCGTGAACAGGCAGACAGTCTCTCGCTGCGCATCGCCGAGCTCATCGAAGCCCGCGGCGGCAAGTACCTGATCCGCGGCACTCCGACCCTGTCTCTGGGGCCCGGTGCGCCCCCGGCGAGCATCACCGTCTCGGAGTTCGAGACCTTGGAGGACCTCAAGGCGGCATTCGGGCAGGACGATGTGATCAAGCTCCGATTGGAACGCCGCGCATCAGTCGAGTCGGTGGCATTCATGGTGGAGGGCCTCTAGGCGACGCGGCACCCGCCGACAGGCCTCGCGCTGGCTCCACAACTCAGTGACAACAGACGACGCCTCCGTCCTCTACGAGCCGAATGATCGGTTGCCTGCCGGCCTGACGCTGGGCATGGGGCTGCAGGGCCTCCTGCTGTCGGTCACGACCACCGCACTGACGATCTCGCTGTTTGCCAACGCTGCCGGGCTCGACGATGACGACCGGTCGTGGATGATCTTCGCCGCGCTTGCCGTCAACGGCGTCGCCACTGCGGCGCAGGCGACGCGCGGCGGGCCGATCGGCTGCGGGCACGTTCTGATGGTCGGCACAGCACCGTCGTACCTCGCTGTCACGCTGCTCGCCGCTGAGCGGTCCGACGCACGCACGTTGGCCACGCTCATCGTTGTGTCGTCGTGCGTCCAGTTCATTCTGGCGAGATGGCTGCCACGAGCCCGGCAGATCATCACACCGTCGGTTGGGGGCATCGTGCTGATGCTGATAGCGGTCACCGTCGCCGGCGTGGCGGTCGGCAGGCTGGCCGGACCGCCCGGCGGCACGGCGTCGAGCGCAGGCCCGGCGGTGGCTGCGCTCACCGTCGCCGTCGCTGCGATGCTGGGCTTGCGAGCGAAAGGCCGGGTACGTCTGTGGTCGCCGCTCATCGGCATCGCAGTGGCGTGTGTCGTGGCGGCGCTGTTCGGCTTGTTCGACTCGACGAGGGTGTCGGCCGCTCGGTGGATTGCGCTGCCCGAACCGCAGCTGCCCGGCGTTGGACTGACCGCCAGCGCAGAGTTCTGGTCGCTGCTGCCGATGTTCGTGGTGGTGTCGATGGCTGCGGGGCTGCTCGCGATGAGCAGCGGAGTCATCATTCAGCAGGTCTCGTGGCGGAACCCGCCGGTGACCGATTTCCGATTGGTTCAAGGCGCCATGAACACCAACGGTGCGGCGACCCTGATCGGAGGCTTCTTCGGTGCGCTGCCCACTGTGGTCTACGGCCCGACGTCGGCGACCATGACGACGCTCACCGGCGTCGCATCGCGCCGGGTGGGCTACAGCGTCGGCGCCATGCTGGTGGCTGTCGCATTCGCGCCGAAAGCCACAGCCGTGCTGGCCTCGATTCCCGATGCAGTCACGGCCGGCTACTTGCTGGTCATCATGGGCATGGTCTTCGTGGAGGGGATGCGGGCGGTAGCCAGGGAAGGCCTGGCACGCCACAGGGCCCTGATTGTGGGCATCTCGCTGGGGATCGGCTTCGGACTGCAGGGCAGCAGCGTGGTGGCCGATCTGATCGGTGGGGCGTGGGGGGCACTGCTCGGCAACGGCATGGTGGCGGGCACGATCGCGGCCGTCGCCCTCACTGCATTCGTGGAGGTCAGCGGCCGGCGCCGCCAGCGGCTCGAGGTGGAGTTGCACATCGATTCGCTGGGGCCGATCAGCGAGTTCTTGGATTCGCTCGCCGCTGGGGCCGGGTGGAGCGAGGCGTCGCGCAATCGCCTGCGCCTGGTCGGCGAGGAAGCCCTGGCGAGCCTGCTCGAGGATCGCAGCGACGGGTCACAGGCCCGGCTCGTGGTGATCGCCCGGTCTGCCCCCAATTCGATCGAACTGCAGTTCCTGGCGGCGCTGGAGGAGCAGAATCTCGAAGAGCAGCTTGCCTGCCTCAGCGAACGGGCCGAGGTGCCCGAGGAGCGGACGATCTCGCTGCACCTGCTGCGGCACTTCGCCTCCACGGTGCGGCACCGCAAGTACAGCGGGATCGACATCGTCACCGTCGAGGTCGACCGGTCCCGCTAGCGGGAGAGCGATCCCCAGGCGCGCAACAAGCGTCCGGCGCGGTGAGCCTGTCGGCGGTACCGCCTCTTGGTCCTCAGCGGAGCGTGACGCGGCCGTTGGGGGTGTCGAGCGTTGCCTCGAAGGTGACCGTGTCGCCTGCCGCCACGTCCACATCGATGCCGATCGCGCTGTGGAGCGCCCTGATGTGGTCGGGGTCGGGATGCGTGCCGCTGAGCGAGACGAGCGTGCAGCCAGTCGGGGTGACCGTGGCTGGATGGGTGGTGTTCCCCCATTCGATGACAAACGGGACCAATCCCGGTCCGGCTGACATGGTGAGCGACCAGTGGATTTCCTCGCCGTCGGGCTTCACCCGGCTCATCGCCGAGATCGGGCCGGGATCCTCGCCGCAGGCGGCCATGGCGGCGGTCACGTCCTCGATGGTCTCGCCTTCGGATGCGTGTATGGCAAACGTGATCAGCTGGCCCTCGCTCATGGCGTCGATGTCGAACGGGCGACCGTTCGGCGGATCGGGCTGTTCGGGGTCGGGTGCGATGATTTCCAGATAGACGTCGTCGCCGAGCGACATGAGCGTGTTGCGAGTGCCCATGCCCGGATGCGGCCCGCCCGGCGCGGCCGACATGCCGACCAGCGCCTCGACGGCTGCGGTCCCGGCCGCAAGATTGGGCGCTGCGTACACGATGTGATCGATAGCTGCCATGCGGGCACGTTAGCCACGGGCGGCAGGCCCGTCAGCGCCCGGCGTGCTAGTCGAAGGCTTCTGCTGCGGCCAGTTCGGCGACCTTGTCGGCGTCGTAGCCCAAGTGCTCGGTGAGCACGTCGTAGAGGTGTTCGCCGAGTGCGGGTGCAGCGCGTTCGGGCCACACACGGCTGCGTGACATCGTGAACCGGGGTGCTTCGATGATCGTGGTGCCGTGGGTGGAGTGGGGGACTTCGACCCAGTGGCCTCTGTGCGCTAGCTGCGGGTCGACCGCCAGCTCAGGGCTGTTCTGCACCCGGTGCGCGGCGATGCCTGCTGCTTGGCACTGCTCTTCGACGTCGGCCTCCTCAAGCTGGCTGGTCCACGTTGACACTGCCGTTTCGAGTTCTTCCCGGCGGGCGAGACGGTCGGCGAGTGGCAGCGTTGCGAGGTCGGTGCGCCCGATCAGGCCCGCCAGCGCAGCCCATGCGCTGTCGTCTTGGGCCACGACGGCCACCCAGCGGTCGTCGCCTACGGCCGGGAATACGCCGTGGGGGCAGTGGTGCTCGCTCTGGTTGCCCCGCCCGCTCACGACGTTGCCGTTACGCAGGTACTCCAGCACTGCCGGGGCGATGAAGTGCACCGACGCCTCTGCCTGGGAGAAGTCGAGGTAGCGGCCCTCGCCAGTGCGCCACCGGCGGTCGATGGCGGCCAGCAGGCTGGCTGTGGCCGGATGGGGTGAGGTGTAGTCGGTGATGGCGCCGTAGGGGCCGACCGGGGCACGGTCGGGCCAGCCGGTGATGTTGTAGAAGCCGACCATGGCGCCCGACAGGTTGCCGTACCCGCCGAAGTTGGCGAGCGGGCCGGACTGGCCGTAGAGGCAGCTCGACAGCATCACCACCGAGGGGTTGATCTTGCGCACGCTGTCGTAGTCGAGGCCCCAGGAGCGCATGATGCGCGGCGTGTACGACTCGCACACCACGTCGGCCCACCGCACGAGGTCGTGCGCGACCTCGCGGCCCGCCTCGGTGGCCGGATTCAGCGTGATGCCGAGCTTGCCGGCGTTCATGTTGTTGAACGTGGCGCCGTTCTCAGGACCGGGGTCGTTGTCGATGAACGGCAGGAAGGTGCGGACGGCGTCGAGCTTGACCGACGACTCCACCCGGATCACCGTCGCGCCTGCGTCGGCCAGCAGGCGAGACACGGTGGGTCCGGCCACTGCCCACATGAAGTCGAGCACCTTGAGCCCCTCGAGCGGTCGCTCGGGCACCGACGGCTCTGGCGGGGTGGACACTGCGGGCTGGCGCGGGCGAGCCAGGATCTCGGCGGTGTGCTCGCCGACGGCCGGTACGCGATCGGCCGAGCCGTTGCTGGGCTCGGGCTTCATCCAGTGCCCCGGGTAGCGCTCGCCGTCGACGACGTCCCAGTAGTCACGTGAAGCGAGCTGCTCGGAGGCGACGAGATCGGCCGTGGTCGCGACCGGTGCGAGCAGCAGGCGACGCTCGAGGGCGAGGGCGAACAGCTCATCCTTGGTGCGCGAGGCCGTGAACGCAGCCACGCAGTCCTTGACCCGTTCGAACTCGTCGAGCGTCTCGCGGCCGTCGCCGAGCGCCATCCCGTACTGCACCCAGTCCTTGTTGGCTGTCGCCTCGTCGCAGAAGCCCGCTTCATGCACCAGCGCCATCATCCGGCCGGTTGCCGGCCCGATCGCCGCGCCGAAGACGTGCGTGAACGAGACGTACCCGTCCTTGGCCGGGTACACGACCCGCAGCCGGATGGGGCCGCTGCGGATGCCGCCGCCGCCCCGCAGCGTCAGCGGGGCATTGACCAGCGAGCACAGCACTGATGACATCGTCGAGTTCATCGCCACGGCCTGGGCCGACACGTCGATGTGCTGGCCGAGCCCGGACCGGCTTCGCTCGACGAGCGCGAGCACCGTCGCTGCGGCGGCTTGGCCTGCTGCGTGCAGGAATGCCTGCGGCACGCCGACGCCCAGCGGCGCCCGGTCCTCGTCGCCGCACATGTGCATGGGGCCGCCCGATGCCCACACGGTCAGGTCGGTTGCCGCCCAACCTGCCTTGGGGCCGGTCTGGCCGAACGGCGAGATCGAGGCCACGACGAGTGCGGGATTGATCTCGGCGAGTGCTTCGGGCCCGAGGCCGAGCGAGGCCATGTGGCCGGGCGGGGCAGATTCGATGAGTACGTCCGCACCGGCAGCGAGCTGCCGCAGCGCAGCGGCACCGCCCGGGGTGGCGATGTCGAGCTCGACGGATTTCTTGCCGCGTGCGTAGGAGGCGTGGGTGAGCGAGGCGCCGTTCCCATCGAACGGCCCCAGCCGCCGAACAGGGGAGCCGCCCGGCGGCTCGACTGTGATCACCTCGGCGCCGAGCCTCGCCAGGATGAACCCGGCGAGATGCCCGCGATCATCCGTCAGGTCGAGCACCCGGTACGGCGACAGCAGCGTCATACGTCGTCGTTGCTTGCTGCGTCGGGGCCGAGCTCTGAGTGGAGCACCGCGTGGGTGACGGCTTCTGTGTCGGGTTCGGGCAGCTCGAAGTGGCCGAGCGCATGGGCGATGAGCGCGTCGTGGGCGGCTTGGCGCTCGGCAACGACGTGATCGACGAGGCCGTCGCGCTCGAGGTCGGCTGCGTCGGCCGGATCAGCGGCCCAGGCGAGCACCGCGATATCGGGGTTGTGCTCGCGGGCGATGCGGGCGAACTGCTCGACCGCTGAGGGCGGGCTGTCGACCGCCAGCGCGATGCGGGCGTCACGCAGGCCCGCGCGTTCGGCGATCACGTGGCGCGACACGTCGCCGACGAGCACGCTCCGTCCGGTGGATGCGGCCCACCGCTGGGCCTCGGGGTCGAGCGACACGATGGTGTACGGGATGTGCGCCAGCTCGAGCGCCGAGACGATGCGCTGTGCCCGGGGGCCGAAGCCGTTGACGACGGCATGGTCCTGCAGGGGTTCATAGTCGCCGGGATCTCGCTGATCGGACGGCCTGACGGCGTTGCTGTCGTGCGGCCGACCGCGCCGGCCGCCGCTGAGGTCGGCGTCGGATCGTGCTGCGAGCGACTGGCCCCAGCGGGCGCCGAAGGGGCTGAATGCCATCAGCAGCACGGTGACGGCGATGAATGCGTCGGTGCCGTCGGCCAGTCCCGCCGGAACGAGCCCGACGTCTTGGCCAGCTCGCTCCAGCACGAAGGAGAACTCGCCGATCTGCGCCAGCACGATCGCCCCCGAGATCGCCACCGCACGCCGCTGGCGCACCAGCAGCGCCGCCGTGGTGGTCGCGAGCATCTTCACCACGACCACGGCTGCGGCCAGGCCGATCACGAGCGGCAGATTGCGCACCAGGTAGCCGACATCGAGCAGCATGCCGATCGACACGAAGAAGGTCGCCGAGAACAGGATCTGCAGCGGCATCACTTCGCCGAGTGCCCGCGCAGCCACCCGGCTCTCGCTGACCATCAGCCCGGCGAGGAATGCCCCCAGCGAGATCGAGACATCCAGCAGGCTGGTGGCGTACGCCGTGCCGAAGCAGATGGCCAGCACGGTCAGCAGGAAGACCTCGGCCGACTGGATCCGCGAGACGTACTTCAGCACGGCGGGCACCAGCGTGCGTGCCACCACGATCACCGCCACCACGATGCCGGCGGCTTTGGCGAAGGCGATCAGCACGTCGGACGGGCCGGTGATCTCGCCGCCGAGCAACGGCACCGCCAGCACCATGGCCACAATCGCCAAGTCCTGGAAGATGAGCAATGCCACCGACACGTTGCCCACCGGCGACGTGGTGGCTCGCCGCTCAGCGAGCACCTTCAGCACGATGGCCGTGCTGCTGAGCGACACGAGCAAGCCGGTGAACACTGCCGTTCGCCAGTCCACGCCGAAGGCGGCCACGACCCCGGCAACGATGCCGGTGGTCAGGCCCACCTGCACCGCCCCGCCCACCAGGAACAGCGATGCCAGCCGCCGCACACGTTCGAGGCTGAACTCGATGCCGAGGGTGAACAGCAGCAGCATCACACCGATATCGGCCGATTGGTTGACCAGATCGATGTCGCTGATGAGGCCGGTGCCGCTGGGCCCGATGATCGTGCCGGCTGCGAGGAAGCCGACAATCGGCACCACACCCAGACGCGTCGACACGAAGGCGATCAGCGTCCCCGCAACCAGCAGGATCGCCAGCTCGGTGAACAACGGCGGTGCCGACGCAGCCAACAGCACTTGCTCCCGAGACTATTGGCGCAGACGCCGCACGGGACCTGCAGGCTCCGCGTGTCGCGGATCATCGCCGCTCGGTGACGTGAGTGGGCGTCAGCGAACCTCGAACGCATCGAGGTGAAGGTCGCGCATCTCGCGACGGAAGCGGGTCCAGCTGCCGGGGAAGAACGGCAGGATGCGACCGTTGCGGTCGCGGTACCAGCCGGGGCAGTCGCCCGCCCAGCTCATCTCCTGCAGCTCCGCTTGGGTGGCTTCGGCCCATTCGTGGGTCGCGTCTCGGCGAGCCTCGATGGCGCTCGCGCCGCGGGCGAGCAGGTGTTGGATCCAGCGGCCGATGTAGTTGGTGGCGACCTCGGCCGTCATGAACACCGGAGCATGGCCTGGGGATCCGTTGACACCAGCGACGGTGAACCAATTCGGGAAGCCCGGGATGGCGACGCCCCGGAATGCTTCGGGCGCCCGAGCGAAGGCTGTGCGCAGGTCGAGACCGTCGCGCCCGTAGATCTCCAGCGCAGGCCCGCCATCGGCCCGGCCGCCCAGCTTGTACCCGGTGCAGAAGATGACGACGTCGACATCGACCTCGGTGCCGTCGGCGCTGACCACGCCGCTCGGGGTCAACGCGGTGACGCCGTGCGGAACGAGCGTCACGTGATCCAGCGCCAGGGCGGGGTAGTAGTCGTCGGAGACCAGGATGCGTTTGCACCCCGGGTCGAACGAGGGCGTCAGTGCGGCGATCGTGTCCGGATCGGAGATCGCAGCGCGCATCTGGTCCATGACCTCAGCGCGCAGCTCCTCGATGGCGTCGGTCTTCTTCTCGAACGCCCGTTGCCACAGCATGGTGTCGCGGTACTGCTGGCGCCGAGCACGGTGCCAACCCTCGTCGGTGGCCAGCTCCGCCTTCTCCTCATCGGTGTAGAAGCGGTTGCGGCGAGGGCGAACCCAGTTGGGCGTGCGCGAGTACACGAAGACCTCGGCCGCGTCCTTCGCCACCTCGGGAACCACCTGGACCGCGGCCGCTGCGCTGCCCACCACCGCGACCCGACGCCCGGCGAGCTCGACGTCGTGGCGCCACGACCCGGCGTGCCACACCAGGCCTTCGAAGGAGTCGAAGCCGTCGAGGGTGGGGTAGTGGGGTTCGGTGAGGCCACCAGTGGCTGAGACGACGAAGCGGTGACGGAGCCGTTCGCCCTCTGCCAACTCGAGTTCCCAGCAGGCGTCGTCAGGCTGCCACGATGCCCGTTCGACGGTGGTGTTGAGCCGGATGTGGTCGGCGATGCCGTACTTCTCGGCGCACGACCTGATGTAGGCCTGGATCTCGGGTTGGCCGGAGAACACCATCGAGAAGTCGGGGTTCGGCTCGAAGCTGTAGCAGTAGATGTGCGACGGGATGTCGCAGTGCAGGCCGGGGTAGGTGTTGCGCAGCCACGTCCCGCCGACATCGGACTGCTTCTCATAGACGACGAAGTCGTCGATGCCCAGACGCTTGAGCTGGATGCCCATCACCACGCCGCTGAGGCCCGCGCCCAAGATCCCGACCAACGCCATGGCACTAGTGTCTCAGCGGAGGCCGCGGGGACGGGCAGGCTCGAACATGACGGTCTACGACGAAGCGCACGAGTGGTACTCGGCTCACTGGGATGCCGAGATGCCCGTGGGGGACTGGTGGCGGCTCATCGCCGAGTCCGGATGGGGCTATCCGTTCTGGCCGGCCGATCGGTTCGGTCGCGGCCTCAGCCACGTCGAAGCCACCGAAGCCGATCGCGCCCGAGATGACGTCGGGGCGTTCGGGCCTCCGAACGGGGTGTCGGTGACGCTTGTGGCGCCCACACTGTTTGAACACGGTCCCGACCTGCTCCTCGATCGCTACCTGCCCAAGATCGCCACAGGTGAAGAGCTCTGGTGTCAGCTCTTCTCCGAGCCCGGCGCCGGATCGGACCTGGCAGGGCTGCGGACCACCGCCGAGCGAGATGGCGACGAGTGGATCATCAACGGCCAGAAGGTCTGGACCACTGCCGCTCACACGGCCGATCGGGCCGTCGTGATGGCGCGCACTGATCCCGATGTGACCAAGCACCAGGGCATCTCGTTCTTCTGCATCGACATGGGCCAGCCCGGCGTCGAGGTTCGCCCCTTGCGGGACATGACCGGTGACTGCGAGTTCAACGAGGTCTTCATGGACAACGCCCGCGTGCGTCACGACGATGCGATCGGCGGGCTGAACAACGGCTGGCGGGCGGCCATGACGATGCTGGCCGTCGAGCGCGAGCTCGATGCCGTGGGCCACGACGGTGGCGGTGACGTCGTCAACGACGTCGACCTCTCGGCGCCTGTCGGAGTGGTCCAGCATGAGCAGGCCACCAGCACCGGCATCTCGGGTTTCAGCTACACCACAGGCGCCATGAAAGACCGGGTCGTCCGATCGTTGCTCGACGACGAAGATCGAACCGATCCGCTGCTGCGGCAGGCGTTGGCCAACGCACATATCGAACGAGCTGTCCTGGACTGGAACGGCGCTCGACAGGTGAATCCGTCGCTCGGCAAGCTCGCCAACTCGCTGTTGTGCCGCACCCTGCGCGATCTGGGCTTCTCCGGCAAGGGCATGCCCGCACAGCTCGGCCGCGACGATCAGCCCGACGGCGGCCACTTCCTGAAGACGGCACTGTTCGCCCAGGGCATGGCCATTGCCGGCGGTACCGACGAGATCCAGCGCAACCTCATCGGCGAGCGAGAACTCGGTCTTCCCAAAGAGCCTGATCCAACCCGGGGTCTGGCGTTCAACGAACTCCCCGACCCCTAGGAGAAGCCAATGCCCTACACCGCAGAACAACTGTCGGACCTGCAGGACATCCGCGACGTCCTGCACTCGTACTGCCGCGCCATCGATGACAACCGTCCCGACGACGTGGTCGAGCTGTTCACCGATGACTGCGAGTACGACTACGGCGGCGATCTCGGGACGTTCAACGACAAGGCGTACGCGTACAAGTTCTTCCGGGCGGGGACCGACAAGATCTACAAGCGGTCTGCGCACTACGTGAGCAACATCGAGGTCAGCTTCAACGGCGAGGACTCGGCCGAGACGGTGACCTATCTCGACGCGTGGCACGAGTTCCACGAGGACATCGACAACGCGTGGGTCTTCGGCCGCTACGTCGACTCGTTCGTGCGCACCGACGCGGGTTGGAGGATCTGCAAGCGCCAGGTGCTCACGATGGGTCAGGAAGCGTGGCCCCGCGAGGTCGACTACATGGCGCGCCACGTGTTGCCGCCTCGTCGCTGAGGTTCGCCACGCCGTTGGGGGCCGCCGCCTCGCCGGTCAGCTGACGCCCGACGGCACGCCGTCGATCATCACACCGGTGTCGTGCAACTTGTCGATCTGCTCTTCGGACAGCCCCAGCTCCGCCAGGACCTCGCGGTTGTGCTCGCCCTGGAACGGTGCCAGGCCGGCCTCGGGAAGCTCGCCCGCGCTGAACTTCCAGGGCGGCGACGGGACGCGAGCGGTGCCCCCGGCACGGTCGTCGACCTCGCGGATGGCTCCACGTTCGGTGGCCCACTCGGACTCGGCGATCTCCGACACCGTGCGGATGGTGCCCACCGCTAGCCCAGCCTCACTGACTTGGGCCTCGAGCTCTTCGATGGTGCGGAACGTCAGCACCCAATCGCGGATCTCGGCATGCAGCTCGGCCCAGTTCTCGCGCCGGAATTCGGGGGTGATGAACCGGATGTCGAGCAGCAGGTCGTTGCGGCGCATCATGGCGCAATAGCGCTGGAACACGAACGTGGCGACGGGGCTGGCCGCAATCGTGATGAGCTGGCCGTCGGGGAGCTCGAACACCGGCGATTCAGGCGCGCTGAGGGCCAGCGGTTCTCCTTCGACGTCGATGTCCGATAACTCGTAGCTCACGCGGTCGTTGACAGCGAGCATCGAGTGCACCATGGCCACGTCGACGTGTTGCCCTTCGCCGGTGCGGTCGCGGTGCGCCAGCGCGGCCAGCGTGGCGATCACGCCCTGGAGGCCGGTGTAGACGTCGGCATGGTTGTACGCGTCGTTCTCGACCGAGGTCAACGTGTCGCCATAGTGGCGCGAGATGATCTCCGTGAACCCCGACTCGGCCTGCACCGTCGGGGCGAACGCCGGCCGGTTGCGCCACGGACCGGTCTGGCCGTATCCGCTGATCGACACCATGATCAGTGTCGGGTTGACGGCGAGAAGATCCTGGTATCCGAGGCCGAAGCCGTCGAGCGTGCCGGGCCGGAAGTTCTCCACCACGATGTCGGCCTCGGCCACCAGCTGGCGCACGATGTCCTGGGCTTCGACGAAGTTGAGGTCCAAGCTGATGGCGCGCTTGCCGCTGTTCTGCTGGGCGAAGTAGAGCGACATCGGTCCGACGTGGGGCTGGCCGCTCCGGCCCGTGTCCGGTGCGGGGGGCTCGATCTTGACCACCGATGCGCCCAGGTCGCGCAGTTGCTTGGTGCAATGGGGGCCGGCGAGCACCCGGGTGAAGTCGACGATCTTGACGCCGTCCAGCGGGGCGGTCATCGGCCCTGGAAGATCGCGGTACCGGGACCGGTCTCGGCGAAGGCGGTCATACCGGTCTGGAGGTCTTCTGAGGCCCACACGGGCTTCGCGGCCTCGTCCTGGACCACATCGGCGGCTCGCACACCCTCGCTGGTGGTGATAGCAGCCAGGCGTTTGATGGCGGCGTAGGAGACGTTCGGGCCCGTCGCCAACTGGCGGGCCCACGACAGTGACGCATTCTCCAGTTCGTCGTCGTCCACCACGACGTTCACGATGCCCCACTTCTCGAGCAGCACAGGATCGTGGCGGCGAGCGAACATTGCGATCTCTTTGCCGCGGCTCGCGCCGGCTCGATCCACGACGCGTTGCACTCCGCCGAGCAACGGCATCAGGCCCAGGGTGGCTTCCACGAGTCCGAGCCGGGCCGAGGCTCCGCAGATGATGAAGTCGCAGGCCAAGGCGACCTCGAATCCGCCACCGAGCGCGAGGCCGTGGACGGCGGCGATGGTGGGAAGCGGCACGCCCTCGAGTCGTTCGAGGACGGCGGCCGCGTTCTGGGAGCGGCCTTCTTCCGATCCGAACCCGTCGACGTCGGCTCCGGCCGAGAAGTGCTTCATCTCGCTGCGGAGCAGGATCGAGCGGCCGCCGGCGTCTGCTGCGCTCTCGAAGGCCCCGATCAGCTGGTCGATGAAGGCGCCGTTGAGCAGGTTGTGCGGTGGCTTGGCCATCGTGATCACGGCGACGGCGCCGTCTATCTCGAGCCGGACATGGTCGGACATGAGCCAAGTTTGCCCGACGCTCGGCTGTCCCCGCAGAACTTCGAAAACCATGCCGCTGGGGCCGCAACACCTCAGTACGGTCGTTGAGGCGATCCCGATCGGAATACAGCCATGCCCAAACGCTCGCAAGCCCCAGTCTCGACTGATATCGCGACACGGTGCGAAGTCGGTCCTCGGGGTCGGCAGGAAGATCGCGTTCGCACAGTCGTGAACAACGACGGTTCGTGGATGATGGCGGTGGCAGACGGGCTGGGCGGCCATCCGTTCGGAGATGAGGCGGCGCAGGCGGCGGTGGATGCGTTGCCAGAACGGATCAGCAGGCCCGCCGAGATGGCGGCGGCGTTCGATGCGGCCAACGCGGCGACGTGGGCGCTGCATCCGGAGATGAGGAGCCCCGACGAGGGTCTGTCGTCAGTGATCGCATTGACAACGTTGGTGGTTGCAGCGTGGACTCCCCAGAGCGGCCTGTTGGTGTCGTGGGTGGGGGATTCGATGGCGTTCTTGGTGCCGGTAGCTGGCGGGCCGGGGTGGCACAGCACCCCGCACGGCGGTCCCATGGGATTCGTGAGCCGTGGCATCGGCGTGTTCCGTGCGGGTCATGGCGACGGTTACGAGCTGCCGCCTGGCCATCTCGAGAATCTGAGCGACGATGTCCCGGCTGGACGTGTCGAGGGCTGGATCGACGATCAGGGGCTGCTGGTGGTGCTGGCGAGCGACGGACTGTTCGACCCGGTCCTGATGGCTCACGACAGGGGCTGGTTCGGCGACGATCCCGACGACCTCAGCCTCGGCTTCGCGCTGCCGCCCGACCAGCGGGGCTCCGCCGATGCCGTGGCCGACACGTTGATGGACACCGCCCAGTTCGCCGGCCTGATCGACAACACCACCATCGCAGTGGCCCGCATCGCCGGAACTGGGAGTGGAGCTAAGGGGAATTGAACCCCTGACCTCTTCCATGCCATGGAAGCGCTCTACCAACTGAGCTATAGCCCCGAGGCTCCACGACGATACCAGCGCGCTGCTCAGAACTGAGAGTGGATCGAGAGGGCGATCGGGCGCGCAAGCGGTGCGCTGCGGGCATATCGTCGGGCACATGAGCATCCCCGTGGAGCCCGGCGACATCGGCAAGCAGATGGAGCAGTTCGGCGACGCTGCGTACGTGCTGACGGTGCGCGACGATGCCACGCCGCACATCGCCCACTTGGCGATGCGGCTCGACGGCGAGGTGCTGCGGTGCGGCGCCAGCCGTTCGGCTGCGGCCAACGTGGCGCAGCGGCCGACGATCTCAGTGCTGTGGCCGCCGTACGAGCCGGGCGGCTACTCGATGATCGTCGACGCCGTGGCCCGCACGGTCGACAGTGCCGACGGGCCCGAGCTGGAACTGCGGCCGACCAATGGCGTCCTGCACCGGCCTGCAACGCCGGCAACCCCGGCGACCAATCCCAACTGCAGCTCCGACTGCGCCCCGCTCAGCGCCTGAGCCAGCGGGCGCTAGCTCTCCAGGTCCGCTGCTGCGCCTGATGCTTCAGCGACGCTTCGAGCTAGCTGGCGCTAGCTCTTCAGGTCGTTGAAGATCGTCTCCCAGCGGGAGCGGTCACCCTTGTAGGGGGCGTAGAAGCTGACCCGGTCGACGACGTCGTCGAATCGGCGCTTCAGCTCGGTGGCCACCTGCTCGGGCTCGGCCACTACGGCGAACGCATCGAGGATGTCGTCGTCCACCAGGTTGGCCATCTCGACCCAGCGGCCCTCCTTGGACATGGCGTTCAGCTCGGTCTGCATGTCGCCCCAGCCATGGCAGTCCAAGACCGGCCGGTACGCCGGCGTGGAGCCGTAGAACGCCACCTGCTGCTTGGTGGCCTGGCGCGCCTTCTCCATGTCCTCTTCGGTGTTGCCGGTCACGATGAACGACGGCCCCGAGATGGTGATCTCGCTCGGGTCGCGGCCGGCCCGGGCAGCACCCCGCTCGAGCGCCGGGATCGTTTCCTCGCGCAGGTACTTCTCGGTGGTGAAGCCGTGGCAGAGGAAGATGTCGCAGGTTTCGCCCGCCACAGCGGTCATCAGCGGGCCCACACCCGCCAGCGCCAACCGGGGGGTGCCGTAGGGATTCGGACCGGGATCGAAGAACGGCGTCATCAGCGTGTGCTCGTAGAAGTCGCCGCGGAAGTTCAGCTTCTCGCCGTTGTTCCAGCAGTCCCAGATGGCCTTGATCGCCATGATCATCTCGCGCATGCGAGCAGCCGGCTTGGACCACTCCATCGAGAACCGCCGGGTGATGTGCGGGCGGATCTGGCTGCCCAACCCCAGGATGAACCGCCCTTCCGACAGCGTCTGGATGTCGTTGGCGCTGTAGGCCAGCGTCATCGGGTTGCGGGCAAAGCCCACCGCGATGTTCGTGCCGAGGTCCACCGTCTCGGTTGCGTGCGCGATGAGCGGGAGCATCGTGAACGGATCGTGGCTGGTCTCTGGCACCCACAAACCGTCGTAACCCAATGCTTCTTGTTCTCGACTCGACTCCATCAGGTTGTCGAATCCGCTTGTGACTCCGAGGCCGCCGTCTACCTTCATGGCCGGGAGAGTAGCGGCTAGAGGTTTGCCAGCACCGACTCGGCTCGCTCGGCCAGCGACACGATGCTCTGCGGGAATTCGTGGACCTCTGGGGGAATCTCGGGGATCGCGCCGCCCACGTAGCGCGCATGGACGCCCTCGAGGATGCAGGCCAGGCGCCAGCTCGCAAAGGCGAAGTGCCATTCGATGTTGCTGATGTCGCGGCCGGTCAGCTCGGCGTAGGCGTGAGCGAGCTGGTCGCGGGTCCAGAAGCCCTCGGCCGAGGTGGCGTCGTGCCCCAGCGGGTTGAAGCCGTCGTCGGCCTCGACCCAGTAGCCGAGCAGGAATCCCAGCTCCGCGACCGGGTCGCCCAGCGTGGAGATCTCCCAGTCCAGCACGGCCGCCAGGTCTCCGTCGGTGGTGGAGAGGCAGTTGTCGAGGCGGTAGTCGCCGTGGACCAGGGTGGCCTCGGTCTGCGGCGGGATCGAGGCCACCAGCACATCGTGGACGCGTTCGATGATCGGCAGGTCCCGCGACGTCATGGCGTTGAACTGGCGCCGCCAGACGTGGAGCTGGCGAGCCACGTAGTCCTCCGGCCGACCGAGCGTGGCGAGCCCCGTGGCCTCCAAGTCGGTGCCGTGGATAGCGGCGAGCACCTCCACCATCCGCAGGCTCAGCGCCCCGCGGGCCTCAGGGGTGAGCGTCTCGGCGTCGTCGTGCGAGCGCAGCACTGTGCCGTCGACGAAGTCGGTCACATAGAAGTCGGCGCCGTTCACCTCGGCGTCAGTGCACAGGCCCACGACCGGCGGAGTAGGGACCCCGGTGGGCTCCAGCGATGACAGCAGGCGATGCTCGCGCACCATGTCATGCGCCCCAGCCAGCAAGTGCGCCAGCGGCGGGCGGCGCAGCACCCACCGGCAGCCCGCGGCGTCGCTGACGCGGTAGGTGAGGTTGGAGTGCCCGCCGGCGATGATCTCGAACTGCAGTGGCGGGCTGAGCTCGACTCGTTCGGCCATCCACGCCGTGACCGGCCCGGGATCGATGCCGGCGACCGGACTGCTGGCATCGGAGACTGCGTCAGACACCGTCGTTCCCTCGTCGCGTCGACCTCACAGCGCTCCATCATGGCCGCCGCGATGCCGTAGTGCCCACCGCCAGCGCCAATACGCTTCGCCGGTGCTGTTCGTGACGATCTACACCACGCAGTTCCTCGTCACGGCCTCGATGGGCGTCATCTTCGCCTACCTGGCGGACCTGCAGGATCGATACGGCCTCTCCCACCTGGAGCTGGGCATGGTGGCCGCCGCCGGCTTCGTTGCCGGCTTGGCAGCGCAGCTGCTGCTCTCGCCGCTGGTCGACCGGGGCCACCACCGTCTCGTGGCATGGATCTCGGTGGCTGCAGCAGTGTTCGGCGCTTTTGGATTCGTGTTCGCGGAGGACACATGGTCGCTGGTGACGAGCCGGGCCTTGGCCGGCCTCTCCTTCGGACTGTTCGGTCTCGTTGCGCGCAAGGCGCTGATCGGGCGCGACATCAGCGGCAGCGGCGCCAAGGTGGGAGGCCTGCTGTCGTGCGCTGTGGCGGGATTCATCAGCGGTCCAGCGATCGGGGCGGCGCTCAGCAGCGTTTCGTTCGAGGCCCCGTTCCTTCTCACCGGCACGCTGATGCTGGCGCTCGGACCGGTTGCGGCAGTGCTGATCTCGAAGTCGCCGATCGCCGCGGCCGCGGTGGACTACTCGCATCTCGCGAACCTGCTCCGCCGCCCGCGGGTCCAGGCGGCCATCTGCGTACACGTCGGCGTGTGGGGCCTGATCGGCATCTTCGACGCGACCGTCGACCGTTACCTCACCGACGTGGGATTGTCGTCGGCAGAACTGGCCGTGGGGCTGCTCATCATCGGCATCCCGCTGATGGCGTTGCCGCCGTACACCGGCGCCCTGGCCGAACGCCTCGGCGGAGGTCGCGTCGGTGTCCCCGCACTGCTGCTCTTTGTCCCGGCTGTGCTGCTGTATGGCTGGATCGGGGGACTGGCGAGCTTCATCGCCGTCGGCCTCGCCGAAGCGGTCACCGAGTCGTATGGCGTGATGGGTGCCCAAGTGCTCGTGCTCGAGGCCACGGGTGCCGAGCAAGCGGCCATGGGGACCGGGGTGCTGGAGGCTGTCGGCCTGCTCGTCGCGGCTGGCGCCGCATTCGGCGGCCCGCCGCTGTACGGCCAGTTCGGGCCGCGTTGGCTGTTCGGCGGCTGGGCGGTGGCGTGCCTGTTCCTCGCGGTGATCGCGATGCTGAGACTGAAAGCAGTGAAAATCCCACCAAAGGTCATCACACAGCCTCACTAGGGTCGCGTTCATGCGGGCGCCGGGCCCAGGGCCCTCAGCACATGGGCGCTCCACCGACTGGCGTTCTGTGGCGACTGAGGCAGCCGGTTTCGCTCGGCGGATCGGCATGGTGCCGGCTTTGGTGCTGCTCAGTGCTGTCGGCGCGATGGTTGCTGCAGGATTTCTGGCCGGGGTGCG
This sequence comes from Acidimicrobiia bacterium, assembly GCA_022821985.1. Taxonomy (GTDB): domain Bacteria; phylum Actinomycetota; class Acidimicrobiia; order Acidimicrobiales; family Poriferisodalaceae; genus Poriferisodalis. The sequence goes on from JAJECP010000036.1 coordinate 31,927, forward strand.
GCACGGCTCGCCCGAGCCCATCGAGCTGCCCCTCGCAGCGGCCGAAGCACCGCTCCCGGTAGCGACGACGCAGCCGTCGCTGCTGAAGGTGCACCTCGCCGGCGCGGTGCGCCAGCCAGGGCTCTACGACGTCCCTGCCGGGTCGCGAGTAGGTGACTTGGTCGACACAGCCGGTGGGCTCGAAGCCGACGCCGATGACGCAGCGGTCAACTTGGCAGAGCGGCTGAGCGACGGGCAGCAGATCTATGTGCCGGTGGAGGGCGAGCTGCCTGCCGGCGAGGAGCCGGGTTCAGATCTCGCCGGACCGATCGACGTCAACACCGCCACGGCATCGCAGCTCGACGAGCTGCCGGGCATCGGCCCATCCCTGGCGACGGCAATCATCGCCTACAGGGCCGAGCACGGGCCGTTCGCGACGCTGGATGCGCTTGAGCAGGTACCCGGGATCGGGCCCTCCAAGCTGTTGCGGCTACGGCCCCATGCAACCGTCTGAACCGTCCTTGTCGCCGATGCCGTCGTACCGGCCGGTCCTGTCCGCTCCGCCGTTCCGATCGGGCCCGCCACGGGCGGCGCCTCGGCGGTTTGGGGGTCTCAGCGCCGTTGCCGACCGGTGGCTGGTGGCAGGCGCAATCGCCACCGCCGCAGGTGCATTGTGGGCGCCCCCGGTGTCGCTGTGGCGGGGATCGTGGTGGTGGAGCGCCGCTCTGGGCATCGGGCTCGGTGCCGCGGGCATTGCGACCCGTGCGCGCCTGCTCATCCCGGCCGGCTTGCTGGTGCTCGCCGTGGTCGCCATGAGCGCCCAGGTCGCCCAGCTGAGCGCCGTGACCGGGGGAGACTTCGACGGCGAGGTGCACCTGGTCGGCGATCCCCGGTGGCGGTCTGGCGCATTGGTCGTGCCGTTCGGCGCCGAGATCGACGGTGCCCAGCACCGGTGGGAGGGCTGGGCACGGGGACCGGCGGCATGGCGGCTGGAAGACGCAGCGATGGGGGAGCGCTGGCGCCTGAGCGTGAGCGCGGAACCGGCAGAGCCCGCCGACCGTCCCTTCCTGTGGCCTCGGCATCTCGCAGGGACTGCACAGATCCGCACAGCGCACCGTCTCGACGGCGGCGGCGCGCCGTTCCGCATCGCGAACTCGCTGCGCGGGCTCGTGGAGGCGTCGGGCCAATCGCTGTCGCAGCGGGATGCAGCGCTGCTCGCCGGCTTCGTGTACGGCGACGACCGGGGCCAGCTTCCCGAGGTCGTTCACGACTTCCGGGAGACGTCGCTCACCCACCTGCTCGCCGTGTCGGGTTCGAATGTGGCGTTCGTGCTGCTGCTGTTCGCACCCTTGCTGGCCGGGCTGCCACCGCGGACCCGGCTGGTCGCCGTGGCAGTGTTGCTCGTTCAGTTCGCCGTGCTGACCAGGGGTGAGCCCTCGGTGCTGCGAGCGTGCGTGCTCGCATCTCTCGCCGTGGGCGCGCACGCCGTCGGCCGGCGGGCATCGGCGGCGCGGCTGCTGGCGCTGGCGATCATCGTGCTGCTGCTCGTTGACCCGCTGCTCGTCCGCTCGGTGGGCTTCCAGCTGTCGGTTGCCGCCACTGCCGCAATCGTGATCGGGGCTCGCCGCGTCGCCCGCCTGCTGTGGGGGCCGCCGTGGCTGCGCTTGGCGCTTGCAGCCACCCTGAGCGCACAGGCGGGGGTGCTGCCCGTGCAGCTCGCCGTCTTCGGCTCGTTGCCGCTCGTGAGCATTCCCGCCAATGTCCTGGCGGGACCCGTCGCAGGCCCAGCCATGGTCTGGGGCCTCGTCGGCGGCCTCACGGGCGGCTTGGCCGGCGATGCAGTCGCATCGGTGCTGCACCTGCCGACCAAGTTGATGATGGGGTGGGTTGCGGGGGTGGCACGTTGGGGTGCATCACTGGGCTGGCCGCAGATCGAGGCCGCTGAATTGACCGCCGTGGCTGCGGTTGCCGGATGCTGCACTGGGCTGTATGTGATGGCACCGCGCCTGTTCGGGAGCCTGGCCGGCGCGCTGCGCAGCCTGTCGATGGTCGCGGCCGGCGTCGGAGTCTGGGCCGCAGCCAGCACCCACCGACCTGCGCCTCCGGCGGGGCTGCACCTTGCCGTCCAGCACACCGACCCTGTTGTCGTGGTGGTGGATCGCCCGGATCCGGCACGTGCGCTCGGCCAGCTCGCCGCCGCGGGAATCGACCGCATCGACGTGCTCATAGCGCGCTCGGCGAGCCGTGCCGGGCGCGAAGCGGTACGCGCCCTCGACGCCCGGCACGACATCTCCCAGGTCTTCGCACCGGTGGGCCTCGGCGGCCGGGTCCCGTATGACGCAGTGACCGCGCCCGTCGCAGTCGCAGGGCTCACGGTGGAGCCCACCGCAGAGCGCCTGCACGTCTCAGCAGAACTAGCGTCGACAGAATGGCAGGCGGTGCCGTGAGGTTGGTCAGCGGTGCTGACGAGATTCTCACAGCCGAGGCGGTGCGAACTGCCGTCGCCGAGCTCGTGGGCGATGCCGACCGGGCAGAAGTGCTGGATGAGTTCGCCGGCGACGAGTACACGCTGAACGATGTCGTCATCTCGGCATCGACGCCGCCGATGCTGGCAACCCACCGAGTCGTCGCCGCACGGGGGCTCAGCCGCTTCGGCGCGGCGGATCTTGCCCCGCTGATCGCGTGGCTGGACGATCCCTGCCCCACCACCGACCTGGTGCTCGAGTGGGACTCCGGTCGTGTGCCGCGCCCGCTGGCCGAAGCCGTCGAGGCCAGCGGAGGGCACCGGGTCGCATCCGATGTGCCCGGCGGGGCGCGCAATCGCCGGACCTGGCTGGAGGAGCGCCTCGCGGAGGCACCGGTCCAGCTCGATGCCCGAGCCCGAGCGAGCCTCGTCGACCACCTCGGCGCCGAACTCAGCCGCCTCGGAGCGCTGCTCGACACGCTGGCAGCGGTCTTCGGCGAAGGCGCCCGTCTGGATGCCGACGACGTGCTGCCCTACCTCGGCGCCGAGGGCGATGTGCCGCCGTGGGAGCTGACCGACGCGATCGACCGGGGGAACGTGAATGCGACCCTCGCAGTGCTGCAGCGCATGTGGGGTGCGGGCCGGCACCCCTTGGCAGTCACGGCCACCGTCGCCAACCACATCACCCGGATGGCCCGCCTGGACGGCGCCGGCGCCGCTAACGAAAAGGAGGCCGCTGCCGTGCTGGGCCTGCGCGGCTCCACGTTTCCGGCCCGCAAGGCGATGGATGGATGCCGACGGCGGGGCAGCGAGGGGATTGCCCGAGCCGTCGAGCTGCTCGCAGCGGCCGACATGGACATGCGCGGGCGGTCCGGACTCGACGCTCGCTGCGTTGCCGAGATCCTGTGTGCGCGGCTCGCCGCCGGCGCCCGCTGAGGGAAGCGCTAGACGCCGTTGCGCGATACCGAGCGAGTGATCAGACGCGACTTGCGCCGGCCCGCCTCGTTCCGGTGGATGACACCCTTGGCGGCGGCCTTGTCGAGCCGCTTCTGAGCGAGACGGATGAGCTCGTCGGTGGGCTCGCCCGCCTCGGCGGCTGCCATCACCGCCTTCTCGCGCGTCCGCAGTTCTGAGCGCACGGCACGATTGCGCACGCGTCGCGCCTCGTTCTGACGATTGCGCTTGATCTGGCTCTTGATGTTGGCCACGAAGGCATGCTCTCCGTCTCGAAACCGGCCCCGCAGGGTACCGTGCGCCCTGCGATGCCCCACGTGCCCCCAAGAGGCTGAGCCGAACGGCGAAGCCGTGGCCCGAGCGGCCCGTGAGCGGAGCGAACAAGAGCGGGAAGTAACCAGGTGACGCGACAAGAAGGTCCGCCGATTCGGAACTTCTCGATCATCGCCCATATCGACCACGGGAAGTCCACGCTGTCGGACCGGATCCTGGAGTTGACCGGTGCTGTCGAGGAGCGCTCGATGCGCGCCCAATACCTCGATTCGATGGAGCTCGAGCGCGAGCGCGGCATCACCATCAAGGCCCAGAACGTCCGCGTGAGCTGGCGGCGTCACACGCTGCATCTCATCGACACACCCGGACATGTCGACTTCGGCTACGAGGTCAGCCGGTCGCTCGCGGCATGCGAAGGCGTGGTGCTGCTCGTCGATGCAGCGCAGGGCATCGAGGCACAGACGCTGGCCAATTGCTACCTGGCCCTCGAGTCGGATCTCACCATCGTGCCGGTGCTCAACAAGATCGACCTCCCCGCGGCTGAGCCGGATCTGTACGCATCGGAGATAGAGCGTGTGCTGGGCATCGACTCGAGCGAGGTGCTGGCCATCTCGGCCAAGACCGGTGAGGGCGTAGAAGCGCTGCTCGATGCGATCATCGAGCGGATCCCCCCGCCGGGGGGTGACCCGCACGCCCCACTCCAAGCGCTGATCTTCGATTCCCACTTCGACCAGTACCGCGGCGTCGTCTCCTCGGTGCGAGTCATGAACGGCCGGTTGTGCGCCGGCGACCGGTTGCGCTTCATGCACGCCGGCGGCCTGCACCTGTCCGAGGAGGTGGGCCTTCGCCTGCCCGCGGTGACACCGACCGACGCGCTGGGCCCCGGCGAGGTGGGGTACCTCATCGCCGGCATCAAGGACGTGGCAGAGGCTCGCTCGGGCGAGACGGTGACATCGGCGTCGGAGCCGGCGGACGTGCCGCTGGCCGGTTACGACGACCCGAAGCCGATGGTCTTCTGCGGCCTGTACCCCGTCGACGGCGACGAGTACCCCGACCTGCGTGACGCACTGGCGAAGCTCAGGCTCAACGACGCATCGGTGACATTCGAGCCTGAGACCTCCGGAGCCCTCGGGTTCGGCTTTCGCTGCGGCTTCCTCGGCCTGCTGCACATGGAGATCGTCCGCGAGCGGCTTGAGCGCGAGTTCGGGCTCTCGCTGATCGCGACCGCGCCCTCGGTGGCCTACCGGGTGCGCACCGACGATGATGAGGAGCTGCAGGTCGACAACCCGTCGGATCTGCCGCCGGCCGGTCAGATCGCCGAGATTGCAGAGCCGATGCTGACGGTGTCGGTGCTGACGCCGAGCGCGTACACGGGGGCGGTCATGGACCTGTGCCAGTCGCGCCGGGGTTCGATGACCTCCATGGACTACCTGTCGCCCGAACGCGTGGAGCTGCGCTACGAGCTGCCGCTGGCAGAGGTGGTGACCGACTTCTTCGACCAGCTCAAGAGCCGTACCCAGGGGTACGCCAGTCTCGACTACGACCACGCCGGCTACCGCGCCGAGCGCCTGGTGCGGGTGGACATCTTGCTCAATAGCGAGCCGGTGGATGCGTTCTCGGCTATCTGCCACCGCGACGGCGCCTATCCATACGGCAAGGCCATCACGGCGAAGCTGGCCGAGCTCATCCCGCGCCAGCTCTTCGACGTGCCGATCCAGGCCGCCATCGGCGGCCGGATCATCGCCCGCGAGACGGTCAAGGCCAAACGGAAGGACGTGCTGTCGAAGTGCTACGGCGGCGACATCACCCGCAAGCGCAAGCTGCTGGAGCGTCAGAAAGAGGGGAAGAAGCGGATGAAGGCGATTGGGCGTGTCGAGGTGCCCAACGAAGCGTTCGTTTCTGCGCTGCGTCTGGACCAGTGAGTTGCGCCGGCCCGAAGCTGGCCTGAAGGGGGTCGGTAGCATCGGGTTATTGCGGGTACGGCCTGCGGAGGGGTGATGGACGAGCGCAGAGCCACGGTGCTGCAGGCGGTGGTCGAGAACTTCATCGAGAGCGCGCAGCCGGTCGGATCGGCCGCGGTGCTCGAGTTGACCCGCCTCGATGTGTCGCCCGCGACCGTCCGCAATGACCTCGCAGCGCTGGAGGCCGGCGGCTATTTGATGCAGCCGCACACCAGCGCCGGTCGGGTGCCGACTGAGGCGGGCTACCGGTACTTCGTGGACGGTCTGGGGCCGGGTTCGCTCGACAACACCGAGGTCCGGCAGGTGCGGGCGTTCTTCGCCCATGCCCAGGGGCAGATCGAGGAGCTGCTCGCCGACACCAGCCGGCTGCTGTCGGACCTGACCGAGTACGCGGCGATGGTGGTGGCCCCCCGGCACGACCGAGACAGCATCCGGTCGGCCCAGCTCGTGGACCTTGGCGGCGGCCGGCTGCTCGTTGTGCTCGTGATGTCGTCGGGCGTCGTGGAGCGCACCTACGTCGACGTCTACAACAACCGGGAGCTGGCCGACGCGGCTCAAGGGCCGGCCGCAGGAGCAGCCTCCGCGATCCTGGCCGAGGCGCTGGTGGGGCATACCCGGTCGCAGCCACCGTCAATTCCCGAGACGGGCGATGCGGCAACCGATGCGCTGGTGGCGGCTGCGCTGGCCGCGCTGGCCGACGACCAATCGCACCCCAGCGAGCTCTACGTGGGCGGCACAGCCAGGATCACCGAGCAGTTCGAGGCCGTGTCGTCGCTTCGTTCGGTTCTGTCTGTGCTGGAAGAGCAGCTGATGGTGGTGACGCTGCTGCGCAGCCTCGTTGATCGCGGCCTCAGCGTGGCCATCGGGTCTGAGACGGGCATGAAGCCGCTGGCGGACTGTTCGGTGGTGGTAGCGCCCTACGAAGTCGACGGTCGCACGGTCGGCAGCGTGGGATTGCTGGGCCCGACGCGGATGGACTACTCGAAAGCGCTGGCGGCGGTGCACACGGTGAGCCGGCGACTGTCGGCCTCGCTCGGCGACGGCGACGGTGCGCATGCTCTCGGCGACGGTGACGTCGCGCAGGCACCCGTGGGCATCTCGCCATCGATCCCGCAATAGATCTGCCACAGATGCCTGCCGACTACTACGAGCTGCTCGACGTAGGCCGCGATGTCAGCGAGGGCGACCTCAAGCGCGCCTACCGGCAGAAGGCCCGGGAGCACCACCCCGATGCGAACCCGGGCGACGCGCAGGCCGAGGCGCGCTTCAAGGAGATCAGCGAGGCATATGCCGTGCTCTCCGACCCTGAAGCGAGGGCCCGCTACGACCGCTTCGGGCATGAAGGCCTGCGTGGCGGGATGGGTGGCCCGGCATTCGATTTCGATCTCAGCGACATCTTCGAGTCGTTCTTCGGGGGGAACCCCTTCGGCGGCGGCCGATCCCGCCGAGCGTCGGGCCCGCCGCGTGGCGATGATCACGAGACGGTGGTGGATCTCGACTTCGCCGAGGCCGTCTTCGGCGTCGACCGGCAGATCGAGGTGCGGACGCTGGTGTCGTGTGACGATTGCGGCGGATCGGGCGCCGCGGAGGGCACGTCGCCGACGGTGTGCAGCGTCTGCGGGGGCGCAGGGCAGGTGCGCCAGGTGCGCCAGAGCCTGCTGGGCCAGATGGTCACCACTGCGCCGTGCGGCCAGTGCCGCGGGACCGGCATGGAGATTATTGACCCGTGCAGATCCTGCCGCGGGGAAGGCCGCCGGGCCGAGCATGTCTCGCTCGTCGTGCGGGTGCCGCCCGGCGTCGAGGGGGGTGCCACGCTTCGTCTGAGCGGCCGCGGATCGGTGGGACCCCGCGGCGGTCCTGCCGGCGATCTGTATGTGCACCTTCGTGTCGCCGAATCCGATGTATTCGTACGGCAGGGCGAGAGCCTCGTGGCCGAGCTGCCGGTGACGATGCTGCAAGCTGCCCTGGGAGCGAAGGTGACGTTCGAGACGCTGGACGGACCACGGGAACTGGCGGTGAAGGCCGGCACCCAGCCGAATGACACCATCCGGTTGAACGGGCTCGGCGTGCCGCGCGCCAATGGGCGTGGGCGCGGTGACCTGCATGTGGTGGTCCGTGTGGACATCCCGAAGAAGCTCTCGAAATCCGAGGTGGCCAAGCTGAGAGAAGTCGCCAGCGAACGTGGGGAACAGGTGGACGGGATCGTTGTCGATCGGTCTCCGCCAGACGCATCGCACGATCGTGAACAAGCGCGTGTCGAGGCTCGGGCTGAGCGATCCAAGTCTCGCGGCAGCACTGAAGCCCGGCAACGGCGCATGCGTCGCAGCAAGAGCTGACATGCCTGTCGACCGCCGGCACGTTGATGCGCTGGTGGGGGACCGGCTGCGGGCGGTGCGCAAATGGCGGCGCATGACGCTGGCGCAGGTCGAGGAGGCCTCCGGCGGCGAATTCCGCACCTCGGTGCTGGGGGCGTATGAGCGCGGCGAGCGGGGGTTGGCCGTGACCCGGCTGCTGCGCTTGGCACAGCTCTACGACGTGCCGCCATCCGAGCTGCTGCCAGAGGACGATCAGGACAGCGAACAAGACGATGCGGCATTGCAGCGCTTCCCGCCCGATTCAGTGCTGTGACTGAGTCCGCCTGCGCATCGCCCGCATTCGGCGTCTACTGCCATATCCCGTTCTGCACGCACCGCTGCGACTACTGCGCATTCGCGACGTGGACCGACCGCAGCCACCTCATCGACGACTACATGGCGAGCTGCCGCCGGCAGGCACGGGAGCTGGCGGCCGGCATGCCGCCGGTGACCTCGGTGTTCTTCGGCGGCGGCACGCCGAACCTCGTGCAGCCCTCGCTGCTCGGCGATGTGCTGGCGGAACTGCCCCTGGCAGAGGGCGCTGAGATAACGGTGGAGTGCAATCCGGACTTGGTCACGCGGGAACAAATGCAGGCGTACGGGGATCTGGGCGTGAACCGCATCAGCCTCGGCGTGCAGTCGGCGGTGCCCCATGTGCTCGACGCGCTGGGCCGCCGCCACGACCCGCCGATGGTGGCTGCGGCGGTTGATGCCGTTCGTCAGGCCGGCATTGGCCAGCTCAACTTGGACCTGATCTACGGCTCGCAGGCCGAATCGTTGCCCGACTGGAAGCGCACGCTGGTCGAGGCCATCGATCTTGGGCCCGATCACGTGAGCGCGTACGGCCTGACGCCGGAGCCAGGAACGCCGCTCGGCGACGACCCGTCGCGACATCCCGACGAAGACGAGATGGCCGACAAATACCTGCTCGCCGACGAGCTGCTCGCCCGAGCGGGCTACGAGATCTACGAGATCTCCAACTGGGCTCGGCCCGGCTCGCAATGCCGGCACAACCTGCTGTATTGGCGGCAGGGTGCCTATGTGGGCATCGGCTGTGCCGCGCACAGCCACCGCGACGGCCGCCGGTACTGGAGCGTCCGCACGCCCGAGCGGTTCATTGCGGCGATCTCGGCCGGCACCTCGCCGATGGCAGGCAGCGAGGAGTTGGGTCCGGACGAGCGTCGTACGGAGGCCTTGCAGCTTGCATTGCGCACGTCGGTCGGTGTTCCTGTCGGCGCAGTGCCTGGCGACGTGGCGCACCTGCTGGAACCTGCCGCCGAGGGCCGCCTCAAGCTGACTGCTCGCGGGCGTCTCCTGGCCAACGAGGTGGCCGTGAGGCTCAGCCTTCCGTAGGAGCAGTAGCGGGCCTAGCCGGAGAGCCGGACATGCCCGATCGCCTCTGCGGCGACGGGCCGGCTCGCTTGCCCACTGACGTTCCCGATCAAGCCGATGACCCGCCGTGCCGAACCTTCCACCGACACGCGCACTGCTGCCGGACCCGCCGCGTGGATGGCCACCGAGACCGATCCGGGCTCGAACACTGCCGACAACCGATCCCGCGCCGCCCGCAGGCTCCACGGCTCCAACCGCCGGAGCCGGGAGGCGGAGAGGCGGTAGGACCCGTGATGACGAAGCGAGGATTCGTCGAGGGCAAGTGAGACGAGGTCGTTGGCCAACGAAGACGCTGCTGCTTGTGCCTCGCGCTGCGCCAGGAAGGCAGCCGTGCTGTCGACGGCGATACTGGCCAGCAGCGCCACGATCAGTACGCCGGCAGGCACGAGCAGCAGCGCGGAGCCGCGTTCACTGCCCACAGGGAGCCCGCCCGTCGAGGCCGTGCCGGAAGGGATCGACGATCTCGCTGGCGCGAGCGCTGACGGTCACCGGTGACCATCTGCCGCCGAACAGCGCTAAGCGGGGGACATCCCGCGTGGCTTCGAAGGTCACCCGCTCGCAGCGACGCAACTGGGTCGTGCCGACCGGCTGAACCGATGCCGAGCCGCTCAGCCGGTAGCCCGACATCGCCTGCCCGCCGGCGTTGGTCGCCGCGCGGACTGCATCACCGAGGGGAGGCCCGTGATGCTCGACGAATGTCCGCGCTGCTTCCCGCGCGCCGGCGACAGCAGCGATCTTGGCGTCGAGTGCTGCCCAGGCCTGGGCGAACACCAGCGTGCCCCCGATGAAGACCAATACGACGAAGGGCAGCACTTCGGCCCCGACGACGCCCGAAGCGTCACGCCGGGCGCATCTGGCGGCGATGCGCCTCATGGCGAGCCGGCGAAGCGAGCCAGCTCGCGCCGTACCTCGAACCGGCGCTCGACAGTCTGCAGGCCGATCAGCGCATCAGCATCGATGAGCACCGTCGGGGGTCTCGCTGCCAGCTCCAGCGCGACGGTCTCGCCGGTGGTGCGCCAGCGGAGCCGCTCGATGTCCACTGCAGGACCGATGGCCGAGCGCAGCCATCGCTCAGCATCGACGATTGCCGCAGGGCTGCCACCGCCGAACGCTGCCCGGCGCGTTGCATCGTGGCCGACCGCCGTGAGAACCGAGGTGCTGTAGAAGTACACGGCAGCCTGGACTGCCAGCGTGAGAAACGTCAGGAACGCCAAGACAGCCCACGGCAGGGCAACGAGGCCGGCACCGCGCTCGTCGCGGCACGGCTTCGCGTGCAGACGGGTCATTTGCCGATCTTCGCGATCTCAGAATTCGTCGTTTCCTCGGCGTTCTCCCAGAGCGTCTTGAAGCCGACCCACATGAGGGCGCCAAGCGAGGCGATGATCAGCACGGCGATGGCCGCCGAGATCACTCCCTCGCCTCGTTCGTTGTGTCGTGCGCCCTGCCGTACGCCCTTCCGGGTGGCCCCCGCAGCGGCAAGCGCGGCGGCACATGCCGCGCTGAGCGCAGCCGCTATCGGAGCCGTGTAGATGAGGCTGTCGTACATGGGATTGTCCTTTCATTGCTGGCTCACAGCGCCGCATACCCGCTGAGGGCGTCGCTGAACGGGATCGCGAGCAGGACGCACCCGGGCACCAGCGCCGCGACGGTGACGGGAATCCACACCTGCTCGCTTCGACGCTCGATGTGGGTGATGAGGCGCCGGTGCGCCTCCATGCGCGCCGAACGGGCCTCGTCTGACACCAGTGCAGCGACATCGGTCGCGTCCTCGTGCAGGGTGAGCACGCCGACGAATCTGCGGATCTCCGCCGAACCGGCAGCGTCCGCCCACTCGGCCAGCGCCACCTCGACTGCAGCGCCACCGGCGACGCGGGCGCCGACACGTTCCAGTCCCTCGGCGCAGATGCCGTGCCCACGCCGGGCGACGGCATCCAGTGCGCTGGTGAGCGACATGCCGCTCGCGAGCAGCATGCCGGTCTGCTCGGCGACGATCGGCAGTTCTTCGGTGATCTGCGTTTGCCGCGACGACATCGACCTGCTGAGCAGGTGTTGGGATGTGCCGTAGGCAGCGGCAGCCACCCCGAGCGCCCCGGCGAGCGCGAGCAGCGGTCTGATGCCGATGGCACCGAGTGCCGCTCCCGAAACGACGAAAGCCGCGGTTACGCCGCCGACCTGCCGTACGCGGAACTCGAACGGGGACCGGGCCATGCCGGCTTCGCGCAGCCGGACAGCGAGTTCGGCATCGGCATTCGCCAGCGAGGCGATGCGCTGCACCAACGATGCTGCTGCGATCACTGCAGGAACACTCGCTTCCGCACAGGGATCGCCATGATCCGCCCAGCCCACAGCCAGCAGGCGGCCACGGCGAGCACGCTGAACGCCACGAGCAGCTGACCGTCGCCCGACTCGTAGGCCTGCCGACCGCGCCCGATGCTCAGGCCGATCACGGCCATGAACGCAGGTACCGACGCGACGAAGCTGCGTGCGAACCGGGCCCCGGCCTGCTTGGCTCGGGCGTCGGAGCGAGCGGCAGCCTCAGCTTGGGCGGCCTCGGCCAGCGCACGCAGTCGAGCATCGATCCGCACCCCGCCGATCTGGTGTGCGGCCAGCAGCGTCTCGCAGACAGCGTCCGCAGTCGGGTCCGCGAGCGATGTCTTGAGAACGCGCAGCGCGGCTTCGAAATCGGTGCTCAACGACCAGGTGCGCGCCGCTTCGGAGAACGCCGGCCGCATGGCGTCGGGAGCATGCTTGCCCGCGGCGAACAGTGCGGCCGGGATCGACCGACCCTGGTGGGCCACCAGCACCCGGATCTCCGCGAGCAATCGAGGCCACGCTTGCCAGGAGTCCACAGCGCGGCGACGGCGCCGTTGTGTCACAGCGCACGGAGGGATGGCCGCACCGAGCAAGGCCACGAGGGCGGGTGCCACCACGCCGCCGAACAGCGCCCAAGCGCCGATCCATGCGGCGACGGCCGTGGCGGCGCCAGCCAGCGCGCCGTGCAGCAGGAGCACCGAAGTCGGGGGAGCTGTCGATGGTGACCGACGCGCTGATGCACGTCGCCACGCGGCGCTGGTGGCCGGGCCGCCGCCGGGGGTTGACAGCAGCCACACGCCTGCGGCGCCAGCGGCAATGAACGCCAGAGCGGTCACGTCGGCGCACCCACCTCACCCTCGCTGGGCGGGGGCATCTCCCTCCCGGCGGCGGAGAGCCGTGACGTCATCCGCCGGGAAATGTGCGAGGTTCTCACCGGGGGCTGGCCGTGGCGTGCTGGCGCGTAGAGCGGCGTCGTGTCGAACGAGATACTGCCGTCGCCCACCGGTTCTTCTACCGCTACGACCTCTGTGACCTCCACAGCGGCGGGAGCGCGCCGCAGGTGGACCACGATGTCGATCGATTCGGCCACGAGCTGGGTGATCGCCGCCGCGGGCATCTCGCCCACATCAGGTGCGAGCTGGCACATGAGCCGCAGCCGGCCGAGCGCCTGGCGTGCGGATCCCGCGTGGATGGTCGCGTAGCCGGTGACTCCACTGGAGAGCGCGAGCAGCAAGGGCACCGCTTCGCGGTCTCGCACCTCGCCCACGATGGCCACATCCGGCGCCATTCTCAGGAAGCCGGCCACCAGGCGCCGCAAGTCGACGGGAGCTCGCTCGGTCCGGCCCGGCCGGGTCTGCATTCCGGCGACGTTGGGCAGCCCGATGTCGAGCTCGAACACTTCCTCGGCGGTGACCACCCGCAGGCTCGGGTCGAGTTCGGCAGCGCAGCATCCCAACAGCGTTGTCTTGCCGCTGCCGGGTGCGCCTGCGATCAGAATCGACAGCCGGGCACGCACAGCAGTGCGCAGGAACTCGGCGATCTCGCCGGTCAGCGTCCCGACCGAAGTCAGCTCGCCCAGGCTCGAGAATGCGACCCCGGTGAACTTGCGGATGTTGAAGATGAGGTGACCGCCGCGGCCGATGTCGGGATGGACGATGTGCAGGCGGGCGCCATTGTCGAGTTGTGCGTCCTGCAGTCCCTCGCTGGGATCCAGCTTGCGGTGGGATGCCGTCGCGTCGTCGATGATTCTCGTCAGCGTGCGTCGGACGTGTTCGTCATCGTGGAACGACTCGTCGTGCTGACCGCTCGGACCGTGGTGGCGCTTGACGAAGATCTCATGGGGGGCATTGACCATGATCTCCCAGACATCGGCATCGGCCAGCGGCGCTTCGAGCGGTCCGTAACCGAGCAGGTTGCGCACGACCCGGTCGGCAACGGCGTCGGCGTCGTCGATCGCACTGCTGTGAACGCCGCTCTTGAAGCCGAGATTCCAGCGCCGGATCTCCTCGTGGGCGAGTCCTCTGACTGCCCGATGCGCGCCTGACCCGCGCGGGTCCAGGCCGCAGTGCCGGGCGCGCTCCGAAACCGACCGTTCGATCTCGGCGAGGGTTGGCGGATCGGTCATGGCGCCACCTGTGGTGATGCTCCCCAGGGACGGATCAATGTGATGGAACCCGCGTCGGCGGCTGCGGCAACCGAGACCGCGGCAGCGCGGTCGTGCACCTGCAGGGTGACGGTGACTGTGCCCGACGGCTGTCCTGCGCCGGCGAAGTCGTCGACATCGAGCACGAGGGCGTCGGCTGCCACGAGACTTGACGCATGCGAGGCGGCTGTAGCGACGAGGTTGGAACCCGTGACGACGACGTCGACTCGTTCGCCGGCCGCGATCAGCCCGTTGAGGGCCCCGGGACGATCGAGCTCGACAGCAACGGCATAACCCGCGTCTCGACCGGCAGTTGATCGGCGCGGACCGACGTCACCCCGGGCGAGCAATTCCCCGGCGTGAATGGCTTCGAGCACCACGCTGCCCACCACGTCATCGCCGTCGCCCTCGCCGAAGACGGTCGCTTCGATCTCGGCTGGCAAGCGGATGGAGACCAAGGCAACATCTGCCGGCTCGATCACCCTGCCCGGAGCGAGCCGCGTCCGCGCGACCACGTAGCTGGTTTCGGGCGCAGCCGCTGACTGCTCGAACGCCCACCACAGTCCCAGGGCTGCAGCACTGCACAAGACCGCACCTGCGATGACGCGTGGGCGAAGCGATGACCGGCTACCTCCGCTGGGGCGGCTTGTGGCAGGTGCAGGCGGCAGAGCCCGATGATCGGTTGGCGACAGCGGATCTGCGGGCACGCCGCAGACTTAACCATGTTGGTGTGAAGTCACCAAATAATTATCAAAACTTCAGCAAACTGACTCAGTAGGTCGCATAGATATGGCGGTATAGCGCGTAATATCAATGGTTGATGTTGAAATGCACGTTGGCCGCCGGTTCGCGCACTAGCGTTGGCCCGCAGGGATCGATCACGTCCCTCGAGCGCCAACAGCCGACCGACTGCGAGGTGCGAGATGGCTGAGGAGCCGACCGAATCAGGCGACAACGGTGCAGCAGGCGAAGAACAGCACCAGGTTCCCTACGAAGAGATCGTCTGGCTGTCGACGCTGAAGGCCGCAGACCGCATGGGCATCACCACCCGGACGCTGTACCGCTTCATTGACCGGGGTGACCTGCCGGCGTACCGGTTCGGACGTGTCATCCGGTTGCGATTGAGCGATGTGGACACGTTCATCGAGGAATGCAGGGTCGAGCCGGGAAGCCTCGAGCACCTCTATCCCGAAGCCCGCCCGGACGATCCCGACGAAGACGACGAAGAAGCCGGGTAGGTCGACGGCGCTTGAGCAACGAGGGCACTCCACCCGCTGACGCCGGCGCGCCAGGGGGCGTGTGGAGCACGATCAGCCCGCGCTTCGGCGCTCATCCGGACTGGCGCGCCGCCACGAATCGGAGGCACTGGCCCGGGGGCCTCGCCCTGCTGTTCGTCATCGGGCTCGGCGGCTCGCTCGCGTTGCTCGTGGTGTCGCTGCTCGCGGCGCGAACCGGCTATGTGAACACCCTCGAGACCGAGTTGCTCGAACGGCCCCTCGTGGAGCAATTGCTGCTCGTCGCGCTGATCGCGCCCGTGATCGAGGAGTTCGTGTTCCGGCTCCCTCTGGCCGCCCGCCTGCGCCTGGGCGTGCTCGCAGCCACCGGGGCATTCGGGTTGCTGAACTTTGCGGGCGGCGGCGGTCCCGTCATCGTCGTTGCGGCCGTCTTCGCCCTCATCGTGCTGCTCTCGGGAGCCCTGTGGATCCAGTCGCTCGTCGCCGGGGTGGCGCGGCCCGATGCCGCGGTCGATGCCGGGCCGGAGCCTCCGACTTGGCGTGGCAGCGTTGCTCGCTGGTGGGAGGCTCATCCGCGCTGGCCGGTGTGGTGCTCGCTCGCCGCGTTCGGCGTCGTGCATCTCGCCAACTACGACGTGAGCTGGACCTTCGCCACTGTTGTCGTGGCACCGCTGGTGGTGAGCCCGCAGATCTGGCTGGGCCTCATGTTCACCATTGCGCGGGTGCGGTACGGCTGGTGGGCGGGTCTGGTGCTGCACGCGTTCCACAACCTCGCGGTCTGGAGCGTGACCATCGCTGCCGGCTGAAGAGAAAATCCAGGGTTCGCCTCTGAACCGCATCGGTACCCTTGCAGCCCGATCGGGACTCCGGCATCAGTGAGCTTGCAGATCTTCGACACGATGACGCGGCGCAAGACCGCCTTCGTCCCGCGGACGCCGGGCGAGATCTCCATGTATGTCTGCGGTCCGACGGTCTATGACGTGCCCCACCTCGGCCACGGCCGCACTGCGCTGACCTACGACGTCATCCGGCGCTACTTGGAGTGGTCTGGATATGAGGTGACGTTGGCATCGAATGTCACCGACATCGACGACAAGATCGTGGAGCGCGCCCAGCGCGAGCAGCGCTCCGAGGCCGATGTCGCTGCAGAATTCACAGCCGCATATGACGAGCAGATGGATCGGCTCGGCGTGCTGCGGGCCCATTCGCGGCCTCACGCCACACACTTCATCTCGCAGATGATCGACGTGATCGCTGAGCTGCGGTCGCTCGGTGCCGCGTACGACGTGCCGGGCAAGGGCGTGTACTTCGCCGTCGACGCTGCCCGTGGGTACGGCGATTTGGCGGGCCGGACAACCGAGCAGCTCAACGCGGATGCTGGCGCGCGCGTCGACGTCGACCCCGACAAGCGTTCACCGCTGGACTTCGCGCTCTGGAAGGCCGCGCAGCCGGGAGAGCCGCGCTGGGAAACGCCGTGGGGGGAGGGCCGGCCCGGCTGGCACACGGAGTGCGTGGCGATGTCGCTCAGCGCGCTCGGGCCCGGCTTCGACATCCACGGAGGGGGAGACGACCTGGTCTTTCCCCACCACCAGAACGAGTGCGCCCAGGTGACCGCCATGGGCGAGGCGTTTGCCCGCTACTGGGTGCACAGCGCCATGGTGAACGTCGGCAGCCAGAAGATGGCCAAGTCGCTGGGCAACTACACCCAGCTCGCCGAAGCGATCGACGCAGTCGGCCCCCGCGCTGTGCGCCTGCTGGTGCTGCAGACCCACTACCGCCGGACCATGGAGATGGGGTCCGACTCGCTTGAAGCGGCCCGCAGCGCTGTCGGCCGGCTCGATGCGTTCGCCCGCCGGGTCTCCGCTGCAGGCTTCCCGGACGGCATCGAGGCTGCAGTGCGGCGGCCTGACATCGAACGCGGGTCTGTTCCCGACGTGGATGTCGAAGCCGTGACGGCGTTCGCAGCGGCCATGGACGACGATTTCTCCACGCCCACAGCGCTCGACGTGATCTTCCGCCTCGTGCGCCGGGCGAACGCTTCACTCGACGGAGCAGCGCCTGCCGAGGCTTCCCGATCGGCTCGCACGGCACTCCACCTGCTCGGCGTGGTGGGGCTCACCTGCGGTGATGACGGCGGCGAAGATCACCGCGACGGCGGGCTCGCCGATGCCGAGGTGGACGTATTGCTGGCACAGAGGGCTGCGGCGCGATCAGCTCGCGACTTCGACACCGCCGACCGTATCCGGGACGATCTGGCGGCCGTAGGCATCGTCGTCGCCGACGGCCCCGACGGCGCCACCTGGCACCGCGCCTGATCAGCCGGCTGCGGTTCGCTTCAGCCAGTCGTCGATGAGCCAGCCGGCAATCGACATCCCGCCGCGCGGGCACGGGGGCAGGCTGTCTGCGGTGTACCAACCGGCTTCGACGATCTCTTCGGGGTCGATCTCGATCTCGCCGGCTTGCCATTCGCAGGTAAAGCCGCACATCAGCGAGTGCGGGAATGGCCACGGCTGGCTTCCGAAGTAGCGGACGTTGTCGACCGTGATCTGGACTTCCTCGTAGACCTCCCGGGCCACGGCGTCCTCGAGGCTCTCACCGGGTTCGACGAAGCCGGCGAGTGCGCTGTAGAAGCGGCCGGGGAACTGCCGGCCCCAGGCGAGCAACACCTCGGGGCCGCGTTCGACGAGAACGATCATGGCGGGGCTGAGCCTCGGAAACGCCATGTGACCGCAGTTGCTGCAGACTCTTGCCCGATCTGAGGCGTTGGTGTTCGTCAGGCTCCCGCAACGTCCGCAATAGCGATGGGTTCTCTCGAACTCCACGATCTGTGCGGCGCGGCCGGCGATCTGCCAGTGCTCGTCGGGAATGCGGCCGTAGAGCTTGCGCAGCGGCACGGGCTCGAGATCACCCTCGTCCAGCGGCGGCCCGTCGGCCGGATCCATGTCGACAGCCCAGACGCCGAGGCCATCGAGCACGCCGAGAAAAGAGGCGGAAGGCGAGCCATCGCCGACGGGCGCCGTGGGGCTCGCGCACAGGCCGCTGCCCGGCTCGGTGAACACCGTGCCTGAACGGACGGGGATCCACACGCGCGATGTGTCGTCGAGATCGTCAGGCGGCTGGGTCAGAACCGTGAACACCGGTCAAGTTGAGCACACAGCGCTTACAAGCGCCGCTGTGTCGAATTGCCCGCCGCTATAGGCGCCGCTGCGTCGAATTGTCCGCCGCTACAGGCGGCGGATCACCGTCACGACCTTTCCGTAGATGGTGACTTCGTCGGCGGGGCGGATGATCGGACCGTGGCTTTGATTTGCCGGTTCGAGGACGACGTTGTCGCCGTCGCGCCGGTAGCGCTTGACGGTGCCCTCTTCGCCATCGATGCCGGCCACGACGATGTCGCCGACCTCCGCGTCGGGCTGGTGGCGCGCCACCACGTAGTCGCGATCCCAGATGCCGACATCGATCATCGAGTCGCCCCGCACTCGCAGCATGAAGAGCTCGCCGCTGCCCGTGAAATCGGCCGGCAGCGGCAGCAGCTCCTCGACGTTCTGCTGGGCGAGCACGTCGGTGCCTGCTGCAACCTCCCCGATGAGCGCCACGTGACGGGCCGGTCGCCGCTCGCCCTTCACTCCTGTCTGCCAGTCGCAGTTGATGATGAGCGCCCTGGGCCGCGATGGGTCGCGCCGGATCCATCCGTCGGCCTCGAGCGTTCGCAGGTGGCGGTGCACGGTCGCAGGCGAGTTGAGATTGACCTCGTTGCCGATCTCGCGGACCGACGGGGGATAGCCGCGCTCGCGCTGCGTCACGTCGATGAAGTCGAGCATGGCGCGCTGACGCTCGTTGAGGTGTGCGATCCGCTGACCTGCGGCACTGGCTGCTTGCATGGTGAACCTTTCGGGTCGGTCCCGGCGGGCCCGGCATCTGCTGCCGGCCAGATCGGGTGCTCCCATCGAAGGGAAGGAACTCTCGTTCCGATCAGTCAGTACACTAACAACAAATGTTCCAAACAGCGCGCATTTGTTCGATGCTTCAGTGCCGAGAGCGCACCCAGCGCACGAAGAGCACATCGTCGTGGGCGATGACTTGCTCGAGCGCGAATGCGCGGGGCGCGGCGGCCGGCGAGTCGCCGCCGGGCGCAGAGGCGATGCGCGGGGCGTCAGTCGCCACGGCCAGCGGCGCGTGCGTCAGGTTCACCTCGTCGACGAGGTCGGCCGCCAGCAGGCTGGCGTTGAGCGCTGGCCCTCCCTCACAGAGCACAACGCGCGCCCCCAGCGAGCCCAGGCGTCTCAACGACGCAGGCAGATCCACCGAGTCGGTGCCGGCGCGCACGAGCTCCGCGCGGTCGGCCAGCCGTTCTGCGGCGTCGCAGTCTGCGCCGACGGTGGTGACCACCAGCGGCAACGGTGCTGCGGGCGGGTCTGGCGGCTGGCTGAACAGCGGCAAGTCCGGGTCGACACTGAGCGATCCGCTGACCACGGCAATGCGGGCACCAGATCGCCGCGCCGGGCGGTACCGCTCGGCGTTCGCCGTGCGCGCACCGACCAGGATCGTGTCGGCCTGCGCGCGCAGCGCCCCGAACATCGCCTTGTCGGGTTCGCTCGAGAGCCCCCCCGACACGCCGTCGATCGCTGCGGCCCCGTCGATGCTCGCAACCATGTTGAGCATCACCCAGGGACGATCGGCGTGCGGTGCACGTTGGCGACTGGCGGCGTGCGCAGCGTCGATGGGTTCGGGGGGCAGCGGGTACAGCCGGTGCACGCGGCGAGTCTGCCACCCGTTCGTCCCGGCAGGCGTTGTCGCCGGCGGTTATCCACAGCATCTGCCAGTTATGCACAGGAAAGTCCCCGTGAAGGCCTGTTCATTGCCCCTTTCGTTCCACAGGGGAGCGGCCGTAGCGTGCGCCTGTCACCGTCGGCCGCACGGCCCGCGGGCGCGTCCCGGCGGGTCGACTCCGGTTTGCGACACTGGTGCAGGAGGTCAGCGGTAAGTGGCGATGACCGAGGAGCAGCGGGTGCGGGGCCACGGCCCCGGGCACCGGTCTGCCGGCGCGCCTCTGCGTCTGCAGCGGCATTTCACCGCTGATGGCGCCCATCCCTATGACACGGTGCGGTGGGAGCGCTTCGATGCCTCCATCACGAACGCGGTCGACGGATCGGTTGCGTTCTCGCAGCCCGACGTTGAGTTCCCCGCCGATTGGAGTCCCACGGCGGTCAACATCGTTGCCCAGAAGTACTTCCGCGGCACCATCGGCACGCCGGAGCGGGAGCAGTCGCTGCGCCAAGTCATCGACCGCGTTGCGGGCACCGTCACCCAGTGGGCGGCCAGCGACGGCTATTTCGCATCTCCGGACGAGGCGGCGACATTCGAGGCAGAGCTGGCGTGGCTGCTGGTTCACCAGCGGGTGGCGTTCAACAGCCCGGTCTGGTTCAACATCGGCGTGAAGGGTGTGCCCCAGCAGGCGTCGGCCTGCTTCATCCTTGCTGTCGACGACGAGATGGAATCGATCCTGGACTGGTACGTCACCGAGGGCCGGATCTTCAAGGGCGGCTCGGGCGCCGGGGTAAACCTGTCGGCGCTGCGGGCATCGTGCGAGCCGCTGTCGGGCGGCGGCACGGCGAGCGGTCCGGTCAGCTTCATGCGCGGCGCCGATGCGTCGGCGGGCACGATCCGCAGCGGCGGCAAGACCCGGCGCGCCGCCAAGATGGTCCTGCTCGACGCCGATCATCCCGATGTCGAGGCCTTCGTGTGGTGCAAGGCACGCGAGGAGCGCAAGGCACGCGCCTTGGACGCCGCCGGATTCGACATGGATGTCGACGGCGCCGACTCGTTCTCGGTGCAGTACCAGAATGCGAACAACTCGGTCCGGCTGTCCGACGAGTTCATGGAGGCGGTCGCGGCCGACGGCACTTGGGAGCTGCGGGCGCGCACCACGGGCGAGATCACCGCCGTCATGCGTGCGCGGGATCTCCTCGGCCAGATTGCCCAAGCGGCCTGGGAATGCGCCGACCCTGGCGTTCAGTTCTCCACCACGATCAACAGCTGGCACACGGCGCCCGCCCACGGCCCGATCAGCGCCAGCAACCCATGCAGCGAGTATGTCCACCTCGACAACTCGGCCTGCAACCTGGCGAGCGTCAACCTGTTGCCCTTCTTTGGGGATCACGCCGCCGGCCGCGATTTCGATATCGAGGGCTTCCGCCAGGCGGTGCGCATCACGTTCATTGCCCAGGACGTGCTGGTGAGCCACGCCGACTACCCGACGGAGCTGATCGGCGAGACTTCCCGGCGCTTCCGCCAGCTCGGGCTGGGCTTCACGAATCTGGGTGCGCTGCTGATGGCAGCGGGCGTTCCCTACGACTCTCCGCAGGCGAGGGCGCTAGCGGCATCGCTCACGGCGCTCATGTGCGGGGAGGCATACGCCACCTCAGCCGACTTGGCCGAGCGGCTCGGAGCCTTCGACGGCTTCGACGCGAATGCCGATGCGATGTGCGGCGTTCTGGGCCGGCATCGCGACTCGCTGGACAGCATCGAGGTGCGCGCCGAGCCGGCGGACACCGGCGCAGGCATGGCGGCGCTGACCGAGGATCTGCGTGCCGCCGCGCGTGCTCGCTGGAACCATGCCATCGCGGGCGGCGAGTCTCATGGCGTTCGCAATTCCCAGGCCACCGTGATCGCGCCCACCGGAACGATCTCGTTCATGATGGACTGCGACACCACCGGGATCGAACCCGATCTGGGCTTGGTGAAGCACAAGAAGCTGGTGGGCGGCGGCGATCTGCGCATTGTGAACTCGACAGTGCCCGTCGCGCTGAACAGGCTCGGCTACTCGCTCTCAGACATCGCTGACATTGAGGCGCACATCCTCGCTACGGGCCACATCGCCGGCGCGCCGCACTTGGCGGACGCTCACCGGGCGGTGTTCGCCTGCTCGATCGGCGCCGATGCCATCTCGCCGCAGGGCCACGTTGCGATGATGGCGGCCTGCCAGCCCTTCGTCTCGGGTGCGATCTCCAAGACCGTCAACCTGCCCGAGTCGGCATCCGCCGGCGACATCGAGGACCTCATCGTCGAATCGTGGCGGCTTGGGCTCAAGGCGGTGGCGATCTACCGCGACAACTGCAAGGTGAGCCAGCCCCTGTCGGTCGGGCCGGCGACCTCCGCTGGCACACCGGCTCTCGGCACACCGGCCATGGGTGCATCGGCCCAGGGGGCCGCAGCATCCGCTGCCGCCGCGTTGGGGGGAGCGGTGGTGCCGCCGCGCAACCGGCTGCCACGCAGCCGCCGGTCGCGCACGTTCTCCTTCCGGGTCACCGACTGCCACGGCTACATGACCGTCGGCGAGTACGACGACGGCCGGCCCGGGGAGATCTTCCTCACCGTGGCGAAGCAGGGCTCCACGCTGGCCGGGATCATGGATGCATTCGCCATCTCGGTCAGCCACGGCTTGCAGTACGGGGTGCCGCTGCGTTCCTACGTGGACGCCTTCACCAACATGCGGTTCGAGCCTGCGGGGCTCACCGACGACCCCGAGCTGCGCATTGCCACGAGCATCGTCGACTACATCTTCCGCCGCCTGGCGCTCGAGTACCTGTCGTTGGAAGAGCGCACCGAGTTGGGAGTGCTCAGCGTCGACGAGCGCACTGATCCGCCGCTGCCGGGGCTCGAGAGCGCAACGGTCGAGACCGCGATCGGCGCCGAGCCGGCACCAGACCCGCCGTCGCACCGCTCTGAGACCCGCGGATATGCCGATGCACCGCTGTGCATGACCTGCGGCGACCGGATGGTGCGCGCCGGCTCATGCTTCGCCTGCCGCTCCTGCGGCGCAACCAGCGGCTGCGGCTGAGAGGCTGAGCTGCCGGTCGGCCGTCAGGCGCCTCGCTCGAGCGGGCAGCACCCCGGAGCGCAGCTGTCCGGGCGCGGTCCCAGCCGGCCGACCGCGGGCCGTTCGGCTCGCAGACCTGCCGTCTCCTCCACGAGATCCACCAGCGCCTCCACGAACAATGGATGCGTGCCGACCGACCGAGCACGCACCATGGTGATGCCAGCGCGGGCGGCTGCGGCACGCGCCTTGGTGTCGAGGTCGACAAGCACTTCCATGTGGTCGGAGACGAAGCCGAGCGGCACGACGAGGACGGTACGGCAGCCCGCCGAGCCGAGCTGGGCGAGCCGGTCGTTGACGTCGGGTTCCAGCCACGGCACGTGCGGTGGACCGCTGCGCGACTGGTACACCACCTCGATCTGGCCGCTCAGGCCCGCCATGCCGGCGACTGTCTCGGCGGCATCGCGGAGCTGCGCCTCGTAGTCGCACGATGCAGCCATCCGGCTCGGCAGGCTGTGCGCGGTGAACAGGGTGTGCACATCGCTGCGCAGGCGAGCGCCGTCGAGTGCCTCTCGGATGCGCTCAGCGAGGGCGCCGGCGAATCCGGGGTGATTGCCATAGACCCGCACCCGCGACAGGCGTGGTGCTCCGGGCACCTCGCTGGCAGCTTGTGCGAGATCTTCGTGATATTGGCGGCAGCCCGAATACGAGCTGAATGCGGAGGTCACGATCACCGCCGCGTGGCGGCGTCCTTCGCTGGCCATCTGGCCGACGGCGTCACGCAGGTACGGGTGCCAGTTGCGATTGCCCCAGTAGCACGCCAATGGCGTGCCCCGGCGAGCGAGTTCGCCCGACAGCGCCGCCAGCAAAGCGCGGTTCTGCTCGTTGATCGGGCTCACGCCGCCATGACGCAGGTACTGCTGAGCGACCTGGGCGAGTCGCTCTGCTGGAACGTCGCGTCCCCGAGTGACGTTCCGCAAGAACGGCATCACGTCGTCGGGACCTTCCGGCCCTCCAAACGACAGCAGCAGCACGGAGTCGATCGACTCGGGTCCGAGGGCTTCTTGGGCCGGTGCAGCCCGGAAAGACTGCACCGTGACCGGCCCGCGCTGCCCGAGCCCAGCGGCAGGCGCTGCATCGCTCAGAGGGACCGCGGCAGCGGCATCGCCCGCACGGGCCGCCGGCGCCGTCGGGAACTGTTCGCGCTGTGCCGGCGTCGTGGCGCGGGCGGCGGTCTCACCGGTGCCGACGGTGGCGAGGGGGACGACGCGGGCGCGCCCGGAAGCGACCAGCAACGGCACCGATGTGAGCGCAATGATCATCGCCGCCACGATCGTCACGCGGTAACCGGCGCCGTCAATCAGCAGCCCTGCCAACGGCGGCCCGACAAGCCCGCCGATGCCTGCAGCGGTGTACAGCGCACCCAAGACGCCGCCGAGTCCGGCGAGCCCGAAGAGTTCTGCGGCAACCGCAGGAGACAGGGCGATGAAGCCGCCGTAGCTGCAGCCCATCACCAGCGTGTAGATCACGAGCACCGTGTAGTTGTCGCCGGCAAAGAGCCAGATCAGGTAGCTCAGCCCCATGATCGTGAAGGAGAGCTGGTACAGCCGCATGAGCGGCAGCACGGTGCCGAGTGCACCGAGTGCCAGCCGCCCGAGCAGCGAGGCCAGGCCGATGATGCTGATAAGCCACTGACCGCCTGGCTTGCCGAGGTCGTCGAGGTAGTCCTTGATGTAGATGATCGGGACGAACAGGCTGGCGCTCAGCAGCATCATCGAGAAATAGAGCAGCGTGTACCGCCGGTTGTGCATGAGCCTGCGCAGCGACGGCATCTCGCTCGGGGGCGCGACATGGGGCGGACGCCGAGCGGCGATCGCAGCCAGCATGAGCAATCCCGTCGACACGACAGCGAGCACCCGGTAGGTGTCGCGCCAGCCGTAGAGCTCGATGAGCCATTCCGCAGCCCAGGCGCCGGCGAAGTGACCCAGTCCGATCCCAGCCACGGCCACGCCCAGTGCCGCTGTGCGGTGACGTTCGAACCAGCCGCCGACCACCGAGACCATCGGGACGTATACACACGCCACGCTGATCCCCACGCCGAGCACGTAGGTCGTCATCGCTAGCCACAGGCTCTGGGCCAGGCTGGTCGCCCAGAGGCCGACTCCGAGGGCGACGGCGCCAGCGAAGAGCACACGTCGGGGTCCGTAGCGGTCGCCGAGGCGACCGGTGAACACACCGAGCACGAAATAGAGGAACGTCGGAATCGCGAAGAGCAGCGACGCCAAACCGGTGCCGATGCTGAACTCGTCGCGGATGGAGGCGAGCACGACCCCGAAGCTGTAGGCCACGGCGAAGACCGCGAACGTGGCGAGCGAAGCCGACAGCGCGACGGCCCATCCGGCAGCCGAGTCCAGCTGGAGGCTGCGGGCGGTGGCGCCCTCGTCGGCGGTTGTGCTCAAGGTCGTTCGCCCGGTGCTGTGCAGTCAGTGCCACCGCTGTCGACTCACCAGTGGCGCGAACGGGCACATTACTGCCGTACCGTTGCACCGGGAGGAGCCGATTCTGACTCGGAGGGGACCAGCGAGATGACCGCCCAGACCCTCAGCGATGGCGTCAGCAGCATTCCAGTCGCCAGCGGCGCTGCTGCGGGCAGTCCCGACGTCATCGAGCGCCCCGACACCCGCACGACAGACGGCGATCACGACCGCTTCTCTCACTACGTCAACAAGACGGCGCTGACCCGCTCGGCCGTCAGCGGCGAAGCGGTTGTGGCGCTGTGCGGCAAGAAGTGGGTGCCGACGCGAGACGGCGAGCGCTACCCGGTGTGCCCGGCCTGCAAGGAGATCTATGCCGGACTGCGCTCGTGACGCAAGAAATTGGACAATGGCAGATCGCGGGACGCGACTAGCCTTGCGACCATCGTGACCGAACCAACCGTCGGCAAGTCTGGTTGCCGTCTGCGCGCCACCGACTCATGAGTGCTGCGCTGACGACTTACTGCGCCGGAGCCCAGTGACCGACACACAGGTCCGGATACACGTGCCGGGCAATCACCTCATGGTCGGGGTGCTAGGGCAGCGCGACGAGCACCTGCGGCTGGTGGCAGACCACTTTGCAGATGCCGACATTCACGTGCGTGGCAACGAGATCACCGTGGCGGGGCCCAGCGCAGCGCTCGTCGGGCAGGTCTTCGAGGAGATGGTGCACGTGCTCGAGGCCGGCCAGCGCATCGAGCCCGAGATGCTCGACCGTGTCATCGACATGGTCGAGGCCGACGAGAGCCCGAGCGACGTGCTGTCTGCCCCGATCGTGCGCGCGCCCAACGGCAGGGTGGTGCGGGCGAAGAGCGCGGGCCAGAAGCGCTACGTGGAGATGATCCGCTCGAACATCGTGACGTTTGCTGTCGGGCCGGCCGGCACCGGCAAGACGTGGCTTGCGGTGGCGCTTGCCGTCGATGCGCTGATGTCGAAGGCCGTGCGGCGCATCGTGCTCACCCGTCCGGCTGTGGAAGCGGGCGAACGGCTGGGCTTCCTGCCAGGGGATCTGATGGCCAAGATCGACCCGTATCTGGCCCCGCTGTATGACTCGCTGTACGACATGCTCGATGTGGAGACTGCCGCCAAGCTGCTCGAGCGCAAGACGATCGATGTGGCGCCGCTGGCATTCATGCGCGGCCGCACGCTGAACGACAGCTTCATCATCCTCGACGAGGCGCAGAACACCACACCCGAACAGATGAAGATGTTCCTGACCCGCATCGGCTTCGGCTCCAAGGTGGTGGTGACCGGCGACCGCACGCAGATCGACGTGCCCGGTGGCAAGAGCGGGCTGATCGACGTGGAACAGGCGCTCGACGGCATTCCCGGGCTTGCGTTCGCTCGCCTCGGCAGGCGGGACATCACCCGGCATCGCATCGTCGGCGACATCGTGGCGGCATATGACCGGCGTGACGCGAAACGCAACGGCAGCGAGTGAACGAGTGGCTGGTGGCGGCACCGGCACCGACGGCGTGCTGATCGCAGATCGTCAGAACGACGTGCAGATCGATGCCCGGCGCTACCGCGTGCTGGTGCGGCAGATGCTGGACGCCGAGGGTGTGCCGCCGGGCACTGAAACCGCCGTGACGTTCGTGGGCCGCGACGAGATGGCCGAGCTGAATGAAGCTCACATGGGTCACACCGGGCCGACCGACGTTCTCGCCTTCCCGCTGGATCTCGTGCCGGGCCCGCAGGTGCCGGACGGGGCCAGCATCCGGCTGGCCGGCGACATCGTCGTGTGCCCAGCCGTCGCTGCGGTGAATGCGGAGGCAGGCGAGGGGTCTCGCCCGGGTCACGACGGCAGCGTCACCGCGGAAATCGATTTGCTCGTCGTGCACGGCGTGCTGCACTTGCTCGGCATGGATCACGCGGAGCCTGCCGAAGCCGCTGCCATGCGAGCCCGCGAGACTGAGCACTTGCGCAGCTTGTGGAGCCGGTCATGAACTGGGTGCTGGGCGCTGTCGCGGCGGCGATCCTGCTCACGGCGGCCATGTTCCTGCGACTGGTCGAGGCGACGTTCGTGCGTCTGGGCCGAGCCCGCGCTTCGGGCCTCGACGAATCCAATGGCAACGGAGAGCGTCACAACGGCGACCGCGACAACGGGCATCCGAGCGTCCCGCCGAAGGCCTCGCTGGAGCAGCTCGTGGAGGACCGCGAGGTCGTGCTGGGTCCCGTCTCGCTGCTGCGAGTGCTGGCCCAGGTGACGCTGGTGGGTGGTGTCACCTGGGTGGCCGCGAGCCGTACGGGTGCAGCGGGCATCGTGGCTGCTATGGCCGTGACAGCCATCGTGCTGTTCGGCGTGACCGAGGCGATGCCCCGGCGGTGGGGGGTCGAGGCCAACGACCGCATGGCGCGGGTGCTCGCGCCGATCGCTCGCGTGTTGAGTCGCACCGGACCGCTCGCTTGGGTTGCCCGGCTGCTGGCATTCCCCGCGCGCGCTGTAGGACCTGCCGCTACACAGGGCGACAGCGGCGAGGTCACCGAGGACGAGCTCGTGGCGCTGGCATCGGCTGCAGCGCAGGCCAGCCTGATCGAGGACAGCGAGGCCGAGCTGATCGGCCAGATCATGGAGCTCGGCGACACCATCGTGCGTGAGGTGATGGTGCCTCGCCCCGACATGGTCACCGTGAGCCTCGATGACAGCGTCGCTGATGCGCTGGAGCAAATCATCGCCTCGGGCTTCACACGCCTGCCGGTGACCGCCGCCAGCGTCGACGACCTGCGGGGCATCGTGCTGGCGAAGGATCTCGTTGCGGCCTACCTGCACGGCACACCAACGAAGGGGCCTGGCTCGGACGGCGTAGTCACCTGCGCACAGGTGCTGCGGCCAGCCACCTTCGTGCCGGAAACCAAGCGTGTCAGCGACCTGATGCGCGAGATGCAGGAATCCAAGTCTCACTTGGCTATCGCCGTGGACGAGTACGGGGGCGTGGCAGGGCTGGTCACGCTCGAGGACATCATCGAAGAACTGGTGGGCGAGATTGCCGACGAGTACGACGCCGACGAGGCGCTCGTCCAGGAAGTAGACGACGGCGCGTTTATGTTCTCGGGGCGGCTGCCCGCGTCGCGGCTGGCCGAGGTTCTGGAGCTTCGACTGCCCGAGGGTGACTGGGACACGGTCGGCGGGTTGCTGCTCGACCGCATGGGCCACGTGCCCGAAACGGGCGAGACCACGGAACTCGACGGCTGGTGCCTGTCTGCGCTTGAGGTAGAAGGCCGGCGCATCAACCTCGTCGGCGCCCGGCGAGGAGCCGATCCGGCGGGTTCCGGGTAGGCCCGGAGCGGGCGGTGCGCTCAGGCTTTGTGACCCTCGTGGGGCGCCCGAATGCAGGCAAGTCGACATTGCTGAACTGCTTGGTGGGCAGCAAGATCAGCATCACCTCCGCCAAGCCCCAGACCACTCGGCTGCGTGTCATGGGCGTGCGGCACCTTCCCGACGCGCAGATCGTTTTCGTCGACACGCCCGGCATCGCCAAGCCGGTGACGCCGCTGGGCGAGCAGCTCAACGAGACCGCCCGCACCGCCGTCAACGAGCTGGAGCCGGTGGACGTGATCTGCATGGTGCTCGATGCCACAGCGCCGCTCGGTCGCGGCGACCGGCTCATCTGGGAGTCGCTGCCGTCGGGCATCTCCAAGGTGGTTGCAGTCACGAAATGCGACCGGGCGTCGAGGGCCCAAGTGCTGGATCAGCTTTCTGCCGCTGGGGAGTTCGACGCCGATGCGTATTTCCCCGTGTCGGGAGTGAGCGGCGAAGGCACTGATGCCCTGATCAATCACTTGGCGGCCGGACTGGACGAGGGTCCTGCGTACTTTCCTCCCGAGAGCATCACCGATCTGCCCGACGCGTGGCGCATCTCCGAGGCGGTGCGCGAGCAGTTGCTGGCGCGGCTGGGCGACGAACTGCCCTACAGCATCGCGGTCCGTGTCACCGAGTGGGAGCCCGACCGCATCCGCTGCGACATTGCCGTGGAGCGGCCCTCGCAGAAGGGCATCGTGATTGGCAAGGGCGGGCGGATGCTGCGAGACGTAGGCACAGCGGCACGCCGCGAGCTGGGCCTCGACGGTGTCTATCTGGAGCTGCGGGTGCGTGTAGAGCCGGACTGGCAGCGCACCCCTGACGCGGTCGCGCGCATGCTCGCTCCTAACGCCCCTTCCGAGCCCTCCGATTGACGACGTACAGATGTCATAGCGGAGGAGGGCGGCAGGGAACTCTGCGACGTTGCGACCTGCTGGTTTGCAATCGCGCGAAGCCGGTAGGCGCTCGGCGGACGCTGGCGGACACCTACGAACAGACAAACAAGCAGATCAGACGCTATTTCTGTGTGTCGCGGAGTCCGCAGCCGTGCGCCAGCGTGCCACGCCGTTCGCCGTCGTTATGGTATATTCGTTGGCATACCGGCGAAAGGGATGCCATGCCGAAGCTCAGCAAGCCGCTCACGACGAAGTTCGTGCGCGACGCCAAGCCCAAGCCCGACGGCCGGCCCGCCACCTACGGCGACGGCCGCTACGGGCTTGCGCTCAAAGTCGAATGGGGCAAGTCGGGCCACATCCTCAAGCGCTGGGTTCAGAAGGTCACCCTGCCCGACGGGCGGCGCAGCTTCGTCGGCCACGGCAATGCCGACCTTGTGCCGCTGGCACAAGCAAGGCGGCTCGCGGCGGACACTGCCGCCGCGGCGGGCCGCGGCGAGGATGTCCGCACCCGCAAGACAGCCCAGCCGGGCGCACTCACATTCGAGGCGGCGTGGCGCGCGATGCACGACAAGATGTCAGCGGCCAACAGCGCCGCCCGCACCGTCGAAGGCCGAGCGCAAAGGTTCCGCGACTACATGGCCGACACGCTGGGCACCAAGCCCGTCGCCGCCGTCACTCACCAAGACATCGTGCGCGTGCTTGAGCCGATCTGGCACGACAAGCCCGGAGTAAGCAAGAACGTGCGCTTGGACATCCTGCGGGCGCTGTCGGGCGCAATCGGCCAAGGTCTCGACGCGATGCCGACATCGAAAGAGGCGCTCGAAGCCACGCTCGGGCCGAAGCAACGCCGCGAAGTCAAGCGGCGCAAAGCCGTTCGCTACGGCGACATTCCGAACGCTGTTGCTGCCATCTTGGCTAGCGGATCGGCGGCGCAGGCCAAAGCGGCAACGCTGTTCACGATTCTGACAGCGGGGCGCAGCATCGAGACTCGCCGCGCTGACTGGGCCGAATTCAACTTCGACACTGCGGTATGGACACAAGACGGCGAGCGCATGAAAGCCGGAAAGACTCACCGCGTGCCGCTTTCGGCACCGGCGCTGAGGCTGCTCGAAGCCGTCGGCATCGCACAGCAAGGCCAAGTGTTCGCCGGACTTGCCGACTCGGCCATGCGCACCGTCGCCAAGGCTGCCGGACTGACAGACGTCGACGGCGAGCAAGCCGACGTTCACGGCTTCCGCACATCGTTCGCAGAATGGGCGCAGGAAACAGGCCAAGACGAGACGGCTGCCAAGCTCGCCATAGCGCACGGCAACGGCGCACAGTCAGACTCTGACGCTGCCTACTTCCGCAGCGACAAGCTCGACGCCCGCCGCGAGATCATGGCCGCATGGGCCAGCTACGCCATGAGCGCCGTAGAGGATCATGAGGCAGCATGGGCGGCGTTGGCTGACTGACACAGCGCCACAGCGACACAAGCCGCCAGAACGCCGCTGGGGCGCTTCTGGCGGCTTCGTCGCGTCAAGGCACGCTGTCCAAGCTGCTACGCCGCCAGCAGCCTCACAACGCCGCTGCAGCGTCTCAGGCTGCGGCGGCGTGCCTTGGTACGCCCAGCGGCTCAGGACGCGCCCAGCAGCCTCAGAACGGCGCTAGGCGTTGCGCTGGCGCAGTACGGCCAAGTCGCCGCCTTCTATCCATCTTGTCGGCGTGTCGGCAATCAGTCCGCTGCCTAGGCCGTAGTCGAGCCTCAGCCGCAGGACATGGTCGACGGCGTAAGCGTTATGCACATTGTGAGCACCCGCGTCGTCGTGATGCACGCGCAAGCTGTCCGGCTCGCCTACTGCCCAAGCAGCCGTATTGATGCTGCCGCCGCACACAGCGCAGAACAGCGTCTCGGCAGGCTCGGCGCTCACGGCAAGTTGGCGGCGGCGTAGGCCGCAGTGTCGCCTTGCTCGGCGCGTGACACAAGCTCCAACGATGCCCTGAAGTCGCCAGCGGCGGCAGCCGTGGCCACGTCCGCCGTGGACGGCGCAGACGCGGCGGCGGGCGCAGCCTCAGCGTCGCCGCCGCCTTTGACGTCGCGGAATATCTGCTCCGCGATCCGGTCGGCATTAGCGCGCTGAGCCGGTGCGGCGGCAGCGTCGGCTTCTGACTGCTCACGCCAGTAAGCCTCGCTGTCGGCAAGCGTGCCGCTGGCAGGCTGATTCAGCACGTCCGCGCTGGCCGCAGCGTCGAATGCTGCCGCTGACTGGCGGCGAAGCTCGGCGGCTTGCTCGGCCAGCGCCGCCGACTCCGCGGTGTGGAATCCGCCGTTGTTCTGACGGCGGACTCTCGCCGCTGTCTCCAGCCGAGTGGCTGCGCTGTCGGCTTCTGCGAAGTTCAGCCCGGCAGTTGTTTCGGTAGTGGTCATGTCTCTGATTCCTCCAAAAGTTCGGTTTCTTCGAGTGTGATTGTCTCAATGTCGCCAAGCTCCGAATTCCACACCTCGAAGGTGTCATTGCTTCGGCTCGGCGCATCTTCGGCAACCGGAACGCTCGGCACACTGCCAGCATTGCTCATATCGCCAAGATGCTCAGCGACGATTTCGGCAAGCTGCGCTCGGCTGACAGTGATTGTGTCCGGATCGTCGCCGTCGGCAACAGTCTCGACAGCTTGCCCAATATGCACACTGCCGCGCTGCGGCACCGGCTCAATACGGGCAACAGCGCCGAACGGCGTTGACATAGCGGCAAGCTGACGGCTGCGGCGCTCGCCGTCAATATCCGAATCCAAGCACGGCAAATGCCAAGTCGCCAAAGTGTCAGCGTCAAACCGGCTTCGAGCTTCGAGTAGTGCCGTGCCCATAGACAGAAGCCTAATCAGCCTCGGCCTCGGCAGTAAGCGAAACACTGTCAGGCTCGGCGCTGTCATCTTCGGCGTTCTCAGCGTCGTTGGTGTCGCCGCTGTCTTTGCTGCCGAAAATCTGCAAACCTAGATTTATCCAAAGCTCAGAGTCGCTGACTGCCGTAGAGGTGTCATAAGCGCCGGAGTCGGCAAGCTGTTTCTTTGTGTCAAAGAGCAGCCGCGCATTGCGTTCGCTGTTCAACGCGGCATTGGCGACGCGCTCAGCGAACTTGCCGATAGCCGCCGAGCACTCGCGACCCAAGCCGTAATGCTCATGGGCAGTGTCATCGTCCTCGGCGGCACGTATAGCGTCGCGCAGCGTTGCGTAGGCAATGCCGGAACGCCTTGCAGCGTCCACTATCGACAAGCCGACTTCGAGCATTCTCGCCGCGACCGTCTCAGGATCGCCGGAACGCTCGCGCTGCAACGCAACCGCGGCCTCACACTCGCCGTTGAAATGCCCGCGTTTGCGCTGGCATTTGCGGCCATTCGGCAGGATGCTGAGACAGCGCGAATAAGAGCCGGACATACCCGACGAACATAGCTACAAGCCGCCCACATTTCGAGCAATGGTGTTCTCAACGCCAATTCAAGAAAGTGAAAGAGTTGCGGGTCTTGTGCCCATCACAATGCCGCCCGGCCGATTGACGGGGCGGGCTTAGGACAATGTCAAGCGTTCGTCGCCATTGTCGCCGTCCGCATCACAACAGCACCATTCCGGCAGTATCTCAATCAGTCCGGCAATAGCCAGCTTGCAAGCGCCCAGGGGATGCCCCGGCAAACCGATAAGCTCATGCAAGCACCTATTGCTTTTGACCACATTGCAAACAGGGTGCGCCAGCCGCATATTCTCCCGTATGTCCACGCCGCCCCGACTTCGCGGCCGAACATGGTCAATATCGGCCCCGAGCAGCGTGTAAATCGGAGTGCCGCACAGATAACAATTCGGCTGAGTGTCAAACACATCAAACTTCAGCAGGACATCTTTTAGCACTGTGCGCGCTTGTGCTCTACGTCTAGCGGCTTTTTTTGTAGCGGTTTGCCTGTGGCGCCGCTTTGCTTCGTTGCTCTTGGCCTTGACTTCCGGGCGCTGGCGATACCGCCGCCGCTGTTCTTTGGCCCGTTGCGCTGATTCGGCCCGTTTGGCTGCCTTTGCCGCCATGACTTCCGGGCGCGCGTTGCGTTCGGCCCGCTTGCGCCTTTCCTCTTCGAGCTTTCGTTCTCGCGCCGCTTTGCCCTTGGGGCTAGCCCTATACCGCGCTGCCGTTGCTTGGCGTTCCGGCGTTCCGGCTCGGCGTTTGTCTCGTTCGCGTTCTCTGCCGAGTCGCCGTTCTCTTGCTGGGGCTGACTGGTTGGCGCGATAGTTGCGATACCATGCCGCGTCTTTTGTCATCGTGAACCTTTCGTTCACGATGACTCGTAGCCATGTTCTGTCGTTTGGGCGGCGAGCCTTCCGCCGAGTAATACCGGCTAGGGCTTGCTGTCCGCTTTGTCCGCTTTGTGCTCTTCGCGTGCCCGCACCCGGACAAGCTGTTCACGATGCCGACATGAGCACAACAGCGACAGCGGCAACAGCACGGCTCAACAACGCCACGCCTGCCCTAGATGGTTAGTTCCAAGGGGTGGGGTCCGCCGTTGGTGGGGTGAGGGTGTCCAAGCTCGGGGTGTAGTCACGCTTCGATCTTGGAGGTTCTCGGCATGGGCCCGGACTTGGACACCCTCGCGACTGCACTGTATGTG
>JAJECP010000004.1 GCA_022821985.1 Acidimicrobiia bacterium
ACATGACATCCACCACAGCCTTGGTCAGAGCACGCATGATGAAACCGGCCTCCACGGTCGTCAGGTCATCGACGACCCCACCAATACACCGGGGAACCAGACGACCCGTGGACGGCCACCTATCGGCGCGGCCTCTTAGCCTCTGACGCCATGCAACGGCACGGCGGCGCTTCGTGAGCGGCTTGAAGGTCTCCGAGCGGGCGGACATCGCGCCGTTCTTTGTGATGGAGATGATGCGGGCTGCCGCCGACCGGGAAGCTGCCGGCGGCGATGTGGTGCACATGGAGGTCGGCCAGCCATCCACTCCCGCGCCGGCCGGGGCGCGCGCTGCTGCCAAGGCGGCAATCGACAGCGACGTGCTGGGTTACACGTCGGCCGTGGGCATCGAACCGCTGCGCACGCGGCTGGTCCGGCACTACGCCGACTGGTACGGCCACGACACCCACGCCGACCGCGTCGTGGTCACCCAGGGGGCCAGCGGGGCATTCACGCTCGCGTTCCTGGCGTGCTTCGAGGCCGGCGACCGGGTGGCGGTGACTGCGCCCGGCTATCCCTGCTACCGCAACACGCTCGAAGCACTGGACATCGAGGTCGTCGAGATTGCCGTCACGCCCGAGTCGGGCTTCCGGTTGAGCGCAGACATGGTCACGAGCGCCGGCCAGCTCGATGGGCTGGTCGTGGCTAGTCCCGCCAACCCGACCGGCACCATGCTCATGGCAGACGAACTCGGCCGGCTAGCCCGCTGGTGCCATGACGCCGGCGTGCGGCTGATCTCCGACGAGATCTACCACGGCATCGCCTACGGAACCGAAGCCGCTACCGCTGCGGCGCACAGCCCGAGCGCGGTCGTGGTGAACAGCTTCTCCAAGTACTTCTCGATGACCGGTTGGCGGTTGGGCTGGCTGGTGCTGCCGCCCGATCTGGTCTCACCCGTCGAGCGCCTCGCCCAGAACGCCACCATCGCCGCTTCCACGGTGAGCCAGCACGCCGCACTCGGCGCCTTCGACAGCATCGACGAGCTGGAAGCCAACGTCGCCCGCTACCGGGCGAACCGCCAGATCCTGCTCGACGGCCTGCCCGCAGCAGGGATCGATCGCATCGCCCCGCCTGACGGGGCGTTCTACATCTATGCCAACGTCGATCACCTCACCGACGACAGCGCTGAGCTGGCCGCGACCTGGCTCGCGGAACTCGGCATCGCCACCACGCCCGGCATCGACTTCGACCCCGC
This sequence comes from Acidimicrobiia bacterium, assembly GCA_022821985.1. Lineage (GTDB taxonomy): Bacteria > Actinomycetota > Acidimicrobiia > Acidimicrobiales > Poriferisodalaceae > Poriferisodalis. Next base: position 1,232 of record JAJECP010000004.1, read on the forward strand.
AGAGGGACATCGCTACATCCGGTTCTCGTTCGCAGGCAGCAACGACGACATGATCCAGACCGTCGAACGCCTCACCGCGTGGGCCAAGCATCGAGGTTGAGCCCTCGGGCGCAACCCGCGTCCCACCACTAGCGTCGCCACTCATGGAATCGGCAGAACTGGAAACGCTCATCATCGACGCCGCGGACAACGGCGTCGTCACCATCACGATGAACCGGCCCAAGCGCCTCAACGCGGCGAGCCCGCAGATGTTCACCGATCTGCGCGAGACGTGGAATGAGATCGGCGGTGATCCCACGGTGCGCTGCGTGGTGATGACCGGTGCGGGCGACGCCTTCTGCAGCGGCGCTGACCTGGCCGCCGATGGAGGCGACGGCCCACGGCGGCATGCGCTGCAGGGGCTGAACGTGATCCACCAGACCGTGTCGGCGCTGTACTCGATCATGGTGCCAGTCATCGCCAAGGTGAACGGGGTGGCAGCCGGCGCCGGCATGAACCTCGCCCTCGCCTGCGACCTGATCGTGGCCTCCGACCAGGCTCGCTTCAGCGAGATCTTCGCCCGTCGTGGCCTGTCAGTCGACTTCGGTGGCACCTGGATCCTGCCTCGGCTCATCGGCCTGCACCGCGCCAAGGAGCTAGCGTTCTTCGCTGACGTCATCGATGCCAAGCAGGCCGAAGACTTCGGCATCGTCAACAAGGTGGTGCCCCACGGCGAGCTCGACGCATTCGTCGACGACTGGGCCGATCGTCTCGCGGCCGGGCCGCCCATCGCCGTTGCGATGACCAAGCGCCTGCTCACCCTCAACGCCTCGGCCGACTTCGCCACTGCGCTCGAAGGCGAAGGCATGGCTCAGTCGCTCAACTTCACCACCGAGGACACCAAGGAAGCCGTCCAGGCATTCCTCGAGAAGCGTCCGCCCACCTTCACCGGGCGGTAACCGCAGGCAGGCCCCAAGCGGCCGCCTAGCAGCGCGTCAGGCAAGTGCAGCTCGGGCCTCAGACCATGACTTGCCGGACTCCACGTCGATGTCGTGGGGCAAGCCCAGGACTCGCTCGGCGATGATGTTGCGCTGCACTTCCGAGGTGCCGCCGCCGATCGTGAGAGCCGGGCTGAACAGGTAGCCGCCGTGCCAGCCGTTCCAGCCCTCCACCACGGCTTGGGTCTTGGGGAATTCAGGTGATGTGCCCAGCGGGCCCGTGTTGGCGAGCAGTCCGTGAGCGCCGGCCAGATCCTTGGCCAGTCCCATGACGTGCTGGCCGTGATCGTCTGCCAACGCTTTGCGCACGCTGGCCTCGGGGCCGGGCTGGCGGCCGTGCAGGCGGGCGCTCAGCGTTCGCAGCCGGATGAGCCGCAGCACCTCGCCTTCGATGTGCAGCCGTGCGGCCCGGTCGCGCATCACCGGATCTGACACGCCCCCGGCCGACCGGACCACGTCGAGCAGGTCTGCTGCGCTGGGGCCGCTGCCCCACAACGCTCCTTCGCCCGAGAGCGACACTCGCTCGTTGCCCAGCGTGATCTTGGCCAGCCGCCAGCCGTCGTTCTCGTCGCCGATCCGGTTCTCCACCGGCAGCTCCATGTCGGTAAAGAACGTCTGGTTGAAGGAGTAGGCCGTGGTCATGTCGATGATCGGGCGCAACTCCAAGCCGGGTGTGTCCATCGGGCAGATGAAGTACGACACGCCGCGGTGCTTGGGCACGTCGGGATCGGTGCGGGCGATGAGGATGCCGAACTTGCTGCGGTGCGCTCCTGACGACCAGATCTTCGAGCCGTTCACGATGTACCGCTCGCCGTCTCGCACCGCTCGTGTGGCCAGGTTCGCCAGGTCTGAGCCGCTGTCGGGCTCGGAGAACAGCTGGCACCACACCTCCTCGCCGGTGAGGATCGGCCACAGGTAGCGCTCCTTCTGAGCGTCGGTGCCGCCGTAGATGATCGTCGGGCCTGCCCAGCCCAGTCCGATGCCGCCCGCCAGGCGCTTCACGCCGGCGGCGGCCAGCTCCTCGTCGATCAGCAGCTGGGTGATGGGGTCGGCGTCCAGCCCGTAGGGCTTCGGCCAGTGCGGTGCCACGTATCCGGCGTGTGCCAGCGCTTCCTGGCTCGGATTTCCGTCGTGATCGTCGAGCCAGTCGCGCACAGCGACGCGGCGAGGATCGTCATCGTCCGGCCAGTCGAAGTCCATGTGCGGACCCTAGTGGTATGCCCTCAAACGCGAACAGGCCCCCGCTCGACTGAGCAGGGGCCTGCTGCTACCCGAAGATCGTGTTCGCGCCTCCGCCGTTCGGCGGGGCAGCGGCCGCGTGAGGACCAGCACGCGGATCTTGTGGGGTTCGGTGGTCCGGGTTGGAGTCGCCACCTGATGGAGACGTCCCCTTCTCGGAAGCGGGTCGCCTCAGCGCCCGGCCACCTCCAGAGTCCTCTTGCGTTTCGGCATTGCTTGGACCACCCCCTTTCTCTGGTGCGTCCAGATTGCCACAACTGCAACCGGATTAGGAAACGATTTCCGAGCGGATCGCTCGGGCGACCGCCGCAGCCCCCAGCATCGCCACTAGGTCCGGCTGGGTGTCAACCTCGCCTGTGGCAAGCAGGAACAGCGCGTCACCGTCGAAATTCGTGTGCGGGGGCTCGATCGCGCGGGCAATGCCCGTGTGCGCGAGATCGACCGCTCGGCAGGCCTCTGGCTTGGTGAGCCGGGCATTCGTCACGAGACAGCCGATCGTCGTGTTGCCACGCTCGGGTGACTCGGGCTCTTCGGTGCCGCGCCCCGTGAACCCGGGTATCGCCTCGACCGGGTCATGCGGATAGCGCTCGGCCCCTGGCGGCGCCGTGCAGCCGGCCAGCACGGTCCCGTCAGTGTCGATGACATCGCCCAGGGCATTCACCGCCACCAGCGCGCCCACGACCACATCGCCCGAACGCTCCACAGCCGCGCCCAGCCAGCCGGGCACGGCGAAGTCCCGACCAGCGACCTTGCCGATCGTGCAGCCCCGCCCGACGCCGACCCGTCCCGTGGCAGGCTCGTCCGCGCTCGCGGCCTCGCAGGCAGCCCATCCCGCGGCCGCTGTGGGACGCTCGCTGTCCGGGGACTGGATGTCGTACACGACTGCCGCGCCCACGACCGGCACGATGCTGTCGCGAATGTCGAGCCCGCGGCCCTGGCTGGCGCACCAGCGAACAACGCCGTCCGCCGCAGAGAGTCCGAAGACGCTGTTGCCGCACAGTACGACTCCATGGCACTCGACGCCGGCGCCCGTCGAACTGAGCGCAGCGGCCTCGCGAGTCCCCGGTGCACCGCCGCGCACGGCCATGGCACCCAGAGTGCCTGGCGGCGGGAGCACCACAGTCACCCCGGTGGCGGCGTCGTCATCGGTCCACGAGCCGACCAGCACCGACGGCAATCCCAACGCCATGGCCGCGCACCCTACGCGTTGGACCGCTCGCCGGCCGCGCCGGTTCGGAGGCAGAGCCCGGCCGTCGGGAGCAATGGCGGGCTACTCCTCGGCGGCCCCGATCGGGGAAGCGGCGTCGGCTGTGCGCTCGCGGAACATCTCGCCCATTGCGGCCACTGCGCCGAGCACGCCGCTGGTGTCGAGCGGCAGGAAGATCTTGGTGGCCTGACCGTTCGCCACGCCCTGCAGCGCTTCGAGGTACTTGATGGCGATCAGGTCGTCAGTGGGGTCGCCGTTGTGGATCGCCAAGAACACTCGCTCAATGGCCTGGCCCTCGCCCTCGGCCACCGTGAGCTTCTGGTACTTGTCGGCATCAGCCACCCGCTTGATGGCCTCAGCTTCGCCCTCAGCCCGCAGGATCTGCGACTGCTTCACGCCCTCCGCCTGGAGGATCGCCGCACGCTTCTCGCCCTCGGCTTCGGTGACTGCGGCACGCCGGTCGCGCTCGGCCTTCATCTGGCGGTGCATGGCAGTGGTCACATCGGCGGGCGGCTCGATCCGCTGGATCTCCACGCGGACCACACGCGTGCCCCACTTGTCGGTGGCGTCATCGAGGATCTGCCGCAGCTTGGAGTTGATGACCTCGCGGGACACCAGCGCATCGTCGAGCTGCAGGTCGCCGACCACGTTGCGGAGGTTGGTCTGCGCCAGCTTCGTCACGGCGATGATGAAATTGCCGACCGCGTACTTCAGCTTCACCGGGTCGGTGGGCTCGTAGTAGATGACGGCGTCGACGGTGACTGCCACATTGTCCTTGGTGATGACCTCCTGCGGCGGCACGTCCACGACCTGCTCGCGCATGTCCACCTTCAAGATGCGCTGCACGAACGGGATCACGAAGCGCAGGCCCGGTTCGACCGTCATGCGGTACTTGCCCAGGAACTCGATGAGGCCCTGCTCGAAGGGGCGCACGATGCGCAGGCCCTTGGCCGCAATCACGAAGATTGCGAGCGCGATGATTGCCAGGAGGATCACTCCGGGGCTGATGCTGTCCATCAGTCGCTCCTCGATGGTTCGGGCTCGGCTGCTTGCTGGCGCTGACCGGCGTCCGATTCGGACTCAGGCTCGGTTGCTGCTTCCTCGTCGACGTCGTCTGCTGCCACCGCCCCGGAGGCTGGCGCGCCGGCGGCGTCGCGACGCACGTAGTCGGGCGGTGGCGGCTCGAGGACTTCGACGTCGAGCTTGGTGCCGTGCAGTGCCGTGATTCGCACCAACGAGCCCTCCGCAACCGGCCCGCTCTCGGCAACGGCCCGCCATTCGTCCGACTCGACGCGCACGCGTCCGGTGTTGGCGACGAGATCGATGTCTTCGATGACGCGGGCCTCCATGCCGATGTAGCGGTTAGCCCCCACCGGCAGGTCGTCGGGGCGGTCCTGGCGGCCCATGAACCGGCGCAGCACCAGCATCGAAACCGCGGTGCCACCAAAGAACAGCAGCCATTGGACGGCACCGTGCAGGTCCAACCACGCCGCTGCCGCTGCGAGTGCGGCGCCCAGCGCGAACGGCAGGAGGAAGAAGCCGGCAGTGAAGATCTCGCCGATGCCCATCACCATGGTCACGGCGACCCACACCCACCGCCACAGTTCGTTGTCCACACCGACCCCCGATCGCGCGATGGACTCGCTGCCAGTATGCCCCGCCCCAGCGAGGGTGTTAGCGCCTCTGGCAGAGGGGGCACCAGGTGCTGCTGCGCTGGTCGAGCACGCGGCGGCGCAGTTCGGTGCCGCAGCGCACGCACGGCTCGCCTGCGCGGCCGTAGCAGACGAAGTACTTCTGATTGTCGCCTGCACCTTCGAGGCTGTAGTAGTCGCGCAGGGTGCTGCCGCCCCGTTCGATGCTGGCGACCAATACATCTCGCAGCGCCGCCAGCAGCCGTTCGGCTCGCGGTTTCGAGATCGCCCGGGCGGACGGGTTGATGCGCGCCAGGAACAGCGCCTCGTCGGCGTAGATGTTGCCGATGCCCGCAACCAGCCGCTGGTTCAGCAACTGGGTCTTGATGCGCTGGCTAGACCGCCTGCTCGCCCACCAGAACGCGGTTGCGTCCAAGCCCTCCTCCAGCGGCTCGGGACCCATGGCGGCAAGCGTCGGCAGGCCCCGGTAGTCGCCCCGGTCGCAGACGGCGATGCGGCCGAACCGGCGCACGTCGTGGAAGCAGAGCGTCTCGCCGTCGTCGAGGCGCCACCACGCACGCACATACGGGTCGGCGGCGCCGACTGCGCTCGGGGTCATGACTTCCGCCGCTGGTCCGTCAGTTGGGTGAGGAGGCGGCACGGCGCCGCGCGCTGCGCCAGCGTCGGCTGCCCTGGCGAAACACAGCCGCCCGGTCATGCCGAGATGCACGATCAGCTCGCGCCCGCAGTCGAGCTCTGCGATCAGATACTTGCCGCGTCGGCGCAGTGCCTCGATCTCGCTGCCCACCGCATCCACCGCGGACGCGAACTTATGCGACGGGTGAGCCCAAGCCTCGGTGATGCGACGTCCGACCAGCGGCCCGGCCAACTGACGCCGGACCACTTCTACCTCCGGCAGCTCAGGCATCGACGAGTCGCTTGCGATCAGGAGGCACGGAGCGAAGCCGCCGCGGCCGAATCCGGCTTGCGCAAATGCGGCCTACCGGAACTTCGGCGGGCGCTTCTCCAAGAATGCGGCAACGGCCTCACGGTGATCGTCCGATGCACGAGCGATGTTCAGCGCCTCCAGCTCGCGGCGTTGCACCGCGCCCAGATCGGTGTCGGATCCGTTGGCGGACAGCAGCTGCTTCGTGAGCTGCAGCATGGTGGGCGGGTTCTCCGCATAGCTGCTCGCCCGCGCCAGGGCCGCTTCCAGCACGTCGCCGTCGGTGACCTCGTCAACGAGGCCCATCTCGCCCGCTTCGGCGCCCATGACGATCCGGCCGGACAGCGCAAGGTCGGACGCCGCGCCCCAACCGCAGCGCTGGATGAGGATGTGCGACGAGGCCAGTTCTGGCGTGACGCCCATCTTCACGAAACGGCACGACAGCTTGGCGTCACTATGGGCGATGAGGAAGTCCATCGACAGGATCATGGTGAGGCCGATGCCAATCGAGGCGCCGTTGATGGCCGCCACCATGGGCTTGGAGCTGCGCACGAGCTCGACCCAGTCGTCTGCGGCGGAGTCGTCGTGGGCCGCCGCTTCGCCCACGCTGCCGCCCGCTTCGTCGGCTGCGTCGATACGGGCCGCAAAGACCTCGCCGATGTCGGCGCCGGCGCAGAAGCCGCGACCCGCACCGGTAATGACGAACGCCCCGATCGACGGGTCGTCGTTGCCGGCCCGTACCGCGTGCGTCAGCTCCGATTGCATGCGCGGCGTCCAAGCGTTCAGCTTCTCCGGCCGGTTCAGCGTCAGCACCCGCACGTCGTCGCGGTCGGTCACGGTGATCTGCTCGTAGTCCATCTGGATGCTCCCAAGTTCGCAGGATCGGGCTACAGCATGGCCGCTGAGCGCGCAGCATTGCTCACACAGCGATCAGTGCTCAATGCGGCATCGCTCACGCAGCGATGCCCGTCCTCCGCTGGTGCTCGAGTTGGCCTTCGGGGCAGTCGTCGCGGTAGGGACACCAGCTGCACAGCGGTCCGGTGGTCGGTTCGAAGCATCCCGTTGCAGCGGCCTCAGCGATCCGACCCCACGTGTCGCAATGTTCGTTGACCGCCGCCGTGACAGCGTCGGCATCGAATGAACGGGCGATCTCGGTGGGCCGGCGGTCGTCGCGGCCAGCACCCGTCTCGCCCAGATACAGCAGCCGAACTTCGCTCACGTCGTCGCCGACCGACTCCAGCGCAGCTGCATACAGCCAGACCTGCGACAGGCGGCTGTCGACGAAGCGTTGCGAGGGCGGGCGGCCGGTCTTGTAGTCGGTGACGCGCACACCCTCCGACACCCGGTCGACCAGGTCCACGATGCCCCGGAACGGCACGCCCTCCAGCGATGTGTGGACATCGCGCTCGCGGTCCACCACGTCAACCTCGGCGGGATCCACCAGTTGGAAATAGCCCTCGATGTCGGTCCATGCGTTCCATCGGAAGGCCCGTTCTTGGGCTTCAGGCAGTTCCAGCGCCGCAAAATCGGGGTTCTCCGCAAGCTGCGGCCACAGATCCCGGCAGATGGCACGAGCTCGCTCGAGCGTTCGCTGAGCGGGCGCGACCGCCAGCAGCTCCTCCAGCACGTGGTGCACGAATGTGCCGCGCAGCGCCGGCTCGCCGGGAGGATCCGGCAGCTTGTCGACATAGCGGAACTTCCAACGCCTCGCGCATTGCCGGAAAGTCGATGCGCCCGAAGGACTCAGGCTCCGCGGAAGCTCAACCTTGGGCGCATCGTCGGCAGCGACGCTGCCGGTGCGGGGTTCCACCTTCACAGCGTGGCCCATCCGGTCATCGGGCGCGTGGATGGTTTTCTAGCGACGTCGCCAGCGCCGCCAAAGCCACCACGCCACGACTGCCGCGATCAGCCATCCGACGGCGACTGCACCGCCGAACGCTGCAAGCAGGCGGCGATCGACCGGCTCGGCCTGGCGCGGCAGGAGGTGCGATGCAGGCGCGGGCGCCGGATCGGCATCGGTGTCGGCGACCGGAGCACCTGGGACGGTTGGGGCAGCTGGTGTCTCGGCGGCCTCAGCCGCGGGCAGGTCGCCCGGAAGCGCGGCCGTGCCGTCGACGCTCGGCCGTGGTCGGTTCGGGTCGTAGTTGGCCATAGTCAAACCCTGCAGCGGCGAGCAATCCGAGCGTACCGCCGACCTGTCAGAGGCGAAGCCGTGGCCCGAGCGGCCCGTGAGCCCAATCGCATGAGAATGGGGAACAAGAGCGGGAAACAACAGGCAGCGCGACGAGGAGGTTCGCCTATCCGCGCACAGGATCAGGCCAATCGGCTCTGCAAGTCGGCCCACAGCTCGTCGAAGGCCAGCACTGCCTCGGGCGCACCAGGCCGGCGACCGAGCGCCCGCAACGGCTGCGACTGCCCGGAGGCCTCCGCTATGGCGGCCCTCTGCGGGACGGGTGGCAACAACTCTGCGCCGAAGCGCTCAGCGAGCTGCTGGGACCAATAGGCGTTGTCACGCGTGCGTCCTACACGGTTCAGCACGACCCCGGCAATGGTGGGCGTGCCCTGGCGTTGCGCGACTCGGCTGACGGTGGACCGCATGAGGTCGACGCCATCGGCAGCCCAGGCGGCCGGTTCGGTCACCACCAGGGCACGGTCGGCTGCGAACAGCCCATTGATGCACAGCAGGCCCAACGACGGCGGGCAGTCGATGAGCACGAGATCGTGGTTCGCGCCGGCGAGCGCGATGCGCAGACGATCCTGCGCACCCACCAGGTCAGCGGCCATCTGCGGTTCCCGACTCGCCAGCGCATAGCTGCCCGGGACGAGTTGCGGACACGGCCCGTCGGGCGGCCAGCGAGCGTCGGTGATCGCCGAGAGCACAGCCCCCGGGGTCGGATCGGCGAGTGCGTCGTCGACGTTCGGCGACCCGTTCCACACTCCGAGGCCAGCCGACGCATTGGACTGCGGGTCGAGATCCACGACGAGCACGCTCAGCCCCGAAGCGCACGCTGCTTCGGCGATGCCGAGTGCGACCGTGGTCTTGCCCACGCCGCCCTTCTGATTGACCACGGCCAGCGTCGTCATGGCGAGTGCCTTACGAGCCTGCGCGCCGCGTCACGGCGCTGCGGTCGCCGGCGGTGACGACAAATCGATACCGCAGAGGGCTGCCGCTGCCACCAGCTCGCCTCGCAGCGCGCCGCCGGCGGCCCCGCGCTCGACGGCAGCGGCGGCGTCGAGCAGCGCAGTGCGGGCCATCGGCGCATTGAGGTCGTCATCCAGCACAGCCTGCACCTCGGCGAGCAGGCCAGATGACCCCTCGCCCGATCCGGCCGCGGGCGAGGCACCGGCGGCGGCTGACGCCAGCGTGTCCAGCTCGCGTTGAGCGGCGAAGCCCTCGGAATCGAACCACTCCCATTCCGTGCGGTAGTGGTGCGCCATGAGCGCCAGCCGGATGGCCCTGGGGTCGACGCGAGCACGCAGATCGGAGATGAAGACCAGGTTGCCGAGCGACTTCGACATCTTGTGCCCCTGGTAGGAGACGAGCCCCGCGTGCACCCAGTAGCGGGCCAGCGGAGCACCGTGCACAGCCTCGCTCTGGGCGATCTCGCACTCGTGGTGCGGGAACACCAGGTCGCCACCCCCGCCATGTATGTCGATGGTCTCGCCGAGCGCCGCGTAGCCCATGGCCGAGCACTCGATGTGCCAGCCAGGCCGTCCCGGGCCGAATGGTGAGGGCCACGACGGCTCGCCGTCGGCGCTGGCTTGCCACAGCACGAAGTCGAGCGGGTTGCGCTGGCGGGGGTCGTCGGGGGTGCCGCCGCGCTCGGTGGCCAGCTCGGTCATGCGGTCGGCGCTGTAGCCGGACAGCTTCCCGAATTCAGGGAACGTGGTGACGTCAAAGAAGACCCGGTCGGCTGATACGTAGGCATGCCCAGCCTCAAGCAGCTTCGAAATCATGGCGATCATGGCGTCGATGGATCGGGTGGCCCGTGGCTCGTGCGCCGCAGGCCGTGTTCGAAGTGCAGCCATGTCAGCTTCGAAGCGGTCAATCTCCCGCTCGGCCAGCGACAGGTAGTGCTCGCCCAGCTCGGCCGCCTTGGGCAGGATGCTGTCATCGACATCGGTGTAGTTGCGCACCAGCGTGACGGTGTGACCCATGTCTTCGAGCCGGCGGATCAGCAGGTCATAGGCCAGATACGTCGCGGCGTGCCCCAGATGGGTGGCGTCGTAGGGCGTGATGCCGCACACGTACATGCCGACGTGATCGTCGAGTTCCATCTCGACGATGGAGCGCTGCGCGGTGTCGTAGATGCGCATTCCCACGGCCCGACACGGTACTGTCGGAGCGGGTGGACAGGCGTGGAAGCGACCGTGCGCTGCTCGAGCGGATCGCCCTCTACCGGCATCGCCGTGAGCTGCCGCCGCTGCAACCTGCGGTCATCGACGAGCTGGCCGAATGGCTGAAAACCCACGGCTCAGACCCGCTGACCTACGTGTGCAATCTCTTTGAGCGTCACCAAGTGGTCTTCGTGGGCCACCACACCCCCACACGCCGCGCCGGGCTGTTCCTGCAGGATCTCGTGGCAGCGGCGTACCGGTCGGGCGTGGGCATCGTGGCCATGGAGTACGCCTGCGTCGATGACCAGGCCCGGCTTGACGCGGTGGTCACCGGCGCGACATTCGACGAGCAGCTAGCGCGAGACGCATTGCTCCGCTGGGGCATACGCCACAACTTCGCCTACCGCGAATACCTCAACGTGCTGAGCGCGGTCTGGGAGGTGAACCGTCGCTTCGCCAGTGGCGGGCCGCCCATGCGTGTCCTGGCGCTCGACTACGACCTCGACCTCGATGCCGTCACCGACACGGCCGACCTGCGCACCTCGTACGCGTGGCCGCACTTGCGCAGCCGCGGACCGGTGTCGGCGCACATGTGCGACGTGCTGCTCGCCGAGGTCGTCGAGCCGGGTCATCGCGCGCTCGTGCTCGCCCGCACAGCTCACGCGCTGACCCGGGCAAGGCGGCTGCCGCACCGGGTGTGGGATGCGATCGATGCCGAGATCGTCGGCGGTCACGTGGTGGGTGCGGCCAACCGTGTGTACGAGGTGGTGGCCGACCGTGCCGTCACCGTGCTGATCCACGAGCCGCTGCCGGCCGACGGCGAGCTGTGCGACTACGCGCTGGTTGCCGACGGCGTGCTCGACGCGGCGTTTGCCATGCACGACGACCTGGCCGTGCCGCTCGCCTTCGACGTGGATCAGGGGCCCGCAGCCCGGCTCGGCTGCACGACGAGCCTCGATCGCGCGCCGCTCGGCAGCCTCGCCACCGGCTGGATCTACCTCGAACCCGACTACGAGCGCCGGGCGCCGACCCCGCTGCCCGAGCCGGTGCCTGCGGTGTACGTAGAACACGCCCGGCGGTATGCCCTCGATCCGGCGCTGCGAGACGAGAAATCAACCCCTGGCGACTTCGCAGCGGCCGTGTCCGAATCTGCAGCGGCAGCGGAACTGGCCTGGACACAGGTGCTCTAGCTCGGCTCCGGGTCGGCTCGCTGTCAGATTCCGGGCCGCCAGCGGGCAGACTCATGGCGGTGCCGCCCGAAGACCCCACCGACGACGAGCGGCCCACGCCCGCGCTCCTGTCGCCTGAGGAGTATCTGGGCGACCTCTGCGGGCGCCACCAGATCGTGCTGCTCGGCGACCAGGTCGGGGTCCGACAGCACTTGGGATTCCTGGCGGGCACGCTCGCCGAGCTGGCCGACAACGGTGTGGAGAATCTCGCTTGGGAGTTCACCAACTCACGCCGTCAAGCCGAGCTTGATGCCCTGATCGACGCTCCCGAGTGGGACAGCCGAGCCTGCGCCGACCTGTTCGTCGATCTGCTCGGTGCCGGGTTCGGATACCAGGAATACGCCGATGTGCTGCACGCGGTCTGGAAGCACAACACCGCGGAGCGCCGTCGCGATGACGACCGACGGCCTATCCGCGTGATCGCGCTCGGCCTGCCCACCTACGTGGAAGACCCCGATCTGCTGGACGGTCGCTCTGCCGCCGAGCTGGGGCTGCGGAACTGGTCGCTCGGCGGGCACTACCGGGACATGTCCGCGTTTCACGCCGCCAGCGTGCTCACCGCCGAGGTACTCCGCCAGGGACAGCGTGCGCTCGTGTACATGAACGTCGCCGCCACCACCACCGGCCTCGTGGAATGGGTGGACGGCTCGCCGACAACCTCGGCGGGCAACCTCCTGTGGCGCTGGATGAGCGACGGCTGCCGACGAGTCGTGTTCCACGGCACCGTGGCCGACACCGCCGCCACCGAACGGGTCGAGGAACTGATCTCACGCTCGCCCGAGGGTCGTGGCGGTACCGACATCCGCTTCGGCTTGGACTTGGCAGCCTCGACGCTCGGCAGTGTCGCGATGACGGGGGTGCGTGGCTCGCTCGACGGTGCCGATACCTCGCTGCGACTGCGCGAGGTGACCGACGGCTACGTCTATCTGGGGCCGCGAGCCGACTGGGAACCGTGCACGCTGATCGACGACCTGATCACCGACGAGAACTTCGCGAGTGCCGAAGCTCGTTACCGGGCACTCGATCCCCGCCCGGAGCCCTACACCCGCGACGAGCTCGACGAGGTGCGCCGTACCGGGCAGCAGGAGCTGTCGGCGGCCTGGCCGCCGCTGCCGGAACCGCCCGAGGAGCCGAAGCGCCGTTTCGCGCGCTTCCGCACGGGCAACCAGTAGCCACGACCGTGCTGCACCGCATCGACGAAATCCCGCTTCGGGCTGCTGAGGTGGCCGGTCGCCTGTTCGTGACCAACTTCTCGGCAGTCGGTCCCGATCCGGGGGGCGCACTGGATCGCGTGAATGCTTCGGTCGTGGCGTGCATGCTGACTCGCCACGAGATCGAGCTGCGCTATCCCGACTACGGCGAGTGGCTCGATTCCCACAGCGACGCGGCCAGCAGCCCCCGTGCGTTGTGGCTGCCTACGCCTGACGGCGGTGTCACGACGGATGCGCCGGTGCTCGAACTCGTGGAGGTTGTCGTTTCAGCGCTGGATCGCGGCGACAGCGTGCTCGTGCACTGCGGAGCAGGCATGGCGCGCACGGCCGTGATCGGGATCCTGACCATGGTGGCCTTCGGTGCCGACCCGGTGGCAGCCGCTATCGACTTCCGGGCGGCCCGTCCTGGCGGCGGTCCCGACGGCCCGCCCCAAGAACAGCAGATCGCCCGCCTCGTCCCCAAGGCCCAGCAGCTGCGCCTCGCTAGCTGATACGGCTCAACCGACGTCGGCGGCGTGGGTGCCGTCGTGTTCTTCCCAGCGCCAGCCCGAGCGGACCATGATGCAGCGGCGGCGCGGGCCGGGGGCATCGAGGTCACCGTCAGGAAAGGCAGCGTCACCGAAGTACACGGCAATGTGGCCGGGGTCGGATTCCGGCGACTTGATGATCTGGGTGTGGAAGCACGTATGGCCGTCGATCGAGGCCAACACATCGGCAGAGCGTGTGAAACCTGACAGCCAGGTGAGCGTCACGAACGTGGGCGTGACGAACTCGATCTCGCCCGCTGCTCGACGCTCCAACGCCGCCGCAGGTGACACCCAGGCATGGTCGAGGATCTCGCTTCCGTCGACGCGTACCGCATCGAGGTCGGCTGGTGCCTCGCACACGAAGAAATGCGTCGAGAATCGCTTGGGGCGAATCGGCGGCGGCAGCCAGTGTGCGAAATGGGTCAGCTCGGCACCCGACAAGTCGATACCGGCCTCTTCGTGAGCTTCCCGAACTGCTGCCGTGCGAAAGCCGCGCCGGTCGCCGTCATGCAGGTCATCTGCGCCGGCGCTGCGTGGGTCGCACGGGGCCACCACATCGCCGGGCGTGTCACGATCGGGCGGGTCCACTCGGCCACCGGGAAACACCCACATGCCGCCGAAGAAGCCACGCGAGTTGCGCCGCAGCATGAGCACCTCGATGTGCGCGCCTGCGTCGCTTTCCGCGGCGTCGAAACCGTGACCTGGCGCAGCCGCAGGCGTGCCGTCGCGCAGCACCACGACCGTCGCCGCGTCGATCGGTGCCGGCGGTGTTGTGGGGGAATCACTCATGCGCCCGGCCTACGCGGTATCCCGGGTTCGCAACTCCAAGCGATCGGAGCCAGCGTCCATGCCGGGCAGCGGGCGCGAGACGTAGCCGCTGTGCTTCGCCAGCAGCTCCACCACCATCTCTTCGGCTTCGGCCCAGTTGTGTGCCCGTGGTCCTTCCACCTGGGCGTTGTAGGGCTGGTCGAAGGTGATCGCGTACCCGCCCGCGGCACGGATGTCGATCACGTTGTGGGGAGCGTCTTCGATGTAGGCGTCGGCGTTCACCATCGCCTTGTCGGCCACGAAGCAGATATCGCGGTACGGGATGCGCTCGCGGTCGAGCCACTCGACCGTGTCGCTCACGGTGACACGGTGGCCCCAGCTCACGTACAGGCGGTGGGTGACGATCCGTATCCACACGCCTGCGTCAGACAGCCGCCACAGCGCTTCAGAGCACCCCTCCATCGGCTTCATCTCACGGAACATGCGGTAGTCGATGACGGCGATGCGATGGAGCTCTTCGAACTCGCCGTCGGCGAGGCCCCACTCGGTGAAGTTCCAACCACGCACCAGCGGCAACGAGTCCTCCGGAACTCCGCGCTCGGCGGCCACCACGCGACGGAAGGCCTCGGTGTGCATCCCGCACACGCCGTCGAGGTCCACTGCAAGCACGAACGCAGGCATTGCAGCAACCTAACAACCAGCGCCTGATCGGCCCGGTTGCGTCACCTGTTGCCTTCCGCTCATATTGGCTGCGCTCACGGGCCGCTCTGGCCACGGCTTCGCGCCGCATTTGCCGCTGATGTTCGCTTCGCTCACGGGCCGCTGAGGCCCGGGCTCAGCCTCCAGGTGCAATGCTGGTCGGCCATGCCGCCAGATGCAGACGAATCCGCGCCCGCGGCGCGAAGCGTGCACGATCTCGGGGGCGCCTCCGGGTATGGACCGGTGCCTCACGACCCTGATGAGCTGCCGTTTCACGCCGACTGGGAACGGCGTGTGTTCGGTCTGCTGGGCGCGGTGACAGCTTCGACGGCTCGACGACCGGGCGAGTTCCGCTACGTCCTCGAGCGCTTGGACGCATCCGACTACTTCGACAACGGCTACTACGGACGCTGGCTCGCAGGCTTCGAGGTGCTGCTCGGCGAATACGGGTTGATCGGTCCAGACGAAGTCAGCAGTGCCGTCGCTCGGCGAGCCAACGTGACCCCCGAAGAAGCTGCCGGAGCCTCGCCGGTCCAGCGCGCCGCACCCGTCGCTGCCCGCGATCCGGCCGCGATGCCCCCAGACCGGCCCACGCCGGAACCACGGCATCGAACCGTCAGGCGAGAGTTGGCAGATCCGCCCCGATTCAGCATCGGCGAGCGCGTCGTCGCTCCAGCATCAGTGCAGCCCGGCCATACACGACTGCCCGACTACGTGGCAGGTAAACAGGGCACGGTCACCAAGCTGCATCCGGCGGAAGTGCTGCCCGACAGCACTGCCCACGACCTCGGCGAGCGGCCACAGCACGTCTATTGCGTGGGCTACGACGCCCAGACGCTGTGGGGTAACGAGGCAGACCCGAATGCGACTGTCCACGTCGACCTGTACGAGTGCTACCTGACGGCAGCCGAGGGCGGCTGACGCGATGGCAGCAGGCTGACCAGGGAGGAACCGATGCACGACGACCATGCCGGCGGCAGCAGCCACGGCGATCACGACCACCGCAACCGTCACCTTGCATCATCGCCGGAAATCCGCGTCGAGGCGCTGGAAGACCTGCTGGTGGAACGCGGTATCGCCGACCGGGGACGGATCGACGCCATCATCGAGCGGTTCGAGCACGACATCAGCCCGATGATCGGCGCCAGATTGGTGGCCCAGGCGTGGCTTGATCCTGGCTTGCGACAGCAGCTGCTGATCGACGCCGATGCCGTCTTGGCCGGCATGGACATCCGCGGCGCCGAGATCGAGCACATCGAGGTAAAGGCCAACGAGCCCGGCGTCCACAACGTGGTCGTCTGCACCCTGTGCTCGTGCTACCCGTGGGCGCTGCTCGGGCTGCCGCCGAACTGGTACAAGAGCCCCGAGTACCGGGCTCGCGTGGTGCGCGAGCCTCGGTCGGTGCTGGCCGAGATGGGCTTGGAGCTCGACCCGAGCACCGAGGTGCGCGTCTGGGACTCCAGCTCCGAGACCCGGTTCCTGGTGCTGCCGGAGCGGCCCGCGGGCACTGAGGGATGGCCCGTCGAACGCTTGGCCGATCTGGTGACGAGGGATTCGATGATCGGCGTGGACCGCGCTGCCGATCCCGGCAGCGAGTAAACCTGCGAGCGCACAGCACGCGTGGCTGCCGCGCGGGTGTCAGACTGGACCCATGAGCACCCTCACCTTCCACGATCCGCGAGGCGAGGCCAAGACTGCGCCTGAGCCCTACACGCTCAGCACACCACTCGATCAGCCGATCACGATCGGCCTGGTCGCCAATGGCTTCCCCGACAGTGTCCGCTTCCTCGACCACGTCGAGAAGGCGCTGGCCGAACGGCTGCCGTCGGCGTCGTTCAACCGCTACGACAAGGGCGACGCTTCGTCGGTCGTCGGCAAAGGGATGCTCAGCGACATCAGCGCCGAGTGCGGTGCGGTGATCGCTGCGTACGGCCATTGAGGCAGCTGCACATCTGGCACCGTGCGTGACAGCATCACCACCGCCCGAGCGGGCATCCCGTCCATTGCGCTCGTCACCGACGCGTTCTGGCCCCAGGGCGACTTCGTGGCCAACGCCACCGGCATGCCGACCGTTCCCCGTGTCCGCCTGCCGCACCCGGTAGCGGGCAGCGGCGAGGACAACATGGCCAAGGTTGCCGCCGACATCGCGCCGCAGATCATCGCGATCCTGACCGGCGCCGCTGCCAACTAGACCAGCCGTGACACTGCTGGAGGCCCGCAGCGAGGCCGACGCGCTCGAGCAGCTTCACGCGCTCGGGCTCACCGACGGCCTGCCGGTCGTGATCCCCACGCCGGAGCGGGTGGCGATGATGGCGCTCGCCACCGGGCTCGACCCCGATCTCGAACTGGGCGTCATGGGACCCGCGCACGGCGTGGCGAGCGTGGAGAAGGTGGCCACCGCTGCGGTGATGGCCGGCTGCCTGCCCGACCACATTCCCGTCGTGGTGGCCGCCGTGCGGGCGGTGTGCCAGCCCGAGTTCGACCTCACCGAGATGCAGAGCACCACCCACTGCACCGCGCCGCTCATCGTGGTGTGCGGGCCGGCACGGCACCAGTGCGGCGAGGTGGCGTCGGGATTCGGAGCGCTCGGGCCCGGCCATCGTGCCAACGCTTCGATCGGCCGGGCGCTGCGGCTGGCGATGATGAACATCGGCGGAGCCCGGCCCGGCGTGTCGGACATGGCGCTGCACGGCCATCCCGGCAAGTTCACCTACTGCCTCGCCGAGGACACCGAGAACAGCCCGTTCGCGCCGCTGCACACCGCCTACGGCTACGCCGAAGATGACAGCGCCGTGGTGGTGGTCGGTGCCGAGGCGCCGCATTCGACGATCTTCACCGGCGATGCCGACGATCCCGAATCGGCCAGCCGGCTGCTGAACGTGATTGCTGCCGTCATGGCCAACCCGGGCAGCAACAACGCCCACCTGCGACACGGTGCCGTCACCGTGATCATGAATCCCGATCACACGACGGTGTTGGCTCGCGCCGGGCTGACCCGCGAGGACATTCAGGCCGAGCTGGCTGCCCGCGCAACCAATACCGCGGCCACGCTCGCCCATGTCGGGTCGGCCTTCTACCTCGACCGGGATGGCCCGCCTGATGAGCCGGTCCCGATCCTGAAAGACCCCAGCAGGATCGTGGTGTTCCAGGCGGGCGGCTCGGGTCTCTACACGATGGTGATGCCGTCGTGGTGCGCCGGCCCTCACCAGAACCCAGTCGTCCATGCCGAGATCGATCTGGACCAAGCGTGCGAGGTGCCTTGGGCCGATGCTCTCGGCATCGGCCAACCAGACACAGCCGATGTTTCAGGAGGAGCTGCCTGATGAGCGATGCGCCCCGCCCACACGGCGGACGGTGGTTCGAAGAGCTGACGCCGGGTCTGGTGATCCATCATCGACTGCGCCGCACGATCACCGAGGCCGACAACGTCATGTTCACCACCATGACGATGAACCCGGCGGCCCTGCATCTCGACTTTGAGTACGCACGCACCGAGACCCAGTTCGGCAAGCCGCTCGTGAACTCGATGTTCACAGCCGCGGTAGTGGTCGGCATCTCGGTCCACGAGACCACCCACGGCACCACCGTGGCCAACCTCGGCTTCGAGCGGATGGACTTCCCTGCTCCCGTCTTCCACGGCGACACGCTGCGCGTCGAGAGCGAAGTGGTCTCGGCACGCCCGTCCAAGAGCAAGCCCGACCAGGGCATCATCCTGTTCGAGCACCGCGCCTACAACCAGGACGACACGCTGGTCGCCATCATGCGCCGCAACGCCCTCATGTGGCGCCAGCCGGCGGAAGCCGAGACCGGCGCCTGAACACCCTGGAGGGCAGCGGCGTCGTCGCGCGTGCATCCTTGACCGCCGTGAGCCCCGGCCCCGCGCCCGATCCCATCGCACTGCGGCGCGACGCGCAGCAGCTCGCGGACCAGGTGCTGTTCGAGCGTGCCTTGGACGTGGACGAGGCGGGCGAGGTTCCCGGGCACAATCTGGACCTGTTCCGTGACGCTGGGCTGTACGGACTGTGGACGCCGACCGACGTGGGTGGCTGCGGATTCGACGAGCTCGAGCGACTGCCGATTCTCGAAGCGCTGGCGGGCGGCTGCCTCACGACGGCGTTCGTGTGGGCGCAGCACGGGGGCGGCTCGGCGAACGCCGCGCGGATGCCAGCCGGATCGCCGCTGCATGAGCGCTGGGCTCAGGCGCTCGCCACCGGCGCGCAGCGCAGCGGTGTGGCGTTCGCCCATGTGCTGCGGCCCGAGCCGTGCCTGTTCGCCGAGCGCTCCGGTGGTGGCTGGTATCTGCGTGGCGTCGCACCGTTCGTCACCGGGTGGGGTCACATCGACGCAGTGCTGGTTGCCGCTCACGAGGCCGACCGGCTCGTGTGGATGCTCATCCCGGCCACCGAGGAGCCCACGCTGACATCGCGCCGGCTGCGGCTTGCCGCAGTGGACTCGTCGGTGACCGTGGAGCTGCACTTCGACGGGCACCCCGTCGGCGACGACGAGGTGGTGGAGGTCATCGACTACAGCAACTGGCTGTCGTTCTACCGCCAAGGCCTGCGAACCAACGGCGCCCTCATGCTGGGCGTGGCATCCCGCGCACTCAAGCTTTTCGGGCCCTCGCCACTGGATGCCAAGCTGGACGCGGCTCGCAGCGCGCTCTACGCGGCCGAGGTCGACGAGATGCCCGAACGCCGCGCGCAGGTCGGACATGTGGGCATCCGGGCAACCAGCGCGCTTGTCTCATCGGTCGGCGGCCGAGCGATCACGCTCGCCCATCATGCCCAGCGACTCGCCCGAGAAGCGCTGTTTCTGCTCGTCCAGGGCCAGACCGCCGAGATCCGGGCAGGCCACCTGCGCCGCCTCGGCGCCACCGACAGCTAGAGCACTCGCACGCCGCTCCACGGCGTACGAGCAGTGCGTTCCCCGCTGCACCACGGGTTGAGCTGCTTGACCGCACGCGACGCGGGGATTCGCACTTGCTTCTCAGGCTGATCTGAGGGTTCTCACAGGTTCGGTCGTCATCTTCTGGTGTGTCCATACAGGCACACCCGAGAGGAGCACGGACATGATCACCCGACCCGACGGCCGCAGCGAGGCGGCCGAACGACATCCCCCGCCACGCGGGCGACGATGGTCGCTGCTGGCCTGGGCGCTCGCCACGCTGCTGGGCATCGCTGCGGCGTTCACCTTCAGCACCGGCGCGGCATCTGCGCAGGCGTCTGGCACGAGCGTCGACATACAGCAGGGCCAGATGCTCGACGATGACCCGCTGCACGACGGCCACGAAGAGGAACCCGGCACCGAAGGCCACGACGGGCACGAGCTCCACGGCGACGACAGCGACCATGACGGCGACGACGAGTGCGATCACGAGCATGAGGATGACCCGCTGCACGACGGCCACGAAGAGGAGCCCGGCACCGAGGGCCACGACGGGCACGAGCTCCACGGCGACGACAGCGACGATGAGTGCGGTCACGATGACGGCCACGAGCATGACGATGATCCGCTGCACGACGGCCACGAGGAAGAGCCCGGCACCGAGGGCCACGACGGGCACGAGCTCGACGGCGACGACAGCGACCACGACGACGGTCACGGCCACCACTAGGGAGGAACAGCCACCACGCACCTGACCGGCCACACAAGCGGGTCAGCGAGGTTCCCCACCTCGCTGGCCTGCTTCGGCGCGTTGCGGCAGGCGAATCGTCACCGTGGTGCCCCTGCCCAACTCGCTCTCGATCCTCAGCGCGCCGTCATGCCTGGTGATGATCGAATCGGCGATGGCGAGCCCGAGGCCGCTGCCTCCGTGGCCGCTCGTGCGGGCGGCATCGGCGCGGTAGAAGCGCTCGGTCAGCCGGGGCAGGTCAGCCGCATCGATGCCGCTGCCCGTGTCGGCCACCACGACGACGGCATCCGGGCCGTCGGTGGAGATCCGCAGGGCGACAGATGCGCTGTCGTCGGTGTGGACCAAGGCGTTGCGGACGATGTTGCCGAAAGCCTGATGGAGCCGGTCGGCGTCTGCGAGCACGATCAGCTCGTCGGGCGCCTCAAGCCGCAGCGACCGCTCCGGGTCGGTCGCCTGGGTGTCGGTGATGAGATCGCGCGCCACTGCCACGAGGTCGACGTCCTGGCGCACCCACGCAGCCTCCTGGTCGAGCAGGGCAAGGTCCGCCATGTCGTCGATCAGACGCGCCATGCGTTCGGCTTCCTGCTCGGTGCGCCGCAGCGCATCCTCACGCGCTTCGGCTTCGGTGAATGCGCCGATCCGATGGAGCTCGTTGAAGCCCCGGATCGTCGTGAGCGGTGTCCGCAGCTCGTGCGATGCATCGGCGATGAAACGTCGGAGTTCTGCTTCGGCTGCTTCCCGGCGTGCCACGGCCGATTCGATCGAGCCCGCCATGGAGTTGAAGGCGCGCGCCATATCGGCGGCTTCGGTGCGCGAGCCGTTTGACTCCGGCAGCCGGACGCTCAGGTCGCCGGCCCCGAGGCCCCGGGCGGATGCGGCAGTGTCCTTCAGCGGCCGCACACCGAGGCGGATGACCCACCAGCCGACCGCTCCGAGCACCAGACTCGCGGCAACGAGCCCCGCGAGCCCGATCCATCTCAGCCACGAGACGATCTCGGCCACGCCGGTCAGCGGGAGCGCCCGGATCAGATGCCCGCCATCTGCTTCCATCACCAGCACCCGGTAGCGCCCGTTCGCCCCGTCCAGCGTGAAGGGCACCCCGACCTCGGCCGCCGCGATCCGCGGCAGATCACGCTCGATATCGGGGCCCAGCGCAACGCCTGTGGGATCGGAGATGTCGACGAGCTGCCCATCGGCCCTCAACAGCGCCTCGAAGGGGTCCGAGAAATGGCTGTGCACGTGCTGCAGGTGGTCGTCGTGGAAGTCGTCCTCAACGCCGTCGTCGGCGTGGGAGAAATTGTCACGCAGCTCGTCGTCGAACTGCGAGATCAGCCCGACGCGCAGCAGCATCAGCATCGCAATACCTAGCGCTGCGACCGCGACGCCGATGATGACGAGCGCGCTGACCACCCGCGCCCGGAGCGTGAGATTCCTCACGTCTCCACTCGCATCACATACCCGAATCCCCGCACCGTGTGGATCAGCTTCGGGCCACCGATCTCGATCTTGCGCCGCAGGTAGCTGATGTACGTCTCGGCGACGCTGGCCCGGCCGCCGAAGTCGTACTCCCAGACATGTTCCAGCAGTTGCGCTTTCGACAGCACACGGCCTGCGTTTGTCATCAGGCAGACCAGCAGGCGGAACTCGGTCGGCGACAGCGAGATGTCCACCTCGCCGCGGCGCACCGTGCATGCATCGAGATCCACAACGAGATCGTCAAGCTCCAGGTGAGCGGGACCGACCTTGGGTGCGATGCGCCGGAAGATCGCCTCGATCCGGGCGATGAGCTCGTCGAGGTTGAACGGCTTGGGCAGGTAGTCGTCTGCGCCGAGCGACAGTCCGCGGACTCGATCGCTCACGTCGTCCCGTGCGCTGAGCAGCAGCACCGGCGTTGCGTCGTCGCGAGATCGAAGGCTGCGCAGCACTTCCAGCCCGTCGGGCCGGGGAATGGTGATGTCGAGCACGACGAGATCGGGCCGCTCCTCGGTCACTGCTGCCAGTGCCTCACGGCCGTTGACCGCCTCGGTCACTTCGAAGCCGTAGTGGCGAAGCGCGGCAGCCAGCATGACGCGCAGGTTCTCCTCGTCGTCGACGACGAGCAAGGATCGAGCCGCCACGACGCCAGTGTCGCAGCCGTTCCTCAGAATTCGCTGTGAGTCTGCGACTACGGCAGGCCGGCTCCGGGAATGTCGACCCGGACGGTCTCGATGCGGCCGAGGGCGGGGGCGTCGTCGGGTGGACGCGAGGTGGGCGCGGTGACCATGTAGAGGGTGCGGCGATCGTCGTCGCCGAGCATGCAGGCGAAGCAGTTCAGCTCCAGCTCGATGACATCGGTGACCTCGCCGCCGTCGACCACGCGGAAGCAGCTCGCGTTGAGGGGGTCGGCAACCCAGATGCCGCCGGCTTCGTCCAGGCAGATGCCGTCGGGCACCCGCTCGCCCAGATCGGCGAACGTCCGCCGGCCGCTCAGCGAGCCGTCGGGGTCGATGTCGAACGCGGTCATCCGGCGTCCGTAGCTCTCCGCCACCACCATGTGGCGCCCGCTGGGGTCGATGACGGTGCCGTTGGGGAAGTCGAATCCGTCGGGCCCAGGCCGCGCCGTGCCGTCCGGGCTCACGATCGCCAAGGTCGCCTGGGCGAACGTCTCCCCTGCACTGTCGTCGAACCCGAAGTTGCCGACGTACGCCGTGCCGTCGGCGGCAACCACCATGTCGTTGCACGGCCCGCCGGCGATGCCCGACAGGTCGGCGTGCAGCGACTCGTTGCCGTCGGCGTCGAGTCGGCGAAGCTGCCGGTCGAGCATCGAGACAAACAGCAGATCCCCGTTGGGCAGCCAGCCCAACCCCGACGGCTGGGTGGGCACCGTGTGAATCAGCTCTTCGTTGCCGTCGGGAGTCACGGTGTAGATGCCGTGTCGGTAGAAGTCGCTGTACCAGAGCCGGTCGCTGCGCCAGCGCGGTCCCTCCCCGAATCGCAGCCCCGTCACCACCACATCAGTTGTCGTCATGGCCGCCGACGCTAGTCCCGCACGCAGATCGCACTTGAGGGCACCAGTCGTGTCCAGATACCCGACGCTGCGGGTGGATCACGCGCGGGGTGCCACCATCTGGTGCTTGATGGGACCGACGTGCAAGTGGCCGATGCGCGACTGCTCGCCGTCGAGCTGCAGGCCGTCGAGCAAGGGCGCCACCACACGGAAGAACGCGCGCAGCTCCCAGCGGGCCAGGTGCACTCCCAGGCAGAAGTGGGCGCCGTGGCCGAAGGCGAGGTGGTCGTTGGGCGTGCGCCCGATGTCGAAGCGGTAGGGCTCGGGGAACTGGCGCTCGTCGCGGTTGGCCGAGGGGTACCACACCCCCACGTGCTCCCCGGCCTTGATCGTTTGGCCTCGCAGCTCGGTGTCTTTGGTGCAGGTGCGCGCGAACTGGATGACCGGCGAGGTCCAGCGCAGGATCTCCTCCACGGCCGATTCCACGGCATCGGGGTCGTCGATGCGCTGGTTGAGCAGTTCGAGCTGATCACGGTGCTCCAGCAGGGCGATCACCCCGCCGCTCGCGGCGTTGCGAGTTGTCTCGTTGCCCGCAGCGATCATCAAGCGCAGGTAGCCCACGAGCTGCTGCGGCGTCAGCGGGCCTGATTCGATCTCCGACCGCAGCAGGATGCTCACCAAGTCGCGGCCGTCGGTGCCGTCACGCCGGCGCTCGCGGATCAGCTCGCCGATCCACGTGTCGAACTCGCGGATCATGCGCGCCCGCATTTCGTCGCGGGGCTCGCCGGGTCGGCAGAACCTCTCCAGATCGGGATCGTCGAACAGCACCGATGTCCAGGCGTGCACCTGTTCCCAGTCGTCGGCCGATACGCCCACCATCTCGCAGATGGCGGCCAGCGGCAGCTTCACCGCCAGGTCTTCCACCACGTCGGCCGTGCCCTCGTCGGCCACCTTGGCGATGAACTCGTCCGCGAAGCGCTGAGCGTGCAGCTCAAGCGACTCGGATCTGCTGCGCATCGCCTTCGGCGTGAACTCCGGCACCACCAGCCGGCGCAGGTCCCAGTGGTCGGGACGGTCCTTGAAGATGAAGTCCGGCGGCTCGTCGGGATCCCAGCCGATCTCGATGGCACGCTGGCGGTACTTGGTCCAGAAGCGGGCATCCCGGTCGGCGTCGGCGAGGCGCAGGCGACCGCCGCCGTTGATGAACGTCTTGTTCTGGCCCGAGATCCACTTCACGTCCTCGTAGCGGGTGATGGCCCAGAACGGGACGATGTTGTCGCGCACATACCAGTAGACGGGCGCCTCGTCGCGCAGCAGATCCCATTCGGCCCACGGGTAGCCCTCGGCGGCGTACCGCTCGGTGTCGTGGATGACCGCCTCGTCGACCTGCATCAATCCGTACTCCTGCCCGCCGGTGGACGTCGTCGTCAACGGTAGCGACGCGCTCGGTGCCGGTGCCGGGCGAGGTGGACCGGGTGCGCCTCGGACGGCGAAGCAATACTGACGCGATGACCGAACAGTCCGCAGCACTGCCCGTCGTGTGGTTCGATCGGCCAGCCGGCCGGCTGCAGCGCGAGCTGCTGGACGGACGGGCCGAGATCGCCGACGTGCGCGGCGATGATCCCCTCGAAGGCATCGAACGGGCGCACGGCGCCATCGTGGGCGCCGCCATCCGCTACGACCGCACCGTGTATGAGCGTGCCCCGCTGCTGAAGGTGATCGCCCGGGCCGGCATCGGGTTCGACAATCTCGATCTCGACGACGCCACAGCGTTCGGCATTGCCGCCTGCAACACGCCCGACGGCCCGACGGTCTCCACCGCCGAGCAGGCCGTCGCGCTCATCTTCGCCATCACGAAGGGTCTCAAGGAATCGGCCGTCCGGCTCGAAGCCGCCGAGGGCGACTACTGGGCGCGCCACGGGCATCTCGAACTGGCCGGCTCGACGCTCGCATTAGTGGGACTCGGACGCATCGGCGGCTACGTGGCCCGGGTGATGTCGGCCGTCGGCATGGAGATCGTGGCGTATGACCCGTATGCGGGCGACGAGCGATTTGCGGAACTAGGGGCGCAGCGGGCGGCGACGCCCAATGACGCAGTGGCTGACGCGCATGTCGTGTCGGTGCACGCGCCGCTCAGCGACGCCACGCACCATCTGGTGAACGCCGAACTCCTCGCTGCGATGCGCGACGGCGTGTACCTGGTCAACACATCTCGCGGCGGACTTGTCGACCAGGACGCCTTGCTGGCGGCGCTCGATGCAGGCAAGGTGCGAGGCGCCGGTTTGGACGTGACCGAGCCGGAGCCGCTGCCGCGAGGCCACCCGCTGCTGGGTCGCCCTGACGTGGTGGTGACCCCGCACGTGGCCTCCGCCACGGTCGCCGGCCGCCGCCGCATCTTCACCCACGCAGTGTCGGAGGTCATGACCGCACTCGACGGCAACCAGCCACCCAACATGCTCAACCCCCAAGCTTGGCCCGGCCGCAACGCCTGACTCCTAACCTCCGATGACGATGGCAGTTGAGCGATCGGCGGCGGGGCGGCTGACGGCTTTCCTGCCTCGCGAGCCGGATGCCGACTCGCTGCTGGAGGGTTTCCTGGACTACACGGCCGACATCGGCCTGGAGCTCTACCCCGCCCAAGAAGACGCCATCTTGGAGATTTTCGGGGGCAACCACGTCATCATCACCACGCCGACCGGTTCGGGCAAGTCGCTGGTGGGTCTCGCGGCGCATTTCGAGGCTGTGGCTCGGGGGCAGCGCAGCTACTACACCGCGCCGGTCAAAGCCCTCGTGTCAGAGAAGTTCTTCGCGCTCTGCGAGGAACTGGGTGCTGCCAACGTCGGCATGGTGACCGGCGACGGCGCCGTCAACCCCGATGCGCCGGTGGTGTGCTGCACGCAGGAGATCTTGGCCAACCTGGCGCTGCGCTCAGGTGCCGGCGCCCCGGTCGACAGCGTCGTCATGGATGAGTTCCATTTCTATTCCGACCGCGACCGGGGTTGGGCATGGCAGGTGCCGCTGCTCGAGCTAACCCGCACCCAGATGATCCTGATGAGCGCCACGCTCGGCCCCACTCAGCGCTTCGCCGACGACCTGCAGCGGCGCTCTGGCCGCGAGGTCGCCACCGTGACCGGCGCCGAACGGCCGGTGCCGCTCACCTTCACCTACCGCGCGACCACGCTGCACCAGTCGCTCGAAGAGCTGCTGGAGCTGCGACGGGTGCCCGCCTACATCGTCCACTTCACCCAGAGGGCTGCCACCGAGCGGGCCCAAGCGCTCACGAGCCTCAACGTGCTCTCCAAGGACGAGAAAGCACAGGTGGCCGCAGAGATCGTCGACTTCCGCTTCGACTCGCCGTTCGGCCGCGACATCTCGCGCTTCGTCAAGGCCGGCGTCGGCGTGCACCACGCCGGGATGCTGCCCAAGTACCGGCTGCTGGTGGAGCGGCTGGCCGGGGCGGGCCTGCTCAAGCTCATCTGCGGCACCGACACGCTCGGCGTGGGCGTGAACGTGCCCATCCGCACGGTGGTGTTCACCCAGCTCTGCAAGTACGACGGGCGCGACACCCGCGTGCTGTCGGTGCGCGACTTCCAGCAGATCGCCGGGCGGGCGGGGCGCCGCGGCTTCGACCACGAGGGCTTCGTGTGGTGCCAGGCGCCCGAGCACGAAGTCGAGTACGCGATGGCGCTCGAGAAGGCCCGCGAGAAGTTCGGCGACGACCCGGCCAAGCTGCGCAAGGTGCGACGGCCGTCGCCGCCCAAGCGGGGCTATGCGCCGTGGAACGCCGACACGTTCGAGCGGCTCGCATCGGGAGTACCCGAGCTGCTGCGCTCGCAGTTCGACGTGTCGCATTCGATGCTGATGAACGTGCTGGACCGCCCTGGCGACGGCTGCGCGGCGATGCGCCGGCTGCTCACCGACAACCACGAAACGCGGGCTGCCAACCGCACCCACATCCGTCGCGCCATCGCCATCTACCGCTCGCTGACCGAGACGCAGGTGGTCGAACAGCTCGCCGAGCCCGATGAGCTCGGCCGCCTGGTGCGGGTGAACGTGGACCTGCAGGCCGAGTTCGACCTGACCCAGCCGTTGTCGCCGTTCGCACTCGACGCGATCGAGTTTCTCGACGCCGACGAGCCGACCTACCCGCTCGATGTGCTCAGCGTGCTGGAGGCAACGCTCGAGAACCCGACCGTGGTGCTCGAACGGCAGCGAGACCTTGCCCGCACCGACCTGCTGGTCGAGATGAAGGCCGAGGGCGTGGAGTACGAGGAGCGGATGGAGCGCCTCGAAGAGGTCGAGTGGCCCAAGCCGCTGCGCGACTGGCTGTATGACAGCTTCAACGCCTGGTCGACCCATCACCCCTGGCTGCGCAACGACAACATCCGCCCCAAGTCAGTGGCACGTGACTTACGGGAGCGAGCGATGACCTTCCGCGAGTACGTCAACCACTACGGCATCAAGGGCTCCGAGGGCGTGCTGCTGCGCTACCTCAGCGATGCCTACAAAGCGCTCGTGCGCAACGTGCCTGAGGATCGCCGCAGCAACGACATCGTGGAGTTGACGCGGTGGCTTGGCGAGCTCGTGCGCGACACCGACAGCAGCCTCATCGACGAATGGGAACGGCTGGAGCAGCTCAGCAAGGACGAAGATCAGGTCGGCGCCCGGTAGTTGGGCGCCTCCTTGGTGATCATGATGTCGTGGGGGTGGCTCTCGCGCAGGGCGGCTGCAGTCACGCGCACGAACCGGGTGCGCAGCCGCATGTCGTCGATGCTGGTGGCGCCGCAGTAGCCCATCGCCTGGCGCAGCCCGCCGACGAGCTGGTGCAGCACACCGGCCAGCGGGCCCTTGTAGGCCACACGCCCCTCGATCCCTTCGGGCACCAGTTCTTCCACCTCGCGACCGTCCTGGAAGTAGCGATCCTTGGAGTAGCTGCGGCCCTTCATGGCACCCACCGAGCCCATGCCGCGGTACTCCTTGAAGCGTTCGCCCTGGTACAGCACCACCTCGCCGGGCGACTCATCGGTGCCCGCCAGCAGGCTGCCCACCATGGCGCTGTGCGCCCCCGCGGCAATCGCCTTGGCGAGATCGCCCGAGAACTGCATGCCGCCGTCCGCGATCACCGGCACGCCGGCTGCGGCCGCCTCCGATGCGCAGTCGAACACCGCCGAGATCTGCGGCACGCCAACCCCGGCCACCACCCGGGTCGTGCAGATCGAGCCAGGTCCGATGCCGACCTTGATCGCATCGGCACCGGCGTCGATGAGCGCACGAGCCGCATCGGCAGTGGCCACGTTGCCCGCCACCACCTCTGCGGGGTGATTGGCCTTGATCTTCGCCACGGTCTCGATGACGTCGCGGCTGTGGCCGTGCGCCGTGTCGACCACGATGGCATCCACGTCGCGCTCCACCAGCGCCGCGGCGCGCTCCATGGTGTCGGGACCGGTGCCGACTGCGGCGGCCACCAGCAGCCGGCCGTGCTCGTCCTTGGAAGCGTTCGGGAACTGGATGCGCTTCTGGATGTCCTTCACCGTGATCAGGCCGACAAGCCGGAAGTCGTCATCGACGATCGGCAGCTTCTCGATGCGGTGGCGGGCCAGCACTACCTGGGCCTCTTCCAAGGTGGTCGGGGCGCTCGCAGTCACCAGCCCTTCCGACGTCATCACCTCGTGGATCGGCCGGCTCCAGTCGGTCTCGAAGCGCAGGTCGCGGTTCGTGAGGATCCCGACCAGCCGGCCCGTCGGATCGGTGATCGGCACGCCGCTGATCTTGAAGCGGGCCATGAGGTCCTCGGCTTCGGACACCAGATTGTCGGGGCCGAGCGTGAAGGGCTCGTTGATCATCCCCGACTCCGAGCGCTTCACCTTGTCGACCTCGGCGGCCTGATCGGCGACCGACAGGTTCCGGTGGATCACGCCGATGCCGCCGTGGCGGGCCATCGCGATGGCCAGACGTGCCTCGGTGACGGTGTCCATGGCTGCGCTCACCAGCGGGACGGCGAGCGTGATGCCCCGTGTGAACCGCGACGAGGTGTCGACCGCATCGGGCAGCACATCGGACGCGTCGGGCACCAGCAGCACGTCGTCGAAGGTCAGCCCATCGGTGGTGAATTTGCTGTCCAGCGAGGGGAATCGGCCCCGCTCAGGGGGGTGAGATTGGGCCATGGCGCACCCTACCGCGCGACCTCTCGCGAGCCGATGAACCCGATGGCAGTAGCTTCACTACCAGCAAGCGAGCCAAGCGAGTCATCGTGGCCGATTTCCAGCAGCACGAGTCGATCGCGACGCTGCATCGCCTTGGCGACCGATCTGTCGAGAGCCTCGAAAGCGAACTATTCGACTACTCGCGCCGCAGGCCCATCGCGCTGATCATCCCGGCGCTGTACAGCGAGCTGCAGGGTCCGGCGCTCGGCAACATCGTCGACGAGATCGCCAAGGTCAACTACATCGACGAGATCATCGTGGGTATCGACCGGGCCGACGAGGCCCAGTTTGCGAGCGCCAGGCAGTTCTTTGCACGGCTGCCGCAGCGCACCCGCCTGCTGTGGAACGACGGCCCGCGACTGCGCAAGATCGACGAGGTGCTCGCCGACAGGGTGCTCGCACCGACGGAGCCGGGCAAGGGCCGCAATGTCTGGTACTGCCTCGGCTATTTCCTGGCCTCGGGACGCTGCGAGAACGTCGCCCTGCACGATGCCGACATCCTCACCTACGACCGCGGCCTGTTGGCACGCCTGCTGTACCCGATCCTGCATCCCACATTCGGGTACTCATTCTCCAAGGGGTACTACTACCGGGCCGGCGAGGGTCCCTCCGGTCGGCTCAACGGCCGGGTGGTGCGTCTGCTGGTGACGCCACTGCTGCGGGCCCTGCGCGCGACGATCGGCGAGCACGACTACCTGCGCTACCTCGGCGCCTTCCGCTACCCGCTGGCAGGCGAGTTCGCCATGAAGCTGGACATGACCCGCAGCATCCGCATCCCCAGCGATTGGGGCCTCGAGATCGGCGTGCTGTCGGAGGTGTACCGCATCTACCAGGGTCGCCGGATCTGCCAGGTGGATCTCTGCGGGCGCTACGACCACAAGCATCAGGATCTGTCGCTCGACGACGCCAACGCGGGCCTGCACAAGATGAGCCGCGACATCGCCAAGGCCATCTACCGCAAGCTGGCCATCGACGGCACCACGCTGGGAACCGAGATCTTCCGCACCGTGAAGGCCGTCTACTACCGCAACGCTCTCGACCTGGTCAGCCACTACCGCAACGACGCCACGTTCAACGGCTTCGACTTCGACCTGCACGCCGAGGAGACGGCCGTGGAGCTGTTCGCCTCGGCCATCATGGAAGCCGGCGACGAGTTCCTGAACGACCCGATGGGCACACCGTTCATCCCGAACTGGTCACGCGTGCAGAGCGCCGTGCCCGATGTGCTCGGCCAGCTCTACGACGCGGTCGAGCTCGACAACGCCTGAGCCTCGCAGCGGCGAGCCCTGCCGGGCGGCTCGATGGCGAAGAGCTACAGGTTCGTCGGCCGGTGTGCGTGCGCGGGCTCCCGCCGCTCGGATTCCAGGCACAGCCACATCGTCTGTCCGGCCGCCAGATCCACACGGTCCGACGGACCGTGCAGTGCACCGTCCAGCAGATCTGTGCAGCCGGCCTCGCCGAACTGCCTGCCTGCGCTGCCTGGCGGGCAGAGCGAAGACAGCACCTCGAGATCCACCGTGAGATGGGTGTGGCCGACATTGGTCACCGACACCACCGTCTGGCCGCTCTGTGCGTCGCCGCGCATCACCCCCAGTGCCTGCGGCCCCAGGTCCAGCGACACCTGTGGGCTGTCGGGGTGAAAGGCCGGTTGCGCACGACGGATGAGCATGCGGTGCACGAGCTCCACCAGGGTTCTGCGCCGGATCCCGTCCTGCGCGCCGAGCAAGTCGACCGCCTCGTCCAAGGTGACCTTGCGCCGGTTGATCGTGCGCTTGTTCTGCTCCACCGGGGGCAGGCCGTGCTCGGTGACGATGCGCGGCGGCTCGCTGATCGGCGTCCAGTAGCTGGGGGTGCCCAATAGTGCGTGCACGTAGAGGGCGGGAACGCCGGCGAGGCTCAGCATGATCGTGTGCGCGGCGAGGAATTGCGCGACGCCCAGCGGGTCTCCATCGCCGGCGAAGAGATCCCACAGCGAGACGTTCAGCTCGTAGGCCTTGGGTCCCGCAGGCGTGTCGAACTCCGAATGCGTGCCGCCCGCGCTGTGTGCCGCGGCGATGAGCCGGTTGATCTCGGCGGCGCTCAGCAGCCCCTCCACCGGGCGCAGCCCGATGCCATCGTGGCTGGCGATGAAATTGAAGAACGACGTTCCCGCAGGCGGCGTCTCCAGCTTGCCCAGCCATTGCTGCATCGCCACCGACGAGCCCGACAGCATCGTGTGAGCCACCAGCGGCGGCAGGCTGAAGTTGTAGACGAGGTGGGCTTCGTCGCCGCCGCCCCAATACGCCACGTTCTGGTCGTGCGGCACATTGGTCTCGGTGATGATGACCGAGTCGGGACAGCGTGCGTCGAGCAGCGTCCGCAGCAGCTTCACAAACTCGTGGGTCTGCGGCAGATTCACGCAGGAAGTTCCGAGCTCCTTCCAGAGATAGGCGATGGCGTCGAGCCGGAACCACCGCACTCCCGCGTCGACGAGGTGGGCCACGGTGCGCAGCAAGTCGAGCAGGACCTCAGGCTCAGCGAAGTCCAGATCGATCTGGTCGAAGCTGAAGGTGCACCACAGCAGCCGGGGGCCGTCAGGGGTCTCGATTTCGCGCAGCAGCGGCGTGGTGCGGGGACGCACCACGCTCGACAGGTCGTCTTCGGGCTCGGCGGTGAGCAGGAAGCGGCTGCCCGGCTCGTGCCCATTGCAGAACTGCTCCATCCACGGGTGATCTGCGCTCACATGGTTCACGACCAGGTCGGCCATAACCGTGTAGGTCTCGGCGAGGTCGGTGATGTCGTCCCAGGAGCCCAGGCGAGGGTCCACCGCGCGGTGGTCGGTGATGGCGAAGCCGCCGTCGGAGCTCGCCGGGTAGAAGGGCAGCACATGCACGACCGACACGACGTCGCCCGTCAGGTCGTCGAGCAGGTCGTGCATCGTCTGCATCGGCACCTTGCCCGCTTCGGTGATCGAGTCGGCGTAGGTGATCACCGCCACGTCGTGCTCATCCCACCGCGGGCCGCCCGCTACAGCGTCCTCAGTGCCGTCGAGCCCGAGCGTCGAGAGCACCTCGTCGATGAGACGATCGGTAGGCACCGCCGGATAGATGAACTCGAGGTGGCGCCTGACCCGGCTGCGGAGATCCCCCTCGGTCACGACGTACGGACCCCAATCATCAGACCGGTCACCGGCCAATCGGGTGCGGAACCGTCCTCTGAACGTGCGCGGATTGGCGGCACTTCCCGCTGATGCACCTATCGATCCCGCTCTTGTTCCCCATACCTATGCGATTGGGCTCACGGGCCGCTTGGTCCACGGCTCCGCCTCTGGGCGAGATTAGTGACGTTCATCGCGCCGACCGCGTATGCGCGGTGCACCGCGTAGCGTGAGGCCATGGCCGACACACTGCTGGAAACACCGGTCGAGGGAGCGGACACGCCCTCGGTTCACCCGCTGTCGATGATGACCGAAGCGGAGGCCCACGCCGCCATCGAGGTGTTGCGTCGCAGCGGGCGCATCGGCGCGGATGCGCGCTTTCACGGCTTCTGCATCTGGGAACCGCCCAAGGCCGAAGTGGCAGCGTGGACACCGGGCACCGCCACGGACCGGCGATTCGAGGTGGTGGTGCACGAGAACGGCGAGGTGCATATCGCCGTGGTGTCGGTGACCCGCGGCGAGGTGGACTCGTGGACGCACCATCCCGGCGTGGTGCCACGGGTGGGCATGGCGGAGCTGTTCGCCGTGATGGACGCCTGCCGGAAGGACCCGGGGTTCGCCGCTGCGCTGGCCAAGCGCGGCATCACCGATCCGTCGCAAGTACAGATCGACCCGTGGCCCACCGGCGACTACGACTTCGACTTCGAAATCGGCCGGCGCGTGCAGCGCTGCATCGCCTTCTGGCGTCCGAACCCCGCCGACAACGGCTACGCGTACCCGCTCGACGGATTGATGGTCCACATCGATGTCGACACCCTCGAAGTGCTGCGCGTCACCGATTTCGACCAATGGCCGGTGGCCTCTGAGCGTGGCAACTACGACGTCGACTCGGTCACTGAGGACTTCGGGCCCATGCGCACCGATCTGCGCCCGATCGAGATCACCCAGCCCGAGGGCACCAGCTTCACCCTCGAAGACAACGAGCTGTGCTGGCAGAAGTGGTCGATGCGCGTCGTCATGGACGACACCGAGGGCTTGGTGCTGCACCACATTGCATACGACGACGGGGGCCGGGTACGGCCCATCATCGACCGGGCGTCGCTGGCCGAGATGGTGGTGCCCTACGGCGACACCCGGCCATCGCAAACGTTCAAGCACGCGCTCGACTCGGGCGAGTTCGGCCTCGGCCTGATGAACAACTCGTTGCAGCTCGGCTGCGACTGCCTGGGCGAGATCGTCTACCTCGACTCGACGCAGGTGTTCGACGACGGCTCGGTGGTGACCACGCCGAACGCCATCTGCATCCACGAGGAGGACTTCGGCATCGGCTGGAAGCACTTCGACTGGAACGCGGACACCACCGAGGTGCGCCGCTCGCGCCGCCTGGTGGTGAGCGCCATCCACACGGTCGGCAACTACGAGTACGGGTTCTTCTGGTACTTCTACGTCGACGGCACAATCCGCTACGAGGTGAAGCTGACCGGCATCCTCACCACGCGGTCACACCGCGACGGCGACGACCTGACATTCGCCCGCCAGGTGGCGCCACACGTGTCGGCCCCGATCCACCAGCACATCTTCTGCGTGCGGCTGGACATGGCGGTGGACGGCAACGCCAACCGGGTCGTGGAGGTGAACACCGAGGCGCTGCCGCCGGGGCCGGACAACCCGTACGGCACTGCGTTCGCTGCGCGGGAAACCGTGCTCGAGAGCGAGCTGGCAGCCCGGCGCAACACCAACTCGGCGTCGAGCCGCTACTGGCGCATCCAGAGCACGGATCACATCAACCGGCTAGGGAATCCGACCGCCTTCCGGTTGCTGCCGCCGCCCACCGCCACGATGTTTGCTGCGAACGACAGCCCGCATTCCGAGCGTGCCACGTTTGCACGGCACAACCTGTGGGTGTCGCCGACCCGACCCGACGAGCGCTACGGCGCCGGACGGTTCCCCACCCAGCGCAACGCCGGCGACGGCCTGGAGCGCTACACGGAGGGCGACCGTTCGGTGGTCGACACCGACATCACGGTGTGGCACACGTTCGGCATCACCCACGATGCGCGGCCCGAGGATTTCCCGGTGATGCCCACCGAGTACATCGGCTTCGGGCTGGTGCCCGACGGCTTCTTCGACCGCAACCCGATGCTGGACGTGCCGCCGTCATCCAACGGCCACTGCGCCTGAGGCTGAGCCGTCAGGCGAAGCCGGGGCCCGAGCGGCCCGTGAGCGCAGCGAACAAGAGCGGGAAACAACTGATAAGCCGACAGGTCCCGCCGCGGCCTACTGTGGCCGGATGGCGGGAGCACCCGAAGCCGACGAGCCCAATCCGACATCCGCAGCAGGCGAACCCGACGATCTCGGGCTGACAGGCCTTGAACTGGTC
The DNA here is from genome assembly GCA_022821985.1 of Acidimicrobiia bacterium. Lineage (GTDB taxonomy): Bacteria > Actinomycetota > Acidimicrobiia > Acidimicrobiales > Poriferisodalaceae > Poriferisodalis. Next base: position 36,341 of record JAJECP010000004.1, read on the forward strand.
GAGCACTTTTCCCCGGCACCCACCGAGGGCCTGCGGATCGCGCCGTTCCTGGACGCGATCGAGGCGCAGGCGGAAACGGCAGACCGGACCCGGTCGGTGTCGTCGGATGTCATCGAGGCCATCCGCGGCACCGACTTCATGCGCATGTCGGCCACACGCAATATCGGCGGCGTCGAGGAGACCATGCTGCACATGGGCCGCGAGCTCGAAGCGGTGGCAGCCCGCTGCCCGAGCCTGGCGTGGTGCCTGTGGAACCACCTGTGCGTCTTCCACCTGTTCGTCGGCTCGGTGGGCCCAGAACAGCAGGACTTCCTCACCCACGTCGTGACCAACGGCCAGTGGGTGTCGTTCCCCGGCGGTGCCCGCAGTTCCGTCTACGGCCGGGTCGAAGGCGACCAGGCCATCCTGAACGGCACCGGCCGCTGGGGCACCGGCGCCCGCTACGCCGACTACTGCGGGGTGGCCTTCGCGATCACCGGCGACGACGGCAAACCGGTGAGGCCGATGGACATCCGCTTCACCATCCTGCCCACCACCACCGAAGGCATGAAGATCGACCCGTCGTGGGACGGCGCCGGGCTGCGGGCATCGGCCACCGACGATGTCCACTACACCGACGTGCCCGTCAATCTCAGCGACTGCGTGGCCTGGTTCGGCGCCAACCGTGCGGAGTCGCTGCGCACAGTGCCGGTGGTGCATCACCGCTACCGCGAGGACTGGGTGGGCATCTCCGACCTGTGGCTCTCGTTCATGGCGGTGGGCCTTGTGCGTCGGGCGCTCGCCGAGGCTGCTGACGCGGCCGGCGGCCGGCGGGTGATCATCGGCGGCAAGATGGTCGACCGGCCCACCGTGCAGGTCAACTTCGGTCGGGCGGCATCGCTGCTGGCAGCCGCCGCCGCGGCAACCGAAGCCGCCTGCAATGAGGTCGACCGCCGCATCGCCGCCGGTGTCGTGCCCGACGAGGCCGACTACCTGCGGCAGATGGCAGTCACCACGATGGCCGTGGAGCAGCTCGACGAGGCCATGTCCTTGCTGCACCGCACCCAGGGCGGCACCGCGCTGCGAGAAGGCGGCGCGTTCGACCGTCGCTATCGCGACTTCCGCGCCATGCCGGTGCACATCAACGTGCACCAAGACCGGGTCACCCACCAGCTCGGGCGACACCTCCTCGGTCTCGAACTCAACCCGTTCTGAACGTCACTCAGACCGCGAGTCCCCCACCGGCTCGGCTCGTCAGGCGTCGGGGCGGGTCGGCTTGCCGCCGTGGACCGTGGGCTCGGCGCACCACTGGTAGCGCAGCGTCTCAAGCGGCTCCAGCACGGAATCCGGCAACGCGAGAACGTCGCAGAGGAGTGCTTCATCAAGGTCTCGGCGTGTCGGATCGCGGAAGGCCTCGTTGGCCGGGAGAAACTCGCGAATTCGGAAGCGACCAAAAATCTCCTCGCATTCGGCGAGTTGCGCAGAATCGAGAAGGCGCACGTCCAGGACGGGAATCTCCTCGACGCGTCCGATGGAAAGGCGAGCGCGGCCCGTGTGTTGTCGCGACGAAACCCACCAGCGCGCGAGCAGACCCAAGGTTGTATTGCCCCACAGCAGCAACGGCACTTCCCAACTCGGCGAATTGGGAACACAAGAAGGCCAAGCCATGCCGCCGATACAGCGTGGGGACCGGCAAAAGCCGATGCGCTGGCTGTTGAGCCGGAAATCGAGGTTGACATGGAGGGTCCCCGAAGCTCGATCCCAGACTCGGCGGGCATCCTCGTCAGTCGCATCGGGCGCCAGTTCGCCGTAACTGTCGGGCAGCACTTCCAATCGGCTTTCCCTGCCCGATGCAGTGGCGTGCGCCCAAAGCACCGGGTACGAGGCAGCCTTCCATGCGTCGCCTTGGAAGTCGGCCATGCGAATGCGGAATGGCGCTGCGTACGCACCGGTACCCCGCTTCAGTGCCGCTTCGGTACGAGGCCGCACCCCGATCGCCGCGTTGCCGGGGCCAATTTCGCCCAACGATCCGAGGGGTGCTATCGGGATCGGCCGCTCTGGTGTGCGTGGGAGCCGCAGCGTTCCCCGAGCCAAGGCCGCAGCACTCAGTGCCACGTCGAACTCGCTCACTTGCCCGTAGCCGCCGTCGGACATGCCGCCCCGGAACCACACGCCTACCCGGTCGTCCCCGACGCGCAGATCGCCGTATTCGGCATCGGCGAGGCGCGCTTCTTCGATTCGCCGGGCCAGTTCGAACGCTTCTGCGCTGTTAGCGGGCCTGTCCGACAATGCGATCCAGCACACGGAGTTGCGCCGTTTGGCTTCCTGCGCTTCAGCTTGGTCACAAGCATCGGAAGCGCCGCCGTCCTGCCGGCGCTCCGAGCGGGTCGCTACCACGAGGACTTCCGCCATGGCCGTGTCGTCAGAAAACGCGCGGTCGGTGGAACCATGAGCGGACAGCGACACCACGAGCAAGTCGTCGTAGCTCGCATCGAGCAGAGCGCGTGCCTTGCCCCACGCACTCGTTGCGCAGAACGTGGCCGGCAAGACGAACGCGACGGTGCCGCCCGGCCGGATCTTGACGTGAGCCAAGTCGATGAAGTAGCTGGCGAGGCCAGCATGACCGTGGCCTGCGGATGGGGCAGCGCCTCGGTACAGGGCGATGTTCGAGAGACGTTCGCTCATGGCGGCTTGCTCAGCCTCGGAGTTGCCGAAGCCCGCGAACGCCGGTCGCGGCACGCCCACTCGTTCGCCTTCCTGACCCACCGTCCGCACATACGGCGGATTCATGATGATCAGATCGGCCGCACTGTGCGTGAGAACGAACCTGTGCTCGCTGTCGTCTGTCGTGCGCTCGCCCGATCCGGCTGCAAGCGAGCGCCCCGTACCAAAGAGCGACGCTGCCTCCACATCGTCGATGAGTTCCAAAGAGCCAATGGACGCAACTGCCATGTCATTGTCAGGAGCGCCAGGGTCTGGCGACGCGACAGCCGATCCGTAGGGCATGAGATGGATGTTGGTATCGCCGAATGGCACCGAGGGATGAACTGCCGACAGCAAGGACGCAGTCACATGAACCGCCGCAGGCATGATGTCGGCGCCGACGAAGACATGCTCCATGAATGCCGAGTGCATCTGGCTGTCATCGACTCCGGCCTGCCTGCTTCGCGAGGCGACATGGCGGTAGGCAGCCGACAGCAGCGCTCCCGTCCCGCAAGCAAGGTCTGCAACACGCAGTGCTCGCAACTCAGCCTCGCTGCCGAAATCGCAAGTGAGCCGGCTGCCGGCCAGTTCCGCAAGCAGCGAGGCCGATGCCGGGCGTGTGTAGAAGGTGGCCAAGAACTTGCGGTCGGCAATGAGGCGCCCGAAGATCTGTCCGGTCATGTCCTGCGTGGTGGCGATGCCGAGGCCGACGAGTTCATCGGCGACCTTGGCAAGACGGTCAAGCACATTCCGGCACACGTTGGCCGGCAGCGGCAGCAGAACTCGGCTCGCGATCTCGAAGATCGGCCAATAGTTGATCTCGAGAATCCTGCGCCATGCGGCGTGAAGGTCTGCAGGCGCCAAGTGCCCACCGCTGCGCAACTGGGCAATGCTCGGAATGTCCGCATGCATCGGTGCGATCGCGCTGTGAAAGACCAACGCATTGGTGACGATGGTCATAGCCATGCGCATCGTCTGTTCCGAGTCGTCCTGATGGAGGGCGGCGCTGACTTCCACAAGTGTCGCCGCACGTTCCCCGGCGAGTTGAGCCCGCATCAGCCCGGCCGCCTGAGAAACGCCGGACTCGAACACCTCGAGCGCCCTCGCCATCTGCCGTTCTGAGACGGCGACACACTCGATGAGGCGAGCCAGTGCACCGAGGTCCCCGGTGATCCATCCGGCTGCCGGGAACCGCCTCGGAGCGTCGCCCTCCGTAAGCGACAAGACGCAGTACTCCAACCGAGCGATGGCGAGCGCCGCATCGAGGCGGGCCTGCGGGATCTTCGCGAGTTCTTGAGGGAGCCGGACAGCCACGGCCTGCTCAATTGGATCGCCAGTCGCGGCCAACTCCATGCCGAGCCGCGAGACAGCATCCTCTTCGACTTCACGTGCAGGCAGGTATTCAGTCTCCACAACGACTGGCAAGCCGCCGGGCATGCGAAGCACGACATCCGGCGCCTGGGCAGCTGCGTCCGCGAATACCCGCGTCGATTCCGCCTCAACCGACCATCGAGGATGCAGCCGGTCGAGCGCAGCAGCGAGCCGATCGTTCACCGTCGTCTCTCGCGTCCGTCCTGTCTTGTCCATTGTCGAACGACTCCCGCGCACGTGGTGACAGCCCCGGCCTTGCTGCCGTCGCCCGGCCGCATCCGTTCGCCCGAAGATAAACCTGTGCTGTGACATCCAGCGGCATGAGTGCCCACCATCGTGCAGACGGTCTCGCCCAGACGACCGCTGCCGGGCGCTGAATCAACGACTGCGGCAACTGCGGACGGTGGCTGCGGGTCCAGATGGGCAAGATTAGGCTCGATGACGATCGTCCCGAGGCTGCCTCGCGGGCGCGAACGGAGAGGGAGATCATGCGTTCGAGGACTCTGACACGGCTAGCCATAGCGCTCGCCTCGATAGCGCTCGTGAGCGCCGCTTGCGGCAGCGACGACGACGAGGCCGCCGACGCGACTGCGGCCCCGGCGACCACCGCAGCACCAGCAACGACGGCCCCGCCGGCCGACGAGCCGGAGCCCGAACCCGAGGGAATGTCGGCGGAGGACATCACCGCGGCCTTCATCCTCGTGGGACCGGTGGGCGATGCCGGCTGGAACTGGGCTCACGACCAAGGGCGCATCTTCGCAGCGGAGCAGACCGGGGCAACGACGCTGTTCGTCGAGAGCATCCCGGAGAACGCTGAGGCATTCAAGGAAGTCGCCATCGACTTCATCGAGAACGAGGACGCCAACATCATCTTCGGCACGTCGTTCGGCTACATGGATCCGATGGAGGAGCTGGCCGCCGACTATCCCGACGTGGTGTTCGAGCACGCGTCGGGCTACAAGATGAACGACACCAACTTCGGCAACTTCTTCGGCCGCATGTATCAGCCGCGTTACCTGTCGGGCATGGCAGCCGGTGCCATGACGCAGAGCGGCCAAATCGGCTACGTCGCTGCGTTCCCCATTCCTGAGGTGATCCGCGGCATCAACGCCTTCACCCTCGGCGTGCGTGAGACCAACCCATCGGCCGAGGTCCACGTCAACTGGACCTTCACTTGGTTCGATCCGGCTGTCGAAGGCGATACGGCCTCGGCGCTGCTCGAAGCCGGCGCCGACGTGATCGCTATGCACCAAGACTCGACCGCTGCCGGCGTCGCAGCCCAGGACGCCGGGGCTCGCTGGGTGGCGTACAACTCCGACATGCGCGACTTCGCCCCGGAGGCATTCATCACGGCGCCGATCTGGCACTGGGGTCCGCGCTATGCCCGCACCATCGAAGCTGTGGCGGCCGGCACCTACACACCAGGCGCGTACTGGGGCGGCATGGACGACGGCATCGTGCAGCTCGCTGAGCTGTCTGCCGATGTGCCCGGCGACGTCGCCGACCGCATCGCCGAAGCCGCCGAGCAGATCCGCTCCGGCACCTGGGATGTCTTCACCGGCCCGATCAACGGCCAAGACGGCACCGAGATGGTCGCTGCGGGCGAGACCATGGAAGACGGGCCGATGCTAGGCATGGACTGGTTCGTCGAAGGCGTGGTGGGTGACGCCAGCCCCTGATCCGACTGGGCGAACCGAACTGAATCCGATGTCGGTGCCGGGGGATGCTGCGGTGTCCCCCGGCACCGGCGACGGCCGCGTCGTCGTCGACCTGCGGGGCATCCGCAAGGAGTTCCCTGGCGTCGTCGCGTGCGACGGCGCGAACCTCACCGTCCGCGCAGGCACAATTCACGCGCTGCTCGGCGAGAATGGCGCCGGCAAGACCTCACTGGTGAATGTGCTGGGAGGCGTCTACCTGCCCGACGCCGGCGAGATCTGGGTGCATGGCGCCCAACGCCAGTTCCATTCGCCGGCCGACGCCATCGCAGCGGGCATCGGCATGGTTCATCAAGAGTTCCGGCTGGTACCGACGCTCACCGTGTTCGAGAACGTGGTGCTGGGCTCGGCGCCCCGCTATCTCGACATGGGCCAGATCATCGAGCGAGTCTCCCACCTGGCGGCTACGTATTCGCTCCAGATCGACCCGTCCCGACCCGTATGGCAGCTCTCGGTGGGTGAGCGCCAACGGGTCGAGATCCTCAAGGCACTGTGGCGTGACGCCGATGTGCTGGTGCTGGACGAGCCGACGGCGGTGCTGACCCCCGCCGAGGCGGCCGCTCTCGGCCTGACATTGCGCTCCATGGCCGACCGAGGCCGTTCGGTCATCTACATCAGCCACAAGCTGGACGAGGTGCTGTCGGTGTGCGACGAGGCAACCGTGCTGCGCAACGGGGTGACCGTGGCACAGCCGCGCAGTCTCGTCGGGATCGATCGCTCCGACCTCGCCGAGATGATGGTGGGCGAGGCGGCAGCGGCGATCCAGCGGCCGACCGATCAGCCCAGCGGCGACGTCGTGCTCGAGCTGGCGGGCATCTCGGCGCTCAGCGACCGCGGGCTGCCGGCGCTGCACGCTGTTGACATCGACGTGCGAGCAGGCGAGATCGTCGGCATTGCAGGCGTCTCGGGCAACGGGCAACGGGAGCTGGCGGAGACCATCGCCGGACTGCGCCCGACCACCGCGGGCACGATGCAGCTCGCAGGCGTCGAGGTCACAGGCGCATCCCCCCGCGCTCGGTCGCGTGCCGGGCTGGCCTATGTTCCCGAGGATCGGCTCGGCGTCGGCTTGGCGCCCACGATGTCGGTGGTCGACAACGCTGTCGTGCGGTCATACCGGTCGATGCGGCGCAGAATGATGCTGGACCTGCAGAGCTGCGAGGACTTCTGTCGGCGCCTCATCGAGCGTTTCGGCGTGCAGGTGGGACGCCTGCACGAACCCATCAGCGCCCTGTCGGGCGGCAATCTCCAGCGCCTGCTGCTCGGACGGGAGCTGACCGGCGAGCCCAAGGTGCTCGTGGCGGCACAGCCGACCCGCGGCCTCGACGTGGCAGGCATCGCCGCCATCCAGTCGCAGATCGTCGCTCAGCGTGCCGCTGGCGTGGGCGTGCTGCTGATCTCGGAAGACCTCGACGAGCTGCTCGCCCTGTCAGACCGGCTCATCGTGATGTATGAGGGTCAGGTGGCGGCCCGCATGGATCCGACACAGGCCACCCGGGCCGAAGTGGGCGCCGCCATGGCCGGAACGGCGACGGCGTGACTGAGCCGACCCACGCCCCGCTGCACACCGTTGCCCGCGGGCGGGCGCGCTGGCATCGCATCATCGTGCGGCCGGTGCTGCAGCGGCGTGCCCGGGTAGCGCCGGCCGCTCAGGCCATCGCATTCGTGATCGGCATCGTGCTGGCGCTGATCGCCGGCGCCATGCTGCTGTGGGGCTCGGGCAACGATCCTGCGACGGTCTATCAGCGCATGGCCGAGTCATCGCTCGGCGGGTTCGACGCGTTGTCGCGGACGCTGCTGCGCGCCACACCGCTGGCGATCGCCGGGCTGGCGGTAGCGGTGGCCGGCTCGATGGGCCTGTGGAACATCGGCGCCGAGGGCCAGATGATGGCGGGTGCCACCGTCGCGGCCGGATTCGCCATGGTGGCCGGCGACCTGCCGGGGCCGGTGCTGATCGTGCTGATGCTGGTTGCCGGTGCCGTGGGCGGCGTGGTGCTCGTGGTGGGACCCGCGCTGGCTCGCGCCTACCTCGGCGTGAGCGAGATCATCACCACGCTGATGCTGGTCGAAGTGGCGATACGCATCGTGGAATGGCTCAAGGTGGGTCCGTGGAAGGACCCTGAATCGTTCGGCTTTGCCCAGATCTCCCCCTTGCCAGACCAAGCATCACTGCCGGGCCTGTTCGGCCAAGTCCACATCGGCGTGCTGTTCGCAGCGGCGCTGCTGCTGGCGTTCTGGCTGGCCGTCTCGCGCACGGCGTGGGGCTACGAGCTGCGCATGGCGGGTTCGTCTCCGGCGACTGCTCGCTATGCCGGCATCTCGCTGCAGCGCAAGGTGCTGACGGCGCTGCTGCTGTCCGGCGGACTGGCGGGCCTGGCGGGAGCAATCGAACTGACCGGCACCGCCACCCGGCTCGAACCGGGACTGTCGAGCGGCTATGGCTTCGCCGGGATCATCGTGGCAGCGCTGGCGCTGATGCGGCCATCGGGCGTGGCCGTCGTCGCGTTCGTGTTCGGAGCGGTGCTGCGGGGCGGCCAGTCCATCCAGACGCTCGGCGTGACGAGCTCGATCGCCACGATCCTGCAGGCCATGATCCTCATCGGCGCGCTGGTGGCGGCAGTGCTGCTCAACTACCGCGTCCGCTGGGTGCGGCCGGTCGGCCACCCCTCCGAGAAATCCGCACCCCAGGCTGGGCCTGCACCGGGCGGAGCACCCCCTTCGGAGGGCTCTTCGCATCCGGAGGCATCGGGTGTCTGAGGACGCTGTCATCGGCCTGCTCGTGGCGACCGTGCAGTTCGCCACGCTGGTGTACCTGGCCGGTCTGGGCGAGCTCATCGCCGAGCGTTCCGGCGTGCTCAACCTCGGGGTTGAGGGGATGATGGCCATGGGCGCGGTGACGGGGTTCATGGCGGCGATCGCCACCGGTCGCCCATGGATCGGCTTCGCCGTCGCGGCCCTCGTCGGCATGGCAACGGCGGGCGTTCATGCGCTGGTCAGCGTGATCATGGGTGCCGGGCAGGTCGTGTCGGGCCTCGCGATCACTATCGGGGGCTTGGGATTCGCAGCATTCATCGGCCAGGATGCGGTGCGCGAGCGCGCCGATGCGGTGTTCACCGATCAGAGCATCGTGGGCCTGTCCGACATTCCGTGGGCCGGGCCGATCCTGTTCGACCAGCCCCCGGTCGTGTATCTCGCCGGCATCCTCGGGATAGCTGCGTGGTTCGTGCTCACGCGCACCCGACTCGGCTTGGCCCTGCGGGCTGTAGGAGAGTCGGCGTCCACCACCGACTCGGTCGGTCATTCCGTGACAATGCTCCGCTCAAGCGCCGTGCTGGTCGGCGGCGCCTTCGCAGGCGCCGCCGGCGCTTTCCTGTCGCTCTACATGGCCGCCGGGTGGACCGAAGGCCTCATCGCGGGCCGTGGCTGGATCGCGGTGGCGCTCGTCATCTTCGGAGCGTGGCGGCCTGGACGTCTGGCTGCCGGCTCGCTGCTGTTCGGCTTCACGCTGGCCTTGCAGCCCCGGGTCCAGACCTTCGACCTAAGCATCTTCGGGTTGGAGGTCAACACGATCTCGCCGGCGCTGCTCGGCATCCTGCCGTTCCTGCTGACCGTGGTGGTGCTGATCGCCATCAGCTTCCGGGCCCGGCACCGGCCGAGCCCCGCACCCGCAGCACTGACCCTGCCCTACCGCCGCGAGGAGCGCTGAAGGCGCGCATTCCCACCCGTGCGAGCATCTTGAAGTGGCCTGACGCGACTGCCAAGTAGGTTTCGGCAGGTGACAGACGGCAACACCCATGAAGCGCTGCCCGACGGCACGAAGCTGCAGATCCGGCTGCCGCCGGAACTCGAAGCAGGTGTCTGGTCGAACTTTGCCGTGGTACGCCACTCGCCCTACGAGTTCACCCTCGACTTCATCCGGCTGGACTTCAGCGGCAAGCAGTCGCCCCGGCGGGGCGTCGTCGTGCAGCGGGTCAACATGTCGCCGCAGTTCGTCGAGCAGCTCATCAACGCGCTCACCGACAACATGTCCAAGTTCGCCTCGAACCTTGCGCCGTCCAGCCTCGAATCCTTAGGCGAGTCCGGCGACGACGCCGAGGGGTAAGCGGCCCTAGAGGGGCTTGACGTTCTGAGCTTCGTCGCCCTTGCGGCCTGGTCCGATATCGAACTCGACCTCCTGCCCTGCATCCAACGTCCGGTAGTTCTCGCCGACGATGTTGGAGAAGTGGACGAAGACGTCATCGGCGCCTTCACGGGAGATAAAGCCGAAGCCCTTCTCGTTGTTGAAGAACTTGACTGTTCCGCGCATGTTGTGCCTCTCGAAGCTCGGCCTGGCCGGCCCGGCCAAGGGCCGCAAGGGTACGGCGGGAAGGCTGCGATCAGGCCCGCGCGTGCGCGCCGGGCACAAATTCGGCCAAGAACTTGAGCGTGGCCTCGACAAATATGTCGTTGCGGTCACCGGCCACCATGTGCGCCGCGCCGCCCACATTGGCGTAGTGCGCATGCGGCACCGTCTCGAGGAACGACTGGGCGCCTTCCTCTGACAGCACATCGCTCATGCCGCCCCGCACCAGCAGGGTCGGCAGCGTCAGCTGCTCGGCGGCGGCCTGCTGGCGGGGGATGCGCTCGGCGAAGCTGCGAGGCCGGTGCATGAAGGCGGGATCCCAGTGCCAGCGGTAGCGGCCGTCGGGCCAGAGACGGACATTCTTGGCGAGCCCGTCCAGATTCCTGGGCCGCTTGCGATGCGGCTGGTAGTTCGCAATGGCTTCGGCCACCTCGTCGAGCGATGCGAACCCATCGGCGCCCTGGGCCATGAAGTCTCGGATCTTGCGCACGCCGGCAGCTTCGATCTGCGGCGCCGTGTCCACGAGCACGAGCGCAAGTGCGTCCACCGCACCCTCGCCGACTGCGGTCAGCGAGGTTCCCCCGCCCATCGATGCGCCGACGAGTACCGGCCGCTCGCCGAAGTGCTCCACGATCGCCACCAGGTCGGCCACCGATGCCTCGGTGGTGTAGTCGCCGTCGGGCGCCCAGTCCGAGTCGCCATGACCCCGGGCGTCGAGGCACACGGCCCGGTAGCCGCCGTCGGCGAGGGCTTGGCCCGCTCCCTTCCAGGCATGGCGGGTCTGGCCACCGCCGTGCTGCAGCAGCACCAGCGGACCATCGTCGCCGTAGGTGTCGGCGGCGACGATCACGCCTCCCGACGCCTCGATCATCAGGTCGGGGATGAGCGTGTCGGTGATGCGCTCGCCGTGCTCGGAGGGGTGCGAATAGACATCGGCGCCGGCCGGCTCGGAGGGCACGAAGTCAGGCGCGTCGGCGTCTGCGGGATCGAACAGCGGCTTGCGCTGGTCATCAGTCATGTGCGGCCTTTCGTTCGCTCGGGCGCCACGCGCGGCATCGCCGGCCGGCCCTGCCGCCGGTGCCCGGGCTGTTCAGCTGTTCCGGGCGCGGCCGTCGGCTTTCGCGGCCGCCTGATCGCGCCGGCGCTCCTCGCCGGCTGCGGCGAGAGCAGCACGATTCGAGTCGTCGACGCGCATGAAATGATCACGCCAGCCGTCGTTGTCCCCCGCGTCCCACACGAACGGCGTCTGCACCGTCGTACGCGGCATCCAAGCGTGCTCGAGCAGGTCCAGGGCCGTGCCCACAATGGCGCTCTGCATGGCCGCATCTCCGGGCTTGCCAGTCGGGTTCCCCAAGGGGAAGTCGGTGAACACGAAGCGAGCAACGCCGCATTCCTCGACGATGTCGCGGGCGCTGCCGGCCACCACGGTGGGAATGCCGGCTTCTTCCAGATGTCGAGCGATCAGACCGATCGTCTGGTGGCAGACCGGTCAGAGCGGTACCAGGAAGGCGACGTCCACGCCGTCTTCGCGCATCCACTCCTCGATGCGGGGCGAATCGTTGCGCTGGGTACGGCGGTGGCTGTAGTCGGTGGGGATCCCGTAGAAGCGTTCAGACAGGGCACCGATGCGTCCCTCGGCCTCGAACTCGCGCAGCCGGTTGATGGGCAGGTAGGTGTCGAGATCGTCGGTGTGGGTGTTGTCCTTGTCCCAGAAGAGATCGCTGTTGTACAGGCCGTCGAGGGCGTCGTCGCAGCGGGCGGCGTAGGGCTGCTTGGGTCGGGCCACCGGCACGCCGGCAGGCTCGCGGCCCTTCTCGAAGAACGACGTGGTCACGAGGCCGACGGTGCACTCCGACAGCGGCTTCGGCAGCGGAGCGAACGCCACGTCGTGGCTGTACGCCCATTGGTACGGCTGCGGGTAGCCGTGCGCTGCGTAGTACTCGCGCGACTTGTCGATGTAGCTGAGGTACGACCGGTGCGCTCGCCGCCCATCCGGCTTGCGTCCGTTCGTCGTCCGCTGGGGCCGTTCTGTCAACGCCATCGTGTCTCCTGTGCTGGTCGCGCCCCATGACTGTACGCGCCCCGCCCCGCCGGTTGCCGGGTGTCGCTCTTAGCCTGAGCGCTGTGAACGACGCCAACGCCTCCGGAGCGGATCAAGCCGCATCATCCGGTGACAGCACCGCTTGGGGCGCCGGTGGCTTGACGCTGGGCGGCAGCCTGGCCGAGGCCGTCGAGCAGCCGCCAACGGTGTTCGCCGCAGTCGGTGGGCAGCAGTTCTTCGACGATCTGGTGGATCGCTTCTACGATGCAGTCGAGCAGGACGAGCTGCTCCGGCCGATGTATCCCGCCGACATGGGGCCCTCCCGGCAGCGTTTGGCGGGCTTTCTGGCCCAGTACTGGGGCGGGCCTGCCGACTACAGCGCCGAGCGCGGCCACCCGCGACTGCGTATGCGGCACATGCCTTTCACCATCGGGCCGGCCGAACGCAATGCCTGGATGCGGCACATGGTTGCCTCGCTCGAAGCGGCTCGCCTGCCGGACGGTTCACCGCTCGACCCCGACATCGCTCAGGCCATGTTCGCCCACTTCGACAACGCCGCCACCCACCTCATCAACCAACCCAGCTAGCGGGACGGGGAGACAGTCATGCGACGGGCGCGCCAGCTGTGGGAGTGCGTGGAGCGGTATCACCAGCTCTGCTACTGGGCGCCGGAGGTCCGAGAGACCGGCGCGGCAGCGGGGTTGAAGGGCTTCTGGATGAATTACTTCGCGACCCGCTCGGCGCCGTTGGGACCCGTGCCGGCGAGCGTTGTGGAATCGCTGTTCTTCTACTACGCACCAGCGCGTGTGCGGCGGGCGATCCCCGATGCCTGGACGTTCTCGGCTCCGGAGGACGTGCTGGCAGCGCGCTACGAGGGCATGGACGCCGCGTTGAGGCGCGAGCTGGACGAGTCGGTCGGCAGCGATTCGATTCGCCGCAGCACCGAGACCGTGCGGGCTGCTTGCGATGCGGCCGACCCTGTCGGGCGGGTGCTGTTCGCAGGGTGGGCATCGCTGCACTGGCCTGACGAGCCGCACCTTGCGCTGTGGCACGGATGCACTCTGTTGCGGGAATACCGCAGCGGATGCCACCTGATCGCTCTAGCAGCGGCCGGTCTGGACGGCTGCGAGTCCGTGGTCTCCCAGGTCGCCGTCGACGAGGCACCCCGTGAGTGGATTCAAGAAGAAGCCGGCTGGACCGAGACAGAGGCAGCAGACGCCTACGAGCGCCTCCGCAGCCGCGGCTGGGTGGATGCCGACGGGCAGGCCACTGCTGCAGGCTCCACCGGGCGTGCCGAGGTCGAAGCCATGACCGACCGGCTCGACGGCGTCCACTGGGCAGCGATCGGCGACGATGCTGCCGATGCCCTGCTGGCAGACATGGCGCCAATCAACGCCGTGCTGCCGAAGGACGACCAGATCGACTGGCGAGAGCTCTACCCCGCCAACGACGGCGCGGGGGGGTGAGGCATCTGCAAGGCTGCGGCCCATGAGTGAGCAGCTTCCCGGGCACGTTGACGACCCGGTGATGTCCCATAGCGAGTCGATCGACATAGATGCCCCGCCGCAGAAGGTGTGGGAGATGGTGACGGCGCTGGACCGCTACGGCGAGTGGAGCAACGAGAACACCGGCGGGTACTGGCGCAAGGGACCCGATGGCGTGCCCGGCACCGGGCAGGTCGGCGACATGTTCGTCGGCATCAACCGGCTCGACGGCGAGGAGTGGAAGGCGCCGGTCGAGATCATCCGCCGAGTCGAGAACGAGGATTTCGCCTTCGTGACCGGCGGCCTCGAATACAACATCGTCCTGTGGCGCTACCAGCTAGCGCCCAAGGGTGCGGGCACCACACTGACCGAGACCTGGACGCTCCGCAAGCTCTCGCCGCGCATGGTCGAGTTCGGGCAGAAAGAACTCGACTACCGGGCCGGCAACGCCCGCGCGGGCATCCGCGCCACGCTCGCAGCGATGAAGGCGGCCGCAGAGGCTTGACGCCCCGGGAGGCAGCCGATCAGCCAGGAATGCCGATCATCTGCGCGGTTGCGTGCATGTTCACCAGGCGGTCGAAGTCGACGAATTCGCTGAAGCCGTCTTCGGTGATGGTCGCCCGGTAGTCGTCCCAGCCCTGCGGATTGCGGAAGTACAGCTCGGCCATGCCCAGGTAGGACTCGTTCGCGGGGTCCTGGCTGTGGTTCACCACGTAGCGCAGGCCGCCGATCTCGCCCATGACGCCTCGCACGTTGGGCGCATGCGCTTCCAGCCAATGGCGGAACGCCTCGTCGTAGTCGATCCCGTCCCGGGCGGGCACCAGGAACGACACCTTGAAGAAGCCCGACCGCGTCGCCGGGAACGGCTCGTTGAGGGTGTTCGGCACGACGGGCAGCTCGCCGTCGATCACCACGTACTCGGTGGTTGCCCACCCCACGTACGGCTCGGCCTTCTGCTGGAACGTGTCCCGGGGCACCGTGCCGTGCGGCTCGGGCGGGTTCGGGATCGCCCGGTCGAACCAGAGCTGCGCCATGCCATCCCAAGGCACGACCTTGCCGGGCCGCTGATCGAACAGCGTCGCTATGTACTTCGTGGCGTGAACCTTGCCGTCGGCGGCGGCGCGCTCCTGGCCGGCGATCACGTCGGGCATGTGATTCTTGAACCAGTTCGCGACCAGCTCGTCGCGAGTGGCTTCCGGCCGACGCTTGATGAGGAAGATCATCTTGGCGCCGGGTGTTGTTGCGATGGCCGATGACATCGGTGCCTCCTGGGCTGCGAACCTCGGGCGGGTCTCGCCCTGCCTGCCGCGATCCTGCCACTTGGCCCCGGGCCGCCGCAGCGCTGGGCTGCCGCGAGGCCGCAATCATCCGATCTGGCAACGCCTAGTCGGCCAGTTCCGTTGTGAGCGCCTTGGCGAGCAGTTCGTAGTCGTCGGGCTGGTTGTAGAGGTGGGCCGAGATGCGCAGGACGCGGTCGGGCGGCGCCGGCCAAGTGAACACCGGCACCTCGATGCGGTGGCGATCGCGCAGCGCCGCCATGAGCGGGTCGAAGATCGCCGAGCCCGCGTTGCCTGCCGGCGGCAGCGGAACGCTGGCAATGGCGCCGATCATGTCCGCTGGTGCCGGCGGCTCGATGCCGAGCGCCTCGATGAGCACGTCGCGACCGGTCAGGCAGAGTTCGCGGATTGCCGCCTTCACCCCCGGCCAGCCTTCGGGGTGCATGGCCTCGACTGCGGCCAGAGCATCGGCGATGGTCAGCCAGGCCGCCGGATCATGGGTGCCGGTCCAGTCGAACTGGGCATGCAGATGCCCCCCTTCCGACGGCCAGCCGCCGTTGTAGCCGTGGCTGATGACCGCATGGTGCACGCCGTCGCGCCGATCGGGCCGCACCCACAGGAACGCCGCTCCCTTGGCCGAGCACATCCACTTGTGGCAGTTGGCCGTGACGTACGAGGCGCCCAACGCCGTCACGTCGAAGTCGATCATGCCGGGGGCGTGTGCCGCATCAACGAGCACCCGCACATCGGGCTCCAGCCGCGCCACCAGCTCGTCCAACGGCATGACCAGGCCCGTCGCCGAAGTGACCGCGTCAACCAGCAGGATGCGCGTGCGGTCAGTGACCGCACTGAGAACGGCGTCGACCACCTCGCTGCGGTCGTCGAGGGGGAACGGCACTGCTGCGGTGGTGACCACTGCGCCGGCACGGGACGCCGACACGATGGCGGCATTCGTGCAGGCGTTGTACTCGTGATCGGTCACCAGAATCTCATCGCCGGGCGCCAAGCTCGGCTCCAGCGAACGCAGCACCGAGTTCACACCCGCCGTGGCGTTCGTGACGAACACGAGTCCTGCGGGGTCGGCACCGACGAACTGCGCCACAGCCGACCGCGTGTCGTCTAGCCGTTCCTGGTACTCGCCCTCAAGGAAGAACCGGGTCGGGTTGGCCTCGATGTGGGCGCGGATGGCCTGCTGCGCGTCGAGCACGCCCGCAGGGGTTGCGCCGAACGAGCCGTGATTGAGATGCAGCACTTCTGGGTCCAGCAGCCATGCAGTCACGCAGAGCACGCTACGGCAGCGGCTCGCCGCAGCGAAGTGATTAAGGACAGGAATCAGGCGCGAACATGTTGACCGGACACGGGAGATGTCCACGGGAGATGTGATGAAGAAGCTGCTGGTAGCGAACCGGGGAGAGATCGCCATCCGAGCCTTTCGCGCCGCGACCCAGCTCGGCATCCGGACTGTGGCGATCCTTCCCGTCGAGGAGGAACGCAGCGGCGCCCTGCATCGCATCAAGGCCGACGAGGCATACGTCATCGGCACCGAGGGCCGGCCGGTCCGGGCCTACCTCGACCACGAGGCCATCGTGGCCAAAGCGGTGGAAGTTGGCGCCGACGCCATCTACCCGGGTTACGGATTCCTGTCCGAGAGCCCAGATCTCGCCGATGCGTGCGCAGCGGCCGGCATCACCTTCGTGGGGCCCAGCGCCGGAGCGCTGCGCCTGACCGGCAACAAGATGCGAGCACGCGAGGCGGCCGAAGCCGCCGACCTGCCGGTGCTGCGACAATCACCGCCCGTCGACGACGACGCTGCCGAATCCGACATCACGAGCGCAGCGTCAGCGATCGGCTTCCCGCTGTTCGTGAAGGCCGCATCGGGCGGCGGCGGGCGCGGCATGCGCCGCGTGGAGCGCCCCGAGAACTTGACCGAGGCGGTCGAGGCCGCTCGCCGGGAAGCCCACAGCGCCTTCGGCGACGGCACCGTCTTCCTCGAAGAGGCGATGACCGACGTGCGCCACATCGAGGTGCAGGTGCTGGCCGACGCCGGCGGCAACGTCGTGCACCTCTACGAGCGGGACTGCTCGGTGCAGCGGCGCTTCCAGAAAGTGGTCGAGATGGCGCCCGCCCGCGACCTCGACCCAGCGGTGCGGCAGCAACTGCTCGCCGATGCCGTCCGCTTCGCGGAGGCCATCGGCTACGTCAACGCGGGCACGGTGGAGTTCTTGGTGGAGCCCAGCGGTCGGCACGTCTTCATCGAGATGAACCCTCGTATCCAGGTGGAGCACACGGTGACCGAAGAAGTCACCGACATCGACCTCGTCGAGTCGCAGCTGCGCGTCGCCGCCGGTGCCACGCTCGACGATCTCGGGCTGTCCCAGGACCGCATCAGCGTGCGCGGATTCGCGATGCAGTGCCGGGTGACCGCCGAGAACCCCGCCAACGACTTCCGTCCCGACACCGGCCGCATCGTGGCCTACCGACCCGCCAGCGGCGCTGGCGTGCGTCTGGACGGCTGCGTGTACCAGGGCGTGGAGATCACCCCGCACTTCGACTCGATGATCGAGAAGATCACCTGCCGTGGCCCCGATTTCGACACCGTGGTCCGGCGCATGCAGCGCACCCTGGCCGAGTACCGGGTGCGGGGCGTGTCGACCAACCAGCCGTACCTCCAAGCGATCCTGGTTGATGCCCAGTTCCAATCCGAGCCCGTCACCACCACGTTCATCGACGACCGACCCGAGCTGACCGCCGCCTCTGTCGGCGCCGACCGGGCCACCAGGCTGCTGCGCTACCTGGCCGACGTGACCGTCCACCAACCCCACGGACCGGCTCCCACCCATGTCGATCCCGCCACCAAGCTCGCACCGACGCCGCGCACGCCGCCGGATGGGTCCAAGCAGCGGCTCGACGAACTCGGGCCTGCGGGCTTCGCAGCCGACCTGCGGGCGACGAGCACGGTGGCCGTCACCGACACCACACTGCGCGACGCCCACCAGTCGATCCTGGCCACGCGGCTGCGCACGATCGACCTGGTGGCCGGCGCTGGCCAGATGGCCCACTTCATGCCGCAGCTGCTCAGCCTGGAGTGCTGGGGCGGCGCCACCTTCGACGTGGCGCTGCGGTTCCTGCACGAAGATCCGTGGGAACGGCTGCGGCGCATACGTGCGGCAGCACCCAACATCTGCACCCAGATGCTCCTCCGAGGGCGCAACACGGTGGGCTACTCGCCGTATCCCGACACGGTCGCCCACGAGTTCGTGGCCGAGGCGGCCGCGTGCGGGATGGACATCTTCCGGGTGTTCGACGCGTTCAACTCCATCGACCAGATGCGGCCCGCCATAGAAGCCGTCATCGGGGCCGGCGCCGTGGCAGAGGGCGCCATCTGCTACTCGGGCAACCTGACCAGTCCCGACGAGGACCTGTACACCCTCGACTACTACCTGAGCGTGGCCGAGCAGCTCGACGCCGCCGGAGTCCACATTCTGTGCATCAAGGACATGGCGGGGCTGCTGCGCCCGCCGGCCGCAGAGACGCTCGTGAGCGCGCTGCGGGATCGATTCGCTCAGCCAGTGCACCTGCACACCCACGACACCGGCGGCGGTCAGCTTGCTACCTACCTCGCAGCTGTCGACGCCGGCGTGGATGCCATCGACGGTGCTGCCCCGCCCTTGTCGGGGATGACCTCCCAGCCGTCCATCGCCTCGATCGTGGCGATGACCGACGACACCGACCGGGCCACTGGGCTCAGCCTCGACGCGATCGGCGACTTGGAGCCCTACTGGGAAGCAGTGCGGCACGTGTACGCGCCATTCGAAGCCGGCCTGCCGTCGCCCACGGGCACCGTCTACCGCCACGAGATACCCGGCGGGCAGCTGTCGAACCTGCGGTCGCAGGCACGGGCGCTGGGCCTCGGGCACCGCTTCGAGGAAGTCGAGCGCCTGTATGCGGCGTGCAACGACCTGCTCGGCCGCCCCATCAAGGTCACACCGTCGTCGAAGGTTGTCGGCGACCTCGCCCTGCACCTCGTGGCCTCGGGCGTCTCGCCCGCCGAGCTGGCTGGCGACCCGGCCGGGGCCGATCTGCCCGACAGCGTCATCGGCTTCTTGCATGGCGAACTCGGCACCCCGCCGGGCGGCTTCCCCGAACCCTTCCGGACCCACGCCACCGAGGGCCGCGACTGGGCGCCCATGACCAAGGACCTCACCAACGACGACCTAGCCGGCTTGGCGGCCGATCGCGCCGCCACGCTGAATCGGCTGCTGTTCCCCACGCCCTCGGCTGCCCAGGACGAGAACACCCACCGTTACGGCGACCTGTCGGTGCTGCCGTCGCTGCTGTTCTGGTACGGGCTGGACCCTCACGACGACGACACAGCCGTGGTGCTCGGCCCGGGCGTACGGCTGCTGCTGGGCCTGCGGTCCATCGGCGAGCCGAACGACGAGGGCATTCGCCTGGTGAGCTTCCGGGTGAACGGCCAGCCCCGTGACATCGACACCCTCGACCGCACCGTGGCCGTCGATCGGCCCGAGCACGCCAGGGCTGACCCCAGCGTTCCGGGTCACGTGGCGGCACCGTTCCGGGGCTCAGTGAACGTGTCGGTGTCCGAAGGCGATCAGGTGGAAGCCGGAGACACGGTTGCGGTCATCGAGGCCATGAAGATGGAGTCGTCCATCTCTGCGCCCGTCACCGGCACGGTCATCTCGGTTGCCGCAGCCTCGGGGTCGCTGCTCGAACCCGGCGACCTGATCGCGGAGATCCGACCGGCCGGCCGGTCGGGCAGCCCGGAAAGCGAACACGACGGCTAGGGCTGCTCGGCGGTGGGTGTGCCGAGGGGTGTCAGTCGTTGTCGGTGATGGTGCCCTGTGCCTGGCTGTCGGCAAGTGTGGCGTGGGCGGTGTCGGACAGGATCAGCTTGAGCACGAAGGTCTCTTCTCCCTCGCCGGGGGTGCGGTCATCGATGAGCGACACCTGCACGGTCTTTGCGGTGTCGCCCGCAGCGAAAGTGACCCGGCCCCAGTCGGGCAGGTAGTCGGCGTAGGGCATCGCGGTGCCCGGGTTGGCGGCGTAGTACACCGTCACAGCGGCGCTGCTGGCCGCGCTGAGCCTCACGGTGAACTCGACCGCGCCGTCGCCCTCGCCCGCGGTCGCGTCGCCCACCGATATCGACGGCTTCGACAGCGATGGCGGCGGCGGTGCGGGGTCGTCGTCATCGGCCACCGCCACCGTCGCAGCAGCCGCTGTCTGGGACACGCTGTAACCCGCGCCTGTGTCGAGCGTGACCGTCACCGACCCGTCAGCCTCATCCGTCGAGTCGTTCGCCGTCGCCACCGTGACCGTGACGCTGCCAGACGAGGGGACCGTCACTTGACGCGCCCCTGCGGCGACACCGAAATCGCCGGACTGCGCGACAGTCACATCCACCCTCAACGGCGCCGACGGAGCCGGGTCGGCCGTGACAGTGAAGACCGCGTCGTCGCCCTCGCCGATATCGGCACCCGCTGTGACGCTGACCTCAGGCGTCGCGGCCGCCGGAGGCGGTGCGGGGTCATCGTCGTCTTGGACCCCGACCGTGGCTGCGGCGGCGCTCGCGGACACCGTGTAGCCGCTGCCGGCATCGACAGTGGCGGTCACCGACCCGTCAGCCTCATCCGCGGTGTCGTTGGCCGTCGCCACGGTGAACGTGGCTGTGCCAGACATGGGGACCGTGACCGACCGCGAACCCGGCGACACACCGAAATCACCCACCTGAACCACAGTCACATCCACTGTCAACGGTGCCGACGGCGCCGGATCAGCCGTGACCGCAAAGGTGGCGTCGCCGCCCTCTGTCACATCAGCCCCTGCCGAGATGCTGACCTCCGGCATCGCAGCCGGCGGGTCGGCACACTGCCCGAGAGCCCCCAGAGTGCGCGTGACGCGGTCCCAGCGGCTGGGGATGAACTGGCTCTCGTTGGCGCGGGACTGCTCCACGGTCATCGCGGTCTCGCCGGTGTCGGCGCCCAACGCGGCCAGCACCCGATTCCACCGCAACACATGCGCCGCCCCCGAATGGCCGTCACGCCAGCCCGTCACCTCCACCACCGTCACCGCATCAGACGGCAAACCCGGCACACACACCGACGGCGCATCGTCATCGGCGACAGCGACCGACGCCGAGCCCGCCGACGCGGACACCGTGTAACCGCTGCCGCCGCTGAGAGTCGCTGTCACCGACCCGTCAGCCTCATCAGCAGCATCGCCGGCCGTCGCCACAATGAGCACAGCGCTGCCCGACGTCGGGACAGTGACCGTACGCAAGCCAGACGACACGCCGAAATCGCCCGCCGCCGTGACCGCCACAGTCACATCCAACCCCGCCGACGGCGCCGGATCGACAGTCAC
The DNA here is from genome assembly GCA_022821985.1 of Acidimicrobiia bacterium. Lineage (GTDB taxonomy): Bacteria > Actinomycetota > Acidimicrobiia > Acidimicrobiales > Poriferisodalaceae > Poriferisodalis. The sequence continues at coordinate 57,631 of JAJECP010000004.1, forward strand.
GGTGAACACCGCGTCGCCGCCCTCAGTGATCCCCGCGCCCGCAGCGACGCTGACCTCGGGCACATCGTCATCGGCGACCGCGACCGTCGCTGCGCCCGCCGTCTCGGACACCGTGTAGCCGCTGCCAGCGCTGAGAGTCGCTGTCACCGACCCGTCAGCCTCATCAGCCGAGTCGTCTGCGGTGGCGACAGTCAAGGTGGCGGTGCCGGTGGTCGGGACGGTGACGGTGTGCGAGCCAGGTGTGACACCGAAGTCGCCCGACTGCGTGACCGCCACCGTCACGTCCAAAGCCGCCGACGGTGCCGGATCGACAGTGACAGTGAAGGTGGCGTCGCCGCCCTCAGTCACCCCGGCGCCGGCAGCGATGCTGACCTCGGGATCGGGCTGCACCGCCGTCTGCGCCCCGATGCCGGCGACCGTCAGCGTGAACGGCCCCGCCGTCGACGAGCGGTACGTCGTCGCCTCGATGGTGTAGTCGCCTGCCGCGAGCCGGCGACTGATCCGCGAGTTGTACCCGTCGCCGCCGTCGTCGTTGAACACCAGCACAGCACCCGACTTCCGACCCGAACCGGCACGCAGATACAGATACGTGTCCGCCGACGACTCCAGATCGACCCTCACCCGGCTCGGGGCGTCCAACGAGAACGAATAGAACCGCGCAAACCGGCCAGCACGCACCGACGAAACACACCCCGCAGCCCACTCCCCGGCGACGCTCCCGTCGCCCGACAACGCCACCACACACGGATCGCCCGCCGACACCGGACCATCGTCATCAGCCACCGCGACCGTCGCAGCGCCCGCTGTCGCGGAGACCGCGTAGCCCGTACCGGCGCTGACCCTCGCGGTGACCGACCCGTCGGCCTCATCCGCGGCGTCGCCGGTGGTGGCCACCGTCAGGGTGGCGCTGCCCGAGGCGGGGACCGTGACCGTATGCGAACCCGGCGACACACCGAAATCACCCGACTGGGCGACCGCCACCTTCACATCCAACGCCGCCGACGGCGCCGGAACAGCAGACACCGTGAACACCGCATCGCCGCCCTCGGTGATGTCGGCGCCAGCCGCGATGCTGACTTTCGGAGTGTCATCGTCCTTTACGATGGCCGCTGCTGAATTGTGATTGCCGATGTCGTAGGCGTCGCTGGACGCAAGACTGACGGTGACGATACTGTCGCGCTCGACTTCGTCATCTGCCTCGGTCTGCACAGAAGACGTTGCACTCGTCTGACCGGCGGGGATGGTCACGGAGGTCGGTCCGCCGCTGATCAGCATCTCGCCGGTCTCGCTCCATCTCAGATTGACGCTGAGAGGCACCGCTGTAATTCCGCCGCTGCGAGCGACAACGATGTCCACAGGTGTGCCCTCTGTCACTACCCAGTTCCTGGCGAAGGCGACGCTCACGGTCGGCTTTGCCATACCGAGCGGTTCGGCGAAAATCCAAGGACGGGCCTGCTTGATCGCCAGCCGGTTGTCTGCTGTGATCTTGAATTCGACTTCAATCGCGAAGTCTTGGCCGCTCTCTACCTCATACAGTGTCTCGAAGCGATCGTGGATGGTCTTGAGATTGCTGCGCAATTGCCGCATGTGAGCATCGCTCATGAGCGGCCGGTCAGAGGCCGCAAGGCTCGATCGTGACAGCACCGTCGCGGCGCCGTTGGCGTCGAGGAGCAACTGCTCAGGCTGAGAATACGCTTCAGGGTTGGTGACCAGGTCTTCGCCGACCTGGGCGTTGACGTAATACACATCGTCTTGAAGCATGATCGGGTCATGGCTGACGGCCACACCGTTGACGAGTTCGTCGGAGTAGTTCGGGTGCACGAGCACGCCCATCGAGACCGTCGCGTGATCGACACGATGAAAATCGCGTTCGAGAAAAGCACGATAGTTCCACAAGCTGGCCCAAACGCCCTTGATCGACTTGTCGATGCCGTCATCGGCCGTCTCGTCAGGATCCTGGGTCTTCGAGCTGTACAGGCCGGCGCCGCTGAACGACGGCAGATCCTCGTTGTTCGTGCTCGAACGGTAACGCAGCGACTGGCCGTCCGGATAGGCAGCATGCATAGTGGTCAGAGCATCGATGATGAACTGGGGAGTAGTGGCATCCTTGATGGCGTCACGCAAATCGTCCAGCATCTCCTCCTGGACGTCATAGTCAGCCTGGAACCTGGCATGCGCCAGCATCTGCGTAACGGCGCTCGCCAGCGTCGTCCCGGCCGCGAGCGTGATCTTCTCGTCATCAGGCCATTTCTTCTTGCCGAGAAGCGTCGCTTCCGAAACCGTCGCCTGCTTCATGAACTCGTCATAGAAATAGAACGGAACCGCGAACCCGACCGGCGTCGTCCCATCAGGCAAGGACAGCTGCGCGAGCTCAGCGACATTGGCGGCTTTGACACCGAATGCTGTCCAATCAGCGAACTCCACATCGGCAAGCGACGCAATCTCCATGACACTCAAATCACGCTGCAGCATCTGCGTCTGTGTCGGACGCAGCTTCTCGAAATGGGCGTCCACTTCCGCTTTGGTCGCCTCCCGAATCGTATAGCCGTCCGCCGTCACAGCAAAATAGACATGACTGCCGATCAAGCCGACAACGGACTCATCATCGAGCACATCCCGAATGAACGCATTGGGCAGACCATTCTGGACAGCCCGCAGATTCACATGCGACAACGGCGTCTGAGGCACTGTCGTAATCGTTCCCGCAACACGAGGCAGATCATTCGGCAGCGAACCATAAATGGCTACGTCCCGCAAGCCAGGACGCTCGCCATCCTCCATCAACCGCAGGCGCCCGTATCCCTCCGCAGCGTTGAGCGGAACATAGGCGACGTCAGGGCGCAATTGATGATCGAGCAGAACACTGACTCTGGTCGCGTCAATAAGTGCTCGGTTGCTTTCATAGTAGTCGAGTATTCCCCGGGAGCCGAGATAATGGCTCAGATTGTTGTCGACGACAGGCATCACCGACGCCAAGATCTCATGGTAACGCTCAATGGTCGAGACGGTGACGAAGTGCTGACCTGGATTGAAGAAATAGCGATATACGCCGAGCGTCCCGTCGGGCGCAACTACGTTCGGTTCCCAGATCAGATGGCCAGTGACAGTTTTTCCGAATCCCTTATTCCAGAGGCCTATTGTCCTGGCAAAACTTCCATGTGTTTGGTGCTTGTGAGTATTCTGGAAATACACAGCTGGCTGGCTGGTGTCAAGATCGGTAATCCAGAACTTTATGAGCTTGCGGCCCTTGAACTCTGGCAGTGCAAGCCCCATGAAATCATTGTCCCAGTCGCCCTGATATGACAGCGCCAAGAAAGCCTCATGCGAGTCGATGACAATTCGGCCGTCTTCTCTGTTAATCTGTTGGCCAGCATTGAGAGGATGATATGCACCCACATCCGCCAACTCGGTGAGGTCGTCCACACAATCGCCGTCGATATCTGCGGGGTGCGAGACTGAGTATTTCTCGACGCGATAATGATCGGCGCCCAGCGGTCGGAGAGAATCAGTGAGCGTGGTTGTGCCAGAAACGCCCCGCGTAACGGAGATCGGGACGCTGATGACGGTATTCCTGGTGCGCCTGATCAAGCGGTAGAGCACGAAATAGTCGTCTGTGGTGGAGGCCACTTGGATGGGCACATCAGTCACGGCGACTGATGTCGGGACGGGCGCGACATGATCGGGTGCGCACGATCCCTGGGACTGGCTGCCGGCCGCCGAAGCGGGGGGGGGCAGCACCAAGCTGGATGCCAACACCAAAACCGGCAGCAGCCAAGCCGAATCGTGACGACGCCGGGGCAAGGCACTCAACATCCGCAAGGCATGCTCTCCTTCAGCGACAACGAGCCCCGCACGCTATCGGCGACGAGCCGCTCCCCATCCCACTGACCTTCGACGGCGTCCGGTCGAATGCCCAGCGTCCGCGCACTAGTGTTCGGAGCAGGAGCCCAAGGGGCAGAATTGCGACATGGCGGCAGATAGGACACAGCCGGTAGCTGACTGGAAACAAGCGGAGGCTGAGTTCTGGGCTCCCCAACGCAACGCCGTCGACGCATCCTTCGCCATGCAGCCGGCGGTGTACGCCGACGAGGACTACTTCGCTGCTGAGCAGGAGCGACTGTTCGGCCGAGCGTGGGTTGCGGTGGCCCTGGCTGAACAGGTTGCACAGCCGGGCCGGCTGCTCGTGCGCTCAGTGGGCGGACGTTCGGTGTTGCTGACCCGATCCGACGCCGGGCTGGGTGGCTTTCTGAATTCCTGCCGCCACCGCGGCACCGAGCTGGCCGAACGCGATTGCGACATCGCGAACACGATTCGCTGCCCGTACCACCGGTGGCATTACAGCGCTGACGGGCGGCTCGTAGCGGCACCCCTGTTCGACGAAGTGCCCAGAGATGACTTCGACATGGCCGACTACGGGCTGATTCGGGTGCGCACCGAGGCCTGGGGTCCGCTCGTGTTCGTCTGTCTCAACGACGACACGCCGCCGCTCATGGAGTGGCTTGGCGATCTGCCCGAACGGCTCGCCGCCTACGGATTCTCCGAGTGGCGCTCGACCGGGCTCGACGGGTCGGCACGCACGTTCGACGTGGCGGCCAACTGGAAGCTCATCGTGGAGAACTTCGCGGAGTACTACCACCTTCCCTGGGTGCACCCGGAGCTGGCCAAGGTGTCCCGAGTGCCCGACCACTACCGCTACCAGGGTCCGGGCATGTACTGCGGCCAGACCACCACACCCGTGTCGGGCGACGAGCGTGACGACTGGCTGACGCTGCCTCCCGCCGCCGGGCTCGACGATTCTGATGCCGCCAGCGGCAGGTTCGTGGCCCTGTTCCCCAACGTGACCCTCGCGGTGCTGCCGAGCCACATGTTCCTGATGGTGCTGCAGCCGCTCGCCGCGGGCCGCACGCTCGAGCACTGCACGTTCCTGTTCCCGCCAGGCCCGATGACCGCAGCCGAGCCGTCGGCCGAGCTGCAGGAGTCGTTCGAGATCACACGCCGCTTCTGGATCGAGGTGAACGACGAGGACATCGACATCTGCGAACGGGCTCAGCGCGGCATCTCGCTGGGCGGCGCACCTCCCGGACCGCTGGCCCCCCGCTTCGAGGAACCGCTCAACCGCTTCCACAAGATGACCGCCGACCTGATGACGCTCCCCTCCGTTGCCGACCTGACGGTGCCGTCGGGCGACCGGCCCGGAGGCGTCGACCTGTACGGCAGCGAGCCGAATCCCCTGCCGCCGGCCATCGAACTTGACCCTGTGACGCGCTAGATGCAGGCTGCAGCGGCCTGCGAGACTGCACAGCCGTGACTGATCGCGTGCAAGCCGTCGTCATCGGCGGCGGCGTCGTGGGCGCTTCGGTGCTGTTTCACCTGACCCGCGCCGGCTGGACCGATGTGGTGCTGCTCGAACGCTCCGAGCTCACCGCGGGTTCGACCTGGCATGCCGCCGGCGGCATGCATCCCATCAACTCCGACCCCACGGTGGCCAAGCTGCAGAAGTACACGATCGAGCTGTACCGCGAGATCGAAGAGCTCTCGGGCCAGGACTGCGGCATCCACCTCACCGGCGCAGTCTTCCTGGCAGACACCGCCGAGCGCCTCGACTGGCTGCGGATGACCGACGCACGCGGCAAGTACCTCGGCATTGCCTCGGAGATGATCTCGGCGGAAGAAGCCGCCCGGCTCATGCCGATCATCGATCCCAGCCAATTCGCCGGAGCGATGTACGACTACGAGCACGGCCACGTCGATCCGACCGGCGTGACCTACGCGTACGCCAGGGCGGCGATGGCAGCGGGCGCACAGGTCCGTCGCCACACCTGGGCGCGCCGCATCGAGCGGACGCCGCACGGCACCTGGCGTGTCGGGTTGTACGACACGTCCAGAGGCGATCTCGCCGGCGCATCGGACCCAGCCGCCGAGTGCGACGACTGGCTGGAAGCGACCCACGTGGTGAACGCGGGCGGGCTGTGGGCACGCGAGGTGGGCCGCATGGTCGGTCTCGAGCTGCCCGTGCTGGCGATGGAGCACACCTACGTCATCACCGAGCCCATTGACGAGATCGTCGCTCACAACGAGCGCTCCGGCGCCGAGCTGATGGGTTCCATCGACTTCGGCGGCGAGATCTACACGCGCCAGGAGGGCCAAGGCCTGCTGGTGGGCACCTACGAGCAGGCGGCCGTGGCGTGGCAGCGCCAGCAGACTCCATGGGACTTCGACAAGCGCCTGCTGACCCCCGACCTGGAACGGATCGCACCGTCGCTGGACACTGCGTTCAAGCACTTCCCCGTGCTGGCCGACGCCGGCATCGCCCGGGTAGTCAATGGACCGTTCACGTTCGCCCCCGACGGCAACCCCCTCGTCGGCCCCATCCGTGGGCTGCCGGGCCTGTGGTCGGCCTGCGGTGTCATGGCGGGATTGTCTCAAGGCGGGGGCGTCGGGCTCGCACTGTCCAACTGGATGACCGCGGGAGACCCCGGATTCGACGTGTGGGCCATGGACATCGCCAGATTCGGCGACTGGGCAACTCGCGCCTACACGGCCACCAAGGTGCGAGAGAACTACCGGCGGCGCTTCAGCATCAGCTTCCCCAACGAGTTCCTGCCCGAAGGCCGACCGCTGTCCACGACCTCCATCTACGAACCGCAGCGGGGGGCGGGCGCCGTCTTCGGCGATGCCTACGGCCTCGAGGTGCCGCTCTGGTTCGCTCCAGAACCCGGGGCCGTCGAGGACGTCACGTTCGGTCGCTCCAACGCATGGCCCCATGTCCGCGAGGAGGTGTTCGCCGTCCGCAACAGCGCCGGCCTCATGGAGACGTCGGGCTTCGCCAAGTTCCTGGTGGAAGGACCTGGGGCGCGGGCATGGCTCACGCATCTCACCGCAGGCACGCTGCCGGGACCGGGGCGGATCGCGCTCGCACCGATGTGCAACGAGCAGGGCAACCTCACCGGCGACCTCACGATCGCCTGCCTGCCGACGGCGACGGGCACTGCCGACGGTCCGGTGCATGCGGTGACCGGCGGCGCTACTGCGAACGCCGCGACCAGCGAGCGCTTCATCATCTTCGGCTCGGGCATCGCCGAGCGCTACTACGAGCGCTGGTTCGACGCACATCTCGCGCGTTGGGATGGCGGGCCAGCGGGGTACCGAACGCTCGGCGCCCAGATGTGCGGCGTGGCCATAGCCGGGCCGAACTCGAGAGCGCTGCTGTCGGAGTTGACCGATGCAGACGTCTCGAACGAGGCGATGCGCTTCGGCAGCTTCACCGAAATGGATGTCGGTTGGTCGCGAGTGTGGTGCGGACGGCTGAGCTATTCCGGCGATCTCGGCTACGAGTTGTGGATGGACGCGGGACAGCTTCGCTACGTGTTCGATCTGCTCGTCACCCACGGCGCGGATCACGGGCTGCGACTGTTCGGCCTGCATGCATTGAACTCGCTGCGCTTGGACAAGAGCTTCGGCAGCTGGGCACGCGAATACCGGCCCGACTACGACCCATTCGAGGCGAATCTGGGCCGTTTCGTGAGAATGTCCAGAGCCAGCGACGACGGGTCGGACTTCGTGGGTCGCTCAGCTCTTGTGGCCAAGTACGGGCCTCAGGGCCCCGATCTTGCGGGCGATCTGCCGCCCGGCTCGATGACGCTGCGCACTTGGACGGTGCCCGGGCCGGCTGATCGGACTGGTTTCGATGCGTTGGCGGACGAACCAATCTTCTGCGATAGCCAACCTGTCGGCTGGGTCACCTCAGGCGGCTATGCCCACTTCAGCGATGTGTCCGTCGCATTGGGTTACGTGCCGTACGAATTCGCGCACGACGGCGTCGATTTTGGGATCGAAATCGTGGGCGAGCGGCGGACAGCTCACCTCATCGAGGAATGCCTCTGGGATCCAGAAGGCATGGCGATGCGTCGCTGAGCCCAGCTTGCCGCAGCCACCACCTATTGCGTGCGCTTCATGCAATCCGCAGCCTTGGCTCATGTTTTGGCTGCGGGCCGGTAGGTTCGCAGCAATGCCTATGTACTTGGAAATGCATCACTACGAGACCATCGTCGCGGTCTCGGAAACCGGATCAGTGACCGCTGCGGCCGGTCGACTTCATGTCAGCCAGTCTGCGGTGAGTCACCGGCTGGCCGAAGCTGAGCGACGCCTCGGCGGACGCCTGTTCGAACGCCGACCATCTCGCGGCATGCAGCCCACACCTGCGGCGCTGGCGCTGTGCCAAGCCGCCCATCGTGCAATGCCGGATCTGGCACGGGCGGAGCAGGACTTCATGCGCAGCGTCGGCGGGACGACGGCCACGGTCCGGATCGGCGTCGGGTCCTACGACTGCTACCACTGGCTTGCGCCGTTTGCGGCAGCGTGCAGTGACCGGCTGGAAGGACTGCTCCTCGAGCTGGTGGTCGTGGGCGACATGCCGGTGCCACGACTCGCCGACGGGACGGCCGACCTCGTGCTTGCTCCGGGACCGGCGCCGGGGGCGCGCGACGCAATCCACCTGTTCACCGATGAACTCGTGCTGATCACGCACCCCGAGCATCGGCTTGCCGGCCGGACCTGGATCGGGCCCGAGGCGATTGCCGAAGAGAACTACTTCACCTACAACCGGCAGCCGTCTCCTGGCTTTGAGTACGAGCGCTTCGTCCGCCCCGCGGGCCTGTCGCCCCGAACGATCACCGTGCTCGAGCAGACCGGCGCCATCGCCGAGATGATCGCTGCCGACTTCGGAGTCTCCATTCTCAGCCGGTGGGCGATGTCGCCATGGCTCGACTCCGGGCGACTCGTCGCTGTGCGCTGTGGCCGTTCCGGGCTCGACCTGGAATGGTCGGCTCTCACGCGAGTCGAAACAGACGACGACGCACCAGAGCGGCAGGTCGCCAATGCCATCGTCGACTGGCTCGGCGATTCGAGCAACAGCTGAGCCCGGCCGGTCGGCCTGACCGCCTGGCTCAGTCGAGCAGCGACCTGCTGATCACGACGTCCTGGATTTCCGTGGCCCCGTCGACGTAATGCGTCAGGCGCGAGGCGGCGAGGTGCCGGGGCAGCGGATGGTCGCGCCGGCCGCCCACGGCGCCCATCACCTGCATGCAGTCCGCGAGGCCTCGCTCGGCAACGCGAGTGGCGAACTTCTTGGCGTGTGCTGCGTGGACTGCCGCCGGCCGGCCTTCAGCCACCGCCAGCGCCGCCCGGTAGGCGAGCAGACGGGCAGCCTCCAAGTCGGTTGCCACGTCGGCCAGTTTGAAGCGCACGCCCTGCAGGTCGGCGATGCGGCCGCCGAACGCCTGCCGTTTGCGGACGTAGTCGATGGCGGTTGCGAGGCCGGTGCGCATCATGCCGCAGCACATGGCCGCGACCAGCACTCGAGCGATGTCGATGCCTTCCATCGCGGCAACGAACCCCTCGCCGAGGGGCACCATCACATCAGCGTCGGGCACGCGGCACTCATTGAAGCGCACCTCATTGGTGCCGATGCCGTGGGCGCCGATGAGCTCGTAGCCGTCCGTTCGCTCGATGCCGTCAGTGCTGCCGTCGACGAGAAGCGTCATGATGCCCCGGTGTCCCGCTGCGGGATCTGCCTGCGCGTACACAGACATCACGTCGGCTGCCGTGCCATTGCTGACCCACGCCTTGCGACCGTCGATGACCCACTCGTCGCCGTCTCGACGCGCGGCCGTGGTGATCTTGGCGGCATCGCTGCCGACGCCCGGTTCCGTCAGCAGGAACGCGCCGAGCCGCTCACCGGAGACCAGCGGCCCCAGTGCTCGCTCCCGCATCTCGGCCGGGGCACGCCTGCTCACCGCACCCGCCAGATTGTTGTGACAGACGAGCACGAAAGCGATGGCGAAGTCGGCCGCGGCCACCTCTTCGAGCACCCGTGCCAGCCCGACCTGGCTCAGGCCCGAGCCGCCGTCGGCAACGGGCACGAGCAGCCCGCACAGCCGCTCGTCGCCGGCGCTCGCGAACGCCTCAGCAGCGAAGCGACGTTCACGCTCCCAGGACTCGGCGTGCGGCGCCACCGCCGAGCTGGCCCACGCCGCCGCCCGGTTAACCACTGCTTGGTCTGCCGCTCCCACGGCAGCGTCCGCCACCTCAGGCATGAGTTCGTCGGTCAGCTCCGATGGGGGCATGACGTCGAGATCGATCGCAGCAGAGGTCATGACCCGAATCTTGCCATCCGCACGCCCCGCACATCCGGGAGCGGATTGCGGAGCCCCGAATTGAGGCCGATGGCCCGCGACGCCACACCGGGCCGTCGTACAGTTCGCCAACCGGTTGGCTACCGGGCCGCCGAGTGCCACCAAGGGCTGCCGCGATGAACTCAGACCGACCCTTCGCACGCCAAGGCAATCGTGCCGGTGTCCAGCTCGGCGTCGACGAGGCGATCGGTCGCATCGGGCGCAGTGCATGCGTCTATGTCGCACAGGGCTCAGCCACGCCGTTCGGCTTGCTCGCGGCCATCGACGACGCTCACGACCGCTTCGATCATCTCGAGTTCGTCAGCGCGTTCCTGCTGGAAAGGCCGCAGCCGCTGGACCACCTTGGCAACCCGTTCGGTTGGACCTCGCTGCAGCCCAGCGGGGCTCTGCGCGATGCCCTCGACAGCCCGCACTTCGGTGTGGTCCCGGCTCGCTACTCGGACATCACCGGGCTTGTAGGACCGGGCGGCGGGTTGGAAGCCGATGTCCTGCTGTGCCAGGCCAGCCCACCTGACGCCGACGGCCGCATGAGCCTCGGCACCGGCGTCGGAGGTCACGTCGAGCTCTTGCGGTCCACGCCGCAGGTCATCGCCCAGGTGAACCCCCAGATGCCCTACGTGCACGGCGAGGGCGAATGCCACCGCGCTGATTTTGATGGGCTCGTCGAGATTGACGAGCCGCTCGCGACCTTGGCCCCGGCCGTCATCGACGACACCGCCCAGGCAATCGCAGCGCACGTCGGCGAGTTCATCGGCGACGGCACGACGCTGCAGTTCGGGATCGGTTCGATTCCCGACGCGGTGCTCTCGAGCCTCGCCGACCGCCGGCACCTCGGCCTGCACGGCGGCATGATCAACGACGCCTGTATCGACCTCATCGACAGCGGCGCAGTGGACAACCGCCACAAGGGATCGCTGGGCGACGGCGTGAGCGTCGCTGCGGAAGTGATGGGAACACGGCGTCTGTATGACTGGGTCGATCGCAACCCAGCGGTACATCTCACCAACGGTTCGCTGAGTCACGGCATCGAAGGCATCGCCCAAGTGCGCAACTTCGTGGCGCTGCAGTCGACCGTGCAGATGGCACTCGACGGATCAGCCAATTCCGAGATGATCGGCGGCCGCTACATCTCTGGACCCGGCGGTGCACCCGACTTCGCATTCGGCGCCTGCGTGGCGACGGGCGGCCGGGCCATCGTGGCGATGCCGTCCACCGCCGCCGGCGGACGCATCTCGCGCATCGTCGCCCAGCTCGAGCCGGGCGCTCCCACGACGCTGCCGGCCTACACCGCAGACATCGTGGCGACCGAGTTCGGTGCCGTGGAACTGCGAGGTCGCTCGCTCGGCGAGCGCGCCGAGCTGCTCATCTCGATCGCCCATCCCGACTTCCGCGACGAGCTCAGCGACACCCAGCGCGGTTAAAGGCGGCGGACAGTGGCGGCCTTGCCGGTGGTGCCGTAGGCCATGCCGGACATGCGGTGGATGTTGCGGGTGTTGTGCATCCTGCCGTGGACGCGAGGCCCGGCCGCCAGTATCGCCCCGTCCACCACCAGCTCCTGTCCGCTCACGAACTTGCTGTCGTCGCTCGCCAGGAAGAGCGCCATGCCGGCGATGTCAGTGCCTTCGCCGCGGTCGGGCCACGGCTGCAGTTCCGACATGATCTCTTCTGCCTGTTCCTCGTTGCCGCTGTGCATCAATGGAGTGAAGATGAGGCCCGGGCAGATGGCGTTGACGCGGATGCGATGCGGCGCCAGCTCCAGCGCCGTGGTCTTGGCCAGGCTGATGACCGCAGCCTTCGCCGCCGAGTACGCCTGCGGGCCGGCGCCCCCGCCCATCCCAGCAATCGACCCGGTGTTGATGATCGAGCCGCCGGTGCCCTGAGGGATCATGACCCGCGCAGCGTGCTTCGTGCCCAACATCACCGAGCGCACCAAGATCGCGAACGTCTCGTCCCAGGCGTCGACTTCCAGCTCCGTGATAGGTCCGAACGCTCCGCCGATGCCGGCATTGTTGAACACCACGTCCAGCCGGCCGAATGCCTCGACCGCCAGATCGGTCATCGCGGCCACGTCGTCCTCCACCGCCACGTCGGTGCGGGTGAAGCGCACACGGTCCCCCAGGCCCGCCGCCTCCAGATCGTCCATGAAAGCCCGTCCGGTATCGGCGTTCAGGTCGCCGATCACCACCGACGCCCCCTCAGCCAGGAACCGCTCGACGGTCGACCGCCCCATGCCACTGGCGCCGCCCGTGACTACGGCCGCCTTGCCGGCCAGCCGTCCCCCGGAGTTGCCGCTGCTCTCACTCATTGTGCTGTCCTCCCCTGCTGTCGAATAGGACGCCGCGATTGTCGCCCATATGACGCCGCCGTGCCCCCGAAACGGGCGCACCAACCCGCGACGTGAGAGAATCCGAGCGGGCACCACGGTTCACGGGGGGAATCATGACGACGACCGTTCAACGACAGCTCACCGCCGAGGGCGGGCAGCGCCACATGCACGAAGTGCACAAGATCGCGCACGCCGGCGCCGTGGACGCCGATGGCCACATTCTCGAACCACCCGACCTGTGGGAGGAGTACCTCGAGGATCGCTACAAGGATCGGGCGCTGCGCATCGAGATCGAGCCCGAGCGCGGTCTCGAAGTGCTCATGATCGACAACCAGCGGAGCAAGCTGGCCCGTCCCGGCATGGTCTCGACGCTCGGCGCCATGGGCGCACCCGACCTGCCCGACATCATGTTCAACCCGGATCGCACCTACGTGGGCGAGATCCCCTACGGGGCGATGGACCCTCACCAGCGGATCGAGCTGCTCGATGCCGAAGGCCTCGACATCGCGGTGTTGCTGCCGACCATGGGGCTGCTGTGGGAGGCCGAACTCGAAGACGCCGAGCTGAGCCAAGCCTACACGCGGGCCTACAACCGCTGGATCTGCGAGTTCTGCCGAGATCACTCTGACCGGCTCATTCCCGTCGCACACATCTCCATGACCGACCCGGTTGCCGCGGCAGCCGAGCTGCGGCGCTCGGTGGCTGATGGCGCGCGCGGCTGCTTCGTGGCGCCGTTCACCCATTCGACGCGTCCGCTGGGCCACGCAGACCACGACCCGGTGTTCGAAGCAGCGCAGGACTTGGGCGTGCCATTCGCCATTCACCCCACGTTCGAACCGCAGTGGACCAAGGGCACCCGCATGGGCACATGGGAGCACGTGCGCGAACTGCGCCTCACGGCCTCGATGACCGCATCGGACGGGGTGCGCCACCAGTTCGTGTCGCTGTTCGACTACGGCGTCTTCGAGCGCTTTCCGGAGCTGAGGGTGCTGGTGCTCGAGTCGGGCGGCGGTTGGCTCGGCTACTGCTTGGACCGCATCGATGCCGTGTTCGGGCATACCTACACCGGCACCCGCGTGCCGCTGCAGATGAAGCCCAGCGAGTACTTCATGCGGCAGGTGTGGATCTCATGCGACCCCGACGAGCGCTCGATCCCCGCGCTGGCGCAGCGCTACGGGCACGACCGCTTCATGTGGGCCAGCGACTTCCCCCACGCCGACCACACGCCGGAGTACGTGCTCGACCTCGACGAGCTCGTCGACATGTTCCCCGCGGAGTGGCAGCGTGCCTTCGTCGGCGACAACGCCCGCACCGTCTTCGACCTGTAGCCGCCGTCGGCCTCCTTGGCGTCGCGGATGTGACTGTCGTGAGAAGGGATTGCAGACTGACTCGACCAGCCTGTCGCGTTCTGTCACTCGGGGAGATGCGCAGGCGACCGCTGTGACCGATCAATCGCTGTCGGATTCCCAGCGGTAGTCCCAATCAAACTGGATGCTGGCCGCGCTGACCGTTACTTCACCAGCGACAGCGTCATCGTCAACTACGAAGATGACGTGTGCTGGCGGGAAGAGCGCCACTGGTGCCGTGAGGATCTGCTTGAGCTCCGGGTGGCGAGGGTCGACAGGGTGGCTCTCGCGCCACGCGAATGCCAGCTCGACGGCGAGCAGCGGCCAGAACAGGTCCTCGAAGTCAGATCGGGAAGGCCGCGAGCCGTCAGCGGGGCGAGTGTGCCCGAATGTCGCAGCAACCATGCGATTGAATTCGGCAGTTCGCTCAACGGACGCGCCAACGGGATCAGCCGTCACCCCGCAGAGAACCCGGCCGCGGCGGCCATAGCCAAGCCGCGCTTGCGGTCTTCCGCTGTGAGCGGACGGGTGCTGATGATGGACGTCTCGTACGGGATGATCTGCGTCATCTCGACCGCACGCCAGCCGACGCTGACCCTGTGGCTGAACTCGCTGCATTCGCAGCCCGTCATGCCGTGGAACTTGGTGCATGCCATGTCGAGGTAGCGGCAGTCATCGGTATCGAAGACGGGGCGCGGTGTCCTCAGGGCATGGAGCACGTTCTCGGGATTGGGCGCGCCGACATCTCGCTTCTGCAATGCAGCAGCACCGTCCGCGATCAACGCGTCGCGTGCCGGAGCCAGCCGTACAGGTGCGGGACCTTCGGGGAGCTTCTGGTACGTGGCACCAGTCACCGAACGTCGCCGTTCGCGGAAGCTCTCGAAATCCGCCCACCACAGCACCTTGTTGAGCTTGACAGCACCGCGTCCGCCTGGGTCGTCTCGGAGACGGCCCGCGACGTACAGCATCGCCTCGCGGAGCCGCATGTCGCCATCGTCGGGAGCGATAGGCATGCCGTGCCGGGACATGTCCGTGAGTTCCACCGTCGCCATCGCAGCCCCCTCCGTCGCCATTCTGCCAGACACACTGCCGGGGAAGCGCGACGGTCCGTCTGGCACCGAAAGTCGGATGTCGCCGTCTGTCACACGCAGGCGCCAGCGGCGCACCAGACCAGAGCACCGCCATCGTCGATGAAACTGCCACGCATTCCGCGCGCGGAATGCCGATTCTGGGCGACTTCGTCGCGCGGAACCCATAGACATGCCGCTGGGTTGCAAGAACCTACCGCATTTCGGCGGTGACCGTCTTGGGCGGGAAGTACAGGCCGTCTTGTATGGCGCGGTTGCCGAGCTGTTCGGAAAGAGTGATCGTCACTGAGGTCGGTGGATTGTCGGGGCAGTCCGCTCCGCCGGCAACGGGCACGACTGCGAATGCCACCACTACCGATTCGTCGGTCTCGACCACCTGCGGCCCTCGCAGCGCATCGCCCATGGTGCGCCCGCTGGCGCAGCCCTGCTCGATGACGAGCAGCGTGATCTCGGTGTCGTCCGGGTCGGGCAGGCTGTCGGGATCGAGATGCACATCGACACGGCCGAGTCCTTGCGGCAGCACAACAGAGGGCTCACAGCGCCGGCTCGAACCCTCCCCCGCCCACAGCCAGCGGTCGCCGCGGCGCTGGACTGCTGCTGTTTCTTCCCAGTCGCCTCCGTCCAGCACGAAGCGCACCAGGTCAGGGTCAATGTGCACGACGGCCCAGTCGCCTTCGGGCAGCGGGCGCGGCGTCGGGTCGGTCTGGCGTGCTGCGAGCTCGCCCCGAAACACGTCCACCGCCGGGTGATCGACCTCGTCGACCGGCTGCCACGCCATCAGCTCCGAGTAGGGCTTGGGCGGCACTCCCCAGCAGGTGACGACGGGGTCGGGGTTGCTCAGGTCGGGCAGCACGAGCAGCGGGCCCGCTGGAGGTGCCTCGGTGATGGTCAGCTCAAGGCAGACAGCATCAAGGCCGACCGACGAGGGAACCGAACGGGCGACCTCAGCCAGCGTGCCCGGCGGCGGGTTCTCCAAGAACACGTTCACCCGATTGCGGTGAGAATCGATGCCATATCCGTAGATGCCCAGATCGCGATTCCAAGTTGTGCTGCTCATCTGATCCTGGGCGGAGAGCAGTTCGCGTTCGCTGTAGGTGACCTGCACCACCTCGATGGCGACGTCGTCGCGCTGCCCCAGCGGGCGCATGTCGCCATCGGCGGAGCCGTCCTCCGACGACGGCGGCAGGGCCAGCAGGGCCGCCTCGTGCATCTCTACCTCGTCGGTGAAGCCGACCATGATCGTGCCGCCGTTATCGCGGTCAAGCCAATAGCCGCCGAAGGTGTCTAACTGGCTGCCGTACTCCCACACCGCGCCTTGAATGCCCGACGGGTAGTTCTGGGTTCTGCGCAGCGGGCCCTGGATGCTTGCCGTGATCTTGGCGACATCCTCGCAGTCTTCGAGACCCGACCCGTCGATGCCCGCAGGAATCGCTTCTGAACGGGCAGACCCGGTGCTGCCAGGTTCAGCGACCGCGGGTTCGCGCGTCGCCGCCCCGGCCTGCACCGAGACTGACTGGCCGCTCTTGCCGGTGGGCGCAGCCCCGCCGCATGAGATCATCGCTGCCGCGAGCAAAGCGACGGCCAGCGACCGAAGCGCGCGCGGCGCGCGGCGGCGGTCTATCCGCTGCGCCATGCCCACCGAAAGTACCGCAGCGACCTGTCCCGAAGAACGCGGCACCTTGCCGAAGTGCGGCATCACGCTCCCACGCCATGGGCAATCCTGGCCGTCAAGGTCTCGCACGGGCTCAGGACCCGACTGAGGGCAGAAGCCCGCCAACGTCGCGGACCACGAACGCTGCCTCGGCAGGCTCTCTGATTGACGCTGTTTCGTTCAGTCGCCCTGCGTTCGCTGGATCACAGGTTCGCCCGGCTTCACGTACTCCTCGAAGAGGTCGCGAGCCACTTGACGCCCGAATTCGCGCGTGCCCTCAGGCACGGTGAGATCTGGTCTGATCCCGATGGCCCGAGACCGTTGAAGCTCCTCGATCAGGCCTGAATTGTTGCGCTCCAAGAGTTCATCGAGGCGTCCCCCGAAGCGGCAAGGAGCCAGATGGAGTCGTCGACGCAAGCATGATGCACGACAGCACGGCCAATGTCCTCATCGGCCTCAAGGAGCGCAGCGATGACGCCTTCTGCCGAATCTCCGTGCGCTACGACTTGTTGATGCACGACGCCGACCCACTGGTCGGGA
>JAJECP010000024.1 GCA_022821985.1 Acidimicrobiia bacterium
GCCGTGACCGTGTACTACGCCGCCAACCCCGGCACCGCCATGCCCTACGCCGACTACCTGCCCGACTGGGGCCAGATCACCTTCGCCCCCGGCGACACCTCAAAAACCGTCCAGGTCTCCCTCATCGACGACCGCACCCCCGACGAAACAGACGAAACATTCGTGCTCAAGCTGATCCTGACCGACACCACCCACGCCACACTCGCCCACAGCCAAGCACAAGGCACCATCACCGACAACGACTAGCGACACCAGTCGGCCGCAGCCGACTCGAACGCATGTGCATGTGCTCTGGTGCCCACTCTGCCCCAGCCGACGCTGCTGCCCGAGGCTCCGCCGCAGCCCCATCGACTACGAACAAGCCAACAACCACTGACCAAACCCTCCTAAATTTGGGGAGAAGCCCACCCCTTTGAACCAATCATCTAGCGGTCTGCGCTGGTTGAGGGATCGAGACGACCGCCAGACCGCTACGAGCCCGGATTGAGGCCCGGCGGGGCGACGGCAGCATCCGGCACCCAGTTGCCGTGGAAGCCGTAGGGCACGCGTTGGGGCAGCGGCACCCTGGCTACCGGTGAGCGGCTGAGATCGCGGGCATCGAGAATGACCAGCTCGCTGGCGTCGGTCGTCTCGTCGTAGACGTAGGACATCAGCCAGCCGTCGTCCTCGGCGCTGCCCTCGGGATCAGGGACGAACACAGCCTCGGCGCTGCCCCGGCCGGGGCCGTGGTCGTGGTACTCGGCCGTGCCGCTGTCGTAGTCGAACTTGAAGTTGGCCCCCGGGATGAGGCCGTCGCCGACGCCGACGGTGTACCCGAACCGGTGCTTGCGTGCGGTCCGGTCGGCGCAGACCTGGGGAAACTCGTGGAACCGGTCGTCGACGCGTTCCTCGCCGACCCTGCGACTCACCGGGTCGACGGTCCAGCGATCGAGCGTGGGCCGGGAATCTCCGGCCGGGCCCAGCTTGTCGCGGTCGAACATCTTGTCGTAGCGGCACAGATCGATCACCACCCGGCCGTCGCTGTCCTCGTAGGCATTCAGCGGGTGGAAGACGTAGCAGAGCCCGACGTCGCACCAGATGATCTCCTCGGCTGTGCCATCGCGGGGCAGCAGGCCGACCCGGGCGCCGTAGTCAGGGTCCCACCGGAACGGGAACGACGCTTTGCCGCTGAGCGCGAGATCCAGGTCGAGCGTGACGGGCAGGTCGTAGATGACGGCGTAGTTCTCGGTGAGCGACATGTCGTGGATCATCGGCATGCCCGGCAGCGGCACATCGACCGTCTTGCGCACCCGGCCGTCGGCGCCCACCACGACGTACTCGACATGATCGAACAGGTCCTGCCACGCATAGCAGACAGCGTGCAGCTCGCCGCTGCGGGGATCCAGCTTCGGATGCGCCGTGAATCCGGTCTTCAACGTCCCGGAGAAGTCGTTGCGACGCACCGTCTCGAGCTCGTAGCCCATCTCCACCGGCACCACGCCCGCTTCGACCAGCGCCCACGTCGTGCCGGCGAAGCCCCAGACACTCGTATTCGCTGAGAAGTCGAGCGTGCCGACAGGCCCCGGCACGGCAGGTTCGCCCAACGCCTCCACCACGTCCTGGCCGCGCACCCAGCGGTTGCGGTACCACTCGGCGCGGCCGTCGTGCAGCCGCACACCGTGCACCATGCCGGTGCCGACGAACCAGTGGCTCGTGGTCGGATCGGTGGGCGCGATCGGGTTCGGCCCGTTGCGCAGGTAGCGGCCTTCCAGCGCTGCGGGTATCTCGCCGATCACGTCGAGGTCGAACGCCGTGACCTCTTCGGACACTGGAGCGAAGTTGCCCTCGCTGTAGGTGTTCTGAGGCCGGGCTTCGGTGGTTTCGCTCATTGCAAGCTCCCAGGTCGGTCGGCGGCGAGGTCGATGTAGCGACCGATCACGTTGCGCGTCACCGTCGCCACATCGTCATGCTCAAGGCCGTAGGCCCAATCGGTGCAACCTGTAGTGAACACCTCGCCGAGACCCCGCTCGAACCAGCCCATCTCGGCCGCGCCGTGTGCGAAGCGCTCCCGGTTCTCGGGCGTGTCGCCGCCGCCGAGCCGCTCGGTCACCCAGTTGAGCTCGCCGATGTAGCTGTCGGGCATGCCCGGCGGCGCTTCCGCGGTCTCCCACAGGTGGGCAGGCGCCGTGCCGAGCACCTCGAAGTTGGCCGGCGTGCCGCCGGTGGGCTTGGCGACCGGCAGCCCGTCCACCAGCACGAGCTCACAGCCGTCGCACTCGTAGCCCACCACCACTGGCTCACCGCCGACCACGTCGCCGGCGATCAGCCGCAGGCCGTCGAATGCCCAGTGGTCCGGCCGCCAGATCGCGTACCCGCCCGAGCCCTTCGGGGCGCGGCGGCAGTGGGCGTAGCCGCCCCGGGTGAACGAGACGCCGGTCATCTCGTTCTCCGGCCGTCCCGTGAGCGGGTCGCTCCACATGGTGGACACGGTGTGCTGCTCATCGGTGCCCATCACCGGGTCGAGGTCGAAGTCGAGCTTGTAGCCAATCACCCGGTCGTCGCCGCCGAATCGCACCTGCCAGAACGACGTGTTGCCCGAGAAGAACGCAGCCGCGCCGCCGCGGTCCACCCAACCCTCGACGTGATCGCGCATGGCCTCGGTCCAGTACTCGTCGTGGCCGACGCTGATGTACAGCCTTCGCCCGTCGAGCAGATCGGGCCGGGAGTGCAGGTCCAAGCTGGTCGCGTAGTCGAGCGTCACGCCGTTGCGCTCGGCCCAGCTCACGAAGAGCCGTTCCCAATTCGCCCATCCCGCCGCAGCCGACCAGTAGGAGTAGTTGTCGAAGTACTCGTCAACCTCGGGGCGCGGCAGCTGGCCGAAGCGGGCGACCCGGTAGCGGTGGGGGTCGGGCTTGTCCAGAAATCCCCGTGGCAGCGGCCGGTGCTGCGACGACTCGTGCCCGCCGGTGTAGAAGCTGGGCCCGCCCCAGTCGTTGTAGGCAGCCCATGTCGAGGTGGACAGCACCAGCAGCGTCTCGGCGGGCTCGGAGGCTCGCACCACGAAGAACGCCTCGGCCACCTCGCCGTCGGTGCCGTGCAGGCGCACGAGATAGAAGCCGGGCAGCCACGCCGGGTCGATGCCGAGCGAGAGCGAGGGAGTCCAGCCGCAGCCCTCGGCGGCGCAGCCGTCGGGCACCGACTGCTCGCTGACCGCCAGGTCCCGGGTCTCGACAAGCTGTTCGGCGGCGCCTATCCGCAGCACCTCGACGCGGCAGGATCCACCATCGCCGCTGATCATCAGGTCGATGGTGTCCCCCGCCACGCCGCTATGCGGCCAGCAGTAACCCGCGATCATGCGGCGACCGTAGTTGGCCCGTGGTAGCGGCGGCGCAGGCGGAGGTGCGCTCAGTTGGCGTCGATGAAGTCGATCAACACCTGGGCCAGCTCGGGCCCTTTGTCTTCCTGCAGGAAGTGCGCAGCGCCCTCAATCGTGACGTGCGCTTGGCCTTGCGCACCGGGCACGAGCTTGCGGAATGGCTTGTCTGCCCCGGCAGTCACCGGGTCCTGGTCGCTGAAGCAACACAGGAACGGCTTGTCGAACTGCTGCAGCACCCCCCAGGCCTCGCGGTTCGGCTGCGCCTCAGGATCGTCGGGCGAAGTGCAGACGTGTGATGGCCATGCGCGTGCCCCTGCCTTGTAGGAATCGTCGGGATAGGGCGCGTCGTACGCGGCGATGACCTCGGGAGCGAATTCGGTGAGGCAGCCGCCGTTCACGATGTCGCCGATCGGGAAGACGGGCGACTCCCGGGCGAACGTCTGCCAGTTCATGAAGGCATCGCTGGGCGAACGGTCCCCGGTGGGCAGACCGGTGTTGGCGACAGCCACCCGGGCGAACCGGTCGGGCTGCGCGGTCACGAGCCGCAGGCCGATCAGGCCGCCCCAGTCCTGGCCGAAGAAAGTGATGCTGCTCAGATCGAGCACGTCGAACACGAGGCTCGACATCCACGCAACGTGGCGGGCGTAGGTGTAGTCGGACTGCTCTGTGGGCTTGTCGCTGCGCCCGAAGCCGACCTGGTCGGGCACGATCACGCGGTGCCCGGCATCGGCGATGGGCCGGATCATGTGGCGGTACAGGTAGGCCCACGACGGCTCGCCGTGCAGCAGCAGCACCGGGTCGGCGTCGGGCGGTCCCTCGTCGAGGTAGTGGACTCGTAGCGTGCCGCCCTCGCCGTCGGGAATCTCGACGTAATGCGGCTCGAAGTCGTACCCGTCCAGATCGGCAAAGCGCTCGTCGGGCGTACGAAGGGTCTTCATGGTAATTGCTCCTGTGTTTCGATTCCGGCGAAGACGAGTTCTGGGTCGGCGTCGGGCGGTGCAAGCCGGCGCAGTCGGGCGGTGAAGCCGATGTAGTCCCACATCAGGTGCTCGCCGTCGCGCCAGCGGCGTACCTCGATCTGGCCGGTGCCCAGGTCGAGACCGTGGGGCCGCAGCACGTGCACACCGTCCTCGAAGCTGGCGACGACATGGATCTCGGTCGACTTGTCGAATTCGGCGACGTCATGCACGCCGTTCTCCAGCGTCCCGTCGCAGCGCATGTCGTGAATGATGCCCGCACCGGTCACCACCACCCGGTCGGCGGCCTGCTCGATGCGCTGCACATGCCCGATGGCAGGATGGCCGGGCTGCGCAGTGCCGTCCACGTACACCTCGACGGTCTGCCAGAAGCCGCGCATGTCGGGCGCGCCGTCGCAGAGCGGCTGGGTACAGCCAGCCAGCACCGGCGGCGGCCACTGCGTCCAACCGCCTGCCGGCGTGTACGCAACAGGGATCGAATCGGCGGTCAGGGTCATCGGTGCTCCCCTATTGGCGGGCCATCTCGGTACGTGCGGCCGTCTCGGCATCGGCCCGAGACACACCGCTCCGGTCGATCTCGACGGCGTGCAGGGCCCCGCTGAAAGCGAATGGGGCCTCGTAGCGCGGCGATACGGATTGCCCGTGGTCGAAACCGACACTGGAGCCGATCGAAGAGATGATGCGCATCATGTAGGGAAGCTCCGCGCTCCCGCAGGGCTCGCCGTCGATCGCCAGCTCGATGATGCCCTCGGTGCGGCTGGTGCGGCGGAGCCGTGCCGTCAGGACGCAGTCACCCGCGGGCACCTCGATGGCGGACTCGACGACGGTGTGCTCGCCAAACGAGTTGTAGTCCACGACGAGACGGCCGCTCTGCACGAACACCGACATGCCGGAGTTGGCGTTGCCGGTCGCCCACAACACGCCAGCATCGTCGGCGGCGCGGCTCACGTGCGCAGTGAGTTCCCACGATCGACCTGACGGTGACGCTGAAGCTGCCGAGGGGATCGGCGACAACGGCGGGCGGTAGCGGTAGCGCCGACTCGTCGGGTGCGGCGAGTGATCGTCAAGGCGGGCGACGAAGAGCTCGATCATCCGTTCGTCGAGCGGCAGCACGCCGTTGCGCTCGGCCTCGGCCCACCACAGGCCGATCAACTCCTCCAGCTTGCCGGGATCGGTCTCCGCAAGATCGTTGCACTCGGAACGGTCCGATGACAGCTCGTACAGCTCCCAGCGGTCGTCGTCGAAGGAATCGCCCCTGATGTGCCGTGCCACCGCCTTCCAGGTGACACCGTCCTGCTCGGCCACGAGCGCTCGGGAACCGGATTGCTCGAAGTACTGGAGCGTGTTGGTGGCCGGTGCGTCCGCATCGGCGAGCACCGAGGCGAAGGAGCTGCCGGTCACCGGAAGCTGTGCGTAACCACCGAAAACCTCGGGTGGCGTGATGCCCAGGAGCTCGTAGATCGTGGGAACGACATCAGACACATTCACGAACTGGTCCCGGCGGGTGCCCTGCTGGTCAGCGGCGATGCCGTCCGGCCAGTGCACCACCAGCGGCACATGCACCCCTCCCTCGTGGGTGTTCTGCTTGTACCACTTGAAGGGGCTGTTGCCGCACTGGGCCCAGCCCCACGGGTAGTTGGTGTGCGAGTTGGGCCCGCCGATGTCATCGAGCCTTTCCATCACGTCGTCGGGGTCGTCGAGAATGCCGTTGAAGTACTTCATCTCGTGCATGACGCCGAACGGCCCGCCCTCCTGGGAGGCGCCGTTGTCGGCCAGCACCATCAAGATCGTGTTGTCGAGCTGGCCCATCTGGCGCAGCCCGTCAGTGAGACGGCCGATCTGGTCGTCGGTGTGGTCGAGGAACGCAGCGAAGGCTTCCTGCAGGCGGCAGGCGAAGCGGCGATGGCTGTCGGGCAGTTCGTCCCAGGGCTTCACTCCGGGATTGCGCGGCGCCAGCTGGGTGCCTTCGGGGATGATCCCCAGCGCGAGCTGTCGCTCGTACCAGCGCTGGCGAACCGCGTCCCAGCCTTCGTCGAACCGTCCCCGGTACTTGTCGAGGTAGGCCTGCGGTGCCTGATGCGGCGCGTGGGTTGCCCCGAAGGGCAGGTAGGCGAAGAACGGCCGGTCCGGTCGCACGCCCTTGCTGTCGTTGATCATGCGCAGGAGCTGATCCACGAGGTCTTCGCTGAGGTGGTAGCCGTCGTCGGGCCCCGCAGGCGGGTCGATGTGGTGGTTGTCCACCACCAGCTCAGGGTGGAACTGGTCTGTCTCGCCTTCGAGGAAGCCGTAGAAGCGGTCGAACCCTCGTGCCAGCGGCCACTGGTCGAACGGCCCGGCGGCCGAGATGTCCTCGGTCGGCGCCAGATGCCACTTGCCGCAGCAGAACGTGGCGTATCCCTGTGCGCCGAGCACCTCGGCCACGGTCGCGGCGTGGTTGGTGATGTGGCCGAGCTGGTGCGGGAAGCCGGTGCGGTGGTTCGACACCGAGCGCATGCCCACGGCGTGCTGGGACCGGCCGGTCAGCAGCGACGCCCGCGTCGGCGAGCACAGCGGGGTGACATGGAAGTTGGTGAACTGCAGCCCGGCGGCTGCGAGCGCGTCGACATGGGGGGTGTCGATGTCGGAGCCGAAGCAGCCGAATTGAGCGAATCCCGTGTCGTCGAGCAGCACGATGACGACGTTGGGCGCATCGGGTCCGGGGTGCGGCCGGGAGGTGAAGTGCGGTTCGGATTCGGCGAGCGTGCGGCCGATGCGGCCTTCGAACGGCGTCGGCTGTATCGGATGTGTCATCGAAGCTCCTGGGACGATGCCGGAAACCAGTTGGCGCGACTGCGCTGCCTCACAGCGTGACAGTGGTGAGGTCGTCGCCGATGACGACCTCGCCGTCGAAGTGTGCCGCTGCCAGATCGACCCACTCGGGGTACTGCTCGGGGGTGGGCGCGGGAACCATGTGCGTCAGCACCAGCCGCTTCACGCCGACCCTGGCCGCGGTCTGTGCCGCTTCGACGACATCGGAGTGGTAGTCGAGGATGTCCTGCGCCATCGGGTTGGGGCTCAGCCCGATGAGGTCCTTGCGGATGACGGTCTGCACGTAGGCATCGGCGCCGGCGGCGAGTTGGTCGACGCCGTCGCAGGGGATGGTGTCTCCGACGATCGCGGCGACCACGCCGTCGTGGGAGAGGCGGTAGCCGAGCGTGGGCCGCACGGGCGCATGCTCAGTTGCCGCTGTGCTGACGCTCACATCGTTGACGTCGAACGTCTCGCCCGCTTCGAGTTCGATCACGTCGACCTGCGGTTCGTTGACGAGTACGTCGTGGTGGGCGATGCGGTAGCCGATGTCGGCTTCCAGTGCGCCGAGCTGCCGTTCGACGAACTGCGCTGTGCCGGGCGGTCCGTAGACCTGCAGCGTGGCGTTGCCCTGACCCAGGACCCAGTGGGTCGTGACCACGTCGTTCAGCGCGCACACGTGGTCGCTGTGCAGGTGGGTGATCAGCACGGCGCTCAGGAAGACCGGCAGCGAGCCGCCGCCGGCCATGCGCATGACGACGCCGCGGCCGGCATCGACGAGGATGTGCGTGTCGCCGGCTTTGACGAGCGTGGACGGCCCGGCCCGGTTGGCGTCAGGCAGCGGGGAGCCGGTCCCGGTCAGCACGATGTCCATGACACTCCCCTGACGGCCCTGTATATCCAGCCAAGCCTCGGCGGATCGGCGGGCACCCTAGCATTCTTTTGCCAGTTTTTCTGACAATACCTCGTAAGCGTTGCGGACGGGGCCTCGCTGTATGGTCCGCTCACGTCCTACCCGCACGCGAAGGCAGGCCGTATGCGACAACCTCGCCGCCAGCGCCGCTTCGCCGTCGCACTGGTCGCCTTAGCACTCGTTGCAGCCGGCTGCACAGATGCAGCCGACGACGGCGCTCTCCCGGCCGCAACGCCCACGTCCGACACGGCCCCATCCGCCACAGCAGCGGCAACCACGACGACCGCGGCCACGACTCTCGCTGGTGACACAGCCCCCGCTGCCACGGCCGCCGGCTCAGCGCCCCAAGACCACGTCGAGACCGATCCGCGCGACGCCTATTTCGACCTCGACCGTGTGCTCGACATCAGCATCGAGATCGATGTCGAGGACTGGAACACGTTGCGGCACCAGACCCGCACGCTCGGGGACGTGTTCGCAGAAATCGAGGAATACGGCCTCTCGCGGCCCTTCGCCAGCATCTACACCTGGTTCGGCGCCACGGTGACCGTCGACGGCCAGACGCACGCCGACGTGGGCGTGCGCAAGAAGGGTTTCGTCGGCTCGCAGAGTTCCACCAAGCCGTCCCTCAAGCTCCGGTTCGACAAGTACATCGACGGCCAGTCCCTTCCGGGAGGCATGAACCGGATGACGCTGAACAACAGCGTCCAGGACCCCTCGATGATCAACACCTGCATGTCGTACCGGGTGTTCGCCGCGGCCGGCAACCCCGCACCGCGCTGCAACTTCGCCACGGTGTCGGTGAACGGCACCGACCTGGGGCTGTATGTGCACGTGGAGGAGTTCAAGGCTCCTTTCCTGTCGCACCACTTCGGGAGCGCCGACGGCAACCTGTACGAAGGCACGGTCAGCGACTTCACGCTGGAGTTCCGCGGCACCTTCGAGAAGAAGACCAACGAGGATCCCGACGACTGGTCCGACGTCGACGCCGTGGTCGCCGCCTTGAGCGACCCATCCGATGCCGGATTGACGGCGCTGGAGTCGATCGTGGACCTCGACCGGTTCCTCTCGTTCTGGGCGACGGAAGTGCTGGTGGGTCACTGGGACGGCTACGCCGGCGACCGGAACAACTACTGGTTCTACCGGGTACCCGGCGGCCGGTTCGTGTTCCTGCCGTGGGGCACCGATGGCACGTTCCACCTCTCCGATGACCCCAATCCCTTCGACAACATCTCCGACCCGCCGCCGTCGGTGTTGGCGCTCACTGCGATTCCCAACCGCCTGTACAACCACCCTGACTGGCGGGCGAAATACGTTGCCCGGCTGAAGCAGATTCTGAACGACGTCTGGGACGAGACGGATCTGCTGTCTGCGGTCGATGCGATGGCTGCCATCGTGCAGCAACACGCCCTTCCCGCCGAGGCCAGGGCGGCCGAAGCCGACACCGAGCGGGTGCGGACGTTCATCGCCAAGCGTCGAGACGAGATCCTGGCGGACCTCTCGCCGGAGCCACCCGAATGGCCCCAGCCCGAGGTTTCCGCGCCATCCGCCGCGGGTTCAGGAACCCTCGAAATCACCTTCGAGACGACCTGGGGAAGCAGCTCGAGTCCCAACCCGCTCGGGCAGGGAACGGTCCACAGCCTGCTGCTGAACGGCGCTCCCGAAGCGATCGAACGCACCGGGGTCTTCGCCGGTCACGCCAATCCCGAGGAGCGTGTCCTGCTTCCGAGCGTCGACGTGCCCGCTTCCATCATCGTCGCTGGGCTTGGTCCCGACGGCTCGGTCAACGGAATGTCGCTGGTCGTCGACCCCCGCGAAATCGCGGCGGGCAGAACGCTGGTCATTGGCGTAGACGCCATCGCCGGAGGAATCTGGTCGATCCCGCCGGGAGCGTCGTCGCCGGAGAGCTTCTCGCCCTTCACCGAGGGCGCGCTGGAACTGTCAAGCGGCGGGACGACTGCCGGCGCGGTGATCGCCGGCGCCTTCTCGGGGGCCTACGGATGGTCCCCGAGAACATCCGGCGACGCCGACACAAGTGCACAGGGCGCCGACAGCTCGGAGACCCCGCTTGATGTCGGACTGGTCATCAATGAGGTGGCCGCCAAGGGCGACCCGCTCGACTGGTTCGAGCTGCACAACGCGTCGCGAGTGCCCATAGCGCTCGATGGCTTCGAGATGGCTGACGATCTCACCGATGTCGGAAAGCGAGTGCCCTTCCCGGCCGGCACCGTCATCCAGCCGGGCGCATACATGCAGTTCAGCCTCGACAAGGACGGTTGGCCCGGCTTCGCGCTCGGGAGCGACGAGGAACTGGGCATCTGGCTGCTGGACGGCACGCTCGTTGCCAGCGTCGACTGGGACGATGGCCAGTCCGGCGCGGACCAGAGCTATGCCCGTGTGCCTGATGTCGTCGGCGGGTTCGCGACGGTCGACACCCCCACTCCAGGGGCCGCCAACCAGCCGTGACATGCAGGCACCCCGCGACACCGGTGCCCATGCCAGCGGCAGGAAGAGCTTCGTGCCGGGTCTGGGGCTGAAACCTCCTACGCCGGCGTGTGCTCAAACGGCAGATCTTGGTACAGGTACTGGGTGACGGTGATGCGCAGCACGACGCCGGAATCGCCACGTTCCGGGAACGGTTTGCCCGTGTACTTGTGGCTCAGCGCGTCCAGAGCGGCCATGTCGGCATCGGGCTCGACTACGCAGGTGCCACGCATCTGCAGCTCCTCATAGGGGTTGTCGATGTCGACGATCGAGATGGCAACTCGCGGATCGCGCAACACGTTCTGCGTCTTGAGCGAGTCCCCGCCCGTGGCGATGATCACCGTGGAGGGGTCAACGAGGTCGATCCAAACCGGATCGAGCTTGGGCGAGCCATTGGCCCGGATGGTTGCAAGATGTGCGAAGTTCGGCCTGCGTACGAGGTTCTGCGCTTCGGCGCTCATGACCTTCGGAGTCGGCGTCGTCATGGAATCCCTCGCTTCGTGATCTGGCCATCGTGCCGACGCTCACCGTAAGCGCGTGAGCGATTACCCCGCGCCTGCTCGCAAAGGAATCTCTGGGTGATCCCGTCAACTACTCGACGACGAGCGCTGACTCAATGCGTGCATCGCCCAGCTGGCGACGGCCGTCGAGGAAAGCGAGCTCGACGATGAACGAGAAACCGACAAGCTCACCCCCGCCGTGCATGACGAGCTGAGCCGACGCTGCGGCAGTCCCGCCGGTGGCCAGCACATCGTCGACAATCAGTACGCGCGCCCTGCTCGTAATGGCGTCGGCATGCATCTCCAGGCGTTCGGTGCCGTACTCCAGCTCATAATCGGCACCCAGCGTGGGCCGTGGCAGCTTCCCCGGCTTTCGCAGCGGCACAAACCCGGCATCCAGCCGATCCGCCGCCATCCCGCCGACAACGAAGCCCCGGGCCTCCGGCGCAGCCACTAGCTCAACTCCCTGGTCCTCAAACGGCTCCACCAGCTCAGCCACGCACGCTGCCAAGCCGACCGGATCCCCCAGCAAAGGCGTGATGTCCTTGAACACAACCCCCGACCGAGGAAACCCCGGAACATCCCGTATCAAAGACCGCCACATAGCTGTCTGCTCCTCAGGGTGTCCGGTAACTTGCCGTCAACGGCGGTTGGGGATGTCGACTAGGTGGCCTCTCGGGATGAGGCGGTCGGGGTCGTACATCGGGAGCGTGCAGAGTTTGCCGCGCAGCTTCCGGCCCTCGAAAGACTCAACGTCGAGCTGGGTGCCTGGTCCGTTGGTGGGGTCCTCCATGCGAGCGATGGCAACGCCGCACTGCTGGTAGGGCGACCATGCGGTGGAAGTCACTTGGCCGAGGGCGACGCCATCGCGGCTGAGGGTGCGGCCGAGCTGGGCTATGCCGCCTTCGGTGCGCATCCCCCAGGTGCGGCAGCGCTGATCGGCCCGCTCCAGCGCCTCCTTGCCAATGAAGTCCTCCTTGTCGAGGTCGACGAAACGGCCGAGACCCGCCTCGAACGGTGTCACCGTGCGGTCGAAATCAGCCCCGGCATTGAGCAATCCGGCTTCGATCCGGCGGGCTCGGAACACTTGGGCCGAGGTGATGATCATGCCGAACCGCTGGCCCACCTC
This sequence comes from Acidimicrobiia bacterium, assembly GCA_022821985.1. Taxonomy (GTDB): domain Bacteria; phylum Actinomycetota; class Acidimicrobiia; order Acidimicrobiales; family Poriferisodalaceae; genus Poriferisodalis. The sequence continues at coordinate 12,146 of JAJECP010000024.1, forward strand.
GAGAATGCGGTTTCCTACCGCCTCGCTGTCAATCTCGGGGCCGAGGTAGAACTCCCAGCCGAGCTCGTTGGTGAATCCCGAGCGGGTGATCACCAGCGGCTGGCCGGCAATCGACACTTCGGCAATGTCGAAATAGCGGAACGGTTCGGGCGGGCCACCGTCCACCACCGCGGCGAGCACATCCAGTGAACGTGGCCCTTGCACCTGGCTGACCCACACGTCAGGGTCGCGCACCTCCACATCGAGGTCAGCAGCGTGGGCCCGATACCAGCTGTACAGGTCGCCGTTGGCTTGGGCCATCCAGAACCGGTCGGGGGCCAGTCGCAGCAACACGCCGTCATTGATCATGCCGCCATCGTCGTAGCAGGCGAATTGGTAGCTGCACCTACCTACGCGCACCTTCGATACATCCCTCGGGAAGATCCGATTCGCCAGCCGCTCGGCATCAGGCCCGACCAGCTCGATGGGCAGCTCGCCGGTGTGCCGCAAGATCACTTCCCGGCGCACCTTCCAGTACATCTCGGTTGCCGACACGTCGGCGAAACGCACCGGTGTGAGTCGCCCGTTGTAGATCTGGTACTCGGGATCGTGCGCCAATTCCTGGTACATCAGCGGGTGCGGCACCATGGACATGCCGAGCTCGCTCGGGGGCACGCCCTCGGTCGACAGTGCCTTCGCCACGTACCTCAACGGCGACCTCGTCACCGACACAGCATGCGCGACGGCGCGCCTTCAGACAACAAAACGCGCTCCACCGTCCTGGGGCGTCGGGGCCCATGGCCCGTCCGCAAAGGTGATTCAGTTTCGGACGAGGCGGAAGACGGGGATCTCGCGACCGTGTTCGGTGGCGCTCTTCTCGTAGTCGGCGAACTGCGGCATCAGCGCGGCCTGGGCGTCGAACAGCCGCTTGCGCTCGTCACCCTCGGTGAGGTGCGCTGTGGCTTCCCAGGTGTCGGTGCCCACCTCGACGGTGACGGTCGGGTTCGCAACCAGGTTGTAGTACCAGTTCGGGTTGGTGGGGGCGCCGCCCTTGGAGGCGATGATCACGATGTCGTCGCCGTCGGTCGAGTACACGAGCGGCGAGCACAGCTCGCGGCCGGTCTTGGCCCCCGTCATCGTCACGAGGATCATCGGCGCACCCTTGAGCCAGCCGCTGCAGTTGCCCTCGTTCTCCCGGAACTCCTTGATCACGGGTTCGTTCATCTTCAGAAAGTCCATTAGGGGCTCCTGCCTGTCGGGTGAGCTGCGCCGCAGCGCCGGGCGCGAACGCTACCGCCGCGACTGCCGATCAATCCGGGTTGTGTCGAGTGAAGCGGTCTCAACCAGCGTCGCCGTTCGAGGCGATCACGTCCTGCATCTCGCGTGCATGGCGCAGCCACAGCCCGCCCCCGTTATACGGGCGGGGATCGTAGGAGCTGTGGCCGAGCAGCCGTTGCACCCGCTCGCTCTGGCCAGCGAGCTCTCCCAGGCTGAAGTCCATCGGGCTGGCTTCTTCGGGTGTCAACCAGCCAGCGACGAAGCTGAGGTGGAAGGCCCGCCGCCACCGGTCTGCGGTCTGGTTGGCGCCGCCGCCGTGCAGCACGTAGCCCGAATACACGAGCGCGTCGCCAGGCCCCAGCTCGGCCGGCACCGATTCCCGCTCTTCGTAACGGGCCAGCTCGCTCTGGCGGTGGCTGCCCGGCACCACCCGGGTGGCGCCCAACTCCTCGGTGACTTCCTCCAGCCCGATCATGGCGCTGACGGTGACCTCGGGCGAGTCCGGCCAGGTGGCCTTCACGAACGCCCACCAGTTGTTTGCGTCACGGTGCAGCATCTGCGCCGTCTCGCCCGGTCCGATGTACATCACCTGAGCCGTGTTCAGCCAGTACGACCCGCAGATCGGAAGCAGCACGGCATCGGCAATCTGCGCGTACAACTCGTTGTCGAGGATGTCGAAGAATGCCGGTGTCAACCGGGCCAGGCTCGAGAACCGGATCGTGTTGGCGCCCACGAAGCGCTTGCCGTCATCGCCGAGGCCCTGGGTGGCGCCGCCCGGCTGGATGCCCTGGGCGAATTCGTCCGCGGCGGCACGTATCTGGGCGATGGTGTCGGCGCCGAACATCCCCCCGACGATGACCCCGCCGTCCTCCCGCATCGCCTCAAGAATCGGCTCCAGCCCCGCTGAGGCCGGAGTCCTCTGCAACGAACGAACGGCGGTCTTGCTCATGGCAGCACGTCTCGGCATCCGGGCCCGCCCATCGGGCCGTCTGCCCAGAAACTACCCCGCGACCCGCAAATCAGCGAGACTACGGCGCTCCCTCGGGCCGGGCTTTGCCGCAGGGCTAGCGTCCAGTGTTAAGGCATCGGCGGAGATGCACAGTCCTGGGGGCATCGATGGAACTCGTCACCGTGGATCGGGAGCGGGCGGCACAGTTCACCGCCGAAGTTGTTGAGCTGGCTCACGCGACCGGTCCCTCGACCTACGACTACCAATTCGGCTCCCGGGCCGTCTTCGACCGCCTGGTCGGCGACTCATGGCTCGCTGAAGGCACCCTCTTTGGCTACGACGAGACCACCGTCGCTCTCGACGGCGACGACCTGCTGGGCATCGAGATCGGCTTCGCAGGCCCGGAATTCGAGCACCGCAAGAAGACACTGCGCCCGCTGTGGTCGCCGATCATCGAGGACGGCGTCGTCACCCATGACGAGCTTGCCGAGCTGGGACGGCGCACCTACCTCGCCGGTTATCTCAACGTGGTCATACCCGCAAGCGCCTACTACGTCCACGCGCTCTCGGTGCGGCCCGAACTGCACGGCCAGGGCATCGGCGCAGCGCTCATGAAGGACGCCATCGATCGCGCTGCCGACGAGGGCTACCGGGTCGTCCATCTCGACGTGCTGTCGGACAATCCCGCCGTCAAGTTCTACGAGGCATTCGGGTTCGAAGTGCTGGCCCAAACCGTCGCGCCCATCCCCCACAGCCACGGCGTGCCGATGGAACAGCGCATGTCGCTCGATCTGCGCTGAACTGCACGCCGAATCCAATGCCGGTGCCCTGCGCTGGCCCCGACACACTCGGAGACCACCCGTGACCGACTTCGTTCGCACCGACGACGCCCAATTCGACGCGCTGACCGACTGGGACTACGAGTCCCGCTACCACCAGTGGAAAGACCTGCGTGTCCACTACGTCGACGAAGGTCCCGCCGACGGGCCGGTCATGCTGCTGCTGCACGGCATGCCGACCTGGGCATACCTGTACCGCACGATGATCCCCGGACTCGTCGACGCCGGCTACCGATGCATCGCCCCCGACCATCTCGGCTTCGGCCGCAGCGACAAGCCCACCGATCCGAACTGGTACTCGATCGCCCGCCACACCGAGGTGCTGAGCTCGCTGATCAGCGGCCTGGACCTGACAGACATCTCGGTGGTCTGCCAGGACTGGGGCGGCCCGATCGGCCTCGCCCAAGCAGCGATGATGCCCGATCGCTTCAGCCGCCTCATCATCATGAACACGTGGCTCCACCACCCGGAGTTCGACTACGACGAGAGCTTCCTGCACTGGATCGACGCCTGGAAGCCGGGCGGCCGGTATGCCCACCCGCAGCCGAGCATCGGCCTCGTACCGCTGCTGGCCGGACGCATGGTGCGCTCACGCGATGTGGTGCCTGCGATCAAGGCGAGAGTCGAACCCGAACTCGAGGGCGAAGCAGCTCTGCGGTACGCGGGGTTCTCGGCGCCGTTCCGGGGCCTGCCCGAAGAGGGCTTCAACGGCGCCCGGTGGTTCCCGCTGTCCATCCCCGTCGGGAACTACGACAGCGGCAACGGTGCCGGGCAGGCCCTGCATTACCGGGTGCTGCTGGGCTGGGACAAGGCCGCCCACTTCATCTGGGGCGCCCAAGACGAGGGCTTCGACGAGGATTGGGGCCGCACCTGGGCCGGCCAGATGAATGCGCCGATCGACGTGCTGGCAGACGCCGGTCACTTCCTGCAATTCACCCACGGTCCCGAGATCGTCGAGCACATCCTGCGACGCGCCAAGAATTAGACAGCGCCGATCAGACCGGGCGATCGCCGATGAGCGTCACCCGCTCCATGCGCCGGTGCATGCCGCCGTGGTCGGGCACGGCGTAGTGCTGGGTGCAGCGGTTGTCCCATTGCGCGATCGAGCCGGGCCGCCACCGGAACCGGCACTGATACTCGGGCGTCGCCGCCTCGTCGTAGAGGCGCTGGCGCAGCGAGCGGCTCTCATCGGGGCTCATCCCGTCGATCGTGAGCGTGAAGATCCGGTTGACATACAGGCTCTTGCGTCCGGTGACCGGGTGCGTGCGCACGACAGGGTGCTTCTGATCCGGGAATTGCTCTGCAGCCTCAGCCCGCTTGCGGTCGCTCATGCCACGCCCGAACGCCTTGACGTAGGAGTGGATCGCGAAGCTGCCGTCGATCTGTTCCTTGAGATCGTCGGCAAGGCGCTCGTAGGCCAGCTCCATGTTCGCGAAGCAGGTATCTCCGCCATACGGCGGGACGATGCGGCCCAGCAGCACTGAGCCGAGCGGCGGGCACTCACGAAAGGTCACGTCCGAGTGCCAGGTTTCTGCGGCGTAGAAGCTCTCCGCCGTGGACTCGAGCACCAAGATCTCGGGGTGTCCTTCGACATGCGGCGCGAACGGGTGGATCTCCAACTCGCCGAGTGCCCGCCCGTAGGCCACGTGCTCGGCCTGGGTCAACTGCTGGTCCCTGAAGAACAGCACCTTGTGGGCCAACCAGGCCTCCTGCAATTCTGCAATGAGCTCGTCGTCGAGCTCTCGGAGGTCGACGTTGGCGATCTCCGCACCGATCGAACCCGTGAGCGGCTCCACCCGGATGCGGTTGTAGTCCCCTGGTTTCACCGCATCGACACGCACGTCATTTCCTCCCGGCGGCGCTCCCGGCCCACGGGCAGCCGCTCCTGATGGTTCAGCTAACCACAATCGGCCGCCGCTACTCCTTGTAGGCGACAGCCTCGATCTCGATGAGCGCCCCCGGGATGATGATGCCGGCGATGACCGTCGTGCTCGCCGGCGGTTCGCCCGGGAAGTACTTCTTGCGGGCGGCGCTGTAGGAGCCGTACTGGTCAACATCGGTGATGAACGCCTGCAGCTTGACGACATCGGACATCTCGAAGCCCTCCTCGGCGAGCGCGAGCTGGATGTATTCGAAGATCTCCTCGGTCTGACCGCCCATGTCCTTGGTGAGATCGTTGGCGATGCAGCCCGAGACATAGACCGACGGACCAGCCCTCACCGCCGGCGCGAACGCCCCGGAGCGGATCAGCTCGGGGACCGGATGCGCCTCGATGAGCGCTTCTGAACGAATGACCTTGCCTGCCATGGACGGAGACTAACCCTGAGTCCAAGCGCCAGCAGCGAGACGGCGACGGAGCGCTTGAGGCGTCAACGCAGGTCCACGCTGAGCCCATCAGCCCGCTCGCCGCACTCCGGCTGGCTGCCAACTGATCGGCCCGTTCGACCGGCCGGTCACGACCCGAGGGAACCATCGATGACCGACACGGCACCCGTCGACGACTGGGGCACCGACTACGACATCTTCGACTCCGGATACGTACGCGACCCGGCCCCCGTGTGGGACGAGCTGCGGGAACGCTGCCCGGTCGCACACACGGAGCGCTGGGGCGGCTCGTTCCTGCCGACCCGCTACCAGGACGTGCAGGCGCTCGCCAAGATGGTGCCCGAGCTGTCCAGCGCGGACCCGCTGGTGACCACACCCCCTCCGGAGATCATCGAAGAATTGATGCTGGACCCGGTGTTCGAGAGGTACGGCGCCAACGCCGCCCCCATCTCTGAGGACCCGCCCGTTCACGGCTGGACCCGACGCCTGCTGCTGCCGCACTTCACGCAGAAGGCCGTGCAGGCTCACCGCCAGTACACGCTCGACCTCGCGAACCGCCTCATCGACGACTTCATCGACGCAGGCACCGCCGACGCCGCGGGGCAGTACGCCCAGCAGATCCCGCCCCGGGTCATTGCGCACCTGATGGACGTCGACGAGAGCCGAGTGGACGATTTCACCTACTGGGTGCAGTGCATCTTGGAGCTGGGCCTGGCAGACGTACAACTCCGCCTCAAGTACCGCAGAGTGATCCGCGATTACTTCCAGGAAGTCGTGGAGGAGAAGCTGGCCAACCCCGATGACGGCTTCGTCTCCGCGTTGCTGGCCGGTACCGACGACAACGGCGAGCCGGTCGATCCCATGAGGGTGGTGGGCATGCTCAACCTGCAGCTCATCGCAGGCATCGACACCACGTGGAGCTCGATCGGCTCGGCCCTGTGGCATTTCGGCACCCACGCTGCCGACCGCGAGCGGATGGTGGCCGAGCCCGAACTGTGGCCGACGGCCATCGAGGAGCTGCTGCGCTTCTACGCGCCGGTGACGATGGGCCGCCGGGCGGCCGAGGACGTGACCTACGGCGGCGTCACGATTCCGCAGGGAAGCAAAGTGCTGATGAACTTCCCCGCAGCGAACCGCGACCCGGAGATCTTCGATCGTCCCGATGAGGTGATCTTGGACCGGCCTCACAACCGGCACATCGCGTTCGGTGCGGGTATTCACCGCTGCGCTGGCTCGAACCTGGCCAGGCTTGAGATGGACATTGCACTGCGCACCTGGTTCGAGCGCATCCCGGACTTCGAGGTGAGCGACCCCGACGCCGTCACTTGGGCAGGGGGACAAGTCCGCGGCCCTCGCTGCCTGCCGGTCCGCTTTCCATCCGCCAGCTGAAACGATCAACCAGGCCGTTCTCAGACGTCGGGGAGGTTGGCGCCGCCGTCGCTGTGGATGAAGCGCCCAGTCATGCCCCGTGACGCCTCCGAGGCCAGGAACACGTAGCTCTCGGCGTGGTCTGCGGGACCGAGAGCAACGCCGAGACGGCTGCGCTGTCGGATGGACTCGACCCGGTCGGGTTCCTGACCCAGGGATCGGTCGTGCAGGCCGAGTGAGCGCAGGCCGCGAAGGTCGGTGCCGTGGGTGCCGCCCGGTGCAACGCCGTTGACCCGGATCTCGGGCGCCAGTTCGTGGGCCAGCGACTCCACGCAGCCCCGCACTGCGAACTTGCTGGCGACGTACAGGATCCCACCGCGGCCCGGCTTGAAGCTGCTGGTGGAGCCGGTCAGGATGACCGAGCCCTGGTGGGTCCGCAGCGGTTCGATCGCGGCTCGGACGGCCAGAAGCATGGAACGCACATTGACGTTCATGACCTCGGCGAAGGCGTCGTCGAGCGCATCGCGGGGCAGTTCACCGAGCCCGAGGTAGAAGTCGAACAGCCCCACGCAACTCACCAGCGTGTCGATGCCGCCGAAGGAATCCAGCATCACTGCCACAGCGGCGTCGTTGTCGTCTGCGCTCGTGGCATCGCCGCGGATGACAGGTCCAACCGATGCCTCGGCCAACGACTCGCACTTGTGCGGGTCGATCTCGAGCGAGCCGACGCTGGCACCCTCAGCCAGGAAGGCGTCGTGGACTCCCCGGCCGATGCCCGATCCCGCCCCAATGATGAGCGCCCGGTTGCCGGCCAGCCGGCTCATCGCGGGGCCTTCATGTCGGCGTCGCGCAGCCGCTTCACAGGAAGATCGCCAGGTTCTGGGTGCGCAGGACCGACTCGTCGATCTCGATGTCGCGTTGGCGCAGGCGCAGGCCCTCCTCAGTCGGGATCAGCACGTCGGTCCGCCCCGCAGACAGCAGGCTCGGGGCGGTGCGGTCGCCACGCGACCGGTACAGCAGCACCGCCGACTCCACGATGAGCTCGTCATCGGAGCCCTCGAAGGTCCGCACGTTGGAGACGTGGTGGCGGATGCGGCTCTGGGGGTCCTCGGTCCACGCATAGTCGGTCTGGAATCGCTGCACCCGCTTGCGTAGCGAGTACCAGTCCTCGTCGAAGTGATGCATGGTCTGCACGTCGACCTCGTCGGCAGCCTTGACAGCGGTGACTCGCACCGGCATGCGGTAGCGGATCCGGCGGTCCATCAGCCCCAGCCATGCCTCGAAGTCGGACGTGTCGAGCAGGTGTGCCTCTTCGGTCAGGAACTGCGCGGCCATCTGGTGCCGCTCGTCGGTGTAGGGCAGCGGTGCCGGAGACTGCCCGGAGCTCACGCCGGCTGCTCCCCCATGCCGAAGGCCATGGGCTGGCGGGCGGGCGCAGGCTGTGACACCAAGTCGGCCCACATCGAGAACCAGTGGCGCTGGTTGTGCTCGCCGAAGCCCTGGTACGCCGTGCCCGGGCCGCCGAAGCCCTCGAACTGGTCGACGATCGGATCGCCGTCGAGCGTCAGGCCCATGCGGTTGTTGAGCAGCAGGTTCCGCGCCATGGAGCCGCGTGCCATGGTCGTAATCGACACCCAGTTCTCGACATCGTCCTGCTCGAACATGCCCGACGATCCGAAGCACATCAGGTACGCCTTGTACGACGCAGCCTTGTAGTCATCCGGCGCGTCGGCCGCCACGCAGAACCACGAATACACCTCGGTCTCGCCTGGCCCCACGGGCTGCCACAGCCGCACGGAGATGAACGGCGTGATCCGCCCCTGGGCGTCGGTCTGGGGCCAGTTGTGCACGAAGCTCAGGTTGGGGAACAGCGTGGAGGCCGAGGGCATGAAGCCCGGCTCGTCGACGAGCGCCCGTTGCGGGGGGCTCAGCGTGGCGGCCATCCGGTCGATCATCTCGTCGGGATAGCCAACGTAGGCCAGCCCCGACCGGAAGTCGCTGCCAGGCGGCAGCTTGTAGGTGGTGCCGCCACCGGGACCGGCGTGCCACAGCACGCCTTCCTTGCGCTTGTAGGGCTTCGGCTCGCCGAACAGCTCGATGTCGACGACGCTCGCGTGGGTGTGGGGCGTGTGGTAGCTGTCGCCCATGAAGTTCTCGGCGCCGATCTTCCAGTTGGCCTCGACGCGCCAGCGCTGCGGTCCGCGGAACTCCATCCCTGCTGCGCTCTGGCCGGTGTAGAAGTCGAGATAGAACGCGTAGTCGCCCAGCCAGGTCTCGAAGTGGGGAGCGTCGGGGTCGAGGCTGGCAAAGATCATCCCGTTGCGGATCGCGACCGAGGGCGCCCGCAGCAGCGCCTGCCCTTCCTTGACGAATCCGGCCTCGCCGCCGTAGGCATCTGCGTGGAAAGGCAACCCGGCGAGCTGGCCGTCGTTCTTGTACGTCCAAGCGTGATACGGGCAGCGGAACGTGCGGGCGCTGCCGCGTTCGGCCCGGCACACCTGCATGCCCCGGTGGACGCACATGTTGAACATCACGTGGATCTGACCGTCGCTGTCGCGGGTCACCAGGAACGAGTCGTCGCCGATGTTGCGCACCACGTAGTCGTCGGGCTGAGCGATCTCGGACTCGTGGGCCAGGAAGTTCCACGACCTGCCGAACAGCCGGGTGCGCTCCAGCTCGTACACCTCGGCGTCGTTGTACAGAAAGGCAGGGATGAGGCCTTGACGCACGGCGCCGGTGATGTCGGCGATGCCGTTGGGCTCGGCGGCTGCCATAACGTCTCCTCCCCTGCCAGTGCCCTATTCCAGCCCATGCCCGTCGTGCTCGAGTGCAGCCACATGGTGCCCCCACAGGGTCTCACGGTTGAAAGCGCTGCCGAGGTCCGGCAACTCCTCCAGGTCGGCGTCGGGAATGGCTTCGGGGGTCGCTCCCGCGGCGCGCACCCGCAGGTGGAGGCGCGCCAGCGTGTCGAGCTGCAGCGACCGCAGCACGGCATCGGCGACGTCTTCGCCAGTGGTCACGACGCCATGGCCCCGCAGCACGAGCGCTGGGGCATCGCCGAGCGAGGCCACCATCTCGGCGGCAAGCACGTCGTTTCGAATGAGGACCGAACGTGGGTGAACGGGTATGCCTGCGGCGGCAAGGCGAGCGGCAGGGATGTCGTAGGCACCGAAGATCGGCTCGAGCTCGATGCCGGCGAGGCTGGCCACCACGACGTCAGGCGGGTGGGCGTGGACCACGCAGGTCACATCAGGCTGGGCCGCGAGCACCGAGGTGTGGATCGACAATTCGCCCGGCACGGCGTAGTCCCCCGCCGGATCGTCGGTGATCTCGCCGGAGGCCAAGTCGACCTCGCGCACATCGTCAGGCGTCGTGAACCGCAGCCCAGCCTCGTGCGGGCCGCGGCATCGCACCAACGCCCGGCCCCCGCCGATCCGCAGGCTGATGTGCCCCAAGATGTTCTCGACCAGGCCGCGATGCGCCATCACCCGGCACCCGATGGCAACCTCCCGCCGCAGCCCGTCCAGGGCATCGCCCATGCGCCGAAGCTATTGCCTAGGAACCCCCCACAAGGCTCCGACCCGTACGGACAGCAAGAACATCTGATAGTCCTGCACTCCGGTTTCGCGACGTAATGGGGTGAGATGAGCACGGGCGAGAACGAAGGCGACGGAGCGGCGGGGCCGCTGGCGGGAGTCCGAGTGCTGGACCTGTCGTCGGTGCTCATGGGGCCTGCAGCGACGCGCACGCTCGGCGATTTCGGCGCTGACGTCATCTTGGTGGAATCTGCCGGTGGTGACCGGAACCGGAGCATGGGCTCAGGCCCGGTCGATGGCTTCTCGGGCGTCTCGCTCAACCTGCTGCGCAACAAGCGCAGCATTTCCCTGGATCTCAAGCACGAACGCGGTCGCCAGGCGTTTCTCGACATCGTCGCCACGTGCGACGTGATGATCACCAACCTGCGCCCAGGACCACTGCGTCGCCTCGGGTTGCACTACGAGGCCGTGCAGCAGGTTCGGCCCGACATTGTGTTCTGCCGGGCGCACGGCTACCCGTCTGCCAGCGAGCAGGCCGATGCGCCCGCATACGACGACATCATCCAGTCCGCCAGCGGCATCGGCGACCTGTTCCGCCGCATGGGCGCCGAGCCGATGCTGCTGCCCAGCCTCGTCGCCGACAAGTTCTGCGGGCTGACGATCGCCAACTCGGTGACCGCGGCGCTGTACCACCGGGCACAGACCGGCCAGGGCCAGTGCATCGAGATCCCGATGATCGATGTGATGCGCGCTTTCGTGCTCGCCGAGCACGGTGCGGGCGCCATCTCCGAGCCACCGGTGGCGAGCGCTGGGTATGCCCGCATCCTCACGCCCGAGCGCAAGCCCCAGCGCACCGCCGATGGGTGGATCAACATCCTCCCCTACGACCACGAGCACTACGTCGCGCTGTTCGAAGCCGGGGGACGGCACGATCTCGCCGCCGACGAGCGTTTCGCGACGCCCATCGAGCGCGTCACCCACAGCGACAGCCTGTACCGCGATGTCGCCTCGGTGCTGGGCCAGCGCACCACGGCAGAGTGGCTGGAGCTGTGCGAGGAACACGGCATCCCCGCAACTGAGGCGGCGACACTCGACGAACTCGTGTCGGATCTTCCGATCGACGAGCATCCGGTTGCGGGCCCGTACCGGGTCATCCCGCCGCCCGAGCAGTTCTCCGAGACGCCGCCGAGCGTCCGGCGGGCTGCGCCGAAGATCGGCGAGCACGGCAGGGAGATACTGAGCGAGATCGGCTACGACGCCGAAGCGATCGACGGCTTCATCAGCGACGGCGTCCTGACGACGCCCTGATTCACCTCAAGGCTCAAATCAGGCTCAAATCCGCCCGCAGGGCATGTCTCCTCGGCCGCGAGAGAGCCAGCCACCCGGTTACTGCCCAAGCGGGTTGCTCTGCCAACTCCGGGGTGACTGGCCTCAGCGTCTCAACGTAACAGGCTGGCGCTGCGGTCCGACCTACCATCCGCCCAAGGTTCGGGCGGAATTCGCACTACAGCAATTCGCACAGCAGCGAGGGGCGACGATGCAGTTTGACGGCAAGCGGGTGATCGTGACCGGCGGGGCTTCGGGCTTCGGTCGGGCGATCAGCGAGGGATTCGCCGAGCGCGGCGCCACGGTGATGGTCACCGACATCGATGGCGAGGGTGCCGCCACGGTGGCCAAGGGCCTCGACGGCGCCGAGTCGTTCCGTCTCGACGTGACAGAGGAAGCGCCTCACGCCGAACTGGCCCAGCTCATGGTGGACACGTGGGGCGGCATCGACATCGTCGCCGCCAACGCAGGATTCGCCCACCGGATGGGCTCCACCTTGGACATCCCGACCGAAGAGTTCGACCTCATGTGGGCGGTCAACACCCGCAGCGTCTACTTCGCCGCCAAGCACTTCACGCCGTACATGCCGCCAGGCAGCTCGATCGTGAGCACGGCCTCGATCGGCGGCAAGCGGCCCCGCCCGGGCCTGACGCCGTACAACACGTCGAAGGCGGCCACGATCATGCTGACTCGGGGCTTGGCCGAAGAGTTCGCGCCCGACATCCGCATCAACTGCGTGGCCCCGGTGGCGTCCGAGACCCGCTTCTTCGAGCGAGCGATCGGCTTGGACAGGATGCCCGACGAGATGAGAGCGGGTGTCATCGACGGCATCCCCATGGGTCGGATGTCCGACCCCGTCGATGTCGCCAACGCCGTGATGTTCCTGGCCTCCGACGAAGCCAGCTTTCTCACCGGCGTTTGCCTCGACGTCGACGGCGGCCGCAGCATCAGCTAGTGCCTGCCGCCCGCTCACCCACAGCCGGGCTTCGGTAGGGTCCCGACGGTGAAGTTCGCAGCGTTTCTCGCACCGCATCATCTGCCTGGGGAGAGCCCGGCGCTGCAGCTGCAGCGGGATCTCGACCTTGTCACCCACCTCGACCGGCTTGGGTACGACGAGTTCTGGTGCGGTGAGCACCACTCGACCGGCTGGGAGACCATCGGCTCGCCCGAGATGTTCCTGGCCGCTGCGGCGGTGCGCACCGGCCGCATCAAACTGGGCACCGGGGTGACCTCGATCCCCTATCACCATCCGTTCATGGTCGCCCAGCGCATCGTCCAGCTCGACCAGATGAGCTTCGGGCGGGCGATGCTCGGCACCGGGCCCGGTGCGCTGCCGTCCGACGCCCACACCCTGGGCATCGACCCGATGCTGCTGCGGGACCGCCAGGACGAAGCCATCCCGGTCATCCAGCGCTTGCTCGCAGGCGGGGAGCGCTTCACCTACGAGTGCGACTGGTTCTCGCTGTACGACGCGAAGCTGCAGATCCTGCCGTACCAGCACAAGATCCCGATGGTGACTGCGTCGATGATCAGCCCGTCGGGCATGACGCTGGCCGGCAAGCACGGCATGGGCGTGCTCTCGATCGGCTCCATGTCCACCGAGGGCCTGGCGTCGCTGCCGCTGCAGTGGAGCTTCGCCGAGGAAGCCGCCGCCAAGCATGACCGGATCGTGGATCGCGCCGACTGGCGGGTGATGTTCAACTTCCACGTGGCGCCCACCCGCGACCAGGCCCGGCGTGATGTCGAGCACGGGCTTCTGCGCTGGCACAACGACTACAACGTCGCCACGCTGCAGCGACCGGGGTTGGAGCCGCTGGCCTCGACGGCGGAGGCCATCGACTTCTACGCCGACCCCGACTCCGCCGCGGGCGTCATCGGCACGCCCGACGACCTCATCGGGAACATCCTGCAGATGCACGAGATCACCGGCGGGTTCGGCGTGATGATGGGCTTCGTCAACGACTGGGCCGAGCCCGAGGCCATGTTCCGCAGCTGGGACTTGGTGGCGCGCCACGTCATGCCTGCGGTCAACGGACAGCTCGCTTCAATGCAGGAGTCCAACGAGTTCGTGATCGAGAACCGGGAGTACTTCGACCGAGCCGGCAAGGCGATCCTGGCGAAGATCTTCGAGAACGAGCGTGCCGCCGAAGCGCTGAAGGGCGTCGGGACGCCCAAGTCAGGCTTCACACCCAACGTCGGCGCCGCAGCCGAAGCCGACTGACTGCCAGGCGCGGACGGCATCGCCAACTGAGAATTCGAGGAGGCTCGGGAGCTGCTGGCGATCCTGACGACCGCTAGGTCCGCAGAACGCGCCAGATCTTCTCGGGAGTCAGCGGCAGATCCAGGTGCTCGACGCCGAACGGCGCCAGCGCATCGAGCACTGCACTGTGGATGGCCGGGGTTGCCACCACCGTCCCGGACTCGCCGAGGCCCTTGACGCCCAGCGGGTTGAGCGGCGAGGGCGTCACAGTCTCATGGGACTCGAAGTACGGCAGCTCCGCTGCTGACGGCAGGGCGTAGTCGGCCAGCCCGACCGTCATGGGAATGCCATCGTCGTCGTAGTGCATCTCCTCGTAGAGCGCGGCACCGACTGCCAGCGCCAAGCCGCCGTGTACCTGACCGTGAGCCAGCTCCGGTTGCAGGATCACGCCGGCGTCGTCGACGCTCAGCAAGCGCCGCACCTGCACTTCGCCGGTAGCAGTGTCGACTTCCACGGCGGCTACGCACGCGCCGAATGAGAACGAGCCGGCGCCGCCTTCGGGCCGGAAGTGGTGGTCGACGCTGAGCTCGCCGTGACCGGCCAGGTCGGCCCAGCCGAGCGAGCGGGCCGGGGTGCCCACCACGTGGAACAACCCGCGGTCGGTATCCAGCACGACATCGTCGGGATCGGCTTCGAGCAGCTCGGCTGCGCGCTCACGGGCCGCTGCCACCAGGTCGATGGCGGCTCCGTGGGCGGCTGAGCCACCGAGCTGTGCCGAGCGGGACCCGATGGTCCCCCCGCCGATGGGCGAGCGATCGGAGTCGTCGTGGGAAATGACGATCTGGTCGACGTCGAGGCCGAGCTGGTCGGCCACGATCGGGGCGAAGGTGGTCTCATGCCCTTGCCCGTGGGGCGACGTGCCCACGACGACGTCGACGGTGCCGTCGTCGAGCAGCAGTGCTGTCGCCCGCTCGCCTTCGCCGCCGCCAGTGATCTCGGTAGTACAGCTCACGCCAATACCGAGCACGGTGTCGTCGTGCCCGCTTGCGCGGCGGGCGGCCTGTTCGGCCCGCAAGCCCTCGTAGTCGGCCAGCTCCGCCGCTTTGGCCAGGGCTTCGGGATAGTTGCCGCTGTCATAGGTGGCACCCACGGCAGTGCGATACGGGAACCTGTCGGCTGGCACAAGATTGGCAAGGCGCACCCCGAGCGGGTCACGGCCGATTGCTGCGGCAAACCGATCGACCGCCCGCTCGATGGAGCACGCCGCCTCGGGCCGGCCAGCGCCCCGGAACGCCACGGTCGGCGTGGTGCTGGTAACCACCGAGGTACCGCGCAACGTGGCGTGCGCAATGTCGTACACGCCGGTGCCGCTGTTGCGAAGGTTGTTGGTGACGTTGGTGCCCATCGCCGGATAGGCCCCGCTGTCTTGGAGGGCATCGACCGCGTAAGCCACGATGGTGCCGTCGCGGTCGCCGCCGATGCGGATGCGATGGCGCGACGCCCGCCCGTGGCCCATCGCAAGGGAGGCCTCTGAGCGGGTCTGCGCCCAGCGGATCGGTCGGCCCAGCTCGCGGGCCGCCCACGCCACAGCGACATCCTCGGGGTAGCAGCCCCAACCGCCTTTGGCGCCAAAGCCACCGCCGACATCGGGCGAGATAGCTCGCACTGTGCCCGGTTCGAGGCCCAGCAGCGTCTCGATGACGTGCTTGGCGCCGGCAGGCCGCTGCGAGCACACCCACGCCGTGCAGCGGCCGTCGGTACCCCAGGCCGCAGCGCCAGCCAGTGGCTCGATCGGATGCGGGCCGAGCCGTGGATGGACGAGATCGAATTCGACGGTCACGTCGCAGCCGTCCCATACCCCCCTAGGGATCGGGTCGAGCTCCCAGGCCAGGGCGACGTTCGTACCGGCATGCTCGTGAAGCAGCGTCTCGCCTGCAAGGCTGGCGTCAAGGTCCACCACTGGCGGCAGCGGCTCGTAGTCGACGATGACGAACTCGGCGGCGTCGGTTGCCGCCGCACGGGTCTCGGCGATCACCATGGCGATGGGCTCACCGACGAATCGGACCGTGTCGTAGGCCATGAGCGGTCGCCACAGGTCGCGGTTCATTGATGGCAGCCGCGGCGGAAACGGCCAGCCGTCCACGTCGGGTCCGAGGTACACGGCGATCACGCCGTCGGATTGGCGAGCTTCGGTCACATCGACCGAGGCGAGACGCGCATGGGCTTCAGCCGACCGCACGAACACGGCTTGCGCTGCACCTGCTAGTTCGGGGACGTACAGCCCGTCGATGAACGTGCTCTGGCCACGCAGCAGCGGCTCGTCTTCCCGCCGTCCCTCGAATGGTGTGTCGGCCACCGCCGCAACGTAGCTCCCCCGGCCTCGCCTATCGGCTCAGCCTCTTGCGGCAACCGCCGCTATCGGAGCGAGCCACCCGAATCGGGAACACCGCAGTTCGGCATGCAATGATCGACGGCGCACATCGGCACCGCACGTCGACGGATCGGAGCAAGTGATGGGGATCGAACTCGACACCAGGGGCGGCCCGACAGGCGGGCCGTACTACGAAGACTTCGAGGGCTTCAACATGCCTGAGCCGCCAGGCCACGGGAGTCGGCGGATCCCGCGTGGAGATTTTCCCACCGGTCCTGAGGTCGGCACCCGATTGCCCGACATCGTGGCGACTGACCAGGCCGGCCGCTTGGTCGATGTGCACGCCGACCGGGCAGGCCAGCCTGCCGTGGTGGTCTTCTACCGCTCGGCTGTGTGGTGACCGCCGTGCCGCACCCAGCTGGTCGAGCTGGAACGAGGCATGGACGCCTACCGGGCAGCGGGCGTCCGGCTGTATGCGCTGAGCTATGACGAACCCGATGCGCTGGCTGACTACGCGGAGGCCCACGACACCACGTTCACGCTGCTGTCGGACCCCGACAGCGAGGTGATCACGTCGTTCGGGATCCTCAACACGCTGATCCCGCCCGACGACCACCCGTGGTACGGCCTTCCGTTCCCGGGGTCGTACGTGATCGATGCAGACGGGATCGTCGTGGCGAAGTTCTTCGAGCACAACTTCGCAATTCGTTCCGGTCCTGAGCAACTGCTCGCAGCCGCGCTGGGCCAGGAGTTCGAGGTGCCTGCACCGGGTGGCAGCGAACCGGCCGACCGGGTCTCCGTGGATGTGCGGATCGACGGGGATCGGCTGCCGATGGGCGTGACCCGCCAGATCGTTGCCACGTTCCGGGTTCCCCAAGGTCAGCACCTGTACGGCGAGCCTGTACCCGACGGCTTGGTGGCCGCAGCAATCGAGCTCGACGACAACGACGGGATCCTGTCCTATGAGCCGGTGACACCGCCGACCGGGTCGCTCACGCTGTCCGGTTCGGGCGACACGCTTGCCGTGTACGAGGGCGATGTCGTCTTGCGGCTGCCGGTTGCACAGAACGCACGGAACATGCAGAAGGATGACGACGGACGCTTCGTCACCATCAGCGGTCAGGTCCGTTGGCAGGCCTGCGACGACGTCGAGTGCTTTCTTCCCGAGTCGATGCCCTTCAGCTTCCGGGTCGAAGCCGGCTTCCCGGTGCTCGGCGACATGGGCCCCGGCGTCGGCCGGGTGCCGGCAATGAACGGCGCCCAGCACTTCCAACGCCTGATCGACCGCCGCGCCGGAACCGAGCCCAGGGACGAAGACCAGTGACCGAACCCGCCGCCGCCAGCAACCCCTACAGCAGGGGTTGCGCCTGGGCGCAAGGTGAGCACGTGCCGGTCGGCGAAGCCAAGATCTCACTGCTCGATGCTGGCTTCAGCCGGTCGGATGTCACCTATGACGTGGTTGCCGTGTGGGACGGGAAGTTCTTCCGTCTCGATGCGCACCTCGACCGGTTCGAGCGGAGCATGAAGCACCTCCACATGAACTTGGACCTCGACCGTGCCGGGATCTCAGAGATCCTGCACGAATGCGTCCGGCGGTCGGGGCTGCGCGAGTCCTATGTCGAAATGATCGCGACGAGGGGCCGGCCGGGCCGGGGAGCCCGCGACCCGTGGACCTTCCAGAACCAGTTCTACGCCTACGCCATTCCCTACATCTGGATCGTCGAACCCGACAAGCAGGAGGCCGGTTCGCACCTGATCATCGCCCGGGACACTGTGCGCATTCCTGAGGCCTCCGTCGATCCGACGGTCAAGAACTTCCACTGGGGCGACCTGACACGTGGCGCCTTCGAAGCCCGTGAGCGTGGTGGCAGCACGGTGGTGCTGCCCGACCTCGACGGGAACCTCACCGAGGGACCCGGGTTCAACATCTTCCTCGTGGTCGATGGCGAACTCCGCACGCCCGATGCCGGTGTGCTGGAGGGCATCACCCGACGGACCGTCCTCGATTTGGCCGCAGAGCTGGGACTGACCGCCCATGTGGCCCCGGTACCGGTCGCCGATGTCGGCCAGGCCGACGAGGCGTTCATGACCAGTACGGCGGGCGGAGTCATGCCGGTCACGTCAATCGATGGTCAGCCGCTGGGCGACGGCACCCCCGGCCCGATCACGATGCAGCTCCGGCAGGCCTACTGGGACGCACACGACGACCCTCGCTGGACAACGCCAATCGACTACTGAGTTGCCCGTGCGGCCCGTGATCGACGGAACCGGCGGTAGTTCTCTCAATCGCTGGCGAGCGAGACCACCTCGAACAGTGACTCGTAGCCGGCGAGGCCTGGCCGGTCGGTGCGCTGCGGGACGCGGAACAGGATGATCTCTGCGGTTAGGCCGGCGTATTCGGCGATGCGGCTGGCGCACTGGGCGGGCGTCCCGGTGATGGTCATGGTGTCGACGACCTCGTCGGGCACCAGTCCGATTGCTTCGCGCATCTGGCCTCGGGGCATCAACCGGGTTGCGGCATCGGCAAATTCGGCATAGCCGAGCTGGCGCAGTTGCGAGTCGTAGTACGGGTGCGGCACCGGATGGAACAGCCCGCAGATGGTTGCTTTGGCCGCATTGCGGGCCAGCTCTTCGTCGTCATTGACGCTCAGGAATGACCCCATCAGGAACCCCACGCCGTCGGGGTCTCGGCCTGCCTCGCCAGCGGCCTGCTGCGCCGCGGGCCGGACGATGTCGCGCATGAACTCCACCGACGACATCACTCCGACGCCGACCCCGTCGGCCACCTCGCCCGCGAGGCGGACCATCTTGGGTCCTGATGCCGACAGGTACACCGGTATCGACGGCCGCGTCGGCTCCCAGCTCGCCCGCCAGCGGATCCGGTGGTGCTCGCCTTCATAACGCACCGGTTCTCCCGCCCGACCGGCGACGGCGCTGCGGACGATCTCGATGTAATCGCGCAGCTTGCCGAGAGGCCGGAAGTCGTCGACGCCCATGTACCACTCGTTGAAGTGGCGGTTGCCGGTGCCGAGGCCCAGCGTGAACCGACCGCCGCTCATCTCGTCGAGGTCTCGGGCGGCGATCGCCGTGAGCCACGGCTCCCGGGCATAGGCATTGGCGATGTACGTGCCGACGGTTACTCGCTCAGTCGCAGCGATGACCGCAGCAGCCGAGACGAACGCGCTGCGCCCTGCCTCGACCGTGTACATCGAGTCCATCCCCGCGGCCTCGCCTTCGCGGGCCAACTCGACGAAGTCGGCCATCGTGTCCTCGAAGCCAAGCAGCAGCCCAAGCCCCGGCCCGCTGGGTGCGGCGTTGCCAACGTCCATGAAATCTCCGTTTCGTTACGGACGATGTCCGTTCAGATCTCCGCGAATGTCGTGTCGTATTCGTTCGCCATCCGGGAGATCATTTCGTCGTAATGAAACGAGTCGCCGGGTTGCGGTGCCGGTGCATCCGTCACGAGCGTGAACGGCGTGCCGTCGTTCTTGCCGTTGATGACGACGACTCCGATGCCATCAAATCCGTTCTCCCGGACATTCGACCGTCGAGGCATCTCTGCCACCTTGGCAAGGGTGCGTTCGACCGACCGCGGCTGGGGTTCTTCGGAGTAGACGAGCCCGCCTGAGAGGTCGCCCTTGTTCATGTCTGACGATGCGAATCGCCCTGCGGCGTTGATCATGACGAAGCCCACGGCGAGCGCTTGGCGACTGGCTCCGTGGACGCAAAGGTGTGACGAATTCAACTCGTCGTAGAGCCGCGGCAACGCTCGGATGTGAGCAGTCATCGTTGCCTTGGCCTCAAGCGCGACCAGCACGGCGCCAACAGGACCGATCGGGCAGTCGGGCAGACCCGCTAGGCGACCGCGTTGCTCGGAGGTGAGCTCGATGTCGTGCTGCTCGACAAGGCGCGCGAACGTCCTGTGTGGATCGACGTCGCCTGTTGGGCGAGCGAGCACCAAATCCAGGTCCTTCTGCCTGCCTGTGGCGAAATCCCTCATCGTGTGATTGATGCCAAGCACAACCTGGCCGTCCGCCACGTGACGTCGAAGAAGGGCAGAAGTTTGGAGGAGGTCGAATGCGACTCCCCAGCAGGCAACCTTGGAATGCCGATCACTGCGCGAGTGGTACTGCCAGTGGTTGCCGTACCTGTCGGTGATCGCGGCCCGTTGCAGCGAGGCAATGAGGATCTCAGGGCCGTCCATCGGGCACGAGCGTAGGTGGTGGCGTTCCTCGATTGCGGGCCAGAGACCTGACGCGGCCAGTGACGAGGTAACGAATGACGCTCTGCAGTATCAGGCCGCGGCGAGCTCTTCCGCCATGTGCGCTGCATGTTCAGCGATGTCAACAATGAACTGGTCGACGAACCTCAGCGTGCTCCGCTGTGTGCGGCCGTAGAACCCTGCCGCCGCACGTGCCGAGAGCGGCGACGCCCGATCCAGATCCACGACGTTGGTGAGGTGCTGGTAGCGCGCCTGACGCGGCCACAAAGAAAGGTCCACGGCCCAGGCCTTTCCGTTGGCGCCATATGCCGCTGTCGGCCAGCGCTGCTCACGCAAGAGCGGTTGCCCATCAAGGAACGGCTGACCCGGATCCATGAGACGCTCCCCGACCCAGCGGGAGACACCGACTGTCACTGCGTTGCCGACGAGCTTCCACCGGATGCCCTCGCCGCGAGACATCTGTGCCGCAGGTGCAGTCCACCCGGCTTCGAACCCCTGCATGCGCTCCGCGTCCTCGATGCTGGGTGTGACGATGCGCAGGCCAGCGCGCCCACCAGGGTTCCAGATAGCCGGCGGCGATGGGATGCCGATCGTCGAGCCCCCCTTGAGCGTCGGCACGGCGTCCTTCGCCCAGCCGAGCCCCCGCAAGCCCTCAGTCCAATAGAACCCGAATGCCTCATCCCCATAGTGGTCGTCATCAGGCTGACCCGCCTCATCCGCGAACAGCACGGAGCGCGGGTCAAGGTCGAGCGCAGCGAGGAAGATGACTCGCTGACGGCGTTGCGGCACGCCGGTGAACCTCGAGTCGACCAGCCGGTAGGCCCAGCGATAACCCAGCGCTTCGAGCTCATCAACGAGGTACCGCATGGCCTCGCCTTTGTCGAGCACCAACATATTTCGCACGTTCTCCAGCATGAGCAGCGGAACGCGCCGGTCCCGGATGAGGCGGAACACCTCGGCAACGAGCCCAGAAGCCTCTCCAGTGATGCCCTTCGTCCGTCCAGCCTGCGACAGGTCCGTGCACGGAAAGCCGGCAGCAACCAGATCGACATCGGGTAGCTGTTCGAGTTCCCGTACGTCGCCCACCAACGGCACACCGGGGAATCGCTCCGCCAGCACAGCCTGTGCCGGCTCCCACCACTCACAGAGCAGCTCTGTGGACGCCCCCGCTTCGTGCAGCCCGACCTCGATTCCTCCGATGCCAGCGAACAGGCCAGCAACGCTCAGGGAACCGGGCTTCGACACGCCGCCCAAATTACACGCTTGGAACTCGGCGTCGACTGAGCGCCGCTGCACCTCCTGCGCATCGAAGAGAGCCCGCCGCATCGTCGTACGATAAGAACCGTCTGTGACACGATCCGTGAGGCTGCCGGTCAAGAAGGCTTCCGCTAGCCAACTGCGAGTAGTCCTGCACAGCTAATCGGCCCGCGCCCTACATGTCCTGCCGCTAGGACACACGGCCTGAGTTTCCGCGCCCGTCGCATCGATCTCGGGCTGCGCGTCACGCCTGGCATGCGTCTCGCGCTGCTTCAAGCAGCGCTTGCACTGTCCACCGCACGCTTCGGCGTGAGAAGTGCGAACATTCGCTTGCTATGCAGTTGACCTACGGAGAAATCAAGTAAGATGAGCGATATAGTACATCGCTTGCTTCACTGCATACTCTGACCAGTGAAAATAAGAGCCTGTTGCAGTACGTTTGTTCGATCGGTGGAAAACTGGTTTCATACCCCGCTCACTGACCATAGTCAGTATATGCTATTGTCCCTGCTCCTGTGGCCTATCGGATAGCCACTGCTAAGATTACACACTGCAGATTTGGAAAGGAACACTCGTGGACAAGTCCTCTGAGGTCAAACTGCTTGAATCGATCGACACGAAGCTTGGGGCTTTGGTTGCCATCCACACGCATCGACTTCTTATCGACGACCCCGATCTTGCGAAGCCGCGACCGCGGTCGATCGACAAACTCCTACATGACGTCGGCCTCAGTCAGTCGGAGATTGCCCAGGTCCTCGGCAAGTCGCCTCAGGCTGTCAGTCAGGCGCTTGGTAGGGAGAAGAAGTAGCCATGGCGTCCGAGGCTGAGTCGCTGGACGAAGTCAGCCGGCTATTGGCCACGTTGATCCGGCTCCAATTGCCGACCCAAGCAGACGCGATCCGCGAGTTGGGACGAGCTGGCCTCGGCCCCAAGCGCATAGCCGAACTACTCGGCACCACGCCAAACACTGTGCAAGTAGCGCTCAGCAGAGCCAAGAGAAAGGAGTAGCCAATGTCAACACAGGATTCAGACGCAGATCTCCAGGATCTCGTCCGACTGACCAGCGAGTCGGTTCTACTTCAGGCACTAGCCCTGCGCTTCTGCTTCGAGAACAAATCCGACTACATCGTTGCGCTGTCGTGAGCTGGGTTCGAGAACGCGCGTATCGCCACATTTCTCGACGAGAGCACCGACGCCGTCCGCAGCACCGTGAATCGTGCCAAGAAAGCCCGTGGCTGACGACCGCGCCATCCGCGCCGACCTTCGCAAGAGAAAGAACTGGAGCAGTCAGAACCTGTCCAACAAGATTGCAGCGCTCGTGAACAAGCAGCTCATGTCCCGTTCTCATGCGCTCTATGTCATCGCCCATGAGAATGGAGTGAAGTTGGAACCGTTTGGCGTCGACGCCGCGACGCTCATCGAGGTTGGGAACTTGGCCGCCCGATATGGGCAGCCATCGCAGGCACAGCCTGCTTCAAATGGTCGCGCTGCATCGACGCCCTCCGCTGCCGCTACGAAATCAACTCCAGCATCGCGGTTCGCGAGCAGAGACCTCCACCCGCGGGTGTCCCGAGCGAGTCGTAAGGCATATACGAGCGGCCTTCAGCAAGAAGCAGTCCGAAGTGCATTCCAGAGCGTGAACAATCGGGTCAAGAGGCTGACAGGCTCGTCTAGGGACGGTAGGGACTTGATGGGGTGGGCGTTTAGCGACTCACCACAGCTCCAAGTGAGCGACCTCGCCACTGAGTCGACTCAGAACGAACACCAAGGCATACGGTTCATGATGCAAGGGGCGATGACGGGAATCCGCAACCCACGCGCACACGAAGATCATTGGGAACTCGATGACGACCCGATCCAGGTTCTGGAACTCTTGGGATTCGCCAGCTTTCTTCATCGTTGCTTGGATCGCTGTGAGTCGTACGCAGCTACCAGCTAGGCCCAAGTCCCTTACGTGTACCCAACAACGCAATCGGCGTTGCTGGCTCGGGCACCGCATCTGCGGCAAGATGCTGGCTGTTCCGTCGCTGTCCTGGACCGGCCACTGAAATGGTGAGAGGTCTGAACCCCACGCGTTGAGTTTCGCGACTCGTAGGGCCTAGTTCGGTGACATCGCGTGAGCCACATCGATCTAGAAGATCTTGCCGACGAGGTTGGCGTCTTCGACGGCAGTCATGAGGTCGTTCCAGCCGTCGTCGGTGGCGCGCACCCACTTGCTGAGGTGCTCCATGCGCATCATCTCGGCGATTTCAGGGTCGTCGGGGTCCATAGCCACCAGCAGCTCTACGAACTGCTCGCACGCCTCATCGCTCAGGCCAGGACTGGACGTGAAGGCGCAATGGCAGTACGGGCGTGTGCGCCACACCTCGACGATGTCGTCGGGCGCCAGCTCGTGGCGGCGCAGCAGGTACCCGAGCCATGGCTCGAAGATCACTCCAGCGTCGGCACGGCCGTCCAGGACGGCCCCGAAGATCGTCCGGTCGTCCACCCACATTTGCAGGTTGGAGTACTCGGTGGGCTCGAGCTCGACGAGTTCGCAGTCCGACTCGATGTCGAAGTCGTCCTCGGCGAGCTGGGCTGCCGGCAGCAGGAACAGCTCACTGGAGATGTCGACCCCCAATGCCAGCCGCCGCCCGCGCAGGTCGTCGAGATCGGCGATGGCGGCATCCGGCCGGGCAACGATGAGCGAGCGGACGTCCTCGTCGGTGTCGCGCATCGCCAACGTCCGGCAGGTTCCCGGGGCCTGCAGCAGCAGCTGGGCGTGCGCCATCGGGGCGTTCCATGCAATGTCGACGTGGCCGTCGAGCACGGCACCGCACAGCGCGTCGTAGGTGGAATACAGCGCGTACTCGGTTTCGAGGCCGGCCTCGTTGAAGTACTTGCGGATGGCGTTCCAGATGAAGACGGCTCGCTTCGGATCGGCCGCCGTGGCACCGATCATGAGCGGTCGCGGGCGTTGGGTCATGGGATCATCCCCCGCCGCCCAACGTAGTGCCGCGCCCAGCGGCGTGGCTCAGCTCAGATCGAACCGGTCGAGGTCCATGACCTTCGCCCATGCGGCCACGAAGTCGGCCACGAACTTGGCCTCCGCGTCGTCACAGCCGTAGACCTCGGCGATCGCCCGCAGCTGCGAGTTGGACCCGAACACGAGGTCGACTGCGCTGGCTGTCCACTTGATGTCGCCGGAGGCACGGTCACGGCCTTCGTAGGTGTGCTCGGTGTCGGACACCTGCCACTCGGTAGCCATGTCCAGCAGGTTCACGAAGAAGTCGTTGGTCAGCGCTCCGGCACGGTCGGTGAGCACGCCCAGCGACGAGCCGCCGGTGTTTGCACCCAGCACTCGCAGGCCGCCGACCAGCACCGACATCTCCGGTGCCGTCAGCGACAGCAGGCCCGACCGGTCCACCAGCATCACTTCGGGGCGGCGCTTGTCGTCGGCCCGCCAGTAGTTGCGGAACCCGTCAGCGGAGGGCTCCAGCACGGCGAACGACTCGGCGTCGGTCTGCTCCGCCGTGGCATCGGTGCGCCCCGGCGAAAACGGAACCACGACATCGTGGCCAGCGGCGCGGGCGGCCTGTTCGACCCCGGCGCACCCGCCGAGGACGATCAGGTCGGCCATCGACACTCGCTTGCCGCCGTCCGGAGCGCTATTGAAGGCCGCCTGAACACCTTCGAGCGCTGTGAGCACCGCTGCCAGCTCGGCCGGGTCGTTGGCTTCCCAGCCATTCTGCGGAGCAAGCCGGATGCGTGCGCCGTTCGCGCCGCCCCGCAGGTCGCTGTCGCGGAACGTCGACGCAGATGCCCACGCCGCCTTCACCAGCTCCGACACCGACAGGCCCGACTCGAGAATCGCAGTCTTGAGCGCTGCGATGTCGGCTTCGTCGATCAACTCGTGGTCGACAGCAGGCACCGGGTCCTGCCAGATCAGCTGCTCATCGGGAACTTCCGGTCCGAGGTAGCGCGAGACGGGTCCCATGTCGCGGTGGGTGAGCTTGAACCAAGCCCGGGCAAATACGTCCGCGAACTCGTCGGGGTTCTCGAGGAACCGCCGCGAGATCGGCTCGTAGATCGGATCCATCCGCAGGGAGAGATCGGTGGTGAGCATCACCGGCGCGTGGCGCTTCGACGGATCGTGCGCGTCTGGCACCGTGCCGGCTGCGTCCGGATCGGTCGGCACCCACTGGTGAGCGCCGGCGGGGCTCTGAGACAGCTCCCACTCGTAACCGAACAGCACCTCGAAGAACGAGTTGTCCCACGTCACCGGTGTGGGCGTCCAGATGCCTTCGAGGCCGCTGGTGATCGCATCGCCCGCCTTGCCGCTGCCGAACGTGCTCGTCCAGCCCAGTCCCTGTTCCTCGAGGGCAGCGCCTTCGGGCTCGGGCCCGACATGGGCATCGCCATCGGCGGCACCATGGGTCTTGCCGAAGGTATGGCCGCCGGCGATCAGCGCAACGGTTTCCTCGTCGTCCATGGCCATGCGGGCGAAGGTCTCGCGGATGTCCCGTGCCGCGGCCAGCGGGTCGGGCGTGCCGTTCGGACCCTCGGGGTTGACGTAGATGAGGCCCATCTGCACGGCCCCGAGGGGGTTCGCCAGATCCCGGTCACCGCTGTAGCGCTCATCGTCGAGCCAGACATTCTCGGGACCCCAGTAGATGTCCTCCTCGGGCTCCCACACGTCCTCCCGGCCGCCGCCGAAGCCGAAGGTCTCGAAGCCCATCGACTCCAGCGCCACGTTGCCGGCCAGGATCATCAGGTCGGCCCAGGAGATCTTGCGGCCGTACTTCTGCTTGACCGGCCACAGCAGCCGGCGAGCCTTGTCGAGGTTGGCGTTGTCGGGCCAGCTGTTGAGCGGCGCAAAGCGGTGCGTGCCAGAGCCGCCGCCTCCCCGGCCGTCGTGGATGCGGTAAGTGCCGGCGCTGTGCCATGCCATGCGGATGATGAGCGGCCCGTAGTGGCCGAAGTCGGCCGGCCACCAGTCCTGCGAGGTGGTCATGACCTCGGCGAGGTCGGCCTTGACGGCAGCGAGGTCGAGGCTCTCGAACTCGGCGGCGTAGTCGTACTGCTCGTCGGTGGGGTCGATCAGCGGCGAGTTCTTGCCCAGCGGCCGCAGGTTTAGCTGCTCGGGCCACCACTGCTGGTTGGCGAGCGAGCCCATGTTTGCCTGGTCGTGCAGCACTGGGCATCCGCAAGCGGCGGATGTCGCTGCGTCAGCGGTGCTGGTATCAGTCATTTCTGCTCCTTGATGGTTGCGTATTGGTTCGATGGATGGAATGTGCCGTGGTCATGTCGAGCTCTCAGCGGCGATGGGCTCTGCCTGGCAGACCGGGCAGATACCCCAATAGATGACCTCGGCCTCGTCGATCGTGAAGCCGTGGTCTTCGGCAGTCTCCAGGCACGGCCGGTACCCCACGGCGCAGTCGACATCGACCATCCGGCCGCAGCGCCGGCACACCAGGTGGTGGTGGTTGTCGTCGACCCGGTCCTCGTATCGGGCCGCCGACCGTGCCGGCTGGATGCGCCGGATCAGACCTTCTTCGGTCAACATGGCCAAGGCGTCGAATACTGCCTGTCTGGATACAGACCCGATACTGGCACGCACATCGTCGACCAGATCGTCAGCAGTTGCGTGCGGCCGGCCGCCGACTGCGTCGAACACCGCCAACCGCTGCGCGGTCACCTGGATCCCACGCTCCCGCAGCATCTGCACGGTGTCCTGAGGCATGCGGCGACTATATCAGATTCTGGACTATGTCCAAAACCAGCACAGAACAAAAATCGCCCAGCCGCCAGCGAGCGCGCCTTGGGCCCACTGACCGCCACTACCCCCTCGACCGAGGGTGAGACCGGCGAAGCGGTATGCGCACTGATGACTGGCTGCGGCTGGGACAATTGCGGTGTGGCGGGTGTCATTGATGGGCTGCTGCGGCGAATTGCAGAGTTTCACCGCAGCCGTGCGGTTGTCCCCGAGTACCCGATGGTTGCTGCGGTGCTTGATGCGCTCGACGAGGTCCGCAGTCCGGCCTTGGTCGAAGCTCGCTACTTGCCGGTGCTGCGGCACCTCGACGCCGTCCAGCTCTGTGGCGACGGCGCTGTTGATGCCGTGCTCGAGGAGTTCCTCGCTCTCGCGCCGGCGCTGCCGTGGATCCAGACCGCCGGCTATCGGGGTGTGCTGAGCCAGGACTTCCACGACAACTACGGCTACGTGCAGCTCATCGGCCCGACATCAATTGTCGAGCACCGTTCGGTGAGGGTCGGCATCGGTGTCTGGGGACCGAACCTGCACTACCCCAGCCACCACCATGAGGCCGAAGAGCTGTACCACGTGCTGGCCGGCGAGCCGACATTCACCAGCGGCGACGGCGTGCCCCGAACGGCCGGGCCCGGTGGCGCCGTGCATCATGCACCGTGGCAGCCGCACCAGCAGGACTTCGGCGCGACGCCGACGGTGCTGCTCTACTGCTGGACCGGCGAAGTGGTGACTGACGCCGCGCTCGTCGATGGCGATTGCTGACCGCACGCGTCCTTGTCAGCGTCCGGCGCGCCAACGTGTCGGCCGGTCATTCGGGCTGGGACGGCTCCGGCAAGCTGGAGGGGCATGAAGATCAGGGCGGTGGTGCTGGACGCCGTCGGCGAGCCGGTGCGGGTCGACACGCTGGATCTGGCTGAGCCGCGGGAAGGCGAGGTATTGATCCGGATGCGAGCCGCCGGCGTATGCCACAGCGATCAGCACGTCATCACCGGCCGCCACAGCGCGGACCTGCCGTGTGTGCTCGGGCACGAAGGCGCAGGCGAAGTGGCGGCGGTAGGGGCCGGCGTCGAGTCGGTGCGCGTCGGCGACCGGGTGGCGCTCAACTGGCTCCCGAGCTGCAAGGCGTGCTTCTACTGCAGCCGTGGCCAGGAGCATCTCTGCCGCGAGGTCGTCGGCAGCCTCTGGCCGGGCTTCATGGCCGACGGCAGCAGCCGGCTGTCACGCAACGGCGAGATGATCCGCCACTACTCGGGTGTCTCGACCTGGGCTGAGTACATGATCGTTGCCCAAGAGTGCTGTGTGACGCTCCACGACGACGTGCCGTTCGAGGTTGCCGCGCTCATCGGCTGCGCGGTGGCAACCGGCGTCGGGGCCGCTCGGTACCGGGGCGACGTCGGACCGGGCGACCGTGTGGCAGTCGTGGGCGCAGGCGGTGTGGGGCTCAGCGTGATCATGGGCGCGGCGCTGGCAGGAGCCGAACGGATCATCGCCGTGGATCGGGAAGCCACCAAACGCGACTTGGCTGCCTCGCTCGGTGCCACGGATTTCGTCGAGGCGAACGAAGGGGCTGACGGGGACGCCATCGGCCATTCCATCGACCGGGTGCTCGAGTTGACTGGCGGCCGTGGCGCAGATGTCGTGTTCGAGGCCATCGGCAATGCCCGGCTCCAGCAGGAGTGGATCCGTGGCGTGCGGCCGGGCGGCGCGCTCGTCCTCGTGGGAATACCGGGCAACGACGAGACGACACCGTTCAACAGTGCCGAGCTGTCCCGCCAGAGCAAGACCGTCAGGGGCAGCTACTACGCCGAGACCGACGCTGGACGCTCCATTGACGATCTGTGCGGCGCCTACCTCGAGGGCCGGCTTCCCGTCGATCGCCTGATCTCGGGGCGCTACTGCATCGACGACGTGCAGCACGCCATCGACGCAATGCTCAGCGGCAGCGAGGGCCGTACCGTCATTACCTTCGACTGACCGGTGCGTCAGTCCGGAACGCGGCGCGGTACCGGCGGGGCGTGGTACCGATCCGAACGGCGAGAGTCACTCGGCAGATGCAGGTCGCGGCAGCCAATGCCTCCTAGATTGCCGACCGGCAGTTGACCACGCTGCTGCGCTGGAACCGACTTGAGGACGTCTCCCCCGATGAGCAACGCAACGCTGACCCCTGTCACGAACCCGGTCACCGAGATCCCTGCTGGCTCGCCGGCGCTGGCCGTCGAGCACTTCGAGCGCTTGCTGGCGCTCGAAACCGACTGCTGGGACGTGAATGAGGCCATGCAGAGCGGGTCGCCCGGCTTTGTGCTGCTGCAGACCAACAGCGATCAAGCCAGCTTCGATGCGGGACACGTACCGGGCGCGATCTTCATGCACCACACGACGATCACCGAGGAGGCCCTGGCGCAGTACCCACCAGACACGCTGTTCGTCGTGTACTGCGCCGGACCGCACTGCAACGCGGCAGACAAGGCGGCTGTCCGGCTCGCCCGACTGGGCCGGCCAGTCAAGAAGATGATCGGCGGCGCTATCGGCTGGCTCGACGAGGGCTTCGCATTGGTGGGATCACCCGCATAGAACGCAGCGGGTCACACCTCGAAGCTGATCCCGGTGACCTGTTCTGACGCCTCCCACGTCTGCCGCTGCAGCCCTGGATCGCGTGAGCGGTCGCTGGATCCCACCAGCACCGGATGGCCTCGCATCTCCCACAGTCCGTCAGGCCCGTAGAACTCGCCGCCCGCAGCGGCAGGGTCGGTCGCGGCCCGCAGCGTGGCCAAGGCCCCTGCGGCCGCACGGTGCTGCAGCGGACGGATCAGCGGCCGCATCAGCCCGATGAACGGGAAGTCGCGCAGGATCTCCGTTTCGGCCCATCCAGGATGGGCCGCCAATGCGATGGTTTCCGCGCCGGCTGCGGCCAACCGGCGCTGCAGTTCGTGGGTGAACAGCAGGTTCGCCAGCTTCGAACGGCCGTAGGCGGCCGACTGGCTGCGACCCTGCTCCATTCCGAAGCGTTCGAAGTCAATCCGGGCGCGGTACCGGTGGGCGTTGCTGCTCACGGTGACGACCCGAGAGCCAGCGACTGGCAGCAGACGATCCAGCAGCAGGCCTGTCCACGCGAAGTGTCCAAGGTGGTTGGTGCCGAAGCGGATCTCGAACCCGTCGGAGGTCTGCCGCCGGGGTGTGTGAAAGACCCCGGCGTTGTTGACGAGCAGATCGATGCGCTCGTACCGATCGGCGATAGCCGCAGCCCCCCGGCGCACCGAATCGAGCGATGCTAGGTCCGCCTCCTGCAGCGCCAGCTCGGCTCCGGGATGCTCGGCGCGTATGGCTTCGGCCGCTGCGCTGCCCTTGGCGAGGTCGCGCACCGCCAATACCACCAGCGCACCGCGGCCGGCAAGCGCCCGCGCCGTTTCGAAGCCGTTCCCCGAGTTGGCCCCGGTCACCACGGCGACCCGGCCCGACTGATCGGGAATGTCCTCAGCTGTCCACGTGTCGCCCGTCACTCAGTCAGACAGTCTGGCGGCTGCCTGTGAAGCGTCGCAGGCGGAGACTGTTCGTCACGACGAACAGCGACGAGACGCCCATCGCGCCGGCAGCGATCATGGGGTTCAGAATGCCGAACGCCGCGAGCGGGATGGCGGCGGCGTTGTAGGCGAAGGCCCAGAACAGGTTTCCTTTGATCGTCGACAGGGTGCGGCGTGACAGCGCAATGGCGTCAGCAACGGCCCGCAGATCGCCGCTCACGACGGTGAGGTCGGACGCCTCGATGGCCACGTCCGTACCGGTGCCGACGGCAATGCCCAGGTCGGCCTGAGCCAGCGCCGGGGCATCGTTGATGCCGTCTCCCACCATCGCCACTCGCTTGCCGGCGGCTTGAAGCCGCTGCACGGCGGCGGCCTTGTCGTCGGGATAGACCTCGGCGATCACCGACTCGATGCCGGCTTCGGCGGCGACCGTCCGTGCCGTGCGCTCGTTGTCGCCGGTGAGCAGCGTCACCGCCAGGCCCTGCTCTTGCAGTGCCGCTATCGCCTCCGCCGAGGTCGGCTTGATGCGATCGGCAACCACCAGCACGATCTCCGCGGTGCCATTGCGGCCAGCAACCACAGCCGTGTCCCCGGTGGCCTCAGCGTCGGCAGCCAAGTTCGCCACGCCGGCCGGCACGGCGTCGAACAGGCTGCGACGGCCCACCCGGACCTCGACGCCGCCGACTGTTGCGATCACACCCGAACCGGGTGCAGTCTCGAATTCCTCGACCTCGACCAGCTCGTCGACCGAGCCGGCGATGGCTTCAGCGATCGGGTGAGACGACAACGCCTCGGCCGATGCCGCCAGCCGGTGCACCTCGTCGCGCTCGGCGGTCGAAAGCTGTCCCGACTGGACACCGGCGAGCGTCATGGCACCTTCGGTGATCGTGCCGGTCTTGTCCACCAGCACCACGTCCACCGAGCGGGTGTCCTCGAGAACCTCGCCCCCCTTGATGATGACGCCGAGCTGAGCGCCCCGGCCGGTCCCCACCATGATCCCGAGCGGCGTCGCCAGCCC
Organism: Acidimicrobiia bacterium; assembly: GCA_022821985.1. Lineage (GTDB taxonomy): Bacteria > Actinomycetota > Acidimicrobiia > Acidimicrobiales > Poriferisodalaceae > Poriferisodalis. The sequence goes on from JAJECP010000024.1 coordinate 44,081, forward strand.
GAGGGCGCACGGGCAGGCGATGATCAGCACTGCCACCGCGGCGCTGAATGCAGCGCTGGCCTCGTTGCCCAGCAGCAACCACGCCGCCAGCGTGAGGATCCCGATGACGATGGCGATGGGCACGAACACCGCCGACACCCGGTCGGCGAGCCGCTGCACCTCTGCCCGGCTGCCCTGGGCTTCGTCAACCAAGCGGATGATCTGCGCCAGCGCCGTGTCTGCACCCACCTTGGCCGCTTCGACGACGAGCGCTCCGTTGGCGTTGATCGTGGCGCCGATCACCTCGTCGCCGGGCCCGACCTCCACCGGCACCGGCTCGCCGGTCACCATCGACGCATCGACTGCCGAGCGCCCGTCGGTGATCACGCCGTCGGTGGCGATGCGCTCCCCCGGCCGGACCACGAATTGCATGCCGACCGCCAGATCGGCGATCGCGATCTCACGTCCGTCCACCAGGCGGGCGGTCCGCACGCCCAGATCTGCCAGCGCCCGGATGGCGTCACCCGAGCGGCGCTTGGCCCGCAGCTCCAGCCACTTGCCCAGCAGGATCAGCGTGACGATCACGGCGCCGGTCTCGAAGTACACGTGGCCGTCGCCGATGCCGGTGATCGACACCGTCAGCGACCACGCCAGCGCGGCGAGCGACCCCATCGACACGAGCGTGTCCATGGTGGTGGCGCCGTGGCGCAGGTTGACCGCTGCGGCTCGATGGAACGGCCAGCCCACTCCCACGATCACCACGGCCGCCAGCACGGCAACCAGCCATTCCCAGCCGCTGAACTGCAGCGCCGGGATCATCGAGATCAACACCGACGGCACCGTCAGCGCTGCTCCGGTGACCAGCCGGGCCAGCAGGTCGGCCTGGCGGCGCCGCTCGGCCGCCTCGCTTTCGCCTTCTTCGATGACCGCGTAGCCCAGCGCTGCGATCTCCGCCGCAACGAAGGCTTCGTCGAGCGACCCGTCGTGGGTGATCGAAGCCCGACCAGTGGCGAAGTTCACCTGCGCAGCCGCTACGGCGTCCAGTTCATCGAGCCGATGCTGGATCCGGCTCGCGCACGCAGCACACGTCATCCCGTCGATGGCCAAGTCGGATCGAGCGGTTGCTGCGGTCACATGGCCACTCTAAACATTCCATCCAACTGGAAGGTCAAGTGGATTTGCGGGCTCCGTTGATCACTTGGCAGCGGTTGGGATCAGTGCATGACGCCGGATCGAGGCCCTGTGCCCGCTTCAGCAGTGCGGCCAGCTCATCGCGGGCCGATCGGAGCTGGGCGATCTGAACGTCAATAGCGTCGACGTGCGCTTCGATGAGTGCCGTGGTGTGTGCGCACGACCGCTCGCCGACGCTCTTGAGCTCAAGCACCGAGGAGATCTCCGCCAGCGTCAGCCCCGTCGCCTGCGCATCGCGAATGAACCGCAGGCGCTGGACGGCGTCGCCTGCGTACTCTCGGTACCCGCTCGCCGTCCGGTCGGGTTCGTCGAGCAATCCGATCGACTCGTAATACCGAATCGTCTTCGTGCTCACCCCGCAGCGATCGCCTAGCTCGCCGATTCTCATGAGTACGACGGTACCTGACCTCCCCGACTGAACCTTCCAGCCGGAAGGAATCCCGACGAGGGACCGGCCAGCAAGAACCTGTGCGGCCGAGCCCTCCCGGGCTCACTCGCGGACGAACTGGGCGACCGTCTCGATGTTCAGCTGACCGGCCAGCCCGGCCGTGCGATGCACCGCTGCCTCGCGCCATTCCGGTGACGACGACATCGCCAGCAGCGCTCCCCGGTTCGGGTACTTGGCGATGGCGATCTCGTCCCACAATTCCTCGACCTGGCCGAGCGACAGGAACGTCACGTTCGCTGCGAACTGGATCTCGCCGCCGTAGTCGCGGATGATCCTCGACACCGCCCGGCCGTACAGCTGGTACGCCTCGAAGCCGGTCAGATCGGTCTCGCGGCCGTCCTCATACTCGGCCTTGTCCTTGAACTTCAGCAGGTTGACCATGTAGATCGGCCCGTCAGGCCCAGGCTGCATCATCTCGTCGATGCGCTCGGGGTCCGTGGGCATCACTTCGTTGACGACCTCCATCGGGTCACTCTCCTGTCGTGGGCAATGGCCCTTCAGTCAACTGCGTCAGGCCTGGCCGACCAGAAGGGTGAGCTGACCCGTCTTCTGCTGCTTGCCTGTCTGCAGCATCCGGCCCGTCGGTACCGACGTGATCTCGACCGCACCGTCGTCGAAGCCAGCACTGACCGACTCGGCCACCAGATCCATGTCGCGCATCGGGCCCCAGAAGGGCTCGTGGTTGTAGTAGGTGTCCCAGTCGATCATCGCCTGGGTGACCGGGTCGACGCCGGCATAGCCGGCGAAGTCGGCGTGCACCATGAGCCCGCCCGGGGCCAGCAGGCGGCGGCACTCAGCGAACATCCGGCGCAGCGCCGCAGGCGACATCTCGTGGATCACTATGTGCGAGACGATCAAGTCGAAGTGCCCGTCGGGGAAGTCAGTGCACTCGGCGTTCTGCTGGGAGAAGTGCACTGCCCGCCCGAGCGAGGAGGCGCGCGCATGGGCGTACCGCAGCACCGGTGCGCCCAGATCGATGGCATGGACCTCAGCTTCGGGGAACGCATCGAGGTAGGGCAGCGTGGAATTGCCTGAAGTGCAGCCCATGTCGAGGATCCGTCGCGGTGAGAACTCGGGATGGGAGACCGCCAGGAAGTTCTGGCAGACGGACTGCCCGTAGTCGTCGTTGAGCGCGCCCATCTGGCCCATCGCGTACACATAGACGCCGCGGTCGAACAGCGCCCCGACCGACACGTCGTCGTCCATGTACTCGCCCCGGTAGCCGCCCGGCATGGCGTGGATGTCGACCTCGGCGTTGTACCAGGGGATCTCCAGATCTGGGTCGAGGCGCAGCGAACCGATCCCCGCATCGGCCGATCGGGCGCGTTCTGCGAGGTCGCCGGCCTGGCGTGCGATGGCATCGCCGACCGAGCTCCACAGCAGGTGCTGGCTGGATCGGCGCACCGAGCTCCATAGCCGGTAGTAGGTGTCGGAGCTCAGCGCTTCGCGGACCTCGTGCCGGTCCGCCGGCTCGTCGCCGTGCTCGTCGACCCATTGCTGGCGGACCCGGCGGTCGTAGATCTCGCGCACGCCGGGGCTGACCCGGGTCGCGATGTGCGACTTGAGCGCCTGCACGAAGCCCTCCCGGGCGCTCTCGTCGTGCGTTTCGGTGGGCAGGAGCGGGTGTGTTTGCTGGCTCATCTGGCTGTCCCCCATCTAGAGCTCTGCGAATGCGCGATCGACGATCTGGAGATAGCGGTCCTGTGTGTCGCCGGCCAGCGCCTCTTCGCGCATTTCCTCGAATACGCGATAGACGCGACCGGCGAAGGCCGCCGCCTCGGCAGCACGGGCTGCGGTCTCGTCGCCGTCGGGCCGGTACGCCTCGATCGCTGCGGCAGCATCGATGCCGGCCTCGGCAAGCGCTGCCTCGAGCGTGGTCTGCCGCTCACGCAATGCCCACACCTCGGCCGCGAGCGCCGTCACGATCGCCAAGACCGCATCAGTCGCACCATCGTCATCGAAGAACGTCGGCCTGGCGCCGCGCGCCGTAGTCGGAAAGCTGCGCCCCTCAACCGGCTGGGCTTGCGGCGCCGTCTGCTCGCCCATCCCCCTAGCTTCTCAGACTTTCGCTCACTGGTGGTCGGTGAGCCGCTGAGTTACCCAGCAGGTGGTGCCTGGTCCCCGTCGACACGCCTGCCTTGGGCGAACACGTCGAGGATCCAGGTGGTCGCCGGCGAGTAGACGTCGATGAACACGGCCGGTTCGTCACCGAGCACTTCGCCGCCGTGGGGAACACCGCCCGGCGCGTACCAGCCGTCACCGGGTCCGATCTCGCGGGTCTCGCCGCCCACCGTCAGGAGCATGCGGCCCGACAGCAGCAGGCTGAACTGCTCGTGGGGATGGCTGTGCATCTCATAGGTCGCACCCGGCTCGTACACCGCCCGGATCAGATGCATGTGTTCGCCGGTCAGGATCTGCGCTTCAACCCGATCGGCATCCCAGCGCGTCGTTTGGAGTTCGTCCCAGCGGAAGATGCGTCGGCCCGTGACCTCGGCCCCGTGTTCGTTGAACTGCGGTTCGCTCATGCTGCCCCGTTTTGGGCTGTGAAATGGCGGTCGGCGACCTCATTTCCGAACATACACTGGTGTAGGTAGCAGGCTGACAGGCCTGACGGCAGCAGCGTGGGGTTGCTCGGGGGTGATGCGATGCCCTTGACGTCATCGTCGCCTGACGGCGGCCGCGCGATGTGGAACTTCGCGCCGGAGTTGCCGCTGCGCACGGCACCATTCCTGCACTGGCCTCCCCGGCCGGGCGCCATTGCGAAGCACCTCGGGCGCACATGGCTGCCGCTGCGGTCCCGCTTCTTCATGCTCGCAGTGGCGTTCGCCGTCTGGGCGTGGTTCATGCCGTCGCTCGAACGCACGGAGAGCCTCGAATTCGGCTGGATCTTCGGAATCTGGCTTCGCAACCTGATCCTGGTGACACTCGTCGCCGGTGGGCTGCACGTCTGGTTCTACGTCGTGCGTCGTCAGGGCGACGGCCTGCGCTACGACTCCCGCCCGTTCGGACGTAACAAGCGTGTGTTCCTGTTCGGCAATCAGGTGCGGGAGAACGTCTGCCTCACGCTCGTGCCGGCTGTGCTGATCTGGACTGGCTTCGAGTCGTTGCTGCTGTGGGCGTACGCCAATGGGCACGCACGCCTGATCACCTTCGAGAGCAACCCTGTCTGGTTCGTGGCGTTCCTGGTGGTCATCCCGTGGTGGTCGATCCTGTATTTCTCAACCCACCACCGGCTGCTGCACACCGGCCCCGCTTACCGTCACATCCACTCGTGGCACCACCGCAACACCAATGTCGGCCCGTGGTCTGGGCTCTCGATGCACCCCGTCGAGCACCTCGTGCTCTTCTCCGACGTGGTGCTGCTGTTCCTCGTTCCGTCGCACCCGCTGCACCTGTATTTCATGATGATGCACCACGGCCTCGGGGCGCCTCTGTCCCATACCGGTTACGACGCACTGCTGCTGGGGCCGCGGACCCGTCGCCAAGCGCGGTTCGAGCTGGGCGATTTCCACCACCAGATCCATCACCGGTTCATCGAATGCAACTACGGGGGTTACGAGTCGCCGCTGGACGAGCTGATCGGGGCCTTCCACGACGGAACGCCAGAGGGGGCTGCGGTGCTGGGCCATCGCTCCCGCAAGCGGGCCGGAACATCGTGAGACGGCAGACCAGCGCGAGCCTGCATGAGTGGCGCCGAGAGACGGCCCGATGTTCCTGACGCTGTGGGCGACGCCTCGCTCGGTCTCCACGGCGTTCGAGTGGATGATGCGCCAGCGGGGCGATTTCGAATGCTTCCACGAGCCGTGGAACGAGCTCTACTACTACGGCGAAGACCGCCGGTCGCAGCGCGACGCCCAAGTCGAGGCGCGTCCTGGCCACACCTATGCCGAACTCTGGGACCGCCTCTCGGAACTCTCGCAGTCGCAGAACGTGTTCGTGAAGGACTTCGCCTACTCGGTCGAGCACGACCTCGACGACCGCAAGCTCGCCGCCATGACCCACACGTTCCTCATCCGCGACCCGGAGCGGGTCGTGCAGGGTCTTGGCCATCACTGGCCCGACTGCACGTGGGACGAGGTCGGGTTCGAATCGCTTCACCGCCTGTTCTGCCGGATCGCTGAGCGCGACGGCGTTCCCCCGCCAGTCATTGATGCCGCCGATCTGACCGGCGATCCCCAGGGCACCACCCGGGCCTATTGCGCAGCGGTCGGCATCGAGTTCATCCCCGAGGCGCTGTCGTGGGAACCAGGCGAGCGCACCGAGGTGAGCTGGTACGGCGAGGGCACCGGCCCGTGGCACGACAGTCTCCGGCAGAGCTCCGGCATCACGACGCCGCGCACCGAGTACCCGCCGCTGGAGAATTCGCCACGCCTGGCTGAGATGTACGAGCGCGGCCTGCCGCTGTACCACGCCATGGCCGCCCATCGGCTCCGGCCCGCGCCGTAGCAACAGCGCCCGTTGCTTCCGAGCCGTCCTAGTCAGTAGATGTACGCCATGCGAAGGTTCGTCATCGGTCTGCTGGCTGCGATTCGGGGCATCTCTGGGTGGGTGTGGAAGCTCCGAGGCAAGTCGCCCGACGACGTGGCCGAGCAGCGGATCACGACCGGACAGTCCTGGGACGAGTTCTGCGATGCGCTCAAGGCAGCCGGAGCTGCGCTGCATTTCCCCGGAACGCCGCGGGACGCGTTCAACCAGGCCGAGGGCTACCGGTACCTGAGCCGCATCGCCCGAGCGGGGCTGATGGCATTCGTCGAGCACGCCGATCCCAAGGCGCCGGTGCTGCACCGCGTGGTCGGCGAGACCACCAAGATGGGTGCGGACAACCCCGACAACTTCTACCTGACGGCCGTGCTGGACGGGTCGTACGACTACAAGATCTCAGGCCGCCGCAACGACATCGCCTACCTGAGCTTCGGAACCCAAGCGGGGCACTATGGCCAAGGCGGCGGCCTGCCGCCGACCGGCTACATCGAGTCCGACGACATCGAGATGGATGCCGACGGGTGCTTCGAATTGATCCTCAGCAGCACCCGGCATGACACCAATTGGCTGCCGATGACACCCGAGACAGGCGCCCTTGTCGTGCGCCAAACCTTCGGCGACCGGAACGCGGAGACTCCTGCCGAACTCACCATCGAACGCATCAACTGCGCCCCCAGTGAGGCCCGTCCTTCATACCTGACGGCGGCATCTCTGGATCACGGGCTCCGCAATGCCGGCTCGCTGGTGATGGGAGCGCCATTGCTGTTTGCAAAGTGGGCGCGCGACTTCCAGCAACACACCAACGAGCTGCCCCGCTTCGACCCCGACGTGTCGCTTGCGGCCGGCGGCGACCCGAACATCGCGTACTACCACAGCCACTGGGCGCTCGAGCCCGACGAAGCGCTGGTGATCGAGGCCATGCCGCCAGAGTGCGAACTCTGGAACTTCCAGCTCAACAACTACTGGATGGAATCGCTTGACTACCGGCACTTCACCATCCACACCAACAACCACCTCGCCAGCTACGAAGCCGACGGCTCGGTGCGCATCGTGGTGGCCCACGACGATCCCGGCCTGCCGAACTGGATCGACACCACAGGCCACTCTTCGGGAACGATGTGCTTCCGCTGGGTTCGAGCCGCCGAGCATCCCCAGCCGAGCTGCCGGGTGGTCAAGCACGCCAGCTTGCGAGGCCAGCCAGGTGACTGATTTCGCCCGCATATTGGAGGCGTGGTGACCTCCACCGACTACGCGCATCCCTTCCGCCCGGCCCCGGTCAGGCTCCTCAACCGGCTGGGCAGGGCCGGCGCATACGTCGGGCGGTCGGGCCGGCTGGACGCTGAGACGCTGCGTGATGCGGCGCGACGCAAGACCGGTCTCAGCGATTTCGGCGACGACGGTCACGCCGAAGCCCTCGAGGTGTTGGTCACCTCGATCAACACCGAAGCCCGCCTGAGTGCGGCCGGGCGGGTGATCCAGAAGTCACGGCTCACCGATGCGCTGGTGCAGCGCTTGCGGATTCAGGACTTGGTGACGCGGCACCCCGAGATCGAAAACATCGATCTGGGCACGATCATCTTGATCACCGGACTGCAGCGCACCGGCACCACCCTGTTGCAGCGGCTGCTGTGCTCGCACCCGCAGATCCGGGGCATCACCGGCGCCGAAGCCCTCGTTCCGGTGGCGACGGGCGAGACCGCAGAACGCTCCGAGCGGTCCCGCAGGTGGCGCGCGATGCTCGCCCAGCGAACCGTCTCGTACCTGGCGCCAGATTTTCAGGCGATCCACCCGGTGGGGCACGACCAGGCCGAAGAGGACGTCCTGCTGCTCGACCTGAACTTCATGAGCCAGACAGCCGAGGCCACCATGACGGTGCCGAGCTATTCCCGCTGGCTGGAAGATCAAGACCACACGCAGAACTACGAGTTTCTGCGCCGGGTCCTGCAGGTGCTGGCATGGCAGCGACCCACGAGCGCGTGGGTGCTCAAGACCCCTCACCACCTGGAGTTCCTCGACGCGTTCTGCAGGGTGTTCGGGAGCGCCACGGTGGTCCAGGCCCATCGTGACCCCCGTGTCACGTTGGCCTCGTTCTGCAGCATGGTCGCCCACGGCCACGGCATATTCAGCGATGCGGTCGATGCCGCCGAGATCGGGCGGCACTGGCACTACAAGACGCACCGGATGGTGGAGCGAGCCATGCAGGCTCGAGCCGCGTCACCAGCCAATCAATTCGTCGATGTCTCGTACTACGACCTGATCACCGACCCGATCAGCGAAGCTCGGCGCGTGTGCGAGGCGGCCGGCGTCGGCTTCGACGGGACGGCCGAACGCCAAGCCGAGCAGTACCTGGCAGCGAACCCGCAAAACCGTTTCGGCAAGCACGATTACCAGCTCGAAGACTTCGGACTGACCGAGCAGGGCATCGACGAAGCGTTCGCTGCATACCGCGAGGCCTACGCGATCCCGTTCGAAAACGACCAGCGTCAGTCGCCGAGCGCCGATCCCCCGCCGTCACTGTCAGCCGGCGGCGAGAAGCCTCCAGAGGTGGGAGAGCCTGTGCGCGGGGTCGGCGACCGTGGCTTCGTCAGTGCGGTGGCAACAGCCTTCCGTGACCTCCGCAATCCCACGGCGCCGGATATCGAAGCAGTCGCCGACGACGTGAGGATCGACGGCAAGACCTGCCTGGTGACTGGGGCCAACAGCGGCCTCGGCAGGGCAGCCGCCGTAGAGCTCGCTCGGCGCGGCGGCCGCATGATCCTGGCCTGCCGCCCCGGCCATCACGGCATCTGCGAGGAGATCACGCGCGAATCCGGTTCGGAGACCGTGGAGCTGGTCGAAGTCGACCTTGCCGATCTCCTGTCGGTGCACCGCTGCTGCGACGAGCTGCGTGATCGTGGCGTCCGCGTCGACATCGCGCTGATGAATGCCGGCCTGATGACGCCCGCTGCGAGGCGGACAGCGCAGGGCTACGACGAGATGTTCGCAGTCCACTTCCTGGCGAACCGGGTGATGATCGACCGCTGGCTGTCCGACGGTGTCGTTGTTCCGGCAGTTCCAGAGGGTGACCCGCCACGGATCGTGTTCGTCTCTTCGGAAGCCCATCGATCCAGCGCTGCCATCGACTTCGATCGCCTCGGCGAGTTCGCCCCCTATGGCATGAAGGACAGCATGCGGCACTACGGCTTGAGCAAGCTTGTGCTGTGCACCTACGCCACGGAGTTGTCGCGCCGGCTGCATCGCTCCAGCGATGGCGACGATGGCGTTGGCGACGGGGTCGATGATGCCGATGGCGACGACAGCGACGGGGTCGACGTGGCGGTGCATGCGCTGTGCCCGGGAGGCGTGGCCACGAACATCACCCGTGGCGCACCCGCGGCGCTCCGTTCATTCGTCGATCTGGTGCTTCGACGGCTGTTCCGGTCGCCCGAAGAAGCCGTCGATCCCGTCATCTGGCTGTGCTGCGCGCCCGACGCCGGCAACGCCACCGGGCTCTACCTGCACCTGATGCACCGCAAGCAGGTGTCCGAGAGTGCAGCCGACCCCGCAAACGGGGCCAAGCTGTGGGAAGCCAGCCAGGTCATGGTGGAGCAATCGAGGGGCCTGCAATGAGCGCAACGCTGCCCACCGAGCTGCGGCTGACCCACCTGCAGCAGCTCGAAGCCGAGGCAATCGGGATCATGCGCGAAGTCGCCGCCCAGTGCGAGCGGCCGGTCATGCTGTACTCGATCGGCAAGGACTCCTCGGTGCTGCTGCACCTGGCCCGCAAGGCGTTCTTCCCCGGCAGGATCCCGTTCCCGCTTCTGCACGTGGACACGACGTGGAAGTTCCGCGAGATGATCTCGTTCCGCCAGCGGATGGCCGAGGAGATCGGCTTCGAGCTGATCGTGCACACCAACGCTGAGGGGGTCGCGCAGGGCATCAACCCCTTCGATCACGGGTCGAAGAACTACACCGACATCATGAAGACCCAGGCGCTGCGCCAAGCGCTGGACGCCAGCCGGTTCGATGCGGCGTTCGGCGGCGCCCGGCGCGACGAGGAGAAGTCACGGTCCAAGGAGCGGGTGTTCAGCTTCCGCGACGCTCATCACCGCTGGGACCCCAAGAACCAGCGGCCCGAGCTGTGGAATCTCTACAACGGCCGGGTCAACCAGGGCGAGTCGATCCGGGTGTTCCCGATGAGCAACTGGACCGAGCTCGACGTGTGGCAGTACATCCACCTCGAGCAGATCCCGATCGTGCCGCTGTACTTCGCCGCCGAGCGGCCGGTAGTCGAACGTGACGGCGTGCTGATCATGGTGGACGACGACCGGTTCGTCTTCGACGAGGGCGAAGTGGCCGAGCAGCGGCTGGTGCGATTCCGCACGCTGGGCTGCTACCCGCTGTCGGGTGCCATCGAATCGACGGCCACCACGCTGCCGGAGATCATCGGCGAGATGCTGGTGGCCACCCGCTCCGAGCGGGAAGGCCGCGTCATCGACTTCGACCAGTCGGGCTCCATGGAGCAGAAGAAGCGCGAGGGGTACTTCTGATGGCCTCTGAGCTGCCCGGCACTGACGACCCCGACGGGTCGGACGTCGAGGCATACCTGGCCTCGCACCGGCAAAAAGACCTGCTGCGCCTGCTGACGTGCGGCAGCGTCGACGACGGCAAGTCGACGCTGATCGGGCGGCTGCTGCATGACTCGCGGCTGATCTACGAGGACGTACTCGCCAGCCTCGAAGCCGATTCGGCCGCCCACGGCTCGGCAGGCGACCAGGTCGACCTGGCGCTGCTCATGGACGGCCTGCGCGCCGAGCGCGAGCAGGGCATCACCATCGACGTGGCCTACCGCTACTTCTCCACGGCCCGCCGCACGTTCATCATCGCCGACACCCCGGGGCACCACCAGTACACCCGCAACATGGCGACTGGTGCCTCGACCTGCGATTTGGCTGTCATCCTCATCGACGCCCGCCAAGGAGTGCTGGCACAGACCAAGCGCCACAGCTACATCGCCAGCCTGCTGGGCATCCGCCACGCGGTGGTGGCGGTCAACAAGATGGATCTCGTCGACTGGTCGCACGATCGATTCTTGGAGATCTGCGAGGACTACCGCTCGTTCGCCGAGTCGCTGGACGTCGGCAAGCCCTATTTCCTGCCCATGTCGGCGCTGCTGGGCGACAACGTGGTGGATGGCAGCGACCACCTCGACTGGTACGACGGACCCCCGCTGCTGGAATACCTCGAGACCGTTGACGTGGACAGCAGCCCCGATCTGGAACGCTTCCGCATGCCGGTGCAGCGAGTCGTCCGCCCGGATTCGGGATTCCGCGGGTTCGCCGGCACGGTGACCGCCGGAGTCATCCGCCCTGGCGATGAGGTCGTGGCGCTGCCGTCAGGGGTCCGCTCGACAGTGCAACGAATCGTGACCTTTGACGGCGATCTCGACGTTGCGGGTCCTGGCTGGGCGGTCACGCTGACCCTCGCCGATGAGATCGATATCAGCCGTGGTGACCTGCTGGCCGATCCGGGCGACGAACCTGCGCGCGCACATCAGCTGGACGCCAACGTGGTGTGGATGTCCGAGGCCAGGACGGTGCCAGGCAGTTCGTACCTGCTGCAGTCCGCCAATGCAGTCTCCAACTGCACGATCCACAGCCTGCGACACCGCCTCGACATCAGCTCCGGTGCGCATATCCCAGCAGCGGGTCTGGAACTCAACGACATCGGACGGTGTGTTGTCACATCGGATCGCGAGCTGGTCTTCGACCCCTACGGCACTCACCGAGCGACGGGGTCGTTCATCCTGATCGACCGGCTCACGAACGCGACGGTGGCGGCAGGCATGATCATCGGGGCGGCGTCTGCGTGGGACCGCACGCCGGACGCGGCACTGGTTCGTCAGCGCTCGGAGATCAGCGATGCAGAGCGGGCGATCCGATTCGGCCAGCAGCCGTGCACCATCCTGCTGACCGGGCACACGGCGGCCGGCAAGTCCACCCTCGCCACGGCGCTCGAGCGGGAGCTGTTCGATCGGGGCAAGGTGTCGATCCGTCTCGACGGCGAGAACGTTCGCATGGGCATCTCGCGTGACTTGGGTTTCAGCACCCAGGAACGCTCGGAGAACCTGCGACGGGTGTCCGAAGTGGCACGGCTCGTGAACGGCCAAGGCCTGATCGCGATCGCCGCGATGGTGGCCCCCGACCGTGACGTGCGACAGCGTGCCCGTGACTTAGTGGGAGCGGATCGCTATGTGGAGGTCTTCGTAGACACGCCAATCGAGGTGTGCCGCGAGCGTGACCCTCACGGCCTCTACGCCATGGCCGACAGCGGCGAGATACCCAGCTTCCCCGGCGTCTCCGCCGATTTCGACCGGCCGACCGATGCCGACCTGCGCGTCGACACCTCGACCCAGGACGTCGACGAGTGCATCGACGCCATCGTACGCATGCTGACCGAGCGCGGTTTCCTGCGAGGGCAGAGCACACCGTGAACGACGGTGCCGGGAGCGAACCGGTCTCGCGCAACATCGTGCGCGCCGAAGGGCACGTCAGCGGCGCCGACCGCGAGGCACACTTCGGCCACCGTGCAGTGACGGTGTGGTTCACCGGGCTGTCCGGCAGCGGCAAGTCCACCCTCGCCTTCGCCCTCGAAGCGGCGTTGCTCGAACGCGGCGTCGCCGCCTACGTGCTCGACGGCGACAACGTCCGCTTCGGCCTCAACCGTGACCTCGGCTTCTCGCCCGAAGACCGCGCCGAGAACATCCGCCGCATCGGCGAGGTGTGCCGCCTGTTCCAAGACGCCGGCGTCGTCGTGCTCACAGCCTTCATCTCGCCCTACGTGGCCGACCGCGACCAGGTACGTGCCATCCATCCCGAAGGCACCTTCATCGAGGTGTTCGTCGACACCCCGCTCGAAATCTGCGAGGCCCGCGACCCCAAGGGCCTCTACGTCAAGGCCCGAGCCGGCGAGATCCCCGACTTCAGCGGCATCTCCGCCCCCTACGAACCACCGCCCGCACCCGAGATCACTATCGACACCACCCAACCCCTAGAAGACTGCCTAGCCCAACTCCTCGCTGCCCTCCCCCTGTCGGAAGGGCTGCGACGCGGCTAGTCCCAGGTGCCGAACTGGAAGGCTTCGGTGGGAAAGGCTTGCCAGTGCTGCCAGACCTGAGGGTCGCCGTCGGTGATCTCGACACCGACGTGGGGGCGGCCCCAGAGTGCGAGGAGCACTTGGATCGGCGGGCCTTCGACCACGACCGATGCCGGCGACTCGGTCTCGGGCAAGGGCTCGATAGTCACGCTGCCGACCTCGACCAGACGGGCGGTGAGCCCGCCGGGATCACGTTCGAGGACGCGGCGCATCGCCTGCAGGAAGAACTGACACGTGTAATCGGAAGCGTCGAGTGCTTGAGGCGGCGTCATCGAGTGTTCATGGCCCAGCGCCGCCTCGACGTCGAGGCGGTGCATGCCGAGCTCGGAGGCCGCGTGCCAGGCCCACAGCCGCGGATTGCCTTCGCCTCCGGTCATCGAGAAGTAGCAGCGCCGGTCGAGGTCGTCGGCGAGATGATCGATGGCTGAGTGGGCCCACGCGGCGAGTTCCGCCGTCGAAGTTCCGGCCGGCTTACGACCGGCGCGCTCGTAACCCCGTGCCCGGGACTCAGGGTCGTCGGGCGTCGAGGCAATCATCTCTTCCCACGCGATCCCGACACGGCCGATGTGCGACGCCGCGTTGTACACCGTCCAGCCCGGGCAGTTCGGAACCGGCACTGCATGCTCCTCGTCGCTGCGGCCGCAGATGTAGTCGATGGCGGACCGCGCCGCGGCGATTCGCTCCGAGTGATCAAGCATCGTCCAGTCCCAACGTTCGCGTGCGTTCCTCGCAGACGGCACGGCGCAGATTTGCCCGACGCAGTCTGTCAGGCGTGCGGGCGACGACGAAGTGGTCGGGCGACCACGCCGCGGCGAAACTGCAATCGCACCCGGCTACGGTGACCGGCGTCGGCCAGTCGAGTCGTCGAGGGGCGCCCTGGTCGGCATCGCAGGGTTGAGACGAACCGCTGGGGCGCGACATGGCCAACTCCCCGATGAGTTCTGCGGCGCTGATCGATGCTGCGAACGAGCTCGCTCCGCTGCTGCGCGAGACAGCCCGCGAGGCCGAGTTGGCCCGACGCCCGCTCGACCGGGTGATCGACGCTGTCCGAGACAGCGGGCTCTTCGCACTGATGGTTCCCAAGGCTTACGGCGGACACGAAGCCGACCTCGACACCTATTTCGAAGTGACACTGACGCTGTCTCGCGCCGATGCCTCGATGGGCTGGCTGATCTCATTCTACATCGAGCACAACTTCTGGATGTGCGGCTATCCGGAGAGCTTCCAGAAGGAAGTCTTCGCCGAGCGCCAGTTCATCTTGGCCCCTGCCACGCTGAACGCAGGCGGCGGCAGGGCGACCCCCACCGAGGGCGGCTACCGGCTCGACGGTCAGTGGCAATGGGGCACCGGCATCGTCCATGCCGATTGGGTGCTGGTCGGCGCGATGATCGACGAGGGCGACGGGCGGGTGCTGCCGAACTTCTTCGCGTTGCCGCCCGAGGACGTCGAGCCCGTCGACACCTGGTACGTGATGGGCCTGTGCGGCACCGGTTCGTGGGATATCCGCGTCGACGACGTTTTCGTGCCCGCCGATCGGGTCGTCTCGATGGTCGGGCTGATGAACGCAGCCGGCGAATCAACCCGGGTTCACTCAGGAGAGCTGTACCGCACACCGCTGATTCCCGTGCTCGGCTTCGCCGCGGGGCTGCCCATGCTCGGTGCGGCCCAGATGGCGCTGGAGGAATACCGCTCGCAGACCAAGGCCAAGATCGCGGCGAATCACACCGGAATCGGCGGCCCCGAACGCGACCAGGGCAAGCCGGCGATCGCCGCACGGGCCGCGCTGTCGATCGACGCAGCCGAGCTCATGTTCCGCGACGTGCTCGCCGATGTGATGGCCCAGCGCAACAGCGCATCCTTCGAGACCCGCAGCATCTGGCTGTCGCGCCTGACCCACGCCGTGTACATGTGCCGCGATGCCGTGAGGGACATCTGCTCGGTCACCGGCGCCGGCGGCAGCCGGCTGGACAACCCCATTCAGCGGGCGCTGCGCGACATCACGACCGGTTCCAACCACCTCATCTTCGACCGCGAGGTCCGCTACGCCGACTACGGACGCCTCTTGCTCGGCCAGCCCACCAGCAGATTCATGGTGTGAGCCACCGCTCGAACGGACGGTTCAGCTGGGCAGATCGTCGCGGGTGAGGAACTCGCTGATCGCGGCGTTCACCACCGGCGGATCCTCCAAATGGAGGAAGTGGCCTAACTCCAGGAACTGGAGGTGCCCGTTCGATACCTCGTCGGTGACGGTCTCGTATTCGTGGGGCTGCTGGCCAGCGTCTTCAGCGCCTTGAAGGAACAGCACCGGCATGGTCATGCTGGCGAATAGTCCGTTCATCCGGTCCTCAAGCTCACGGTCGAAGCCCGCGGACACGAAGCTGGCCGACATGCCCTCGGGCACACCGGGCTGGGTGGACTCGTCAATGATGCGGTCGATGTCCTGCGGGGCGATCGGCTTGGCAATCAGAGCGAGCCCATGGGGCAATGGGTCGAGCCCGAATGCCATCCGTTGGATGACCCCCTGAGAGAGCAGCTCCGCGCCGATTGGGCTGCGGAACAACTCGTGTGGCGGACGCGGCTCGGAATGCGGGCGGTTGCCCGACTGCTGCATGCGGACGTAACGCCGGATGCGCTGCGACATTCCGGGTACCGAGCAGAGGTGGTCGGATATCACCGTCCCCCGGTCGTGACCGACCAGGTAGAACCGATCGAGGCCGAGCGCGTCGAACACTTCGGGCAGCTCGGCCGCCTGGGCCGCGTAGTCGTAGTCGCTGTCGAGACGGGTGTCGGACTGGCCGTGGCCCTTGAGATCGAGTGCGATGGTGAAGAAGTCGTCGGCGAGGCCGGCCACCTGGTGGTGCCAAGCGATGCATGACTCCGGGAAGCCGTGCAGAAAGACAATGACTTCGGAGTTCGCCGCATCGCCCGCCGTGATGGCATGCCAGCCCAAGCCAGCCGCCTCGAAGAAGCGATGCGTGATGACATCGCCGTTCCACAGCGTCTCGACTTCGCCGTCATGGTTTCGCATGGATTTCCCATCTCCTGTGCAGCGAAGGTAATCACATCGCTACTGGGCTGGACACGAGCGATCGTCAACCGCTATCAGGCATGCTGGCTGTCGACCAGAGGGAGCAGCTCAATGCACCTGAGCGCTTTCATCCAGGCCTCCCCGAATCATCAGATCAAGGGGATGTGGAAGCACCCTGCCGACGAGACGTCGTGGGGGTACCGCACGCTGAGCTGGTGGCAGGACCTCGTGCGCACCCTTGAGCGGGGCTGCTTCGACGGGATCTTTTTCGCAGACGTGCTGGGCACCTACGACGTGTACGGGGCGAGCCGCGAGGCTGCGTTGCGCGGCGCGGTCCAGATCCCCGGCATCGACCCCACGCTGCTGATCCCGGCGCTGGCGGCATGCACCGAGCACCTCGGCTTCGCCGTGACTTTCTCCACCAGCCACCACGCGCCGTACCACACGGCCCGGCTGTTCTCGACGCTCGACCACCTCACCGGCGGCCGTGTCGGCTGGAACATCGTGACTTCGTACCTGTCCGACGCCGAACGTCAAGGGCTCGGCCAGATCCTCGCCCACGACACTCGGTATGACCGGGCCGATGAGTACGTGGACGTCTGCCTCAAGCTGTGGGAGCAGAGCTGGGACGAAGGGGCGATCGTCCGCGATGTCGAGGCCGACACATTCACCGACCCGGCCAAGGTGCACGAGATCGACCACGCCGGCGAGTGGTTCACGGTGGAAGGCCCGCACATGGTCGAGCCTTCGCCTCAGCGCACGCCGGTGCTGTACCAAGCGGGGAACTCGGCACGCGGCGTCGAGTTCGCAGCCAACACCGGCGAGGTCGTGTTCATGTCGGTGCCAGGCAACGACAAGGGCGCCGCCGTCGTGGCGTCGTTGCGCGAGCAGGCCGCAGCGGCCGGCCGCGACCCCGAGCACATCAAGGCATTACAGGTGGCGCGGGTGGTGGTTGCCGAAACCGACGCAGAGGCCCGGGCCATGCGCGACGAGTGGTCACGGCTGTTCTCAGTCGACGGTTACCTGGCCCTGTTCTGCGGGTGGACGGGCATTGACGTGGGCGGCCACCCGCCCGACACGCCGATCGATGACATCGAGGCGAACGCCATCCGCACCCAGGTCGAGCGCTGGAAGCTGGAGGATCCCGACAAGGTCTGGACCGTCGGTGATGTCGCCCGGCGGCTGTCGGACACCGCCGGCGGGCTCGGATTCGTGGGTTCACCCACGACCGTCGCCGATCAGCTGGAGGCGTTCATGGAGACCACGGGTGTCGACGGGTTCAACGTGACGACGGCACCCGTCCCCTGGGGTTTCGAGCAGATCGTCGACTGGCTCATTCCCGAGCTCCAGCGGCGCGGCCGCTTCCGTACCAGCTACGAGGGCACCACCTTCAGGGAGAACTTCTTCGGCCCCGGCCAACGTCACCTGCACCCCACTTACCCCCGGAGGCAAGCCCGATGACCGTGGTCAACCATGACATCGTCGAGATGCCCAGTGACCCGACGGTCGGAGCCATGCCGCCCTACCGCCGCATTGTCGGGTGGGTGCGAGCCGAGGTCGACGGCCTGACACCAGTTCAGCTCGACTGCGACGACACCAGCCCAGACAAGGAATGGATGTGGTGGTCGATTCGCCGTCAGGTCTCCCACATCGCATGGGACTCGCTGGTGTTCACCCATCGCAGATGCGCCCACCTGCTCTGGCCAGACGGCGACGAGCCCGAACCGGTCGTGTGGAAGCACCACCATCTCGGTCCAAACATGAAGTACGACCGGATGCTCGACGAGGACCTCTACTGGGAGGTCCCCGACCTCATCGAGAAGATGGAGATCGGCATCGGCTGGCTGGAGCGGGTGGTGGGCGAGAACTCCATCGAGCAACTCCGCGCCGACACCACCAGCATCCGGGGCACCCACTTCTGGTCCTATGTCATCACCACTCTCGCTCGGGGAGCGAGCGCCGACCCGGACCGGCCCGGCTACATCCGTTACGACCTCGAAGGGTCGCTGTGGATGGTCTTCTACGAGCTGCTCACCCACATCCGCACCATCCAACGGCTCAAGACCCACCAGGGCATCGCCCTCAACGTTGAGTTGCCCCGAGTGGGTTACCTCCGCCTGCCGGAGTACTGGGGCGACACCAATGCCAATGGACCATCCATGACACGACTTGAGGTCAGCCCATGACGCCTGCCGCCAACCCGTCGAACGACTCAGCCCGCGTCCGGGCGCTCGTAGTCGAAGCCGTCAGCCGAGCAGCCGATCTCATCGCCACCCCAGCCACAGCCGAGCGGTGGGACCAGCCTTCGGCTCTTGACGGCATGACGGTCGGGGCGCTCTCGGCCCACCTCGTACGCGCCGCCGGCGCCACGATCGCCTACCTCGACCGCACCGCGCCTGACCGGCGCCCCGACGGCGACCTGCTCACCGCAGTCACCTACTTCCACGCCGCGGTCGACTCTCCAATCCACGACCAGATCAAAGATGTTTCCGCCACCGAATCGGCCATCGGTCACGAAGCCACCGTGGCCAAGTGCCGCCAACTGGCTGCCGACCTCGAAACACGACTGGCCGAGGAACCCGATGATCGTCTCGTCGCCGCGCTGGGAGGCCGTCTGCTCACCCTCGACGACTTCTGCCGCACCAGGCTGATCGAGGTACTCCTGCATCTCGACGACCTTGCCGTCAGTACAGGCCAGCCCCGCCCAGCCACCGACCCAGAGGGTGCAGCCATCATCATCGACATCTGCATCAACATCGCCCGAGACCGCAACGGCGACTGGGGCGTCCTCTACGCCCTGACCCGAGCCGAACGCTCCACGGGAACCGTCTTCCCCGTCTTCTGAACCTCATCCCGCAACGCACACGCCGCTGTCGCTCCTGAGTTGTGGGCGTTGCTGACCTAGGGTCAGCCCGAGCGCGGGCACTGGAGTCGGCACGGGTTTGCTGGGGAGGGCGCACGGTTGAGCACACCGAAGGTTGGCACGACGGTCCATGAATCGACGCCGGGGTGGGACCCGCCGAGACGTCCGCCCCCGGGGGCACCCAATGTCGTGGTGATCGTGCTTGACGACACCGGGTTCGCGCAGCTCGGGTGCTTCGGATCCGACATCGACACACCGAACATCGACCGACTGGCCAACGGCGGGCTGCGCTACACGAACTTCCACACCACGGCTCTGTGCTCGCCCACCCGGGCATGCCTGCTGACCGGGCGCAACCACCACTCGGTGGGCATGCGGTTCGTCTCGAACGTCGACAGCGGATTCTCGAACAGCCGCGGCGCCATCTCGCCGAAGGCGGCGACGATGGCCGAGATGCTCCGCGAACACGGGTACGGCACCTTCGCGCTGGGCAAATGGCATCTCGCGACGCTCGAAGACTGCTCTCCCGCCGGGCCGATGGACCACTGGCCGCTGCAGCGCGGCTTCGACCGCTACTACGGCTTCCTGGGCCCAGCAACCGACCAGTTCTCCCCCGAGCTGAGTATCGACAATCACCCGATCGATCCGCCGTCGCAGGCCGGCTACCACGTGTCCGAGGCTCTCGTCGATCAGGCGATCGCGATGATCACCGCGCACCAAGGCTCCGCTCCCGGCAGACGCTTCTTTGCCTACGTGGCCTTCGGCGCCACCCACTCGCCGCATCAGGCGCCCCGCGACTACATCGAGAAGTACCGCGGCCGCTATGACGACGGCTGGGACATCGTGCGGCGCCGCTGGTTCGAGCGGCAGCTCGCACTCGGCGTGGTGCCCGAGGGGACGATCCTCGCGCCGCGCAACCCCGGCGTCGAGCCGTGGGACGAGCTGCCCGACGCCAACAAGGCCATCTACCTGCGCATGCAGGAGGCGTTCGCCGGCTTCCTCGATCACACCGACGACCAGATCGGCCGGCTGATCGACTTCCTCGAGAAGATCGACGTGCTCGACGACACGATCGTGATGCTGGTGTCTGACAACGGCGCCAGCCAGGAAGGCGGCAAGCACGGCACGCTGAACGAGCTGGCGTATTTCAACGAGATCGAGACGCCGATCGAGGGGATGCTCGAGCGAGTCGACGAGATCGGCGGCCCGAACATCTACAACAACTACCCGTGGGGCTGGGCCCAGGTCGGCAACACCCCGCTGCGCTTCTACAAGCAGAACACCTACGAGGGCGGCATCCGCGACCCGCTCATCGTGCACTGGCCTAACGGCATCAGCGACGCCGGCGGCCTGCGAGACCAGTACCACCACACGATCGACCTGCTGCCGACGGTCCTCGAATGCGTCGGTGTCGAGGCTCCCGAGACCTACCGCGGTGTCGCGCAGATGCCGGTCGAGGGCACGAGTCTTCGATACACGTTCGATTCGCCGTCGGCGCCGACCCGCAGGACGACGCAGTACTACGAGATGATCGGCCACCGCGCCATCTGGCACGACGGATGGAAGGCGGTGACCATGCATGCCCCCGGCACCCCGTACGAGGACGACCAGTGGGCGCTGTACCACACCGATGCAGACTTCTCCGAGTGCGTCGATCTCGCTGAGACTCACCCCGACAGAGTGCGAGAGCTCGTCAATCGCTGGTGGTCCGAAGCGGGCAAGTACAACGTGATGCCCCTCGACGACCGGCGCGGCGGCGACGCCATCGTCCGGCGCCGACCCGGTCATGGCCCGCCGGGCAAGACACAGCGCTTCTACGCCGGCACGCCGCACCTCCAGCGTGGCAAGACGCCCGACATCCGCAACCGGTCCTTCAGGATCACCGCCCGGGTGACCCGTGCCGATGGCGACGGCGGCGTGCTCGTGGCCTACGGCGCCCGCACCACGGGGCTGACATTCTTCGTGCAAGACGACCACCTGTGCTTCACCTACAACCGGCTCGGCCAGATGTTCGACGTGCGCAGCGACGCTCCGCTGCCCGAAGGCGAGCTCGACCTGGTTGTCACGTTCACCAAGACCGCGCAAGCCCAGGGCACCGCGGAGCTGTCGTGCGTGCGCGACGGCACCGCGACCGAGATGGGGCGCGGCCCCGTCGAGATGGTGCCCTACCGCGAGACTCTCTACGGCATGGACATCGGCAAGGACGCCGGCCCCACGGTGACCGACGCCTACCAAGGCCCTTTCCCGTTCACGGGTAGGCTCGAATGGGTCGAGTACGAGCTCGAGAACGACCGCGACGACCTGATCAAGGCAGCCGAGGTTGAGCTCAAGAACCAGTTGGCAGACCAATGAGCCTGATGACGACCGCGAGATTCAGCGCCGACGAGCTGTATGAAATCGTCGAGACCTACGCGAGCTTCGGCAACCACCACACCGGCACGCCGGCCGATGCCCAGACCACCGCCTGGCTGACCGACGTCCTTCGAAGCCTCGGTGCCTCGGTGCACGAAGACTGGTTCGAGTTCGACCGTTTCGTCTGCTCTGCCGAGTTGAGGACCGCCCACGGAGCCGTGCCCGCGCTGCCCGTCTTCTACTGCGCGGCAGGCGACTGGCGCACCACGAACCTCTCCGTAGTTGACGTCGATGTCAACATCGTCGGCAACCCGCGAGGGCTCGACCCCTACCTCCAAGCCGATCCTGACGCAGCGGCGCTCGTCATGGCCATCGGAGGTCTCGACGACCATCCCGTGCAGTGCAACCGGGTGCCGCAGATGCCGACAACCCCCGGGCGCCCTGCAGTCATCATTCCGGGCAACTGGGCCCACCGTGTGCGCGGCGGCGACGCCGAATTGACCTTCACAGCGACGGCCGAGCCGGATCGCAGCGCCAACGTCATCGCCACGCTGGGCGCAACCGACGCGCCAGCCATCAACATCACGACGCCGCTGACCGGCTGGACCCCCGCCGGCGGTGAACGCGGCACCGGTCTCGCGGTCGCATTGGCAATGGCCGCCGATCTCGCTGCCGATCACCACGTCACGCTCTCGGTGTGCAGCGGCCACGAGATCGATCACATCGGTCTCAAGCACTATCTCGCCAGCCGCGACGTGACTGGCTGGCCGGTTGTCCATCTCGGCGCATCGGTTGGGGCGATCGAGCCCGATTCGACGGGCCCGGCTGGGCTCGGCGCCCAACGGATGGTGCTGACCACGGCCAACGGCCAGGTCCGCGACGAGATCGGCCGCCGGGTGCTCGCAGCAAATTGGCGCTTGAGCCAGGCGAATCCGTGGCCCGGCGAAGGCGGCACATGGTTCGAAGCCGGCGCATCGGTGCTGTCGTTCCTGGGCGGATCATCGCTGTTCCACACCACCGCCGACACCGCCGCCGCTGCGACCACGCCGCAGGCCATGGCGCTGGCCGCCGAGGTCGCGGTCGACGCGGCCCGGCTCTTCCTCGACAGTCACCGGTAGCCGTTACCGGGAGGCCGCGGCTCAGCGCGCCAGTGCGTCAGCCGGGTCGGGGATCGCGGCGATGAGCCGCTGGGTGTAGGGGTCCTGGGGTCGTTCGCACACGTCGTCGGGACTGCCGCGCTCCACGATGCGCCCGTCATGCATGACGAGCACCTCGTCGCAGAGCTGGCGAACCAGGGCCAGGTCGTGGGCAATGAACAGCATCGCGTTGTCGGCATCGACCAGCGCTCGCAACAGCCGCGCGACCCGCGTTCCGGTCGTGACGTCGAGCGAGCTGAGCGCCTCATCCAAGACGAGCACCCGGGGCTCGCTCGCCAGCGCCCTCGCTATGGCGACGCGCTGGCGCTGGCCGCCTGAGAGCTCCCGGGTGGTGCGTGGCCGCAACTCGGCGTCGAGACCCACATGTTCGAGCAGCTCATCGATGCGAGAGCTGTGCTCGGTGGGTTCGCGATGGCCGTGCACTCTCAACGGCTCCCCGATGAGCTGCTCTGTGCTGTGGCGCGGATTGAGCGCCTGCAGCGGGTCCTGAAAGACAGCCTGGATGCGGCGGCGATAGTCAAGACCGGGATAGGTCGGCAGATCGTGGACTGCGACACCGTCGACGGTGACCTCGCCTTCGAACGGGACCAGACGCAGCAGGGCACGCGCCACGGTCGTCTTTCCCGAGCCGGATTCGCCCACGATGGCGGTGATCTTGCCCGAAGTGAGCTCGAAGCTGACATCGTCGACGGCGGTGAACGGCGGTGGCCGCAGCGCCGTCAGGCTCCGGCGCCGCTTGAAGCGCACCGTCAGGCCATCCGCCGTCGCGAGCACGGTCACCGCTCGCCTCCGGGCTCGAATGCAGACGGTTCTACAGGGATAGCGGGCAGATCCAGTTCCTCGGCATGGATGCAAGCGACCAGATGGCTTCGAACGTTCCTCAGCACTGGTTCGCGCTCGCGGCACTCCGGCGTTGCGTGCTCGCAGCGGGGCGCATACACGCACCCGGCCGTCGGCACCGCAAGCGAAGCCGACCGGTCGATCTTCGGTTCGATCCTGACGCCCCCCACGTTGCGCGGCACCGAGAGCAGCAGCTCCGACGCGTAGGGGTGCTGCGGCGCCGTCACCAAGCCGGCCATCGGCGCCCGCTCGACCACCCGGCCCTGGTACATCACGAGGGTGCGATCGGCCAATTCGGCGGCCACTCCGAGATCGTGCGTGACCAACAGCACTGCCAGGCCACGCTGCTCGCCGAGTTGCTTGAGCAGCGTGATGATCTCGGCCTGGATCGTGACGTCGAGAGCAGTTGTGGGTTCATCGGCAATCAGCAGCCGGGGCTCACTGGCCAGAGCTTGAGCGATCACCACACGTTGCGCCATGCCACCCGAGATCTGGTCGGGGCGCAGGCGAGCGACCTCGGCAGGCCGCGGCAGGCCGACAGCGGTCAGCAGCTCGATGGTCCGGTCCGAGATCTCGCGCCGCGACATGCCCCCGACCCGTTTCAGCGCGTCGGCCATCTGCCGGCCCACCGTTTGCAGCGGGTTCAAGCTGGCAGCCGGCTCCTGGAAGACGACGCCGAGTTGGCTTCGCCAGCGGCGCTGTTCGCTTCGACTCATGTCGAGCAGGGACATGTCGCCGCTTGGCGTCGCGAGCGACAGTTCGGCGGCACGCACGTCGGCCGGAGGTGTCAGCAGAGCTGCGACGGCCATCACCGCGCTGGTCTTGCCGCTCCCCGACTCGCCGACCAGGGCCACCACCTCGCCCTCGTCGACATGGAAATCTGCCGACAGCACCGCTGTCGTCGTGGGATAGTTGACCGACAGCGAGCGGACCGTGAGAACCCGGCTCGCTCCGCCAGCCCAATCGGCGCCTGCGGCAGTGCGGTCCAAGTTCGTCATCGGCTGAGCGATTGGATCGACGATTGGCGCATCGACATCTTTCGAACGGGCAATGACCGGTTCGAGGTGGCCGGCCGGGTGGTCGAACGACTCGCCCCTGCGGCGCCGCAGCAGCGAATCACCGACGATGTTGATCGCCAGCACCGTGATGAAGATCGCCACCCCCGGAGGCACCGATTGAAAGGGGTTGTCGCGATGAACACGCTGCGCGTTCGTGAGCATCGAACCCCAGCTGGCATCGGGGATCTCGACGCCGAGGCCGATGAAGCTCAGCCCAGCCTCGGTGACGATGGCCTGAGCAAAAACGGTGGTGGCGATCACGACAAGCGGGCCGCCGATATTCGGCAGGATGTGACGGAGCAGCAGACTCGAGCGGCCGAGGCCCACGACCCTCGCGCCATCGACGTAGAGGCGCTCGCGTTCGCTCAGCGTCAACCCTCGCGCCAGTCTCGCCACGCTGGCCGAGAACGCCAGGCCGACGGCGATCATGGCTTGAGTCAGGCCGCCTCCGATGGCGGCAATGATGGCGATGGCAAAGACCAGAGCCGGGATCGCCGCCACCGCGTCGACCACGCGCATCACCAAGCGATCGAGCGCACCGCCGAGGAACCCCACCGTGATGCCGATCGGCACCCCGACCGCGATCGCAATCGCCGTCGCTTCCAATCCGGCAAGCGCAGCGATGCGCGTGCCCACCATGAGTCGACTGAGGGTGTCGCGCCCCAGGTTGTCGGTGCCAAGCCAATTCTCGCTGCTCGGGCCGACCATGATCTTCGAGAAGTCGCCGAGGTTGGGGTCGTGCGGCGAGAGCCACGGCCCGAGAATCGCCACCCCCACCAGCAGCAGGATCAGCCCCCATGCGATCTTGACTATCGGGCTTTCACGTGCCGTTGGCGCCTCGGGTGCACTCATGACACACGGGTCCGGGGATCGATGACGGTATAGGTGATGTCCAAGAGCAGCTGAACCAGCGCCACCCCGACTGCGGCAACGAACACGAAGCCCAGCACAACGGGCAGGTCGCCGTTCTGAATGGCTTCAAGCACGAGCGAGCCCAAGCCGGGATAGGCAAAGACCGCTTCCACGATCACCGCTCCGCCGAGCAGCACGCCGAACAGCGTGGCGGCGCTCGTGACCACCGGGATTGACGCATTGCGGAGCGCGGTCCGGTACAGGATCGACCGCCGTGACAGGCCAACCGACAAGGCGGTGCGGATATAGGGCTCGTGGAGCACTCGGACGAACGCGGCTCTCGTCTGGCGGGCAATCGCTGCGGCAGCGGCGGTGCCGAGCGCGATCGACGGCAGCGTGATGCTGATCAACCAGTCCTTCACCGATTCGGTAGGGCCGGTGTAGGCCGTCGCCGGAAACACGTCATAGGGCAGCGCGACGAACGCCACCAGCAGGATCCCAACCCAGAAATTCGGAATCGCTTGCCCCGTGGACGCCGCCGCGGTGATGACTGAGTCAGTCGCTCGACCGGCACGAACGCCCGCGGCGATGCCGAGCACCATGCCGATGGTCGCCGCGACGAACAGCCCGCCCAGTGCCAGCGAGAACGTGACCGACAGGCGTTCCTTCAAGAGCTGGGAGACCTGGTTAGGCCCGTTCCACGACTCGCCCAAGTCGCCGGTGGCTGCGTTGCCCAGCCATCGGCCGTACTGAACGACGAAAGTGTCGTTGACGCCGATCTGCTCCCGGAATGACTCGTAGGCCTCCTCGGTCGCGTCGTCGCCCAGCCGCACGATGGCGGGATCGGTCTCGGTCAGCTGCAGCAGCGAGAACGTGATGAAGCTCGCGAGGATCACGAGCGGCACCAGCGACGCCACCCGGATCAGGACGGTGCGAGTCACGTCGTCAGTCCGCCAAATGGGACAGTCGAACTCCCCAGCCCGATGATGTGTCGGGCTGGGGAGCTCTGGGACTGGTCAGTGCAGATAAGGACCACGAAATGGGCGTGGCCCTGCGATCACCCGACGCTCATGCCGTACGGGCGCGGCATGATGTCGGCAGGGAGCATTTCGGCGCCAGCCACGCCAGGGCCAATGACCACGCCACCCGTCGCGTGCCCGTACACCATGACGAAGCCCTGATTCACGGCGTACGCGAAAGTCTTGGCCCACGCTTCATTCTGCGCTTCGACCGTGGTGGCCTCGAACGCCTTGGCGGCGAGATCGGCCAGCTCCCCACGGTCTGCCAGGAATGGGTCGAATCCATTTCCGGGTGCCAGACGCTGACGGTAGAAGCGCTCTGGCGGGTGGCCGGCGTTGAACGTCGGCGTCAGCGGTGTCACGCCGGCGCGCATCGTGCCGGCCAAGGTTCCCGGTTCCCCGACATTGACCGATACGTCCAGCCCGAGGGCAGTCCACATCTGCGCTATCGCCTCCACCGCAGGCGCGAGCGGCGGGATGGTCTCGATCGTGATGGCGAACCCGTCCGGGTAGCCGGCCTCGGCGAGCAGCGCCTTGGCACGGTCGAGATCGAAGGCCCACTGTTCGGTGGAGGGGTCATGCCACGCCTCGGTCGGCAGGAACCATCCGGGGTACGGGTTGCCCAGACCGTTCTGGATTGCTGCGTTGAACCCGTCCCGGTCGAGGGCCAGGTTCATTGCCTGCCGGACACGGACGTCGCCGATCGGTTCGAGCAGGACGCCGTCGATGTCCATGACCTGCACGTACCACAGGCCGGGCTCTGGGCCGTCGATGATCGTCAGCCCGGCGTCCTTGTAGGCCGACACCGACAGGTCGTCCTTGAAGATCAAGTCCAGCTCGCCGTTCAAGATGGCGTTTGTCGCTGCGTCGTTTTGCAGCAGACGGATCTCGATGCGCTCGACCTGGACCGATTCAGGGTCCCAGAATCCGTCGGTGCGGGCCGCGAAGTCCTGCTGAACGCCGGCCCGGGTGGATTCGGCGTCGAAGACCCAGCCGCCGGCGCCCACGGGAGTCACATCGACATTGGTGTCAAACGCACCCGGGCTCACCATCATCCCCGGCAGCCAGGTCAGCTCCTGAAGGAACGCCGTGGATGGCTCGACGAGATCGAAGCGGACGGTCATGTCGCTCACTGCGGTGACCGTGGCGATGTTGCTGTAGGTCGCTGCCTGCGGGCTGTCTTCTCGGGCCTTGGCTCGTTCAAAGTTGGCCACCACCGCAGCGGCGTCGAGAACTGCGCCGTCGCTGAACGTGATGCCCGATCTGATGTCGAGCTCGTAGGAAGACGAGGTGATGATGCGGAACGCCTCTGCCTGGCGTGGCGCCACTCCCCCGTCGGCACTGCGGACCAGCAAGGTGTCGTACACAGGCATCAGGTATGGCCCTTGCGCGATCCCGGCCATGACCGGGTCGTATGTCTGGACGTCGGTTGTCATCGCCATACGCAACGTGCCGGACGGCCCGGCGGGTGCCTCATCGGCAGGTGCGTCGTCAGCCGACGCATCATCGGCGGGCGCGTCGTCCGCGGGCGCGTCCTCAGCCGGCGCGTCATCGGCCGGTGCATCGTCGGCGGCTACGTCGTCTGCGGACTCACTGGCTTCGGCGTCGCCACCAGTCGCCCCGTCTCCGCTATCGTCACCGCCGCAGCTCACAGCTAGCAGCGCGAACACCGCGAGCACCGCGAGCAATAGGCGCAGCGGGTTCTTGGATCGCTGGGTCATGAGGTCCTCCCGACTCTCTCCCCAAAGATCCGAACCTAGTGGGCCGCGTCCCACTGGTGCTTGGGACAGCTGCGGTCGACGCTGACCGGGGACTTCGCCCCGAGCGCCGCTCTAGCATTCGATCGTGGATCGAGCCGCCACGGATCAGCGACATGGCCTAACGCCCTTTCGACTCAAGGAATCCGAGGCACGGCGACGCATGAACGTGAGCGAAGAAACCCCCACTGAGCTTCAGGCAGCTTCGCAGGCCGCGCTCGAGTGGATCAACGCAACGCAGGAGTCTCGCTACGAGATCACCGGAGTCATCGACGCCGAAGACACCGTGACACGAGCGCAAGCAGGGTCCTTCGAACTGGGTTTGGTGCTGTGCAACGGCGACGTCTGTGCCCGTGAGCAGGTGGTGATCGAACGATCAGCCGAAGGCTTCCGAGTGTCGGCCGCCGAAGTTGACGATCCGCTGATCCCGCCGCTGCTCGACCCGCCGATCGGGGTACGCGCCGGATGGCTCAACGCCCAACTCGACAAGCACAAGTTCGTCGTGTTGGTGTTCTACCGCGGGTTGTGGTGACCTCCCTGCCGCCGCGAGTTGCGCGGCTTCGGCAAATCGGGAGTCGTCGAGGAGATCCGGGCTGCTGGAGGCGAGATCTTCGCCGTCACCAGTGAGCCCCAGAGTCTCGCGAGCGAAGCCCAGGACACATGGGAACTGGAGTATCAGGCGGTAGGCGACCCGCACCACGAGATCCTCGAAGACTGCCGTGAGAATGGCCGGTTCGACCTCTACATCGGCGACACCGGAGTGCTCGAGCGACACTGGTCTTCGCACCCGAACGGCATCTTTCAGGCTGGGATACTCGCCCTCAACGAGGACCGACGGGTGCTGTACCGGTGGCACTGTCGCCCGACTCATCAGAATCGTGGCGGTGCCTCCGGTCGAGTCACCGCGTCGCATATGTGGTCTCGCGTCCGAGACGGACTAGCCAGCGACACCGACGCCGCATGGGATACCGATCCGCCACTCGACGCTCCAGAGGCCTTCTGGCCGTACTTCGTCGCTCAGCTGTTCGCCCATGGATGGTTCGTCAAGCCGAAGCGATTCCCGCTCGGCCGACCCGACGACAAGCCGTCCGCTCGCATATCCGCGATGAAGCCACGGCTCATCGGCTTCGCCGCGGCGTGGGCCATCTGCTTCGTGCTCCTGCCGGCTCGCCGGGTCCTCCTCGCTCTGGTCGGCTACGCCGTGGCCATCACACCGGCTGTCCGCAGGGTGAACCGCGAGTTCCAGCACGTTCCCGCCGGCCGCGCGCCCGAGCCCGGCGGGCGAAGCCTCGGCACCGAGCCTCTAACGCCTCACCCTCAACAGCCGAGTCGCTGAGACGAACGGTGAGTCGGGTCACTCGAAGGTGCGCCTGGCTGTTTCCCAAGCGTTGATCTTGTCCCAGTCGTATTCCACGCCCAGCCCCGGACCGGTGGGCACCGCGACGCATCCGTCGGGACCCACATCGTCGAGGCCCTCGCCGTAGCCGTCGGCGTAGATCGGCGGTTGCAGGCAGTTCTGCGATGTGTCGGGATTGACCAGGCCGAGCTCGTAGAACATCGTGTTGGGTATTGCCGACATGCAGTGCCGGTGCATCGGGCCGGCGGTGTGGAGCTGAACATCCATGCCGATGGCGTCGCAGAAGTGGGCCAGCTTCATCGTGCCGGTGATGCCGCCGTCCAATTCGGGGTCGATGTGCATGATGTCGGTGCCACGAGCCAGCACGAAGTCGGCCTTCTGCTCGAATCCCCGGATGTGCTCGGCGATGAGCATCGGCGTGCGGACGAACTCTCGCAGGCGCTTGTGCGCGGCAGCGCTCGAAGAGGCATCGCGGTAGGGGTCTTCGTACCAGAAGAATCCCAAGTCGTCGCACGCCCGACCGACTTCCACGGCATCCATGAATGACACCAAGGACGATGCGGGGTCGGTCATCAGCTTCATCGAGGACCCGACGCGATCGCGAACCGCTGTCATGATGCCGATCTCGTTGTCCACGCTGCCGTCGAAGAAGCCGTGAATCTTGTACGCCGGCAAGCCGCGTTGCTGGCATTCCTCGGCGAAGTCTGCGTACTTGTCGATGCTGTCGAGGCCGCCAGGCGTCTGTTGCCCCGGCGTCGTGCTCGCATATGCCGGCAACCGTTCCCGGTACCCGCCCAGCAACTGGCTGATGGAGGCGCCGTACTTCTTGCCGGCGAGGTCCCACAGGGCGGTGTCAAGCGCTGCGATGCCGACCTTGTCGAAGTGCCGGAACTGGATTTTGAGGAGTTCGAAGATCCGTTCGCGCTGCTCTGGGTTTCTGCCGATCAGCAGCGGCGCCATGTCGCAGACCTGCGCCATGGCGTGATCCGTTGCGCCGTAGTGGGGTGCGTAGCTGCCCGTGAGACCGTCGTCGGACTCGATCGACACCATGAACTTCGAGACGCTCGTCTCTGACCCGGGCGAGTAGGTCCAGATCGTCGGACCGACATCGCGGAGCTGGTACGTGTAGGCCTGAACGACGATTCGGCTGATCTTGCTCATGGTTCACCTCGGTGAGATTTCTGTTGAAGCAGACGGCGGGCCGCCTCGACGACCACGCCGACTGCCCGCTCTTCGGTGGCAGCGATGCGGGCCTCGTCGACCACGGCTTCAGACTCGGTGCGCTGGGCGATCACCCCGGCCACGCACCCGGCCCGCCAGCCGTTGGCCGCGCACATCGTGAACAGCGTCGCCGATTCCATCTCGTAGTTGAGCACGCCGATGCGGCGCCACTCGGCCAGGCTGCCCCGCAGCCACCCGACGACATCACCGGCCACGGTGTCGTAGCGCTCCTGGCCGGGATAGAAGGTGTCGCTCGATGCCGTGATCCCCACCTGATAGGGGGCGTCGAGGGCGACCGCTGCATCGACCAGGGCACGGGTGCACTCGAACGAGGAGGCCGCCGGATACTCCAGCGGGGCGAAATGCCGGCTCGCCCCGTCGAGACGGACCGCCGCTTGGGTGATGACCAGGTCACCGATCCGCAGGTCAGGTTGGATCGAGCCGGTGGTGCCGACCCGCAGGAACGTCCGCACACCGAGCTGGGCCAGCTCCTCGACCGCGACTGAGGTCGATGGCCCGCCGACGCCGGTCGAGCAGACCACCACCGGCCGGCCCTCGATCGACGCTCGATGGGTCGTGAACTCCCGAACGGAGGCCAGGTGCACCGGCTCGTCCATCGTCTCGGCGATCCGAGCCACCCGCGCTGGGTCGCCAGGCACAATCGCGAGCGTTGCCCCGCCCAGATCGGCGGCAGTCACGCCCAGGTGCATCACCCGCTCGTCGCCCATCACCCGACCCTATGTCTCATCCGCAGGCGACACCGGCGTCGGCCTGCCGGTAACCGATGCCCGTCGACACGCCTCGCTGCCGGCGGTCTCTGCCGCTAGTCGACTGCGGCCGGGCGGATGGCTGAAGCCGGGCGGAACGCATCGATGTGTTCGGTATTGGTCGAGATGTACGGCCCGCCGATGAGGTCGACGCAGTACGGGACAGCGGCGAACACCGCGTCGAGGCACTCCGCGATCGCCTTGGGCTGACCTGGCAGGTTGATCACCAGGGCACCGTCGCAGATGCCCGCTGTCTGGCGGGACAGGATCGCAGTCGGCACCGCCTTCAGCGACGCGGTGCGCATCGCTTCCCCGAAGCCGTGCAGCATCTTGGAACAGGCTGCCTCGGTGGCCTCAGGGGTGACGTCGCGCAGTGCCGGACCGGTGCCGCCGGTGGTGAGGATGAGACAGCATCCCGCTGCGGCCAGCTCCCGGATCGCTTGGGCCACCTGGTCCTGCTCGTCGGGAACGAGCGCAGCCTGCGCAGACCATTCCGAAGCCATCACGCGCTCGAGATAGTCACGAATCGCCGGTCCTCCCCGGTCTTCGTAGTCGCCTCGGCTGGCCCTGTCCGAGACCGTCACGATGCCGATCAGCGCGTGCGTCGAAAGGTCCGGCGTTCCATCGGAGGTGCTGGTCACGCCGAAACGGTACCGCTCAGTTGGGAATGAGTGCCATTCCCATAAGCCCATCCCCATTGCGGCCGCTGAGCAGAACATAACCACATGCCGGCGCTAAATGGGAATCGTTCCTATTCCTGTTATGATCCGCCGCCGTGTCTCTTCTCCAGGCACCAAGTCGCGCCCCGGCTGCGTCGCACGACGGCTGGGCATGGAGTCGCCGGCCCACCCTCATTGCCCTCACATCGCTCACCGTTGTGTCGGTGGTGGTCGCCATCGGGCTCGGTCCGGTCGGCGTGGCACCTCCGACGGTCCTGAAGATCATCGGGCACCACATGATGGGCCTGTTCGATGCCGAGAGCTGGGCCCGAACCGACGACGCAATCATCTGGCAAGTGCGCCTGCCACGGGTGCTGCTCGGCGCAATCGTGGGTGCGGCACTTGGGGTCGTGGGCGTGACGCTGCAAGCCCTCGTGCGCAACCCGCTGGCCGAGCCGTACATCCTCGGCGTGAGCTCGGGTGCGTCCGCCGGAGCTGCTGCGGCGATCCTGTTCGGAGTCGGCTCCTGGCTGGGCCGAGAATCGGTGTCGCTGATGGCGTTCTTCGGCGCCCTCGGCGCCCTTGCGCTCGTGTTGGCGCTGGCCCGTTCCTCCGGTCGCATCACGCCCTCGCGGATGCTGGTAGCCGGCGTGGCCGTCGCCTACCTGCTCAGTGCCGTCACCAGCCTGCTCATCCTCTTCGCCCATAGCGAGTACGGCGCCCGGGCGGTGATGTTCTGGCTGCTCGGCTCGCTCGCGAACGCCGACTGGTCCACGCTGCCCATCGGCTACCTCGGCATGGGGGCCGGCATGATCCTGGTGTTCTGGTGGCGCCGCCGACTCGACCTGCTGGCGCTCGGCGACGAGACCGCTATGGCAAGCGGCGTCGATCCCGGACGCACCCGGCTGCAGCTCGTGGTCGTCGTCGCGATGTGCGTCGGCTTCGCCGTGTCGCTGTCGGGCGGCATCGGATTCGTCGGTCTCGCGGCGCCTCACATCGCGCGTCGGATCATCGGCCCGATTCACCGCCATCTGATCCCGGCATCCGCAGCGTTCGGCGCCCTCATGCTGGTCTGGGCGGACGTTGCGGCTCGCATGGTGTTGCAGCCCCGCGAGCTGCCCATCGGAGTCGTCACCGGCGTGCTCGGAGCCCCCGTGCTCGTCGCTCTCGTCCGAAAGCTCAGTCACAACTCCTAAGCGCGCCAGCGCGCGTGCGAGCCCCTCTCCGTGAACGGAAACCCCCCTATGAAGAAGGAGACCCCCATGAGACGGTTAGCAACTTGGCGTCGAGCGATCGCATTGTTCGTCGTGGTCGGATTCCTGACCGCAGCCTGTGGAGGAAGCGATGACTCCCCGACCGAAGCGGCTCAAGACGACGGATTCCCGCTCACCTTCACCAACTGCGACACCGAGTTCACCCTCGACGCCCCGCCTGAGCGGGTGATGCTGATGGAGGCCGCGGCGCCCTCACTGCTGTTCGCAGCCGGCGCCATGGACCGGGTGATCGCCCGCATCGAGAACTTCCCGGAGGAGTACTACACCGCCGACGAGCTGGCCCTGCTCAACGACATCCCGGCGTTGGTGGCCGAGCACACATCGACCGGCGGCGTCGAGATATCGGTGGAGGCGA
This sequence comes from Acidimicrobiia bacterium, assembly GCA_022821985.1. Taxonomy (GTDB): domain Bacteria; phylum Actinomycetota; class Acidimicrobiia; order Acidimicrobiales; family Poriferisodalaceae; genus Poriferisodalis. The sequence continues at coordinate 77,874 of JAJECP010000024.1, forward strand.
TCATCGACCACGACCCCGACATCGTCATCGGCTATGACACCGCCACCCTCACCCACGACTCGCTCGGCGACGTCGGCATCCAGCTCTACGTGATGCCCCCGTTCTGTGACAACCCGCCGACGCCGTCGTTCGAGAGCATCCTGGACGAGGTCCGCTTCTACGGGAAGCTCTTCGGCACCTCCGAGACCGCCAATGCGAGCGCCGACGCGCTAGAGGCCGCCGTGAACTCCGCGGCCGATGCACCGGTTGCCGAGGGCCAGACCGCTGCTGCGCTGTATGTCAGCTCCGACGGCAGCGCCATCTACGCCTACTCCTCGCTCGGCATGGTGCATCCGCTGATGGAGGCGCTCGGCATGACCAACGTGTTCGCCGAGCTCAGCGAGCGGGTGCCCGAGGTTTCGATCGAAGAGGTCATCGGCCGCAATCCCGAGATCCTGGTGCTGCTCTACGACGATTTCGGCCTCACCCCCGACGAGATCAGCGCACTGGTCACCGATCTGCCGGGAGCCAGCAGCATCACTGCGGTCGAGCACGGCGCGGTGTACCCGCTGCTGTTCAACTGGGCGGAGCCGCCCACGCCGCTCGTGGTGAAGGGACTGTCTGAGCTCAGCGATCAGATCACCGAATGACGAACCCGTGATCACGGCCACCGGCATCGAACTGCGGCTCAGCGCCGTCGACGTCCTGTCCGGAGCGCAGCTCAGCACGCGCTCCGGACAGGTCGTCGGCCTCATCGGTCCCAACGGCAGCGGCAAGTCATCACTGCTGCGCTGCCTGTACGGCATGCTCCGACCGAACAGAGGCGCCGTTCTCATCGACGACGCAGCGATCGGATCGATGTCGCAGCGCTCGATTGCCCGTGCGGTCGCCGTCGTCACTCAGGACGCCTCAGCAGACGGGATCGACATCACGGTCGGCGAGTTCGTGCTGCTGGGACGCCATGTGCATCGCGGCGACCATCAAGGCTTCACCGACGACGACCGCAAAGCCGTACTCGACGGGCTGGAGATGGTGGACATGTCGGGCTTCGCCGACCGCAGCATCCACCACCTGTCAGGCGGTGAACGCCAACGGGTGATGATCGCCCGCTGCATCGCGCAGCAGAGCCCGGTCATCCTGCTCGACGAGCCCACGAATCATCTCGACGTCCGCTACCAGCACGAGGTGCTCGCGCTGGTCCGGCACCTCCAGATCGACAGCATCGTCGTGCTGCACGACCTCAACCTGGCCAGCCGCTACTGCGATCATCTCGCCCTGCTCAACCACGGCAAGGTCGTGCACCAGGGCCGGCCCGACGACGTGCTGCGAAGCGAGCTGCTCGAACCCGTCTACGGCATCGAGGTGCGACGACTCGCCGACGGGCACCACTCCCACTTCGCGTTCGGCCCACTCTCGCCGTGATGGGCAGCGAGCGATGAACACCGCGCCGAACGGCTGGGCTTTCCCCGCCTCCATACGTGTCCAGGTCTGCCGCGGCTGCTGTTGCGGAACCGAGCGAAAGCACCCCGAGACCGATCACGACGGGCAGCTCGCCGCAATCGCGGCCGTCGCTCGAACTCGCGTGGTGGACTGCGTGGACGAGTGCGCGTACTCCAATGTCGTGATCGTCCGCCGCGGCGACGGGACATCGGTGTGGCTCGGCGGCATCAACGACGCAGCACTCACTGATGCGGTGTGCGAATGGTTTGTCGACGGCGCCGCGCAGCCGCCGCCTCCGGTCCTTCAGTCGAAGGTCTTCATTCGAACGTCAAGTGCAGTCGGGGCAGATGCCGAAGACGTCGAGCCGGTGAGTGTTCGGCTGGAACCCGCTGGTGTCCAGCGCTTGGTCGAGTGATGTCTGGAGGCTGCGTTCGTCCGCGGCGGGCATGAAGAAGTCGTCCACCGTGCCGCACACGGTGCAGATCGTGTGGTGGTGACGGCCGATGATGTCCTCGGAGAACTCGTAGCGAGTGGGGTCATCGATCCCGACGACACGCCGGACGATGCCCACGCTTTCGAGATCGGCCATATTGCGGTACAGCGAGCTCTGGGTGAGGCGAGGCCGGAGCTCGAGCATCTCGGGGATGGTCGCCGGTCGAGCGGCGCGAACGAGAAGCTCCACGAGTTCTCGCCGACCCTTGGTGTAGAGCTGCCCGGCGTCATTCAGGCGGGCCGACACCAATTCGTGAGTCTCGGCGAGTCGCTCGCCCATCAGCACATTCTACCGAGACCGGTTGCGCCGGCTTGAAGGCACTACGCCGTCTCTATGCAGCGATCCGGGCAACGAATGCGGCGATTTCATCGATCACCTCATCCCGGTTGGTCTCGTTCACGAGCTCGTGGCGGGCGCCCTCGTAGAGGCGGATGGTCTTGTCGTTGCTGGGCATCGCCTGCACCGCCTCGAGCGAGGTGCGGTAGTCGACGAAGGGATCATCAGTGCCGTGGCAGAACAGCACCCCCATGGTGAGGGTGCTGACCTGGGCCTGGAATCGGTCCAGGGCGATGACCTCGGCTTCAAGCAAGGGCCGCTTGTACTTGCCTCGGTAGATGAGCGGATCGGTGGCGTAGGCCTCGACAGCGGCCGTGTCACGGGACATGCCCGAGAAGTCGGTCGTGGCGGGAGGCAGCTCTGGCTGCGCCAAAACCTCCCGGGCCCAGTTCCAGTCGCCGATTACTGCGCCAAGCAGGACGATGCCGGCGACATCGTCGGGGTACTCCTGGGCGAATCTTGAAGCGAGCAGCCCGCCCATCGAGTGCCCGATCATCACCGTAGGCAGCTCCGGATGCTCGGCCCGCGCGATATCTACGAGCGTCCGGATGTCATCGACCACGTGCTCGAAGTCGGTGATGAGCGCCCGCTCGCCGTCGCTGCGACCGTGCCCCATGTGATCCTCGCCGTAGATCACTGCGCCGTCGGCCATCAGCCGCTCGGCCAGGTGGCCATACCGGGCCGCGTACTCGGCGTAGCCGTGCACTACCACCACTATGCGGTGGGCCGGGCCGTCGGGAGCCCATCGCTCGTAGTGAATCGACCCCTCTGACCCAGCGAACTTCGGCACGGGCGCGGTTCTAGCACTCCCGCACACCGACGCCCTTCGTGCTCAGTCTCGTAGGAACCGTTCTCATTCTGGTTAGAGTTCCTGTCCGGCTTCCATCGTCGAAACACACCCCCATGAGCACGGCACCCGACGAAACCCCGCACACCCTGGAACGGGTGGGCGAGGCCAAACTCCCCACGAAGCACGGCCTGTTCACGATCTTCGCCTACACCGGAGAGGGCGCGGGCGAACACGTGGCACTGGTCTTCGGCGATCCGCACTCGCGTCGCAGAGTCCCGGTTCGTATGCACTCCTCGTGCGTCACCGGTGACGTGTTCGGCTCGTTGCGGTGCGACTGCGGGCAGCAGCTTGAGCTCGCGATCCAACACGTGACCGGCGCAGGGGCCGGCGCGATCCTCTATCTCGACCAGGAAGGCCGCGGGATCGGGCTCGCCAACAAGATCCGGGCCTACCAGTGCCAGGACACCGGCTTCGACACCGTGGACGCCAACACCACGCTGGGTTTCGAGGCCGATCAGCGTGACTATGCGCCCGCGGCCGGGATCCTTCGTGACCTCGGCATCACTGACGTCGAGCTGCTCACAAACAACCCCCACAAGGCAGAGAGCCTCCGCGAGAACGGGATCGCCGTGGAACGCGTGCCGCTCGCGGTGGTGCCGAACCTCCACAACCACCGATACCTCGAGACCAAGGCCCGCCGACTGGGCCATCAACTTCCCGCCACGAACGGGCATCACCCGGCGTGGTCACAGCAGCAGGGGGATTTCCCAACAGATGAGCACTTACACGCTTGAACCCATGCCGACCACCCTCGTGGGAGAGGGCAGCGTCGCCGATCTCGCCGGGCACGTACGGGCCAACGGCAGCCGCGCCTTCGTGGTGAGCGACCCGGGCGTGCGCGCTGCGGGCATCGTCAACACGGTCATCGACGCGCTCACATCCGATGGCCTCGAATGGACGGTCTTCGACGACGTCGACCCCAATCCGACCGATGCCAACGTCGCGGCTGGGGTGGAATCGCTGCGAGGATTCGGCACCGAAGACGTCGTGATGGTGCTCGTCGGCGGCGGGTCGGTCATGGACTGCGGCAAGTACATCGCGATGGCAGCTCCGTCAGGCGTCGAGGACTCGTCGCTTGCCTTCTCGCCCGAGCTCGACGACGCCGACCGGATCGACTTCGCCACCCTGGCGCCGCTGGCTCGGGCCAGTGCGCCGTGCGTGCCCACGATCGCGGTGCCCACCACCTCTGGCACCGCATCGGAAACCAACGGCGGCGGGCTGATCACCCGGACAGAGGACCATCGCAAGCTGACGTTCAGCCACCCGGACGTTCGGCCGCGCGCTGTCGTGCTGGATCCGCTCCTGACCGTCGGGCTTCCGTCGGGTGCCACTGCGGTATGCGGCATGGATGTGCTGACGCACGCCATCGAGGCCTACACGTCCACCGCATCGAACCCCTACGCCGACGGCCTCGCGCTGCAGGCCATCCGGCTCACCGGGCAGTGGCTCCCCCAGGCCGTCGCCGTCGGCAGCGACGTGCAAGCCCGGGCGTCGATGCAGATCGCGTCCCACCTGGCCGGCCGTGCGTTCTCGTCGGGCCCGCTGCTGGGACTCGTCCATGCCACCGGTCATCCCGTCTCGGGCACCTTCGGCGCGGCCCACGGGCAGACGCTCGCCACCATGCTCCCCCACATCATGCGCTTCAACCTCGAGTCGGTTTCCGACCGCTACGCCGACGTGGGCCAAGCGCTCGGCGTTGCCCGCGACCCGCTGGCGGCCATCGAGGCAGTCGAGACGCTGTCGGCAACCGTCGGTACCGACCGCAGCCTCAGCGACCTCGGCGCCACGGCGCAGGACATCGACGGGCTCACCACCGACGCGTTACGCGACCTCATCATTCTGAATACGCCGCGCTACCCGAGCCGGGAAGAAGTCCATGCGCTGTACGAACAGGCGATGTAAGTGAGCCAGCACGACCGTCCTGGTTCTGGGGACCTCAGTAATCTCGCCGGCATGGACGCTGCCGATGCCAAGAACATCGTTCGTGCTGAGATCGACCGCCTGACGCCGGCGCTGCTGGATCTCTCGCACTCGATCCACGCCAACCCCGAACTCAACTTCGAAGAGCACCACGCCCACGAAGCCCTGACCGGCGTGCTGGAAGACAACGGGATCGACGTGACGCGGGGCGCCTACGACATGCCGACTGCGTTCGACGCCCGCGTCGGCGCTGCCGACGGGCCCACGGTCGCGGTGCTGTGCGAGTACGACGCACTCCCTGGGATCGGCCATGCGTGCGGTCACAACATCATCGGCTCGGCGGGGCTCGGCGCAGGCATCGCGGTGGCGAAGGTTGCCGAGGCCCTCGGCGGGCGGGTCGCCATTCTCGGGACGCCCGCCGAAGAGGGCGGCGGCGGCAAGGAGTTCATGGTCCGCCGCGGCGCCTTCGACGATGTCGATCTGGCGATGATGGTGCATCCCGCCGATCGCGACCTCCGCACATTTCACGCGATCGCCATCCAGCAGCTGCACGTGACCTACGACGGCCAAGCGGCCCACGCGGCTGCCTCACCGCACCGGGGCCGAAACGCTCTCGATGCGGCCGTGCTGGGCTACAACGCGGTCGCTGCGCTGCGCCAGCACATCCGGCCCGACGAGCGGATCCACGGCATCTTCACCGACGCGGGCGACAAGCCCAACATCGTGCCGTCGCGCGCCGCCGCCGAGTGGTACGTGCGCAGCCACAAGATGGCGAGCCTCGAAACGCTCAAGGAGCGGGTGCAGCGATGCCTGCAGGGAGGCGCCGATGCCTCTGGGTGCGAGATGCAGGCCGAATGGATCGATCCGCCGTTCTACGACATGATCGACAACCACCCCCTGCTCGACGTGTACGTGCGCAACGCCATGGATGTCGGGCGTCACCCGCTGCCCTCGGAGGAAGGCTCGATGGTGGTCGGATCGACCGACATGGGCAACGTCAGCTACGCCGTCCCGTCCATCCACCCGATGATCAAAGTCGCCCCCGAGGGCACCCCGATACACACACCGGAATTCGAGGTGTACACGGGCCGCGAGGAAGGCGACCAGGCAGTCATCGACGGCGCGCTCACCCTGGCGCTCACCATGGTCGACTGCCTGGCCAGCGCGGACACTCGCGAAGAGATCCGTGCGGCATTTTCCCCGAGCGCATAGCTTCACCGAACGAACAGCACAGGAGCGTTGCGTTCCATGTCATTGACCCAGTACCGGATTGACCGCGACGGCGCAGACCGTCTCCTCTTTCTCATGCACGGCTACACCGCCGAGCAGCATCACCTCGCGTCGTATGTACCGCTCGTCGACCCAGACGAACGCTTCACCGCGATTGCGCCACGGGGACCGATCGACATGCCCGACGGCGACGGTGCGGGCTGGTGGTCGATCGACCTCGAGACGTTCGAACAGGACATCTCGCAGTTCGTGCCCTCACTCGAGATGCTCGAGTCGCTCATCGCGGACGAGGCCGACAAGGCAGGCGTGCCGCTTGAACGATGCATCGTGGGCGGGTTCAGCCAGGGCGGCTACCTGTCGCTGGCGCTTGCGGGCAGGGCCGGTGCGCCCCGCTACGCCGGGGTGTGGGCCATCTGTTGCGGCCTGCCGAGCGCGCCCGGGCTCGACCTCGACCTGTCCAAAGGCGACGGCCGGCCGGCGCTCTTCCAGTGGGGCACCCGCGACCTCTTCATCGGCCAGGAGCAGCCCAAAGAGGTGATCGCGGCCCTTGGCGACGGCGGGTGGAACCTTCGGCACCACGCCTACGACATGGCTCACAGCCAGACCATCGAAATGATGATCGACGCCCGCGAGTGGCTCGCCGGGGTCCTCTGAGCTGTCCTTCTAGAGAGCGAGTTTGACCAGGCCTCCGTCGGCCCGACCGACCAGAAGGCAGTCTTCGCTGACCCAGCGGAGGCGACTGGTTGCCTCATCAGACTCGAGCGCAGTCACCGGCGACAGGTCCTGACCGGCGCGGGTCGGGGCCGCCCACACAATGGTGCGGCCATCTCCTCCCCCAGTGGCGACAGAATTGCCAGAGGGATCCCAATCGAGATCCTCAATGTGCTTGTCGTGACCGGAGGCAGCGGCCGGCGCGGTACCGGCGGGGCCCTTTCCGCCGAAATCCCAGATGGTGATCTCGCCGAGGCACGCAACCGCGAGCCATCTGCTGTCGTGGCGGAACCCGATTCGCTCGATCTTGGACGGATAGCCGGACATCGAGAGGTCCTTGCCGCTCCAGAGCCGCCACAGATGCACGGTCGCGTCTTGGGCGCCGGCGCAGGCCCATGCTCCGTCGGGGGACATCGCCAGCGACAGCAGCGACCCCTTCCAGTCGAAGCGACGTCGACGACCGGTCCGTGGCCCCACAACATCGTGCCAACCGATGCCGCCGTATGCGGTTGCACCGACACGGCTGCCGTCGGCCGACCAGGCGACCGCCGTCACCGTCGAAGGCTGGTCGTCGAAATCGTGGAGCAGCGCACCGTCGAGGTCGGTGATGAGCAGGTGCCGGCCCGCGCCGATCGCAAGCACGGGCGCGTTCGGCGACCAGGCCAGTGCCGTCACCCAGGCCGACGTGTCGACAACGCCCTTCCCAGCTCCGGTGCGGTCGTAGATGCGCACGCATCCGTCCTGGCCCCCGACTGCCACGCGGCCGCCATCGGATGACCAGGCAGCGCTCAGCACTCCCATCTCGTGCCGTTCCAGCGCAGTGGCCGAGCCGTCGTCGATGTCGATGAGGGCAGCGTCGCCGCCCAGGGACCCGACCACCGCCTGGCCCTGGTCCCGGCAGACCTCAAGAACCTGCACGTAGTCGTCGACGTCCACCCGCCACTGTGCGATGGGCGATGTCGCAGCGTCGGTCATACGAGGCAGGACCTGAAGCTGGCCTCCAGTGACTCTCGGTCGAGGTCGCGCCCGATGAACACGAGACGGTTGCGTCGTTCCTCGCCGTCTCCCCACGTCCCTTGGGGTTGGCCGTCGAGCAACATGTGGACGCCCTGGAACACGTACCGCTCGTCCCAGCCGGCGATCGACAGGATGCCCTTGGAGCGGAAAATGTCGGTTCCCTTGGTGCGAAGGAGTTCGCCCAGCCATTCATTCAGCCGGTCGATATCGAGGTCGCCATCGGCTTCGATCCCCACCGATGTCACGCTGAGGTCGTGCTGATGCTCGGCGTCGGGGTCGAGGAACTCGGGATCATCGGCCAGCACACGATCGAGCGAGAACGCGCCGACCTCGAGGATGGCATCAAGATCGACCTTTCCGTGCTGGGTCCGGATAATCGGCGGCAGCGGGTTGATCTGTCGGATGCGGGTCTCCACATGGTCCAGTTCGTCGCTGTCGGCGAGGTCGATCTTGTTGAGCACGACCCGGTCGGCGAACGCCAGCTGCTCGACAGCCTCATTCTCGACCCCGTCGGGCTTCTCTTCGTCCAAGTGCGGGACCAGGTGCTTGGCGTCGACCACCGTGACGATGGCATCGAGCCGCAGCTGGGCTGACATCTCGTCGTCTACGAAGAACGTCTGAGCCACCGGTGCCGGGTCGGCCAGCCCCGTCGTCTCGATGAGGATCTGGTCGAACCGGTCCTTGCGCCGCATCAGATTTCCGAGAATGCGGATCAGATCGCCTCGAACGGTGCAACAGATGCAACCGTTGTTCATCTCGAAGATCTCTTCTTCGGCATCGAGGACGATGGCATCGTCGATGCCCACCTCGCCGAACTCGTTCTCGATCACCGCAATCCGCTTGCCGTGCTGCTCGGTGAGGATGTGATTCAACAGCGTTGTCTTGCCCGCACCGAGAAAGCCCGTCAGCACCGTCACTGGAACTCGATCATCAACCATGAGTTAGATGGTAATGATTCCCATTCCCGCATACACCGCGGCGCCGGCCGGCACCGGAACTTGCCGCCTTCTCGTCCTTGCGCCGGCACGGCAAATGTAAGGCCAACGGCCATTGCCTTAACTTTGAAGGCAAATGTTTAGGTTGGCGTTTGGGGCCGAGATCCGCTAGTCGATGCGGACGGTGAATTCGAGGCCTCCCGTGAAGGGCAAGGTCATCGTGCGGAGCTTGTTGGCGGGGTCATTGAGGAACTCGAAGTAGGGCGCGTAGCCCCCAGCGGACGCGATGGTGTTGTCGGTGACCACGACCGCTCCGGGACGCAGGGCTGGGGCGACCAGCTCCAGCGCGTCGAGCGCGACGTGCCAGATGTCGACGAGCAGGAAATCGACCGGTCCCCCGCAGTCGACGAGCGTTTCACGCAGATCGCCCTCGCGAAGCTCGATCCACGGCGCGAGACCCGCTTCGGAGAAGTTGGCCCGAGCGATGGCAGCCTTGGCTGGCTCGTACTCGGTGGCGATCACCACGCCGTCGTCATGGCCGTTGTCGCGCACAGCGGCAGCCAAGTACAGCGTGGACACGCCGTGTGACGTGCCGGCCTCCACGACACGGCGAGCACCCAGAGCACGGCAAACCTGATAGCAGAACGTCGCCTTGTCGCGATCCAGCGCGACGAGCTTGTCGCTAAAGAACCGCCGCATGTTGTCGTCGAAGCCGCGCTGGCTCCGGTCCTGACCGCTCAAGCGCCGTTGCTCCGCAGCGAACGCCGACGTCTCAGCAACTTGTTCGTCGCTCTGGGCGTGCAACCGGTCGAGCAGCCCTTCGAGCGCAGAATCATGCAGCGGTGACGGCATGCGGTTCCTCTCCCGATAGCCGTGTGTCCTCGGCTGGACGCGTGGCGACGGAGCTGACCGACACGTCTCGCCTTGCAGTCGCCATCCATCCGGTCTCGGTTGTTCGCTCGTCGGCGGTTGAGGTCATGCCCTGCTTATATAGCGGAGAGCGGAGTGAATCCCGCCATGCGTTACCGGGGGAAAGGGGGACGCCATGTCGGATTCGACCGAGTTGGATCCGCGGGGAACCAGGGCGGCGCTCGACGAGGCCAGCCATGCGCCGGGCGCGATCTATGCCAGCCCGGAGATCTTCCGCCGCGAGGTGGACGAGTACTTCAAGCGCGAGTGGCTGTACGTCGGGCGGGTCGAGGAGCTGGCCGAACCGGGTGACTTCATGGCGCTGCGCCTGGTCGGCGAGCCCGTACTGCTGTCGCGCGATCGCGATGGCGAGCTGCACGCCAACTACAACATGTGCGTCCACCGGGGCGTCGAGGTTGCGTACGGATCGGGCAATCTCAAGGCCTTCAGCTGCCCGTACCACGGCTGGGTCTACGGTCTCGACGGCCAGTTGAAGGGAGCCGCCTACATGGCCGACTCCAAGGACTTCGACGTCGCCGACTGCGCCCTCACACCGCTGCGGCTCGATGTGTGGCGGGGCAACATGTTCATCAACTTCGACCCCGATGCCAAGCCGCTGGCCGACGCGATGGCCGTGCTCGACGAGGAGTTCTCGTTCCTCGGGTGGGAGAAGTGCCGCCTGGGCAACAAGATCGACATCGACCTGGGGTGCAACTGGAAGTTCGTGCACGAGAACCTGATGGACTTCTACCACGTCGGTGTGCTGCACGCGGGCAGCTTCGGCGCCAACTTCAGCTTCGAGCCCGACCACGTCAACATCAAGCCCGACGGCGGCCTCTCGATCTTCTACAACGCCGGCCCGCCAACCCCGGGGGCCGAGCCGCTGCTGGGCAAGATGCCGTGGCTGGAGGACCGGCCGCACAGCTTTGCCTGCACTGCGTTCAGGTCGCCCAACCTGACGTTCTTCGGCCGCATCGACTGCATCCGACCGATGATCGCGTGGCCGATCGACGAGGGCCACACCCGGGTGGTTGTCTACCACCTGTTCCCCGAGGAGTTCTTCGACCGGCCCGACTTCGACGAGACGCTGAAGATCTACCACGACTACCAGATCCTGGTGCTCGAAGAGGATCGGCTGATGATCGAGTCGATGCAGCAGGCGATGAGCTCGCCCGCCTACCGGCCTGGGCGCATGAGCACCCTGGAGAAGGGCATTCACAACTACCTCAACGGCTACCTCGACCGCATTGTCGACGGGGCAACCCCATGACCGCGACGGTTGCGGGCGCAGCCGACGTGCTGATGCGCGACTACATGGCGTTGGAGCCCGGCGAGACCGTCGTGATCACCGCCGACACCGACAGCGACTCCGAAGTGTGGCAGGCGATACACCGAGCATCTCTGCTCGCCGGCGCCAATTCATCGGTGATGCTGATCCCGCCGCTGCCGTATCAGGGCCGCCTCGCCGATCCGTACCTCACGCCGGCAGTGTCGGCTGCAGCGCTGGCCGCCGATGTGTGGATCGACCTCACCTTCCCCTACCTCGCCGGCTCGGAACTGCACGATCAGGCGATGGAGGGCAACCACATCCGCTACCTGCTGGGTGCCGACCTCAACGCCGGGGGCCTGCTGAGGCTGTTCGGGCGGGTCGATCTCGACCGCTACTTCGCCGTGCACCATGCCTTCGACGCGCTGGTGAACGACGCTGAGGGCAAGCCCGTGCGCATCACCGACGGCGGCGGCACCGACGTGAGCTTCACGCTCGGGGAGCGTGGGTTCTCCAAGCCGAGACGAGCGGACAAGCCGGGCACAGTATTGGTGCCGGGGCAATGCACGCTGTTTCCCGAGGTCGAATCGGTGAAGGGGCGCATCGAGATCGGCGCCATCTTTCACGAGTACTACACCTCGCTCGCCGCACCCATGACGCTGGAGATCGACGGCCGCATCCGCGCCGTCTCGGGCGGCGGCAACGAGCGCACCGTCGCCGACCGGGCGCTGCGACGGGCGGGCTCCGACGGCAACTACGGCTACGTCATCCACTTCACCCACGGCATCCATCCCACGGCCCGGGTGACCGGCAGCTCGTTCATCGAGGACACCCGTACCCAGGGCAACAACGCCATCGGCATGGGCATGCCGTGGTGGGATCCCGGCGGCGGTGAGAACCACCCCGACGCGGTGCTGTTCATGCACACCATCGACATCGACGGCCAGCGTGTCGTCGAGGACGGCGCCATCGTGGGCCCTGAGTCATTGGTGGCCCTGGCGGCCGACCTGCAGCCAGTCGTCTGAGTCGCCATGAAACCTGCACCGTTCTCGTTTGTCGCCCCCGAGTCGCTCGACGAGGTGGTTCGAACCTTGGCCGAGCACGGCGACGACGCACAGATCCTCGCAGGCGGCCAGAGCCTGGTTCCGCTCATGAACCTCCGGCTGGCTCGACCCGAGGTGGTCGTGTCGATCAACCGCTGTCACGAGCTCGACTACATCCGGCTTGTGGACGACCGCCTCGTCATCGGTGCGCTCGTGCGCCAGATCGATGCCGAGACCAGCCCGCTTGTCCAGGCCGAGTGCCCGCTGCTGGCCAAGGCGCTCCCCCACGTCGGGCTGCCCGCCACGCGCAACCGCGGCACCGTCTGCGGCAGCCTGGCGCATTGCGACCCGCTGGCCGAGCTGCCCGCGGCTGCGCTCGCTTTGGAGGCCGAGATGGTGCTCACGAGCGCCGCCGGCGAACGTCGGGTGCCGGCTCACGACTTCTTCGTCGCTGAGATGACCACCTGCATCGAGCCGGGCGAGGTCGTCTCGGCGGTCACGTTCGCCCGACAGGACCCAAGCGAGCGAAGCGCCGTACGGGAAGTCTCGAACGGGGGCCACGTATTCCCGGTGGGCGGGGTGGCACTGCGGTGGGCCAGCTCGGACGGCATCTGCACGATGGCACGCATCGCGGCATTCGGCGTCGGGTCGGTGGCCCAACGTCTGCGCGACGCCGAGCGTGCGCTGGTCGGCTCCGACGTCGGCCCAGCGGCAATCGCCGCCGCCGTCGCGGCAGCCCGCAGTGAGGTTGACCCGACCGGCGACATCCATGCCGATGCCGACTACCGGCGGCACCTCGTCGGCGTTCTGCTCGAACGCGGCCTGCTGGAAGAGGAGCGTCCATGACTGACGAAGTCGAGGTGACGGTCACCGTCAACGGGCGCACCCGACAGTCCCGGGTCGAGCCTCGACGGCTGCTCGTCGACTACCTGCGGCACGATCTCGGCCTGACGGGCGCCCACATCGGCTGCGAGCAAGGGGTGTGCGGCGCATGCACGGTGCTGCTCGACGGCCGCACCGCCCGCAGCTGCCTGCATTTCGCTGTGACGGTCGACGGATCCGACATCCGCACCGTGGAAGATCTCGCAGACTTCGACGAGCTCCACCCGATCCAGGAGATGTTCCATCAGAAGCATGCGCTGCAGTGCGGATTCTGCACTCCGGGCTTCCTCCTGACCGCAGTGGAGCTGCTGGAGCGCACTGCCGACCCCGACGAGGCCGCCATCCGGGAGGCACTGATGAACAACGTCTGTCGCTGCACCGGCTACGCCAACATCGTCGACGCGGTGGCCGAGGCCGCGGTGGAGCTGCGACGGAGGAGCTCAGCATGAGCGTCGACCAGAACGGCGCTGTCGGGCAGAGCGTCCTGCGCCGCGAAGACGACTACCTCCTGCGAGGCCAAGGCCGCTTCGTCGACGACCTGCCCACACCGCTCAACACCCTGCACCTTGCCTTCGTGCTCAGCCCCTATGCCCACGCCCGGATCACCTCGATCGACACGAGCGAAGCAATGGCGCTCGACGGCGTGGTCGATGTGCTCACCGGTGCGGATCTCGCAGCCATGGTGAAGCCGATCGCTGCCCAGATCGAGCTGCCCGGCTACAGCTTCAACACCCGCGATGTGCTCGCAGTCGACGAGGTGCGGTTCGCGGGCGAGGCGGTGGCGGTGGTGGTGGCCGAGAGCCAGTATCTCGCCGAAGACGGCATCGAGCTGGTGGAGGTCGACTACGAGCCGCTTGCCGCAGTCACCGACATTCACGAAGCCACCGATCCCGCCGCCCCGCAGGTCAACCCGACCGTGCCGGGCAACGTCTATTTCGAGGGCCGGTTCGCCACCGACAATGTGGCCGCCGGCTTCGATGCGGCGGCCCACGTGATCGCAGAGGACTTCAACTCGAACCGTGTGACCGCTGTTCCGATCGAGCCCCGCGGGTGCCTTGCGGTGCCCGAGCAGCCGGCCAACCTGGTCTTCTACTCCTCGACCCAGATCCACCATCTGCTGCGGACAGCCCTGGCCGAGTTCCTCGATGTTGCGGAGTCGACCCTGCGGGTCGTGGTGCCCGACGTGGGCGGCGGTTTCGGCATCAAGGCGGCGCTCTACCCCGAGGAGTTCGTCTGCGCCGCGCTCGCGCTGCGCCTGCGCCGGCCCGTCAAGTGGATCCAGGACCGCTACGGCGCCCTGCTCACCGACGTGCACGCCCGCGACAACCACTACCGGGTCGAGGCCGCGATCGACGACGACGGCATCGTGCTGGCGCTCAGGGCCGAGATTCGCACCAACGGCGGCGCCTACTCGGCGCTGCCCTTCGGCTGCACGCTGGAGACCACCGGCGGCGCCCGCATGATCGTCGGGCCGTACCGGATCACCGAATACGAGTACACGGCCACCGCCGTGGCGACCCACACGGCGCCCGTGCTGGCCTACCGGGGCGTGGCCCAGCCGGTCTGCTTCATGGCGATCGAGGGCATCATGGATCGGATCGCCCGCCGGCTCGGGCTCGATCCAGCCGAGGTCCGGCTGCGCAACATGGTGCCCACCGCAGAGCTGCCGTGGACCAACATCGTCGGCGTCCGCTACGACACCGGCAGCTTCGTCGAATCGCTCGAGATGGCGATGGAGATGGTGAACTACGACGAGTTCCGCGCCAGCCAGGCGCAGGGTCGACTGGTCGACGGCAAGTACCGGGGCATCGGCATCTGCAGCTTCACCGAGGTGAGCGGCACGGGTGCCCCGGGCTGGCGTGCCCGTGGGCTGACCCGCCTGCCCGGATTCGACAGCGGGACAGTGAAGGTGGAGCCCACGGGCAAAGTGACAGCCTTCGTGAGCCACGCCCACTCAGGGCAAGGCCACTTCACGACCTTCGCTCAGGTTGTCGCCGACGCGCTCGGGGCCCGGCTGGAAGATGTGACTGTCGTCGAGGGCGACACTGCCGCTGGGCCCTACGGCACGAACACCTTCGCCAGCCGCAGCGCGGTCACGGGCGGCGGAGCGCTAATCCGAGCGTCGGAGAAAGCGAGGCTCAAGTTGGCGCGGATCGCCGCGTTCATGCTCGAGTCGACGCCCGAAGACATCGTGGTCGCCGACGGCCAGATGCACGTCGCCGGCGTGCCGAGCCGAGCCCTCTCGTTCCAAGAGGTCGCCGAGACGGCCTATGCGATGAACACCAGCGACCTGCCCGAAGGAGAGAGCTTCGGTGTCGAGGAGACCGACTTCTACGACCCGCCCCTGGTCACCATGGCCAACGCCACCCACATCGCGCAGGTGGCTGTCGATGCCGCAGACGGCACCGTCGACATTGAGGGGTACGTCGTCGTGCACGACTGCGGCCGCGTCATCAACCCGATGATCGTGGACGGCCAGGTGATGGGCGGTGTGGCCCAGGGCATCGGCGAGGCGCTCATGGAGGAGTTTGTGTACGACCCCGACGGCGGGGTCCGCACGGCGACGCTGATGGACTATCTCCTGCCGAGCTCGGTGGACGTGCCCAACTACCAGATCGCTCACATCGAGTCGCCGTCGATCGACACCGTCGGCGGGTTCAAGGGCGTGGGTGAAGGCGGGCTGATCGGCGCAGTGGCAGCGCTCGTCAACGCCGTCGCCGACGCACTGTCCGATCTCGACGTCAACGTCAACACCAAGCCGCTCCGGCCCGCGCTGCTGTCACGCCTCATCCGGGAAGCCGGCGGCTGATCCCCCGTCGCCGCGCCGCCAATCGCGGCGGCTAGAAGGTGTCGTAGTACTCGCGCTGTTCCCAGTCGGTCACGGCTGCCTCGAACCGCGCCCACTCGGACCGCTTGAGGGTGACGAAGTAGTCGACGATCTCGTCGCCGAGCGTGTTGCGGTAGAAGCCGCTGCGGTCGAACGCGTCGATGGCATCGCCGAGCGTGCGGGGCAGGAGGGGCCCGGCCTCGGCCTCATACGGCGTCTCGCTGGGGGGCGGCACTTCGAGCTTCGATTCGATGCCGTCGAGCCCCGAGAGGATCTGGGATGCGAGGTAGAGGTACGGGTTCGCGGCGGGGTCTCCGGCGCGGTTCTCGATCCTGGTCGCAGGCCCCGGCGGCTCGTCGATGACGCGCAGCATGGCGCCACGGTGTTGGCGGCTCCACACAATCCGATCGGGAGCGATGCTGTAAGGCCGGTAGCGCTTGTAGCCGGTGACGGTCGGCGTGGTGAGCAGGCACGACTCGAGGGCGTGGGCGAGGAGCCCACCGAGATAGTGCATTGCCATCTCCGAGAGCGTTTCACCGGAGATCGTCGGGGCGAACAGGTTGCGGCCGTCGTCGACGCTGACGATCGACTGATGGATGTGCCAGCCGGTTGTGAAGGTGTCGTCGCCTGATGGCCTGGACATGAACGTCGCATGCAGGCCGTGCCGTCTCGCTATCTGCTTCACCGCGGCGCGGATCAGGACTGCTTGATCTGCCGGCTCGATGCCGTCGGCGGGAGCGAAGGTGAGCTCGACCTGACTCGGTCCGTGCTCGGCCTCGATGGTCCTCGGCGGCAGGCCGAGCGCCGTGAGGTGGCGTTGGATTGGCTCGAGCAGCGGTTCGATCCGGTCGGAGTAGTCCTCAGCCAGCAGATCCCATCCCGGGTGGACGCGTTGATGGTCACCGGAGGATTCGTCGACGCGGTAGAGGTGAAACTCGATCTCGAGACCCGCCCGAAGCCGTAGCCCTTGGTCCGTCAGCTTCTGGTGCGCCCTGGCACAGATTCGGCGCGTCGACAGCTCGATCGGAGCGCCCTCGACGCTGTACAGGTCACTGAGCAGCCACCCGGTCCCGTCCAGCCACGGCAGTACGCGAAACGTGGTGGGGTCGGGGATCATGCGCACATCGCGCGCCCCCATGACCGAGGCGAGCGTCGGGCCGCCGTCGGGTTCCCAGAGGCTGAATGCGTAGTGCTGGCCGGTGTCCTTGGTGAGCAGCGAACCCGGGAACGAGACACCGCTCCGCAGCGCATGCGGGATCTGTGCCGCATCGAGCACCTTGCCGTGCAGCAACCCGTGCTGGTCGGCGAACGAGATCCGGACGCTGCGCAACCCCAGGCCGCGCACCTGGTCCTCGACCTGCGCCGCGGCGTCGGACCAGTCCGCGTCCCAGCGGTCCTCCAGCTTGGGTGTGTCGCTCAATGGTCAGTCCGCCAGCGCGGGAGCCCACCCTGAGGCTTCGCGTCGTTGGGTCTCAAGATTGCGCCACGCAGCATCGAAGTCGTCGCCGGTGGTGACACCGTCGATGGCGCCGGGGCCACGGAGCCCGCCGGGATCAGCCGTACCGATGAGCGTGTCCGCGTCGGGCTGGCGGAGAGCGGCCAGGAACATGCGGCGATGGGTGCGGATGCCGGCATCGGTCGGGCTGAGGTGTTCGGCGGTGCGGTCGAAGATGGGACCGGGCGACTCGACCGCCCACTGATCGTGAACATTGATGTCGGCGCCCATGCCGGTGTAGGTCCGCTCGCGCTGCTCGACCGGATCGAACCCCCAGTTGTTCGATTCGTCGGCGATTGGCTGGTACCCCGGCAGGGTGACCTGGCTGATGCGCTGCGCCCGCATGACTTCGGCATCGACAGGGTCGCCGTAGCTGACGAACATCGAGTACCAGTAGCAGCGGCGGTCATCGATGGGGACATGCCACTGGAAGATGCTCATCTCCCGGCTCATCGCGATCGTGATGGCGTTGGGGAAGATGCAGTTCGAGACTCGGACATGGGTGAACTCATCCCGGTACCGGCGCAGCGTCCGGGACCGGAAGCCGAACGGGGTGAGTTCGATCGTGATGTCGGGCGCAGCGGCTTCCCGCATCAGCTCCGCGACGGTCACATCGGTGTCCGCGATGGTGTCGCGGAACTGCAGCCCATAGGTGCCGTCGGTGGCACCAAGGAAGCGATGCAAGAACGCCGCATGCGCCGGGTCTATGCCGACTTCGTGAGCCTGCAGCCAGTTGCACCCCCACATGCCCTTGAACGCGAACACCTGCGGGCCCGGCGCCACGAAGCAGTCCAACCCAGGAAGCTCGGGCGGATCGCCGTCGCCCAGGAAAGCCCACACGATGCCGTTGCGCTCGGCCACCGGGTAGTGGACTTGGCACACCCTCGTGTGGAACGTCGATGCCGGCGGCTCTGCGGGGGTCTCGAGACACGCACCGGTCACGTCGAAGAGCCACCCATGGAACGGGCAGCGCAGACCGCCGTCTTCCACCCGGCCATACGACAGATCGACTCCACGGTGGGGGCAGCGGCGCCCGATCATGCCCAGCCGATCCTGATCGTCACGAAACAGCACGAGGTCCTCTCCCAGCAAGCGAACCGGGACCACCGGCCGATCGCTGTCGAGTTCCTCAGTGAGGGCCGCCGGCTGCCAGTACCGGCGAAGCACATCGCCTCCCGGAGTTCCCGGGCCGCTTTCGGTCAAGAGTCGGTTCTCATCGGCACTGACCATGCGAGCCTCCCCCAGCCGTGCGTGACGACGACTCACCGTCGTCTATCAGGCGATGCTAAGAGGCTGAGCCGAAGGGCGAAGCCGTGGCCCGAGCGGTGCAGTCGGCTAGAGGCCGAGGGCGACGGCGGCTCGCTCGGTCTGGGCGTCGGTGTCGCCGTGGCTCAGGCAGAACGCCCGAGCGCGCCTGGTGTAGAGCTGCAGGTCGTACTCGGTCGTGTAGCCGATCGCCCCGTGGACGGTGTGGGCGGCATGGACCATGTCGACCATCACCTCGTTCGCGAAGACCTTGGTGCCGGCCACCTCAAGGGTCGCTTCGCGCCCCTGGTCGAGCAGCCAGGCGGTCTCTGCGACCAGGAGCCGGCAGGCGTCGGTGTTGATGCGCATGTCGGCCAGCCGGTGGGCTACCGCCTGGTAGCTGCCGATCACCCGCCCGAACTGCTGACGGTTCGATGCGTACTCCGACCCGAGCCGGATCATCGCTTCGCAGCAGCCGACCGCTTCAGCGGTGGCCAGGATCGTGGCCGCGTCCAATCCGGCGTCGATGGCCCGCTGCGCGGCGGGGCCGCGGGCCAGGACGGCGTCGGCGGGCACATCCACGTTGTCGAACTCGACGTGGAACAGCGGGTCGCCGCCCGTGGCGCCATGGCGAGCCCAGCTGACTCCTGCGGCGTCGCGGTCGACGGCGACGACCGCTGCTTCGCCGTCTGGTGTCGTCAGCGACACGAGCAGCACCTGCGCTACCGACGCGTACGGGACCATCGCCTTCGCGCCCGCGATCGTGGCACCGGCGTCGGTCTCGGTGAGGACGCTGGAAGGGGCGGATCGTTCGTCGCGCCCGACCACGTCGGCCAGTGCTGGCGTGATCACTGCATCGCTCGCCGCGAGCCTGCTCAACAGATCGCGGGTCGCCGCTGTCGGCTCGACGGCCCGCAGGAAGGCCGCCGCGAAGCCGGCCGTGGCGACCAGCGGCGTCGATGCGGCAGCCCGTCCGAGCTCCTCGGCAAGCACGCACAGGTCGGCAAGCCCGGCACCGCCCCCGCCGATGTCGTCGGGTAGCGCAAGGGCGGTCCAGCCGAGCTCGGCCATCTGGGCCCAGATCTCGGCGTGGACGCCGTCGGCACTCGCCTCGACCTCTCGCACCGTGTCGGCATCGAGCGAGTCGGCCAGAAAGCGCCGGGCGCCGTCTCGGATCATCTCTTGGGTGTCGCTGAGCATGAGGTCCATGACAGTCGCTCCTACCGGGGCAGGCCGAGGCCGCGCTGGGCGATGATGTTGCGCTGGATCTCGTTGGTGCCCATGGCGATCGGCTGCGGGATGCTGTGGACCCAGTGATCGTTCATGAGCCCGTCGAGCGGGGCGCAACCGTCACCGGTCGTGAGCTGTCCGCGGGCGCCCACCATGTCGAGGCCGATATTGCCGATCAAGATGTTCAGCTCCGACGAGAAGACCTTGCTCACGGCGGGGTCGACGTCGTTGGCGTCGCCCGCCGCCATGGCCGAGACGATGCGGTAGCACAACAACCGCGCTGCCCGGTATCGGGCCTGCAGCCGTACCAAACCCGACCGCACCGACGGACGCATGGCCAGTGGTTGGCCGTTCTCGTCCTTCGTCGTGATCGCGTACTCGATCAGAGCGTCGAGCAGCACCTTCACCCGCGCATGAAGCGCAGCCCCCACCCGCTCATGGGCCAGTGTCGACATCGCGACTCGCCAACCGTCGCCACGCGGGCCCACCAAGCAGTCATAGGGCACCTCGACGTCGTCGAAGAACACCTCGTTGAACTCCTTGGGACCACCCATCGAGTCGATCGGCCGAACCGTGATCCCCGGCGTGTTCATGTCGACCAGGAGCATCGACAGACCCTGGTGCTTGCGCTCACCCGGATCTGTTCGGCACAGCAACAAGCACCAGTCCGCAGCAGTCGCGTAGCTGGTCCAGATCTTCTGACCGTTCACCAGGAAACACCCGTCGGCGTCGGTCGCCTTCGTCGACAGCGCAGCCAGATCGGAGCCGGCCTCGGGCTCGGAGAACCCCTGGCACCACATGACCTCGCCCGCAGCCATCGGCTTGAGGAACCGCTCCTGCTGGTCGGCGGTGCCGAACTCCATCAGCATCGGCCCGATGTAGTTCAGGCTCATGTACTGCGGACCACGGGGCTCACCGGCCGCCCACATCTCCTCGCGCACCACCATCTGGCTCCACACGTCGGCGTCGACGCCACCGTGCTCGACCGGCCACGACATCGTCAGCCAATCCCGCTCCGCCAACTTCATGCAGAACTCTCGGGTGAACGGATAGATGCGGTCGTCGTCGTGAAACAGGCCCTTCCACCACTCAGGCAGCTCAGCGTCCATGAACGCACGCAGCTCCGCCCGAAACCGCTCCGCCTCAGCCGGGAATTCGAACTCCATCCCCCACCTCCTCAGCGAAGAACGCCGGCAGCGGAGATCGATGCCGTACGACGACGTACGGTATTGCGGCACCGAACTCACTGCGAGTTGTGCAGGGGCCGACAGCACACCAGCGGTCACCCTGAGCTGATCCGACTCAGATCACGGCGGACCAAGCGCCTCTGGTCTTCGTGGGCGTCCAGGCGATTGGTAGTTTCGGCGACGAACCAGGCCGACCTGTCACGACGGGCTAGGAGAGGGACGCGATGCCGAAGCACCTGACCGACGCCCAGATCCGCCACTACCGCGACCGCGGCTACGTCTCGCCGGTCGATCTTCTGACCGAGAGCGAGGCCGCCGAGGCGCGTGCGAAGCTCGAGGCCTACGAGGCTGAGAGCGGCGGCCCACTCGGCGGCGCTCAGCGTGCCGGCGGTCATCTGCTGTGGACGTGGCTCGATGAACTCATGCGCCACGAGACCCTGCTCGACGCGGTCGAGGACCTGATCGGCCCGGACATCCTGTGCTGGAACTCGATCTTCTGGATCAAGGAGGCGGGTTCGCCCAGCTACGTCGGCTGGCACCAGGACCTCGAGTACTGGGGACTCGACAATGACGAGCTCGTCAGCGCGTGGATCGCACTCTCACCCGCTTCCGAGGAGGCCGGTGCGATGTCGGTTCTCCCCGGAAGCCACCGAGAACTTCTCGACCACGACGAGACCTACCACGCGGACAACATGCTGACGCGGGGCCAGGAGCTCAAGATCGACGTCTCCGAGCGAGAGGTCGCCTCGATGGCTCTCGAGCCCGGCCAGATGTCCATGCACAACGTGCGGCTCGCACACGGATCGGGGCCGAACACCACCGCAGACCGTCGCATCGGCGTGTCGCTGCAGTACATGCCCACCCGGACCAGGCAGCGCCTCGTCGACTGGGACTTCGCCACCCTCGTCCGCGGCACTGACGACTACGGGAACTTCGAGCTGACCCCGCGACCGCAGCGAGACTTCGACCCGGTCGCCGTGGAGTTCCACCAGCGAGCCGGCGTGGCACTGCGCGAACTGCTCTACCAGGGTGCTGAGCGTCCGCCCGAACGGGCCCCGACGCTGTAGCTGCGCCCTGATGGTTCGTGTCGGAGGGGGGACTTGAACCCCCACACCCTTTCGGGCACTAGATCCTTAATCTAGCGCGTCTGCCAATTCCGCCACTCCGACTGAACGCCCCAAAACCGGCCGTTGGGCAGCCATTTCGGGGCGCATCAGCATAGCGCTGCAGGGTCAGATATTCGGCGGGGATCAGGCCTTGCTGATCGCCGTCGCGAGGGCATCGAGGCGCACCGGATCCAGCTCGCCCCGCCACGACCACACCACGATGTCGACCCCCGCGTCGAAGAAGTCCTGCGCGCCCGCGACTGCCTTGTCGACATCACCACCGGCCTCGAAACCGAGGTGGATCGACCGGTCTATCTCGGCCTCGTCGCGCCCGACGCGCTCGCAGTGCGCCCGCAAGACCTCGTCGAGCTCCCGCCACGCAGCGACATCAGGAGGGAACGTCATGTCCCACTGGTCGGCGCACTTGGCCGCCGTTCGCAGCGTCCGCACCCGACCCTGCCCGCCGATCACGATCGGGATGCGCTCCTGGATCGGCTTGGGCTCGCACCAGGCATCGGTGAGCTCGAAGAACCGGCCCTTGTGGGTGGTCGTTGTCTCGGTCAGCAGCTTGACGATCACCTCCATGCCCTCCTCGAGCCGATCCGACCGGTCGCGCAGCGGCCCGAGCTCGATGCCGTACGCATCGCTCTCCATGAAGTTCCAGCCGGCGCCCATCCCCAGCTCGAAGCGGCCGTTCGAGATGTGGTCGAGCGTGGCCGCCATGTTCGCCGTGACCGCTGGATGACGGTGGTGCATGCCGTTGACCATCGCTCCGAGGCGGATCCGGGTAGTGGCCTGCGCCAAACCCGCCAGCATCGTCCAGCCCTCCAGGTTGGGACCGTCGTAGGGGGGCGCCAGGGGATAGAAGTGGTCCCAGTTCCACGCCGACTCGAACACCTCGATCTCATCGGCGGCCTGCCAGATGGCCAGATACTCGGGCCACGTGGCGTGGTGCGGCGGTGTCTTGATTGCGTGACGTCCCATGAGGGCTCCTTGTCGCAGGCGGCTCGAACCATACGTGACGAGGCCGCCGAGCACGAGGACGGCGAACCGAACTGTGGTGAACTCGCGACCTCGACCGGCCTGGGAAGGGACTCCCCGCAGTGGCAGACAGCGTGGATCTGATCATTCGCAACGCCCGCCTGATCGACGGCACGGGCGCGCCGTCGGCCCATGGCGACATCGCCATCAACGATGACCGGATCGCCGAGCTTGGCGATCTGCGCGAGACCACTGGGGCGACCGAGATAGACGCCGGTGGCAAGGCAGTGGCTCCTGGGTTCATCGACGTGCACACACACGACGACCGCGCGCTGCTGGTCGACCCGTTGATGGCGCCCAAGGTCAGCCAGGGCGTGACCACCGTCGTCACCGGCAATTGCGGAGTCAGCCTGGCCCCTCTGCGGACTGCCCGACGCCCGCCCGCACCGCTCGATCTCGTGTGCCCCGACGCCGAGGGCTTCTTTGCAGAATTCGGCGACTACCTCGCTGCGCTCGATGCTGAGCCTGCGGCAGTCAACGCGCTCTGCCAGGTCGGCCACGCCTCGCTGCGAGTGGAGGCCATGGACACGCTGGATCGCCCTGCGACCGCAGGTGAGATCTCGGCCATGCGACGGCGCTTGGAACGAGCGCTGGAAGACGGCGCCATCGGCCTGTCGACGGGGCTGTTCTATGCCCCGGCCAACGCAGCTCCGACCGACGAGATCATCGAACTGGCGCAAGCTGTCCGGGCCGCAGGCGGCATCCACACAACCCATATGCGCGACGAGGGGGACGGGGTCAGCGAGTCACTGGAAGAGACGTTCACCATCGGCCGTACCGCAGACGTTCCCGTGGTGATCTCCCACCACAAATGTGCCGGGCAGGCCAACTTCGGCCGCTCGGCAGAGACCTTGGCGCAGATCGATGCTGCTCGACAGCGCCAGGCAGTCAGCCTCGACGCCTACCCCTACATCGCCAGCTCGACGACGTTGGCGTCAGGACGACGACTCGGTGCCAGCAGAGTGCTGGTGACCTGGTCGGCGCCGCATCCTGAAGCAGCAGGGCGGGACCTGAACGAGGTCGCCGCCGACATGGGTCTCGACCTCGCAGACACCGTCGATGCCCTGATGCCCGCCGGCGGGATCTTCTTCATGATGGACGAGTCCGACGTGCGCCGCATCCTGGCGTACCACGGCACCATGATCGGCTCGGATGGCCTGCCGCACGACGAATTCCCGCACCCGCGGCTGTGGGGCACCTTCCCGCGGGTGCTCGGCCACTATGCACGCGAGGAGGGCCTCTTCTCGCTGGAAGAAGCGGTGCACAAGATGACCGGCCTGCCGGCCCGACACTTCGGTCTCACGGGCAGGGGGGTGCTCACGCCCGGAGCGATGGCCGATTTGGTGGTCTTCGACCCCGAGACGGTGATCGACACCGCCACCTTCGAGCAGCCGAAGCAGCCGGCCCGCGGCATCGAACTCGTCGTGGTCAACGGCCGGACGGTCTGGCGTGATGGCGCCAGCACCGGCGCGCGACCCGGCCGGGCGATCAGGCGAGGAGCGGTCCCGCCGCCGACACGCGAGCGGTAGGCCCGCGCCGCTAGGCGAGCAAGAGGCCGAGTATCAGCGTGGTGAAGCCGAAGGAGACCGCCACCACCACCGTGATGCGGCTGAGGTTCTTCTCGGCCACCGTCGAGCCCGCTGCGGTGGATCCCACGGTGCCGCCGAACATGTCGGACACGCCGCCGCCACGGCCGCTGTGCAGCAGCACCAAGCCGATCAGCCCGAAGGCCGACAGCAGGTGAATCGCACCGACAATCCACGTCATCACGGCTGTCGAGGCTACCGGCACCCATCGCCGGGCCCGAGCGGGGATTGGGCGATTACGGGCGGATCGGGTGGGTGATGGGGATGCTGCCCTTGGCGCCGGGCACCCACCCCTCGATGATGGCGCTGAAGCCGCCCGCTCCCCCGCCGGCGCGCACCACCATGGGCGACCACGGCGGCAGCTTGCGCAAGCCCCCGCTGGCAGTGCCCTCCGACGAACCGAACACGTGCCCGCCGTCGGTTGGGACGCCGCTGTCACCATCGCCGTCGGCGTCAGCAGTGCCCCTCAGGTGCTGCACGAACGACGCAGGCAGCCCCTCCTCGATGCCCCCGGCACCACACGAGGCGAAGTCGAGATCCATCTGCAGCAGCGGATCCAGCTCGTCGTAGAAGCGCTCCTTGGTCCAGCCAGAATCGGCGAACGTCGACATGTGCTCGGGCGTCATCACCACCATCGCCTCGGCCGGCAGCTTCCGGTTGCCCACGCACAGGAGCTGCTGGGCGAGCGTGCGGATCAGCGAGCCGGGCGTGCGCGACACCTGGTCGATGCAACCGACCGGACCATGCCCGGCGAACAGCGTCACCGTGTCCTGCCCGGGCTCGAACCCGCGGGTCACCGACAGCGGCGGCCAGCCGTCGGGCAGCCCCTCCTCGTCTTCGGCGAAGCACCAGCCGACTTTCGATGGCGACCCGAGCGCCGAGCGGTCGATGCCGCCGATGCCGGGCTTGCCGCCGCCGACGTTGCGAATCACGAGCTGCAGGGCCCGCCCGATAGTGGAGTTGGCGCGATTGCCCTGGCCGAGGGCGTTCTTGTCGGTGTTCATGCCGATGCGATGCCGGATCGGGCCGTTCACGATCACGATCGGCCCTGAGAACCACAGCGTGCACAGCAGGCCGTGCATGTTGAACGTGTCGGTACAGGCAGCTTCGACCGCGGCCAGCACCACGGGCAGGTACTCGGGCTTGCAGCCCGCCATGACGGCGTTGACCGCCACCTTCTCCACCGTGCATTCGGCCAGCGTCGGCGGCACCACCGCGACGATCTCGTCGGGCGCGCGGCTCGTTCCCGCCAGCATGGCAGCCACCCGTGCCTCGGTTGGCGGCACCACCGGCAGCCCGTCAGACCAGCCGCGGTCGTACGCCGCCTCGACGGGGTCCTCCGCCGAAGCCAGCTCCACCTTGCGGCTCGCGAACGCGGTGGCGCCGAAACGCAACGCCAGCTCATCTGCCAGCAACGGGTCGACCGACATCGAGCCGCAGCCCGGTCGCATTTCCGGCAGCTGGGCGCCCAGATCGTCGGCGCCGCTGAGCGCCTGCCAGCTCGTGCGATCCCAGCCCACGGTGCGCGCCATCTCACGGCCGTCCATCACCGCCATGAGCGTCGGCACAGTGTCGATCTCGTGGTGCCACGACATTGCCAAGTCGTGGTCGTGCACCACCTCGGAAGACTGCCCGCCGAGCCCAGCCATGAACTCGGGATCGTCCTGGGTGAACACCGTCAGGCGAGTGCCGCTACGCACGGCGTGGTCGACGAGTTCGGCGAGCACCGGCTCCACGTCGCGACAGGTGGGGCAATCGCGTTTCACAAACGCCACGAGGCCATCGCGCAGACTCGGCATCTCGGCGGCGGTGGACGATTCTTCAGCAGACACGCTGAGACTCTAGGTCTGAGCCGCTACCCGCGGCCTCCCGGCCGGCGCCGGCGCACGAGCGATCCGCTACAGGGGGTGCGCCGTGAACTGCTCGCTCGCCGTGGCGTAGGCCTGCAGGGCCACAGCAGGTCGGCGGCGCGGGTCGAGCAGGTTGGCGCCCATGGCATCGAGGTCGGCCGATGCCGGCATGACGATTTCCACACGCTCACACTCCGTCAAGCTCAGTCGTTCGCATTCGGTGGCCATCCGGCTGGCAACTCGCAATGCGCTCCAGCCGAGTGTTGTCGCGCCGAAGTCCATCGCCGCGGCAATCGGCATGGCCCACGGACGCGCTGCAGACGGCAGCTCGGCAATGCCCATCGGCGAGCTCACCACGACCAGGTCGTACGACTCGTCGCGCAGCACATCGAGGTTGTCGGACGAGTGCACGCCGGCATCGATGTACGCGGTGCCGTCGATCTCGACCGGCTCGAAGACCGCCGGCACAGCACAAGACGCCGCGACAGCCTCCGCAGGGGTCGCCGGGCCGTCGACATCGAAGACCACCCGGTGGCCGGTGTCGAGACCGACCACCGGCACACGCAGTCTTGGCCCGGTCGGCCACTCCCCCTCGAACAACCCGCGCACCATGTCGGCCACGTGCGACGTCGGCACCCTGCCACGGGGCAGCAGCGACGCCAGCGCGGTTCCCGGCGCCACCTGGCCCGGCATCGCCGCAGCGAGCATCCAGATGTGGGGTGCCATCGGTGCCCCGAAGCTGGCGGTGGCATCGCGTTTCGGGCCGCGCCGGGCCCGTGCCGCGCCGAGCAGCCGCTCGCCGTCGGAGCTGAGGGGCTGACGTGTCTCACGGCGGAACAGATCGCTGGGACTCAGTCCGGCAGCCACCAGGGCACCCGAGATCGATCCGGCCGACGTGCCGACGATCAGGTCGACCTCCCGGGCGTCGATCGCCCAGGTGTCCTCGAGCGCTTTGAGCACGCCGGCATGGAATGCACCGCCGACGATGCCGCCAGAGCCCATCACCAGCGCCACGCGCTGACCCGCCCGGCGGCGCTCCGATGTGGCTGTCTCGCTCACGGGCTGCAGCGTCCCCGACTCAGGCTCGGCTCTCGGCCACGAGTGGCGTCGACTAGCTCTCGACGTCGCTGTGTTCGAGCATCCAGCCGATCATCGAGGGGATCGAACGCTTGCGGGCGCCGTTGCCCACGATCAGCCCGACGTGGCCGGCGGGCAGCCGCATCTCGGTGGCATCGTCGGAGCCAACCAGCTCATCGAGGCCGTAGGTGGACTCGGGCGGCACGATGTGGTCGCGCTCGGCGATCACGTTCAGGAACGGCACCGTGATGTCGGCAAGGTCGAGCCTGCGACCGCCGAGCATCAGGTCGCCGGTAATGAAGCCGTTGCCCTCGTTGAACATCTCGACGGTCTGGATCATCGTGGCGCCGGGAAATGGGATGTGATTGCGGGTCCACGACGTCATGGCCTGGTACGAGCTCAGGAACTTGTCGTCGTCGAGGTGCTCCCAGAAGTCCATGACCGTGCTGAGGTCCGACGTGGGCGTGAGCAGCGTGAACGAGGCCCGCACGGCTTCGGCGGGCACGTTGCCCGTGTGGTCCATCAGGTGTTCGGGGTCGATGCCGCCCTCGCCGACACCGGTCATGGCCGCGGGCATCTTGGTGAAGTCGACCGGGGTGGCCATCACGACAAGGTTGCGGACCGGATCGTTTGGGTGGCCGGCCGCGTACAGCAGCGACAGCAGGCCGCCGTAGCAGTAGCCGAACACGGTGACGCCGTTGTGGCCGCCCATCTGGTTGACCTTGGCCACCGCCTGCGGCAGCAGCTCGTCGCAGTAGGTCTCGAGGGTGTTGTTGGCCTCTTCCTCGTCGGGCACGCCCCAGTCGAGCAGGAAGACGTCGAAGCCCTCGGCCACGAGCCGCTCGATGAAGCTGTTGCCCGGCTGCAGGTCCAAGATGAATGAGCGGCTGACCAGGCTCATCACCAGCAGGAGCGGTGGCCGCACGGTCGGGCTCTCGCTGCGGTAGCGGTACAGCACGGCCTTGCCGTTGCTCCACACCGCGTCGCGGGGCGTCTGGCCCACGGGGGCACGATCGATGCCCATGACGTGGCGAGTCAGGTTCCACCAGCGCCGCATGCCGGCCTCCCACATGTCGGCAAACGGGGCGAAACCGGCAAACGGATTGAACTCGGCCGCGTCAGCCTCGGGCGCAGCGCCGTTGGCGCCGTTCTTCGGAATGGGCTTGGCCAGTGTGGTTGGGGGCATGGCTATTCCTTCAGGATGTTCAGATGTGATCGGAGTGTTCGGGGGACTCAGGCCTTCGAGGCCGTCTTGGCAGGGGCCTTCTTGGCTGCCGGCTTGCTCGGGACCGACGCTGCCTTGCCGTTCGTGGCCGGTGCCACATCGCCGGGCGCAGCGGCGGCCACCTCGAACACGAGGTTCTTGAGACCCTTCAGCTCACGGTCGACTGCGGCGACCTGCTGGCGAAGCTTGCGAACATCGGTGGCCGCGGGCAGGTTCCAGAAGTGCAGCCAACGCCGGCTGGCCCGCTCGAACTCAGCAGTGAGTGCGCTGGTGACCTTGGCGCTCGCGGCCATGAAGTCGCGGAAGCCGTCCGAGGCGGTGAGCTGCTGGAGACCAGGCGCTACGGCCTTCTCCCACTCGTCATAGATCTCACGCCATTGCTTGGCCATGTTTGGTTCCTCCGGAATGCAGGGGGGTGTCCGGTCTGATGTCACGAATCCCGGCGGCGTACCAGACACCTGCCGGAGCGAATTGGCGGACTGATGGGACACATGCCGTCGTCCAACTTGGTCGTCTGCCAATTGCATGACGCTATGCAATCATATCTACGTTACAGCGAGGTCACAAGCAGATTTCGCTTGATGAAATTGTGTGACACGCTGCAATGATCTGCTGGCGGGGAGGCACCAGATCGGCTAGATTATGAAGACCGCCCATGAGCTTGATCGATACGGACCAGCAGGGCCAGACAGGCCCAGCGCAGTCGGGGGACAGCAGCGCTCGCCGCACGCTCGGGCTGCCTCGCGTTCGTGACGCGCAGCAGACCTGGGCGCCCGAGTCCGCCGTCTGGGGCGATGAATGGGACCTCGATCACAAGGTCGCTGCCCTGTGGCGCGCCGCACGGCTGGGGCCGACCGTCGAACGGCTGCGGCGGCACGTGCTCGGGGGCGGATCCCAGTCGATCGAGCCCGGCCAGTTCCGGGCGCTCGACGCGGTGGCAGGTCACGGTCCCGTCTCCATCCGGACGCTCGCCGACATCATGGATGTCGAACCCAGCACGGTGACACGCGCCGTCGTCCGGCTCGAGACCGATGGGCTCGTCTTCAAGCGACGGGCCGACCGCGACCACCGGGAGGTGCTGGTGGAGCTGACCGATCTCGGCGCGGCCCGCCACCAGTACTTCGTCGACCGCGCCTACCGCATCTACGAGGAGATCTTCACCGTCTTCGACACCGGCGAGCGCGAAGTTCTTGCAGACTTGCTGGAGCGCATGCTGGTGTCGACCGATGCCGCACTCGCCCGGCTCGATGCCCGGGCGCTGTAGAGCGAGATCAAGCGACCAGCGAAAGAATCCCGACCGCCGATGACCGCCCTTCCCTCCGACGCTCCGACGGACGGCCGCCGACCGGCCTCGAAGCGGCCTGCGTCGCCGCTGCGCGCCGGCTGCCGGGCGGCGGGCTCGGTGGCCGAGTGGATCCGCGGGCACAACGAAGACGATCTGCCCGCGGTGCGCCAGACACCGGCCGCAGCGTGGAAGTGGATGGTCGACGAGTGGTCGATCCAGCTGGAGCTGGCGTCGGCTCGCATGCGCATCCCCGACGGGCCGTTCCGCCAGCGGCTTCGCTCCGAGCTGGCCGAGGCCCGCAGCCTGTATGCCGAATGCGGCTGGCTCGACGACCCCGCTGCCTATCACCGCACTCCCCCGCCGCTCGATGGCGGGGTGCAGATCAGCGCGACCTCAGCCGGCGACGCCGACTTCTGGCACGTCCGATTCGCCAGCGAGTTCGAGCCGTGGCCCGGCGAGCCGGGGCGCGACCGCTGGATGGACTACCGGCCGGTTCGCACCACCCATGCGTGGATGCTGCAGCACCCCGACCGACCCCGTCCCTGGGTGGTTGCCGTCAACGGCTACCGCACCGGCGAGCCCGAGATGGACATGTGGATGCTGTACGCGCACCGCCTGCACCGGCGCTGGGGGCTCAACGTGATCGCCGTGGTGCTCCCGCTGCACGGCCCCCGGGCAATCGGCGTCAGCGGCTCGCGGGTCATCCACGCAGGCGCCATGAACACGGTGTTCACCGTGGCGCAGGGCGCCTGGGACATCCGCCGGGTGATCGGATGGGTGCGCGACCAGCATGAAGCGCCGGCCGTTGCCGTGTCGGGCATCTCGCTCGGCGGCTACATGGCCGCCATGACCGCGGCGCTGGAAGACGACCTGGCTGCGGTGATCGCCGGTGTGCCCGAGAGCGACCTGGCGCGCGGCACCCGCCGGCAGGTCGAACCGCTGCTCCCGCCCTTCTACGAGCAGTGGGGGCTGTCGTGGGAGCCCTACGAGCAGACCCTCTCGGTGGTATCGCCGCTGTCGCTTCCCTGCAAGGTGCCCCACGAGCGGCGCTACATCTTCGCTGGGCTCCTCGACCGCTGGGTCCGGCCGGGCAACGTCAAAACGCTCTGGGAGCACTGGGAGCGCCCCGACATGCTCTGGTACCAGGGCTCGCACCTGTCGTACCCGTTCGAGCGCGAGGTCGCTCGCTACGTCGACCGGGCCGCCGTCGAGACGTTCGGCCAGCAACCGCCGGTGCCGCCAAGAGGCTGAGGGCCGCTACACGCGATCGGGGTGCCCCAGCACAGCGAGGCGGTGCCGCACGACCTTGCCTGTGGTGGTCATGGGCAGGGCATCTACGAAGTGAACGTCGCGCGGCACCATGAAGCTCGGAAGGTTCTCGCCGACCCAAGCACGCAGCTGGTCGGCATCGACGCGGCGCCGCGGGCGCGGCACCACGAACGCCGCCACACGCTGACCGAACTCGGGATCGTCCACCCCGACGACGGCTGCGATCTCGACGCTCGGATGACGCCCCAGTACCTCCTCGACACCAGAGGGGAAGACGTTCTCACCGCCCGTCACGATCATGTCGTTGGCGCGCCCTGAGATATGCAGCCGGCCGTCGGCGTCGAGACGGCCGATGTCGCCGGTGGCCATGAGCGTGCCCGCTCGGTCGCCGTCGCTCCCGTCGGTATAGCCGAGGAATTGCGCCGTGCTGGCGAGGTGAACCCAGCCGGCACTGCCGTTGAGCGACGGCATACCGTCATCATCGAGGATCGTCAGCGTCACGCCGTCGGGAGGTCGGCCCACCGTGCCGGGAGCTGCGCGCAGGTCGACAGGATCGGCGATGGTCCCGATGGCGGTCTCGGTCGAGCCGTACACGTTGTACAAGCGGTCTCCGAAGCGGTCCATCCATTCCCGGGCCAGGTCGCCCGACAGGACGTTGCCGCTGCTGAGCACCATGCGCGGTCGGCGCACCGCGTTGGGCTCGATCGGCAGGTCGAGAATGCGGCGCAGCATCAGCGGAACCACCACAAGGGCGTCGTAGCGCCGCTCGCACAGCAGCTGGCCCACCTCGGCCGCCTGGAATTGCCGCCTCATCTCGAGAGTGCTGGCGGTAGCGAGACCGACGACGAGCTGGCTCAAGCCCCAGGCGTGAAAGAGCGGCGCGGCGA
Organism: Acidimicrobiia bacterium; assembly: GCA_022821985.1. Taxonomy (GTDB): domain Bacteria; phylum Actinomycetota; class Acidimicrobiia; order Acidimicrobiales; family Poriferisodalaceae; genus Poriferisodalis. The sequence goes on from JAJECP010000024.1 coordinate 110,196, forward strand.
TGAAGTAGCGGTCGCCCAGGCGGTACGGGACGCGTCGCAGCATGCCAACACCGCCCGTGCGCGTCGTCTTGAGCGCGCGCACTGCGCTCTTCGGCGCTCCGGTGGTGCCCGATGTCAGCAGGACGAGCTTGGGCCGGCGCGACGGCGGCGAGCACGGCGAGCCATCCGCTGCAATATGAGACAGCGAGTCCGGGCCGCTTCCGTCGGCCACGAGCACCGCGGCATCCGTGCCCGACTGGGCCACGACCTCGGCGAATTCCTCGTCGGCGACGATCACGGCGATGCCGTCGCGTGCGCACACCTCTGCGAGATTCGACGCAGGCAGCGCTGTCGAGAGCAGCACAGAGTCGCAGCCGGCGCGCTCGGACGCCACGAGCGCCGTCACGAACCACCGGTGGTTGCGGCACAGGATGCCGACGGCGCCGAGGCTGCCGTCGGGCTGGGTCGATTCGGCGCGCAATCGGGCTGCGACGCTCGATGCACTGCGGTCGAGCGTGCGGTAATCGACCGAACCGGCATCGTCGGTGATCGCGCTGCGACCGCCGAACCGCAGCGCCGCGGCCGTCACGGCAGCAGCGGTGCCGAGGCCCCACTGCACCGAAGCCCACCAGCGCGCCGAGCCGAGAGCTGCATCGGCAGCCCCCATGCGCAAGGCGACCTTCCACATGCTGTCGCCGGCGATCATGGATCCGGGCACAGAGCCTCAGTCTCCGCCGGTGTCGAAGCTGCGGTACACGCCCAGCAGCGCTGCCTTCTGCTCATCGGTGAGGTTCGGGTCGGCCTGCACCGCCTCCACCACCGAAGGCACGTCGTCGCGGTCCATCAGACCGGCATACGACAGCAGCGTGGCCGCGCGCACGTTCAACGCTTCGGCCAGCGCCTTGAGCACGCGCACAGACGGCTCGTGCAGGCCGCGCTCGATCTGGCTGAGGTACGGGTTCGACAGCCGAGCCATCTTGGCCAGCTGCCGCTGGCTCAGCTCCATCAGCTCACGCTGGGCCCGTATGAAGTCTCCGAGCTGGTCGAAGCCGGGAAACGGGTTCGCCGACCGCTGACCGTCCGCTTCGGCGGCGTCAGGGTCGGATGCGGCCATCAGGCCTGGGCGTCCTCGCTGGCCCGCTCCCAGGCTGCGGCGATGCGTGCGGCGCAGTCCTTGTTGGCCTCGTGCACCTGGCTCCAGAAGCTGAAGTAGGTGTCGATCATCTCGGTGGGCTTGGGCAGGTACTCCGCGAACGGGCTCGACGTGGCCGGCACGGCAGACAGCCAAGCCTCAGCGACGCGCTCGTTCATCGAGACGAACTGCTCTTGGGCAGTCTTCATTTGCTCGAGGGTGCGGTCCTGCATGTCGCGGATGGAATCGAGGACGGCCATGTGACGTGCTCCTGGGGAAAGGGGGAAGTGCCGGCGGGGGTCACCGACACTGTTAGAAATAGTACCCACTGCGGGAACGACTTGCAACCGCAAGTGCTCACCTCATTCTGGCAGCCTGTCCTGCACGCGATAACCGCTGGATGGCGCTCGTGGCCTGCGCCTACGCTTAGGGCCGTGAAGAGCGCTGGATCGTTTCCGATTTCCGAGGATCTGGCCGAGCGACTGCGCGCCGCGGGTCGATCCAGCGGCCAAGAACCGGCTGCACTGGCTGCGTCGTTGCTCGACGAGGGCCTCAAGGTGCGCCAACATCCCGGCATCGTCTACATGGACGGCACTGCTGGTCGGCGTGCGTGCCTGTCGGGTGGCCCCGATGTCTGGCAGGTCATTCGTGCGCTCCGAACGGTTCCGGCGAGTGAGTTCGATCCTGTGGCGACCGTATGCATCGAATCGGACCTGCATGCGCAGCAGGTCAAGCTTGCAGTGCAGTTCTACGAGTCGTACCCGGACGAGATCGATGAGATGATCGCCAAGGACGCCGCCACCATCGGACTCATCGAAGAGATGATCGCCGAACGCGAGCGGACTGCTGCGCGAACCCAGTCGGAGAGGCCGAGATCCACACGAGCCAAGTCGCGAGGCAACCGCTCCGCCCCAAGCCTCTGATCCGACGACCATGCGATGGCTTCTTGACGAGATGCTTCCGGACGCGGCTGCAGAGATACTGAGTCGCCTCGGTCACGATGCAGTTAGCGTGTCCACCATGGGGTTCCGTCAGGCTCCAGACTCGGTCGTGTACCAACTGGCGCTCGCAGAGAATCGCATACTGGTGACAGAGGACCGCAGCGGCTTCGTGCCGATCGCAAAAGCGGACCTCGAAGCTGGGCGACCTGCGGTACCGATTGTCATCGTCCATCGCGATGAATTCGGGCGACATGGCGCGCTGCCCCATCACTTGGCCGACGCACTCAACCGCTGGTCGCAACAGGTCTCCTCACCATGGCCCGGCCCGCACTACCTGTCGGCATGAGAGGCACCAGGGCGCGCGATATTTGCTCACTGTGTCGGCCGAGGCATGAGCGGCGCCTCCCCGAGCGAAGGCCAGAGTGACCTGACAAGATTCGGGCATGCCGTCGCTCAGCTACCTCGCCGTGCTGCTGTTGGCATTCCTTGGAGTTGACCACAGCGATACCCACGACGACCTCGGTGACCCGTGCCCCACCAGTCAGGTGAGCGATTACGGGGACGGATATGCCGGTGATTGGTACGCATGGGAGCGTTGCTTGCTCGGCGATCGCCGCGGCGACGTACCCGAGTGGCGGCTGACCCGCACCGACATACACACTCTGGCGGCCGAAATATGGGCCGAGTACGAGCCGTGGGTTAGGCAGGCGCTCACTCGCAGCGGCAGCGGCTGGGAAACCAACGAGCAGCGACCTTGGTGGCGTCAGGTAACCCGCGTTGACCTTGAGCCGCTTCGGGTCCATATCGGTGCTCAAGCGATAGCCGATCACTGTCCAGGCAATCGCGGGTGCGCTGCGCCCTACACGGCCAGTGGCTGCACGATTCCGTGCCAAGCGCCATTTCCCTCCGAGGACACCGGCCACGCCGTATGGCATTGGGCCGACGGAGGCAGTGTCAGCTACGACTTGCGTGCGTCCTACATTGCGGTGGAGGAGAACGGCGTCACGATCGCGGATCGAAACCTATTCCTGTTGCTACACGAAATCGCTCATGCCATCGCAAGCCGCCAGTGGTATGGGCCGTCCCTCTACGACGACACCGGTCCCTCGGCAGCGGTACAACGAGGCACCAGCGGCCATGGGCATGGCTTCCGATGTCTCCTACTGGACTTGTACCACCGTCACGGCCGAGGCGCCGTTCCAGACGATGTGTACCGACCGCTCAATGATGTCTGTATGGCCCTTGTGCCCGACTATCCCCGCCCGATCACCGCGCCGCTACCGCCCAACAGATGAGAGCGATGCTTGGGGTCAGCTCCGCAGACTGCGCCAATACACGTGCAGGCAGCATCACCGAAGCGGCACCTCGGATTGGCCGGAACCATTGCGACCCCAGCACACCATGGCGCCGTCGGTACGTAATCCGCATGAGTGCCAGAAACCGGCCGACACACTGGTGAATGCCCCTGACGGAGCGTCAGCTTCGCCGTCAGCGTTGTAGCCCCAGCACTGAACTCGCTCGTCGGTCCGCAGGGCACATGTGTGCGCGCCGCCTGCCGACACAGCTTTGAATTGACCTGAGGGAGCTACAGCACGTCCGTCGTTGCCGGAACCGTTGTAGCCCCAGCAATGCAGAGCCTCGCTCTGCCGCAGTGCACAAGTGTGGTTCCCGCTCCCGGAGATCGCGGTGAACCGGCCGGGAGGCTCGTCGGTCTCGCCGTGTATGCCGCCACCCCAGCAGTTCACGGTGCCGTCCACTGACAATGCGCAAGAGTGGCCGGTGCCAGCGACGACGGCTGCGTATTCACCGCTAGGTGTCTCGGCGGTCAGGGAAGCATCGCCCCAGCATTCGAGAGTCCCATCGGTCCGTACGGCACAAGAATGACGCCAACTGCCAGCAGACACGGAGGCAAAGGTGCCCTTCGGGGCACTCGCCTTACCGGCCGTGTTGCTGCCCCAACACTGAACCTCACGACTTGTACTCACAGCACACGAATGGTCCAAGCCCGTCGAGACCGCTATGAACTGGCCCGCAGGTGGGTCGGTCTTGCCAACGCTGCTATCTCCCCAACATTGGAGAGTCCGGTCAGTCCGCAAAGCGCAAGTGTGATTCCACCCTGCGGAAACTGCGCTGAACGAGGCGAACTGCCCAGGCTCTGTGCTCTCGGGCAGGCTCGCGGCGCGTTCTCCGATCGCCGCGGCCGTCAGCCAGCGGTCAGTGCCGCTCACGCGTTCCACGGTTCGAGCAGCAAGCTTGGAGTTAGGAACCGCCGCGGTGCCGCCGACCACATACACGGTGCCGACCGAGGCTGTGAGTCGCGCCCGTTGCGTTGCGGGCATCGACTCGCCGCGATGGCCTGCCAAGATCACGCAGTTGGTGCCAAGCGCAGCGGCCAATGTGACTGCGCTGTACAGATCAGGCTGCGCGCGAGAGTCCGATGCCGCTACTACTGCGACCTCACCGGCACAATCCGATTCGGTCCACGGCTCCGATCCCAATGTGAATGCGTCAGTGCGCGGCTGCGCTCCGGAAGCCGGCACACCAATCACGAGTGCCATGAGCGTGACGGCTACCAGTGCCGCGGACCACCCGCGTCGGACTCGATGATCGGCGTTTCTCGACTGGGTGGACGAACGGGCCAATGGGGACGGGAACAATCGCATATCGATGAACACGGTAACCCTGCTCATGTGCCTGGCCACCGGGTCGCTCCTGAGCGATGCCGATCACGCAGTCCCTAACCCGCCCACAGAGAACGGCTTCACTCCCGGCTGCCGAGGCACCACGTTCCCTTGGAGTCGCGGGGCCGTCAGCACGAGAGGGCATTGCCCCGAGTTGGCAGATACCACTGCGGCCAGCGCGCAGCCTCTGCCTCGCGAGCGCCACAGCGTCCCTGGCCCAGACGACTGCCGTTGCCTAGGCCTGACCCATCGGCAGTTCAGGGTCGAAGCGCGGATTGGACTATGCGGGCGAACTGGACAGGGTCGAGGGAGGCGCCGCCGACGAGGGCGCCGTCGATGTCAGTCTGCGCTAGGAGTTCGGGCGCATTGGCGAGCTTGACTGAGCCGCCGTACTGGATGCGGACCTGCTCGCCGGTTCCCCGGCGCATGCCGTCGACAACGCCACGGACGGCTGCGCACATCTCCTGCGCGTCGTCAGGAGATGCGTTGCGTCCGGTGCCGATGGCCCAGACGGGCTCGTAGGCCACCACCAGCGTCTCGAAGTGGGCCTTGGCGAGCTTGGCGAGACTGCCTCGCAGCTGCGTGCTGACGACATCGACCGCCTGTCCGGCTTCGCGTTCGGCAAGCGTCTCGCCGACGCAGACGATCGGCGTCATGCCAGCTTTGGCCACGGCCGCCGCTTTGGCGGCGATGAACTCATCGGTCTCGCCGAATAGCGCCCGACGCTCACTGTGGCCGACGATGACGTAGCTCACGTCGAGCTTGGCCAGCATTGCTGGCGAAACCTCGCCGGTGAAGGCACCCTGGCCCTGGTCGTGGCAGTTCTGCGCGCCCAGCTTGAACTCCAAGCGGTCCGCGTCGATGACCGTCTGGCAGCTCCGCAGATCGACAAAGGGCGGGTGCAGGCTCACCTCCACCTGGTCGTAGCGGTGGCGGGCCAATTCGTAGCTGAGCTTCTGGCAGAGCTGGATGGCCTCCAGGTGATTGAGGTGCATCTTCCAGTTACCCGAGATCAGAGGCGTTCGGCTCATCGTCTACCCCCATTTCTCATTGGCCCGCCGAAGCGGCGGGTCGTACCCGAAACCAGTGGCGTTCGGTTCATCGTTGCTCTCCCCGACTGGCTCACCGCTGCGGCGAGTCTCGCAGGGCGGCGAGCCCGGGCAGATCGCCGTGCTCGATGAGCTCGAGGCCCGCCCCTCCCCCGGTCGAGATGTGATCCATGTAGGGCGCCAGCCCGAATTGGGCCACTGCCGCGGCGCTGTCTCCGCCGCCGACCACGGTGAACGCGCGGGAATCCGCCATCGACTGGGCCACCGCGCGGGTTCCCGCGGCGAATCGCTCGTCTTCGAACAGGCCCATCGGGCCGTTCCAGAACACCGTTCGGGCTCCTGCAATCACATCGTCGAACTCGGCCGCTGAGCCGGGGCCGATGTCGAGGCCGCGGCAGCCGTCGGGCAGGCTGCGGCCCATCTGGCGCACCGTCCCGCCGGCATCGAGGGCGGTGATGTCGTTGGGCAGAACGATTCTGGCGCCGCTCCCGAGCAGGCGTTCGCAGGTCTCGATGAAGTCGGGCTCGCACAGCGAGTCACCGATCGGGTGACCCAATGCGGCCAAGAAGGTGAAACACATGCCGCCGCCGATGACCAGCGTGTCGACAACGTCCAGCAGCGCTTCAACTACGCCGAGCTTGTCACTCACCTTGGCGCCGCCGAGCACGGCCGCAAACGGCCGCTTGGCGTCGGTGCGCAGGCCGCCGAGCACGTCGGCTTCCCGTTGCAGCAGTCGGCCCGCGGCGCTCGGCAGGCGCTGCGGCGGTCCCACGATGGAGGCGTGCGCCCGATGGCTCGCACCGAAGGCGTCGTTCACGTAGCCGTCGAACGCAACCACATCTGTACCCGCTGGTGAACCGCCGAACGGGACAGGGAGGCCGCCGGAGACAAGCGCCTCCACGAAGGCCGGATCGTTGGACGTCTCTCCCGGGCTGAAGCGGAGGTTCTCGGCCAGCGCGACGCCGGGGGCCAGCTCCGCAAGACGTTCCGCCGCAGGGGCCAGTGAGTACCGCTCATCCGGGACGCCTGACGGCCGACCCAGGTGCGAGCAGGCGGTGACGGAAGCTCCGCGCTCCGTCAGCCAGCGCAAGGTCGGCAATGCCGCCCGGATGCGCAAGTCGTCCGCGATCTCTGGCCGACCGTCCCCGCCGTCACGCAACGGAACATTGAAGTCGCACCGAACCAGGATGCGCCGGCCGTCGAGACCGCCGAGCCGCAGCTCGAGGTCCTCCAGCGCCGGCAGGCTGCCGGCGCTGCTCATCGGTTGCAGGTGATGCCCACGAGGTCCACCAGCCGGTTCGAGTAGCCCCACTCGTTGTCGTACCAGCCGAGCACCTTGACCATGCTGCCCATCGCCATGGTCAGACCGGCGTCGAACACGCAGCTCGCCGGGTTGCCCACGATGTCACTGCTCACGAGCGGGTCTTCGGAATAGTCCAGAACGCCGGCCAGCGGACCGCTGGCCGCAGCGGCAGCGAATGCCTCGTTCACCTCGTCGACGCTGGGGCTGGCGTCCAGCGTCGCCGTGAAGTCGGTGATCGAGCCGTCGGGGATCGGCACCCGCAGCGAGGTGCCGTCGAGCTTGCCGTCCATCGCCTGCAGCACCAGCCCTGTCGCCCGGGCGGCACCGGTCGAGGTGGGGATGATGTTCACGGCCGCCGCGCGGGCCCGGCGCAGGTCGCCGTGCGGCCCGTCCACCAGCGACTGATCGCCGGTGTAGGCGTGGATGGTGGTCATGAGGCCCTGCTGCACGCCGAAGGCTTGGTCGAGCACCTGCACCATGGGCACGAAGCAGTTCGTCGTGCAGCTCGCGTTCGAAACCACCTTGTGCGCTTCGGGGTCGAAGTCGGCGTCGTTCACCCCCACCACAAATGTGGCGTCGGCACCGGACGCAGGTGCCGACACGATCACGAGCGGTGCGCCCGCGTCGAGGTGCATCGACGCCTTGTCACGGGAGGTGAAGATGCCGGTCGATTCCACAACGACGTCGACGCCGTAGTCACCCCAGGGCAGATCGGCCGGGTTGCGCTCTGACAGCACCGGCAGCACTGTGCCGTCGATCGAGATGCCGCCCTCGACTGCAGCGATGTCGTGCGGCAGGTTGCCGAGCACCGAGTCGTACTTGAGCAGGTGGGCCATGGTGGCGGTGTCGCCGAGATCATTCACCGCCACGATCTCGATGTCGCTGCCGGGGCGGTCGGCCGCCCGGTAGAAGTTGCGCCCGATCCGGCCGAAACCGTTGACGCCCACGCGCACGCTCATCTGCTGCTGTCCTCTTCGCTCTGCGGGCCTGGCGGGCTGCCTGCACCCCGGCCCATTCCGTCGCTAGCTGTCTAGCGGGCAAATGGTGGCTAGCGGGCGATGTCGCGGTGGCGGCAGTGCAGATCGTGGCCCGCCTGGGCGAGCAACCGCGTCACTGCCTCGGCAATCGCCACGCTCCTGTGACGTCCGCCCGTGCAACCCAGCGCAATCGTCAGGTACGACTTGCCCTCGGTCCGATAGGAGGGCAGCAGCGATTCGAGCAACGGCATCAAATGCTCAAGGAACGTGCCGGTCGCCGGCTGGCCGAGCACCCATTCGCTCACTCCGGGATGCAGACCGGTGAATGGCCGCAGCTCGGGCACCCAATGCGGGTTGGGGAGGAAGCGGCAGTCGAATACCAAGTCGGCCTCACGCGGCACACCGTGCTTGTAGCCGAACGACATGACTGCGGTGCGCATCTGCGGCTCGTCACCGGTTGACCCGAACTCGTCGTGCACCCGGTCCCGCAACTCGTGAACGTTCAAGTCGCCCGTGTCAATGACGACATCGGCCGTTTCTCGCACATCAGCCAGCAGCTCCCGCTCCAGTTCGATGGCGTCGATAACCGACTCCGCCACTGGTTCCGCCATTACCTGCTCGGGGGTATCGGCGATAGCCGGCTGATCGCCTGTGTGCAACGGGTGCCGCCGGCGGGTGTCGTCGTAACGCCGCACCAGCACGTCGGTGGGAGCATCCAGGTAGACGACGCGCACCGCGGCATTGAGCTCGCGCAGCTGCGAGATCGCCGTCACTAGATCCTCCCGGTACTCCCGGGTGCCCGCCACCAACGCCACGCGGCGCAGCCGGGCACCAGGCCGAGCCACCATGTCGGCCACATCGCCGATGAGGTGCGGCGGCAAGTTGTCGATGACAAACCAGCCGAGATCCTCGAGCGCGTTCGCGGCAGTCGAGCGGCCGGCGCCAGACAGACCCGCGACGATCACGAACTCAGGCCCTCCAGCCATGCGACTGAGGGTAGAGGGCGCTGCCTGCTAGCTCGGGTGCGTTGCGGCGTACACGTTCTCTGCCACGGTGTCGGGCAGCCAACTCAGCGCCCGCAAGTCGTCGAGCGAGGCCGACTTGACCGCGCCGACGCTGCCGAGCTCGCGCACAAGCCGCGCTCGCCGCTTGTCGCCCAGCCCGGCGATGCCGTCGAGCACTCCCCGCTTCATGGCCTTGCTGCGCAGCCTGCGGTGGTACGACACGGCGAAACGGTGGCTCTCGTCGCGCACTCGCTGCAGCAGGTACAGCGCTTCGGACTGGCGAGGTATGCGCACCGCCTCTGAGCGGCCCGGCACGAACACCTCCTCGAACTGTTTGGCGAGGGCGCACACCGGGATCTGCTCGCGGAGCCCCAGCTCGTCGAGCACCGCAGCCGCCACGCCGAGCTGCCCCTTGCCGCCGTCCACCACCAAGAGCTGGGGCGGGTAGGCGAAGCGGCCCTGCTCGGATGCCGGCAGGTCACGCTCGGCCAGGTATTTCCGCAGCCGCCGGCGCAGCACCTCATCCATGGCCGCGTAGTCATCGTTGCCATCGACGTTGCGAAGCCGGAAGTGCCGGTACTCGCTGCGGCGCGGCAGGCCGTCCTCGAGCACCACCATCGAGCCGACGTAGTTGGTTCCCTGCAGGTGACTCATGTCGTAGCACTCGATGCGCAGCGGCGGCTGTGGCAGCTCCAAGTGCTCGGCCAGCTCGTTCAGCGCCCGGGCCCGGCTGTTGTGGTCGCTGCCGCGACGCATCCGGTGCCGTGCGAGCGATTCGCGTGCGTTGTGCCGTGCCGTGTCCATCAGCGCGCGCTTGTCGCCCCGCTGAGGGATGCGCAGCGTCACCCTGGAACCACGCTGCTCGCTCAGCCATTGCTCGTACAGCGCTGCGTCCGACGGCAGTTCCGGAACGAGCACGAGCTTGGGCCATCCCAGCGGGTTCTCCTCGTGATACAGCCCCGAGAGCACACGGGAGACCAGCTGCGGGCCGTCGAGTGCCTCCACCTTGTCCACGACGAACCCTCGCTGGCCCATCACCCGCCCCTTGCGCACGAAGAACAGTTGGACGGCCGCTTCCAACTCGTCGTCGCTGATGCCGATCACGTCGAAGTCCTCGTTGCGGGTCCCAGCGAGCTGCTGTTTCTCGATGGCACGCCGGACGCTGGCGAGCCGATCCCGCAGCCGGGCCGCCAGCTCGAACTCGAGCTCGGTCGACGCATCGGCCATGCGCTGGGTGAGATCGTTGACGATCGCGTCGGTATCGCCTTCGAGGAAGCGCACCAGTTCTCTGACGAGCCGGTCATATTCGTCGCGCCCGATCTCTCCCACGCACGGCCCTGCGCACTGCTCGATGTGGTACAGCAGGCACGGCCGGCCGAGCCGCTGGTGGGTGGCCAGCTTGTTGTCGCTGCATGTGCGGATCGGGAATGTCCGCAGCAGCAGGTCGAGCGTCTCGCGGATGGCGTAGGCGTGCCCGTAGGGCCCGAAGTACCGGTTGCCGCGTTTGCGCCGCCCGCGCATGACCATGGCGCGCGGCCACTCGTCGAGCAGGGTCACCGCCAGAAACGGGTACGACTTGTCGTCACGCAGCCTGACGTTGAAGCGCGGCTGGTGCCGCTGGATGAGGCTGTACTCGAGCATGAGCGCCTCGACCTCGGTCGATACTTCGATCCAGTCGACAGACGCGGCCGAGGCGACCATCTGTGCGGTGCGCAGCGGCAGGCCGGCGGGATCGCCGAAGTAGCTGTTCAGGCGGGATCGAAGGCTCTTCGCCTTGCCCACGTAAATGATCCGCCCGTCCGCGTCCAGGAATTGATAGCTGCCCGGCGTATCCGGTACTGATCCCCCCTCAGGGCGCAGACCCACGCTCGCAGGTTATGAGGGAGACATGGGTTGGTGGATACCGCGAAGGTGTGTAGTAGGTTTCGCCGACGTAGAGCCTGAACTTTGGCGTGTCGGATCGGGCATGCCTGAGGACGGGTGCGATGCGGTACTTCCGCATCTCGTAGCTGCGCAGGAGGCTGCACAATATGGAACTCGCACAGGAGCGGGATGCAGGCACGAACGTGATCAGGCCCGCAGGCCGGGTGGACGGATCGAACTCCGCCGATTTTCACGAGTCGCTCATGGCTGCTCTTTCGGGCGATGACAACCGCGTCATCCTCGACATGGGCGGCATCGACTACATCAGCAGCGCCGGCCTGCGTGTCTTGTTACTGCTCGCTCAGCACCTGGGCGGCAGCGCGACGCCGTTCGCCGTCTGCTCGCTCGCAGCCTCGGTCGACGAAGTGTTCCGCATCAGCGGCTTCAATCAGATCATCACGGTGTTCGGAACGCTCGACGAGGCGAAGGCACAGCTGGCGTAGCCGCGCCCATGTCCCAGCCTTGGCGCATCCTCGTCGTTGACGACGAGCCCGATCTCGAGCCGCTCGTCCTGCAACGGATGCGGAGACACATCCGCAGCGGCAAGTACGAATTCGAGTTCGCCGGCAACGGCTTGGAGGCGCTCGAGAAGCTGCGAGCCGACGACAGCATCGACTTGGTGCTGTCCGACATCAACATGCCGCAGATGGACGGGCTGACGCTGCTGTCCCAGCTCGGCTCGCTCAATCAGGACTTGCGGGCGGTGATCATCTCTGCCTACGGCGACATGGGCAACATCCGCACGGCCATGAACCGGGGCGCATTCGACTTTGTCACGAAGCCGGTCGACTTCGACGATCTGCAGATCACGATCGAGCGCACAGTGGAGCATCTCCGGCAGTGGCGGGAGGCCACGGCATCGCGCGACAAGCTGGTCACGCTCCAGAACGAACTCGACATCGCCACCAACGTGCAGCAGTCGATCCTGCCGTCCGACTTCCCGGCGACGCAGGCCTACGGGATCAGCGCCAACATGGTTGCGGCACGCAACGTCGGCGGCGACTTCTACGACTACGTCGGCGCTCCGGACGACCGGATGTTCGCGACAGTGGCCGACGTGTCCGACAAGGGCATCCCCGCAGCACTGTTCATGATGTCGAGCCGGACTGCCCTCAAGGGCGCTGCCATCGGCACCGGTTCGCCTCGCGAAGCCCTCATCGAAGCGAACCGGGTACTCCAGGCCGACAATCCGACGCTCATGTTCGTCACCGTGATCATGGCGGTCTACGACCCTCACAGCGGCCAGGTGACGTACTCGAGCGCAGGTCACGATCCGCCGGTCGTCGTCCACGCCGACGGAAGCGCAGAGCGCTTGCCCGCAATGGGGGGCATCGCCTTGGGCATAGCGCCCGAGGACATCTTCGTGATGAACCTGAAGGAGCACACCTTCACGCTCGGCCCGGGCGAAACGCTCATCCTGTACACCGACGGCGTCAGCGAGGCCATGAACGTGGAGCACGAGGAGTACGGAACTGCCCGGCTCCTGGAGCTGTTCGCTGGCAGCCCGCCGAAGAGCGCCGACGAAGCGGTGACCGCTGTGTTCGATGCCGTGGCCGAGTTCGCCGGCGAAGCGCCGGCATCGGACGACATCACATGCTTGGCTCTGCATCGGGATGCTGCGCCGTGAAGTTACGGAGTACCTGACATGCGACGTTCGCTGAACATCACGCCTGTGCCCGGAGCTGCAGCGGCCGAGGCGCTGCCGCGCATCGTGGCTTTCGTCGAGGAGATGGCCGAGTTGGACGACTGGGCACCCGATCTCGTCCTGAGGTCCAATCTCATCCTCGAAGAACTCATCCTGAACACACTCACGCACGGGCGCACCACCGGGCTCAGCGACATAGAGATCACACTGGAGAGCGGCGAGAACTCGGTGGCGATCACCCTCGTCGACGACGGCGCTGCGTTCGATCCCCTGAACGACGAGCTGCCTGCCAACACCGACCTGCCGCTGCAAGAACGATCGATCGGCGGCTTGGGACTGCATCTCGTGCGCTCGATGGCCGAGGACCTCGCATACAGACACGCCGACGGCAAGAACCACCTGACGCTGGTCGCGCGGTCCGGCGTCTGACAGCACGCCGATGCGCCTGCGCCTGTCATCGCAGTGGCGTGCAGGCGTCGCGGCAGCAGCGTTCGCTCTAGGCGCACCGGCGCTGCTTGGCGCCTGCAGCGGCCAAGCCGACGACTCCGGCGACGACGGTCCCGCCGGCACGATCGCGGCGCCCGCCCGCCCCACCGTTCCCGACGTTGTCAGCGACGAGACCGGCGTCTACCCGGACCGGGTGGTGTTCGGGCAATCGGCTGCACTGAGCGGCCCCAATGCGGAACTCGGCGTCGGCATGCGCTTGGGGATTCTCGCTGCGTTCGAGGAGGCAAACCGGACTGGAGGCGTGAACGGCAGGCGACTCGAGCTGAGGTCGCTCGACGACAGGTACGAACCCGAGCCGGCCATAGCCAACACGGCAGCATTCATCGACAGCAACGAGGTGTTCGCGCTCATCGGCGCCGTAGGAACGCCGACATCGCGTTCAGCGGCGCCCGTCGCGGCCTCCGCAGGCATTCCCTACGTGGCGCCGTTCACCGGGGCCGGGTTCCTGCGGAATGACGACTGGACCAACATCGTAAACGTACGCGCCTCGTACGCGCAGGAGACCGAAGAGATGGTCGCGCGCCTCACCGGCGACTTGGGCATCGAGCGCATCGCTGTGCTCTTCCAGGACGACTCGTTCGGCCGCGCCGGCTATTTCGGCGCCTTGGCTGCACTCGAGCGGCGCGGCATGGCACCGGTGGCGATCGGCTTTTACCCGCGCAACACGACGGCCATCAAGACGGCGCTGCTGGACCTCAAAGCGGGCGACCCCGAGGCCGTGATCATGGTCGGCGCATATGAGCCCGTCGGCACCTTGATCTCGTGGTCACGCAACACCGGCTTCGACCCGGTCTTCATCACGCTGTCATTCGTCGGGGCGAATGCGCTAGCGAGCCAACTCGGTGCCATCGGCGAGGGCGTGCTCGTGACCCAAGTCGTGCCCTTCCCGTTCGACGACACCACGCCCGTCGTCGCGAACTACCACGCTGCCTTGAATCACCTCGCGTCCCGACACGGCGACTTGGAGCATGTCGATCCCGAGCCTGCCCCCGGCTTCGTGTCGCTCGAGGGCTACCTAGCCGGCAGGCTCGCCATCGCGGGCCTGGAACAGTGCGGCAGTTCCGTGACGCGCCAGTGCTTCTTGAACGCCATCTTGGGGGCCGACGAAGTCGACATCGACGGCTTCATGCTGAAGTTCGGCGACGGCGAGCGCATCACCGACGACAACCAAGGCTCTGACGCAGTCTTCGTCACCCAGATCGGACCCGACGGCACCTACCTTTCGCTTGACAGGCTCACGGACACCGGCCGATGACCCCCGCAGCGCCAACTGATGAGGCTCCTCCAAGCGGAGAGGCTGCCAGCGCCACTCATGCGCCTGGGCACCGCAAGCCGGCGATGCACCTGCGAATCTCGACTCAGATGTATGCAGGCATTGCCGTGCCGCTGCTGTTGACGCTGGCAGCGAGCCTGATTGCATGGATCTCGTTCGCCCGCATCGGCGAAGCGGAGCAGCAGGTCACCCAAGGTGCCATTCCCGAACTCGACGCCGCGCTGGGCGTCGCGGAGGCCAGCAACCGGCTGGTCGCCGCCGGGCTTCGCTTGACGGCCTCAACGCCTGACGACTACGAGAACATCGTCGCGGAGATTGCCGCTGCTCGCAGCGAGTTCGAGGCACCGCTCGAACTGCTGTGGAACCGCGGCACAGGCTCTATGTGGCTGGGTCAGATGCGCAGCGATGCCGCCCAGCTCAATGCCAACATCGCCGCAATCGAGGCCGAGATGCCCGAACTCTTCGCCCTGCGGCAGCAGGCACAGATGCTGCGCGAGCAGTCGGACGCCGCCGTTGGGGACTTGGTGAGCCTGATCGTTCCCGCGCTCGACGACCAGCTCTTCTTCCTGATCCAAGGGCGACGGCACCTGTGGACACCGCCGGCACCGGCATCCATCCACAGGTCGGATTCCGAGGTGCTGACGTACCGACGCTGGTCGGCACTGAGAGGCGACGTGTCGCAAGCCGACGCCTTGCTGGCGGGCGCCTTCAGCTCGTCGGCATCGGCGCTGGTCGAGCCGCTCCGGGAGAGCTTCGAATCGACCCGGGACCGTATCGAGATCAATCTGGCGGCTCTGGACAACGCCACCGCCGACGATCTGAGACCGATGGCGATCCGGCTGGTCGCGCTGGGCCTCGACGATGGCGGCGTCTTCGACGTGATGTTCCGCAGTCTGCAGATCGAGGAGAACCAGCGCGGTCTGCTGGCCCAGAACCAGGAGCTGGGCATCGGACTGGTGGACGAGATCGAATCGCTTGTCGGCACGGTGCAGACCAGCGTGGACTCGGCGACCGCGGCATCGGCGCAGGCCGTCAGCACGGGACGTGTGCTGCTGATCGTCATCAGCATCGTCGGCATCGTGGGCGTGCTGGCGTTCAGCTGGCTGTTCGTCGGACGGCGGATCCTGCGTCGTGTCGGCCTGTTGTCAAGCCGTATGCGGGCGCTTGCCGGCGGCGACCTGGAATCGCCGGTCGACGCCAGCGGTCGTGACGAGGTAGCCGAGATGGCCGACGCGCTGGAGCACTTCCGCAAGGCCGCGCTCGAAGTGCAGCGGCTCAATCTGGTCGAAGAGCTCGCCGGTCAGCTCAGCGAGCGCAACGAGCAGCTATCCCAGACGCTCGCCGACCTGGACCGTGCGCAAGACCAGATCGTGGCAAACGAGAAGCTGGCGGCGCTCGGCGAGGTGACCGCCGGCGTCGCCCACGAGATCCGGAACCCGCTGAACTTCGTCAAGAACTTCGCCGAATCTTCCGACGAACTGCTCGAAGAACTGCTCGAAGCGATCGCCGATCCCGAACCGCCCGACGACCAAGCCGGCTACATCGCTGAGATCACCGGCGATCTCAAGGAGAACCTCACCCGCATCCGCGGGCACGGCGATCGGGCAAATCGCATCGTGGAGAGCATGCTCATGATGGGCCGGGGCGGCGGCGAGGCGCGCCCCGTGGAGATCAACGCACTGCTCGACGAGCACGCCTTGCTCTCCTATCACAGTGCACGGGCGCAGGATGCCGACTTCAACGTGACCATAGAGCGCGACTTCGCCCCCGACATGGGCGAGCTGGAGGTCATCCCGCAGGACATGGGCCGCGTATTCCTCAACCTGGTGAGCAACGCCGGCTACGCAGCGAACAAGCGCTGGCAGAGCCTCGGCGGAGAGCCAGGCAAGATGGTCACCGTGGGCGACGACGACACGCCCTATTTCCCGACGATTTGGCTGAGCACTCAGCGAACCGACGAGTCCGCGGTGATCAAGGTTCGCGACAACGGCACAGGCATCCCGCCGGACGTCGCCCAGCGAATCTTCGAGCCGTTCTTCACCACCAAGCCCACCAATGAGGGCACGGGGCTGGGCTTGGCGATGTCAAACGACATTGTCCGGGGCCACGGCGGGCAGATCTCGGTGGAGAGCGAACCGGGCGAGTACACCGAGTTCACCGTGGAGCTGCCGCTCGAGCGCGCAACCCCCGTCGAGCCGGTCGAGCCAGTCCAGACTGAGGACGCCGCGACCCCGGCGAGCTGATCAGTCTCCGTCGGGGAAGGGATCCTCCCAATCGGGTGGCAGCGGGATCTCGAAGGCATTCAGCGTCAGCGAGATCAAGCAGTAGTAGCCCACTGTGGTCACCAGCTCGATGACGCCCTCGGTGCCGAACTCCTCGACCGCTGCGGCGTAGGTCTCGTCGCTCATGCTGTGCGACTCGAGCAGCTCCGTTGCGACCCGGTGAGCGATGGCCTCCTGCCCCGTGAACTCGGCATGCCTGCCGTCCCGGAGCGCATCGAGGTGGCGCTGCTCGATGCCCGCCATCTGAGCCAGGCGTTCGTGGGCGGCGAACTCGAACTTCGACCGGTAGTGCGCTCCGACCGTGCAGATGGCCGCTTCCTTGACCGGCTCGGGCAGGCCGCCCGCGAACCGGACGGCGGCACCCAGCGCCTGGGTGGGTCCCCCGATGGCAGGCGCTCGTACCCACACCCCGTAGGGGCCCACGATGCTCTTGACGTTCAGATCGGAGGTCGCCGCGCTGCGCGGACCGCTGCGCAAGGCCTCATAGACCTCGCGCCCGCCGCCGGTCAACTCTTCGGGTGTGATCTCAGGCAGTCTCATCTGCGTCCTCTCTCGCTCGTGGGATTGGGGGGATCGGTACGGGGAAGCTCAGCCGACGAGCGGCGCCAGGTAGCGGCCGGTATGGGACTCGGGCGTCGCCGCGACCTGTTCTGGTGTGCCAGCGGCCACCACGGTGCCGCCGCCGATGCCGCCCTCGGGACCCATGTCCACGATCCAGTCGGCGGTCTTGATCACGTCGAGATTGTGCTCGATGACCACCACGGTGTTGCCGCCCGACACGAGCCGGTCGAGCACGCCCAGCAGGCGCCGGATGTCCTCGAAGTGCAAGCCGGTGGTGGGCTCGTCGAGGATGTAGATGGTGTGGCCGGTGGACCGTTTCGACAGCTCGCTGGCGAGCTTCACCCGCTGCGCCTCGCCGCCGGACAGCGTGGTGGCGGGCTGCCCCAGCCGGATATAGCCCAGGCCCACGTCGACGAGCGTCTGCATGTGGCGGCGGATGGGCGGCTGGGCCGAGAAGAACTCCAGGGCGTCCTCGCAGGGCATGTTGAGCACGTCCGCGATCGTCATGCCCTTGAACCGGATCTCGAGCGTCTCGCGGTTGTACCGGGCGCCCTTGCACACTTCGCAGGGCACGTACACATCGGGCAGGAAGTGCATTTCGATCTTGATGGTCCCATCGCCCGAACAGGCCTCGCAGCGCCCGCCCTTGACGTTGAAGCTGAACCGCCCCGGCAGGTAGCCCCGCACTTTCGCCTCGTTGGTGGCCGCGTAGAGCTTGCGGATGTGGTCGAAGACGCCGGTGTAGGTAGCCGGATTCGACCGGGGCGTGCGGCCGATCGGCGATTGATCGATGTCGATGACCTTGTCGAGCGCTTCGGCGCCCTCGATCGCCGTGTGCAGGCCGGGCACCTGCTTGGACGAGTAGATCCGCTGCATCAGCGCCTTGTAGAGGATCTCGTTGACCAGCGTGCTCTTGCCCGAGCCCGACACGCCGGTCACGCAGATGAAACAGCCCAAGGGGAATTCGACGTCGATCTTTCGCAGGTTGTGCTCCCGTGCGCCCCGAACGGTGAGACGGTCGTCGCCTCGGGGCCGGCGCAGCGACGGCATCGGGATCTCCCGGACGCCAGCGAGGTACTCCCCCGTCACCGATCCCGGTGCGCCCGCCAAACCGTCCACCGGCCCGCTGTAGACGATCTCGCCGCCGTGCTCACCGGCGCCTGGCCCGATGTCGACCACCCAGTCCGCAACCGAGATGGTCTCCAGATCGTGCTCCACCACCAGCACGGTGTTGCCGAGATCGCGCAGATGCAGCAGCGTGTCGATCAAGCGGCGGTTGTCGCGCTGGTGCAGCCCGATTGACGGCTCGTCGAGCACGTACAGCACGCCTTCCAGCCCGCTGCCGATCTGGCTCGCCAACCGGATGCGCTGCGCCTCGCCGCCGGCCAGCGTGGCCGCCGAGCGGTTCAGCGTCAGGTAGTCGAGGCCGACGTCGAGCAGGAAGTTCAGCCGAGCATCGATCTCCTTGACGATCGGCGCGGCGATGATGCGCTGCCGCTCCGTGAGGTCCAGGCCGTCGACGATCTTCGCTGCCTCGCCGATGGATGCCGAGCAGAGCTCGAAGATGTTCCGGCCGGCGACGCGTACGGCCAGCGACACCTCGTTGAGCCGCGCGCCGTGGCAGGTACCGCACGGCACCTCGCGCATGTAGCCCTCGATGCGGTTGCGCGACCAGTCGCTCTCGGTGTCGGCATGGCGACGCCGCAGGAACGGGATGACGCCCTCGTAGCGAGTGGTGTAGCTGCGCGAGCGGCCATAGCGATTGCGATAGCGCACGGTGATCTGCTCGCCGGCCGGCGCTCCCTCGAGCAGCAGCGTGCGCTGGCCCGCTTCCAGCTCGGCCCACGGCACATCGAGCGGGATGCCCTGCTGCTCGCCGACCGCTTCGAGCAGCCGGGTGAACCACTTGCCGGTTGCTCCCGCCCACGGGGCGAGCGCACCAGCCGCCACCGACAGCTCCGTGTTCGGCACCACCAGCTCGGGATCCACCTCGTACCGGGTTCCCAGGCCATCGCAGGTCTGGCAGGCGCCGTACGGGGAGTTGAACGAGAAGTTGCGTGGCGCCAGCTCCTCGAACGAACGGCCGCTGCTCGGCGAGAACAGGTGCTGGCTGAATGTCAGCATCTCCGATTCGTCGGCCTCGCCGTTGCCGGACGGAACCTGGCGAATCCACACGTGGCCGTCCGCCAACCCCAGCGCTGCCTCGACCGATTCGGCGAGGCGCTGGGAGATATCGCCACGCATGACCAGCCGGTCGACGATGACCTCGATGTCATGGTTGACGTAGCGATCCAGTCGCTCGATCTCATCGGTGCTGCCGAGCTCCAGCACCGAGCCGTCGACACGCACGCGGGCGTAACCCTGCCGGGCGAAGTCGCCGAGCTGCGTGTGATAGTCGCCCTTGCGTCCGCGCACCACCGGGGCAAGCACTTCGAAACGGGAGCCTTCGGCGAGCTCCATGATCCGGTCCACGATCTGCTGCGCTGTCTGTCGCTCGACGATCTCGCCCGTCTGCGGGTCGTGCTGGATGCCGATGCGGGCGTAGAGCAGCCGCAGATAGTCGTACACCTCGGTGATCGTTCCGACGGTGGAACGAGGGTTGCGGCTGGCGCTCTTCTGGTCGATGGAGATGGCCGGCGACAGGCCTTCGAGGAAATCCACGTCGGGCTTGTCCATCTGGCCCAGGAACTGGCGTGCATAGGCCGACAGCGACTCGACGTAGCGCCGCTGCCCCTCGGCGTAGATGGTGTCGAAGGCCAGCGACGACTTGCCGCTGCCCGACAGCCCGGTGAACACGATCATGCGATCGCGGGGCAACTCCACATTGACATTGCGCAGGTTGTGCTCGCGCGCCCCGCGGACGATCAGCCGCTCACCCATTCGGGTGGAGCCTACCGGCGATCCCGCCGGTCATCCCGGACGCAAACACATGTTCGTACACCAATCCGCCCACGCTCTGAGGGCGCAACCGGCAGAAGTAGGGTCGCGGTCATGCCACATGAAGTACAAGGTGTCGTAGCCGCAGCGGTCGGCGAGCCGGTCACGGTCGAGACGATCGTGGTCCCCGACCCCGGTCCCGGTGAGGTGATCGTCGACGTCCAAGCATGCGGCGTGTGCCACACCGACCTGCACTACCGCGAGGGCGCCATCAACGATGAGTTCCCGTTCCTGCTCGGGCATGAAGCCGCAGGCGTCGTGTCAGAAGTCGGCGACGGCGTCACCAATGTCGCCGTCGGCGATTTCGTGATACTGAATTGGCGCGCCGTCTGCGGCCTCTGCCGGTCGTGCCAGCGTGGCCGCCCGTGGTACTGCTTCGCCACGCACAACGCGTCGCAGAAGATGACCCTTGACGGCGTCGAGCTGTCGCCCGCGCTGGGTATCGGTGCGTTCGCCGAGAAAACCCTGGTGGCCGCAGGACAGGCCACCAAGGTGGACCCTGCGGCCCCGCCCCAGGTTGCCGGTCTCATCGGCTGCGGGGTCATGGCCGGCTTGGGTGCCGCGATGAACACCGGCGGCGTCGGCCGCGGCGACAGCGTGGCCGTATTCGGATGCGGCGGCGTGGGCGATGCCGCAATCTGCGGCTCCCGGTTGGCCGGAGCGCACACGATCATCGGCATCGACCTGGATGACCGCAAGCTCGACTGGGCCCGCGAGTTCGGCGCCACCCACACCGTCAACTCGGCAGGCCTCAGCAACGATGAGGTCGTCGAGGCGATCCGCGAGCTGACCGACGGCAACGGCGTGGATGTGGCCATCGAGGCCGTGGGCTTGCCCCAGACCTACGAGCAGGCCTTCTATGCCCGCGACCTGGCGGGCACCGTGGTGCTGGTGGGTGTGCCGAACCCGACCATGAAGATCGAGCTGCCGATGATCGAGGTGTTCGGGCGCGGCGGCTCGCTCAAGAGCTCGTGGTACGGCGACTGCCTGCCAAGCCGTGACTTTCCCATGCTCATCGACCTCCACCTGCAGGACCGCCTGCCGCTGGACAAGTTCGTCAGCGAAACGATCGGGATTGCAGGCGTCGAGGAGGCGTTCGAGAAGATGGAGCACGGCGAGGTGCTGCGCTCCGTCGTGATGCTCTAGTCAGCCACTCAAGCGCTGGCGTCTCGCAGATCGCGCCGCAGTTCGCGCAGTTCGTCGCGCAGCCGGGCTGCGTACTCGAATCGCAGGTCGGCGGCGGCTTCGGCCATCTCCTCCTCCAGCGAGGCGATGAGGCGTGTCAGGTCATCAGCCGGCAGGTCGCCGTAGGCAGCCTTCATCCGTTCGGCGTTCACGCGGCCCGACACCAGCTTCTCGGGCACCGGTGCCGTCTCGGCCGGGCCTCGCAGCACCTCGAGGATGTCGGTGACGGCCTTGCGGATCGTCTGCGGGTCGATGCCGTGCTCGGCGTTGTAGGCCTGCTGCAAGCCCCGCCGCCGGTTGGTCTCGGACACCGCGCGATGCATCGACGGCGTGAACTCGTCGGCGTACATCACGACTTGGCCGTCGACGTTGCGTGCCGCTCGCCCGATTGTCTGGATGAGCGACGTCTCGCTGCGCAGGAACCCCTCCTTGTCGGCATCCAGGATCGCCACGAGGCTCACTTCGGGCAGGTCCAGGCCTTCTCGCAGCAGGTTGATGCCCACCAGCACGTCGAAATGGCCGAGCCGCAGATCGCGGAGGATCTCGATCCGCTCAATGGTGTCGATCTCGCTGTGCAAGTAGCGCACCCGCACGCCGAGCTCGAGCAGGTAGTCGGTGAGGTCCTCGGCCATCTTCTTGGTGAGCGTCGTCACGAGCACCCGCTGGCCCTGCTCGGTGACCCGCTCGATCTCGCCCATCAGGTCGTCGATCTGGCCCTTCGTCGGGCGCACCACGATCTCGGGATCCACCAGACCGGTCGGCCGGACGATCTGCTCCACCACCTGGCCACTCGTCCGCAGCTCGTACTCCCCCGGGGTGGCCGACAGGAACACCACTTGATTCAGCCGGTCCATCACCTCGTCGAAGCGCAGGGGCCGGTTGTCGCGCGCGGAAGGCAGCCGGAAGCCGTGCTCTACCAGGGTGTCCTTGCGCCGCCGGTCGCCGGCGAACTGACCGTGCAGCTGAGGAACGGCGACATGGCTCTCGTCGATGACCAGCAGGTAGTCGTCGGGGAAGAAGTCCAGCAGGGTGTACGGCGGCTCGTCATACACCCGGCCGTCGAGATGCATCGAGTAGTTCTCGACGCCGTTGCAATAGCCCAACTCGGCCAGCATCTCGAGGTCGTACTCGGTGCGCATCCGCAACCGCTGCGCCTCGAGCAGCTTGTTCTCCTTCTCGAAGAGCTGCAGCCGCTCGGCAAGCTCGGCCTCGATCTTGACGATCGCCGTGCGCAGCTTGTCTTCGCCGGTGACGTAGTGCGACGCCGGGAAGACAGTGACCTCTTCGAGCTCGCCGAGACGCTCGCCGGTCACCGGGTCGATGCGGCTGATGCGATCTATCTCGTCGCCGAACAGCTCCACCCGCACCAGGAACTGCTCGTAGGCAGGGTGGATTTCGAGCGTGTCGCCGCGAACCCGGAAGCGGCCCCGGACCAGGTTCGTGTCGTTGCGCTCGTATTGCATGTCGACGAGCCGACGCAGCACAGCACGCTGGTCGACCATCTCGCCCACGCGTAGGTACAGCATCTGGCGCAGGTATTCCTCCGGTGCGCCCAACCCGTAGATGGCCGAGACCGATGCCACCACGATCACGTCCCGGCGGGTCAACAGGGCCGCCGTGGCCGAGTGCCGCAGCCGATCGATCTCGTCGTTGATGCTGGAGTCTTTCTCGATGTAGGTGTCCGAGGCCGGCATATATGCCTCGGGCTGGTAGTAGTCGTAGTAGGAGACGAAGTACTCCACACGATTGTCGGGGAAGAACTCACGGAACTCGTTCGCAAGCTGTGCCGCCAACGACTTGTTGGGAGCGAGCACCAGCGTCGGACGCTGCGCCCGCTCGATCGTCCACGCGATCGTGGCGCTCTTGCCCGAGCCGGTGATGCCCAGCAGCGTCTGGAACCGGTCGCCGCGGATGACGCCGTCCGCGAGCTGGGCCACGGCGCGCGGCTGATCGCCGGCCGGCTCGAAGCCTGCGCTGACCCGGAACGGATGGGCGGCAGTCGGCGCCGGAAGCCAAGGACGGGCTTGTCGCGACCTGTCCTCGCCGGGCTCGCCATGAGGCGGGGCCGTCGACACCGATGCCATGAGGCGAGGTTAAGAGTCTGAGATGCTCCCTGCGAGCAGCCGGTGTGGTTATCCTGCCGCGCTGACCGCCGACCTGCCGATACCCGACTCCCTCACGACCTGAGACCGCCCATGAGCCGCGACGAACCAGACGCATCTGAGTCCGACGACGACGCGCTCGACGACGCCATGGATGACCCTGACCTGCTCGGAGACGACCTCGAGCCGGTCCCCGACGACCTTGAGGCCGAGGAGCTGGGCGTGGCGGACCTTGACGACGACATCGACGATGTCGACGACTTGGATGCTGACGGTCTCGGCGATGGCGAGACAGCGTCGTCAGACGATGACAGCGGGCCGAGCCGCGAAGTGCCCGCCGGGGTACGTCCCACTGACGACGAAGACGACGACGATGACGACGAGGAGCTCGAGGCGGATCTCGGCGAGATCCTCAAGGAGCGGCTGGCGTCTGAAGACGAGGACGAGGACGACGAGGACGACGAGATCGGCATCGTCACAGGTTCCCGTTCAGCGTCCAAGCAGGAAGACGAGATCCTCTGCGAGGGCTGCTTCCTGCTGGTCAAGCCATCCCAATTCGACATGCGCGGACCCGAGCCGAGCTGTCCCCACTGCGGAACCCCGATCGCCTACTGACTGCGCCTACTGACTGCTCAGCCTCTCGGCCGGCAGGTGCGGGAGTGCGCTGGCCCAGTTGAAGGCCGCTTCGATTGCGGCTTCGAGTTCGTCGAGGCCGCCGGCATTGTCGATGACCCAGTCGGCGATGGCCAGTCGCTCATCGCGCGACAGCTGAGCGGCGATGCGCGCACGTGCGTCATCGGCGGAAAATCCCCGCGAGGTCACGAGCCGCTCCACCGCTATGTCGGTCGGCGTGTCCACCACCAGGATCCCGCTGGTCGGGTAGCGCGGCTGCCGACCCTTGGCCAGCCCCTCGCCGAGCAGCGGGATGTCGAGCACCACCAGACGATCCGTGCCCTCGAGCGCGCCCAGCCGGCGGCGGATCTCCCGACCGACCGGAGGATGGGTGATCGCGTTCAGATCGGCGAGTGCGTCGGGATCGTTGAACACGATGGCCGCAACCGAGCCGCGGTCGAGCGTGCCGTCGGATGCCACGATGTGATCCCCGAAGCGCTCCACCATCTCCGCCAAGACCGGACTGCCGGGTGCCTGCTGCTCGCGAACGATGGCATCGGCATCGATCAGCGCAGCACCGCGGCGGGCAAAGCCCGAGGCGACCGTGCTCTTGCCGCTGCCGATGCCACCGGTGAGCCCGACGGTGATCATCGCGCCGCAGTCAACCGGCGAGGGATCGACGGCAGCAGGTTCAAGCTCAGCGGGAGCTGGTGGGCTAGCTGTCGCCTTCTGGGGCGGCCGCAGCGGGCTCGCCGTCGGCGCCTTGATTCTCGTAGTGCGCGAGGGCCTGGCGGTAGGCCTCCTCGCCGTGCTCCTCGTAGTACTCGCGCCATGCACGTTCGGCTTCTGACTCCTCGCCTTCGGCAGGCGTCTCGTAGCTGAACTCGCCGATGAAGTTGCCTTCCTCGTCGTAGGCGTGATCGCCGAACGCCTCGCGGTATTCCTCCGCGACCACCCCGCCTTCGGCTGCCTGCTTGATCGACAGGCTGATGCGCCGGCGCTGCAGGTCGAGATCGATGATCTTCACCCACAACTCCTCGCCGGGTGTTACGACCTGCTCGGGCAGCTCGACGTGGTGGGCAGACATCTCCGAGATGTGCACCAAGCCCTCGATGCCGTCGCCGACCTGCACGAATGCACCGAACGGCACGAGCTTGGTGACCCGGCCGTAAACCAGCTCCTCGACCCGGTGGGAGTTCGCGAACGCTTCCCACGGATCCTGCTGCGTTGCCTTGAGCGAGAGCGAGATGCGCTCGCGCTCGCGGTCGATTTCGAGCACCTCCACCGTGACCTCGTCACCGATGCTGACCACCGAGCCGGGGTGATCGACGTGCTTCCAAGACAGCTCCGAGACGTGAATGAGACCGTCCATGCCGCCGAGGTCGACGAATGCGCCGAAGCTGACCACCGACGAGACCCGGCCGGTTCGCCGCTCGCCGCGCTGCAGATCCCGCAGGAAGCCTTCCCGCTCCTCCTTGAGGCTCTCTTCGAGCCAGGCTCGCCGGCTGAGCACCACGTTGTTGCGGTTCTTGTCGAGCTCGATGATCTTGGCTTCGAGTTCTTGGCCCACGTAGGGAGCCAGATCGCGGACGCGGCGGAGCTCCACCAGCGACGCCGGCAGGAAACCCCGCAGGCCGATGTCAACGATCAGCCCGCCTTTCACCACCTCGATGACGGGGCCCTTGACGACGCCATTGGACTCGCGGATCTCCTCGATGCGGCCCCAGGCGCGCTCGTACTGCGCCCGCTTCTTGGAAAGCACCAAGCGGCCGTCGGGATCTTCCTTCTGCAGGACCAGGGCCTCGATCTGATCGCCGACCTCCACGACCTCCGATGGGTCGATGTCGTGACGGATCGAGAGCTCGCGGGACGGGATGACGCCCTCGGACTTGAAGCCGATGTCCAGCAGCACTTCGTCGCGGTCGACCCGCACAATGGTGCCGGCCACGATGTCGCCGTCATCGAACTCGACGATGGTCTGCGCGATGGCGTCCTCGAACGACGTGTCGCCGAGGTCGTCCACGGTGACCGTCCGCGGCACGTAGTCGCCCGCATCGGTGAAGGTGCCGAAGTCGCCCGTAGAAGCACCGTTGCCGCTCTCGTCGCTTGCGCTCTCGCCGTCCGGCGCCTCGGGCGGTGTCGCCGCGGAGTCATCGGGTGGCGGGGACTCGGCGAGTGCTGGATCTTCGAGGTCTGGAGCGGGGGCAATTGCGTCGGTCACGGGGGAATGCTCGGGTCGGGAACACGGGCGCAGGCGGCTGAGCTAGCCGCTCACAGCGCACGGAAAGGCTACCGGCGTCGCCGTCCGTCGGACCCGGGGCGCTCAGGCGTGGCCTGTTCGGCGGGTCAGCCCTTGGCGTCTGCCCACGTGGCGCCTGCAGCGACATGGACTTCCAACGGCACCGCCAGGTCGGCGGCATTGCGCATCACGTCGACCGTCAGATCGGTCACCTCGGCGGCTTCATCAGGCGGAACTTCCAGGATCACCTCATCGTGCACCTGCAGCACCAGCCGGCTGGCTGCGGACCGGGCCTGCAGGGCCTCGTCCAGCCGGATGAGCGCCACCTTGAAGATGTCGGCCGCGAGCCCCTGGATGGGGGCATTCATGGCCTGCCGCTCGGCGGCTTGGCGCACCCGGAAGTTGCGCGACGTCAACTCGGGGAGCGGGCGACGCCGGCCGAATGCCGTCTCGGTGTAGCCCCGCTCGCGGCTCTGCTCCACCACCCCGTCCATGAACGAGCGCACCTTGGGAAACGCTTCGAAGTAGGCGTCCAGGATCTCCGCCGCCTCGGCGGTGGGCACCCCGAGACGCTGGCCGAGGCCATATGCCTCCATCCCGTAGGCCAAGCCGTAGCTCACCATCTTCGCCACCGACCGCTGCTGCGGATCGACCTCGGCAGGGCTGATGCCGAACAGGGATGCGGCGGTTGCGCTGTGGATGTCGTGGCCCGCCTCGAAGGCACCCACGAGACCCGGATCGCCGGACAGGTGGGCGATCACCCGCAGCTCGATCTGGTTGTAGTCGGCAATCAGCAGCTCGAAGCCGCCAGCCGGAACGAATGCGCGCCGGAACAGCCGGCCCTGTTCGGTCCGCACCGGGATGTTGTGCAGGTTCGGGTCCTCGGAGCTGAGCCTGCCGGTGCGCGCCACCGTCTGGTTGAACGTGGCGTGGATGCGGCCGTCGGGCTCGACGCACTCGAGCAGGCTGACGCCATAGGTGGAACGCAGCTTCTCCACTTCCCGGAACGCCAGCAGCCGGTCCACGATGGGATGCTCACCCCGCAGCGACTCCAGCGCCGCTGCGCTCGTGGAGTAGCCGGTCTTGGTCTTGCGCTGGGGTGTCAACCCCAAGTCCTCGAAGAGCACTTCGGCAAGCTGCTTGGGTGAGTTGACATTGAGATCGTCGCGGCCGGCCAGCCGCCGTACTTCGGATTCCAGCGCGGACACCTCGCCCGTGAGGTGGTCGCGCAACGATTCGAGCTCGCTGCGGTCGACACCGATGCCTGCCGTTTCCATGCGAGCCAGCACGCTGATGAGCGGACGCTCCACATCCCTGTACAGGTCGGACATGCCCAGGCTCTCGAGCTGCTGATCGAGCATCGGCGCCAGCATCGCCACCGCGAGGGCGTCACGAGCGGCCACGATGCCCTCGGTGGGTCCATCGGCGTCGAGGTCGTCGAAGCCCAGCTGGCCCTCGGTGCCGCCTCCGGCGAGCTCCGTGCCGCAATGCCGGGCGAGGAGCGTGCTCAGCTCGTCGCGGCCTTCCGACGGATGGATGAGATAGGCGGCGATCGAGGTGTCGACGGCCAGCCCGCCGAGCGCAGCGCCGGCGGCACCGTCGCCGGGCAGGCGGGCGAGTGCACGCATGAGCTCCTTCGCCTGGTGGACATGGACGCCCGGACCGTCAGCCCCCAGCAGACGGGTGCATGCTGCTGCGATCTCGGGCACAGCGAGATCATCAGGACTGAGCGCGAGCACCGTGCCCTGCGAGGGATCGTCAGCGACCGCCAGCACACCCAGGGCGCCGTCGGCCGCGATGGTGAACCCGAGCGCGACCGGTTCGTCCCGGCGCGACAGTTCACTCAGCAGCCCGGCAGCATCGGCGCCGCGGGCGCCCCCCTCAGCGTCGACCGGCAGCAGCTGCACGTCAGCGAGCTGGGCCGTCTCGGGGGCACTCGCGCTCGGCACCAGCAGGCCGTCCAGCGAGGTGCCCGCCAAGGCGTCGCGCAGACGAGCGTGCAGGGTGCCGAACTCCAGGAACTCGAACGTGCGCGTCACGAGGTCGGCGTCGAACCCGCTCCACTGCAGATCGGCGGGCGTGACGTCGGTGGGCGCGTCGGTCCGCAGGGTCATCAAGTCGACGTTGCGCCGTACGACCTCGCCGTTGGCCGCAAGGTTCTCGGCCAGCTTCGGGGTCTGCTCGGCGGCGGCTGCCAGCAGCGCCTCGACACTGCCATATTTGTTGAGGAGCTTGGCGGCCGTCTTCTCCCCCACGCCAGGCACTCCCGGCAGGTTGTCGGACGGGTCGCCGCGGAGCGCTGCGTATTGCACGTACAGGTCCGGCGTGACGCCGGTGCGCTCGGCGATGCCCGCTTCGTCGTATAGCGCGTAGTCGGTGACCCCCCGGCGGTTGTAGAGCACCTGGATCTTGGGGTCGTGCACGAGTTGGTATACGTCGCGGTCACCGCTGACAATCAAGACATCGTCGCCGCGCTGTTCCGCCTCCGACGCCAGCGTCGCCAGCAAGTCGTCGGCCTCGAAGCCGGCGCAGTCGATCGCCGGGATGCTCAGCGATTCGAGCACCTGGCGCACGAGGCCGAGCTGATCGATGAGCGTCGGCGGCGTCTCGTCGCGGTGAGCCTTGTATTCGGGTGCTGCGGTGTGGCGGAAGGTCGGCTCCCGACGATCGAAGCACACCGCGATCGCGTCGGGACGGTGGTCGCGCACCAGGTTGATGAGCATGGACGTGAATCCGAAGACGGCGCCGGTGGGCTGTCCTGAGCGGGTGGCCATGTCCTCGGGCACGGCGAAGAAGGCCCGGTACGTGAGCGAGTTCCCGTCGAGCAAGAGGAGCTTCGACATGGGAACTCTCCCAACGGGTCCGGGTGACGGTTGCGGAAGCCTGCCAACCGCAGGTGTCGAAGGGCGGGCTCAGGGGGTCAGCAGTCCATCGACGATCTGCTGGGCGATGTCCCGCATTCTCGCGCGGTTGGCCATCGCCGTACTCCGGATGAACTCGAAGGCATCCCGCTCGGAAAGCTGAAAATCGTCCATGAGCAGGCCCTTCGCGCGCTCCACCGCCTTACGCGTCTCCAGCTTCTCCTCGAGGCTCTCCACCGTGTCCTCGAGTTCTCGCATCTCGGTGAAACGCCCCCATGCCACCTCGATGGCCGAGACCAGTTCTTCCCGTTGGAACGGTTTCACCAGGTACGAGAGCACGCCGGCGTCGCGGGCTTCGGCGATGAGATGACGCTTGCTGAACGCTGTGAGGATCAGCACTGCGGATGTGCGGTCGCCGGCGACCTCTCGTGCCGCATCGAGGCCGTCGCGGCCGGGCATCTGGATGTCGAAGATGCACACCTCGGGTTGGTGCTGGCGTGCGAGCTCCACGGCTTCGTCGCCACGGCCAGTTTCCGCCACCACGACGTAGCCCTCGTCCTCGAGCATCTCGCGCAGATCGAGGCGGATGATGGCCTCGTCCTCTGCGATCACGACTCGCTTCGACACGCACGCTCCCCTCGCGGGACAGGGTCGGTCAGCCTACCGGTCGGGTTGTCGCGCCTCTCAGAGATTCATGCAGGCGTCGAGTGCCCGGGGCGGGAGTTGAACCCGCACGCCCGTGAGGGCAGAGGATTTTGAGTCCCCCGTGTCTGCCGTTTCACCACCCGGGCCTTGGGGCGGCTCAGCGTACCCCCGGGCCCGAGCGTCCCGTGAGCGGAGCGAACGAGAGCGGAGCGAAGGGCCAGAAAGGTCGCTCTCGGCCCGGGAAGCCACCTACCCTTTCCCCCAATCCGATTGTGCGTTCACTGCGCCGCGGCTCGGGCACCGACCCGGTCTTCCGCCCAGGCGCTGCGTAGGAGGCCGAGTGCTCGCATTCACATTCCCGGGCCAGGGCTCGCAGCAGCAAGGCATGGGCGAGCCGTGGACGGCGCACGAGTCGTGGGAGCTGGTCACCGAGGCGTCCGACGCCTGCGGGCGCGATGTCGCTGCGCTGCTGCTGGAAGCCGACGCCGACGAGCTGCGCCATACGCGCAATTCGCAGCTCTCGACGTTCGTGCTGTCGATGGTGGTGCTCGATGCGGTCGAGCGCACGGGCGCGACGTTCTCGTGTGCCGCCGGGCACTCGCTAGGCGAATACAGCGCTTTGACCGCAACCGGGGCCCTGGCGTACGACGACGCGGTGCGGCTGGTTGCCGAGCGAGGCGAGGCCATGCAGGTTGCTGCCGATGAGCAGGAAGGGACCATGGCGGCCGTGCTGGGTCTCGACGACAACCTCGTGGCAGAGGCGTGCGACGCCACGCCAGGCGACGTCTGGGTCGCCAACTACAACGCGCCGGGCCAAGTCGTCATTGCAGGCGCACCGGACGCCGTCGCCGTCGCCGGCGACGAAGCGAAGGCGGCGGGCGCGAAACGGCTCATGGGCTTGCCCGTGGGCGGCGCATTCCACACGCCGTTCATGCAGCCGGCCAGGGATCGGCTGCGCAAGGCGCTGGCCGAGGTCGAGATCCGGGCCCCCAGCGTTCCGGTGGTTGCCAATGTCGATGCCCAGCCGCGTGCTGACGCTGACGAGTGGCGCACGCTGCTGGCACAGCAGCTCACCAGCCCGGTGCTGTGGCGCGCGAGCCTCCATGCGCTGGCCGACGCCGGCGTCACCACCTTCGTGGAGCTCGGCCCGGGCAAGGTGCTGACCGGCATGACCAAGCGGACGCATCGAGGTGCGACATCGATGTCGGTCGGAACGCCGGCCGAGATCGACACGCTGATGGAGACGCTCGCCACCGATGCGCCCTCAGCGCCGACCGTGCTGGGCGGCGAGAACCTGTACGTCACCGAACGCCTCATCGTGAGCCCGTGCGCCGGCATCTTCACGCTCAGCGCCGGTGTCGGCGACGGCCAGCAAGTCAAGGTGGGTGATGTCATCGGCCATGTGGCCGGGGAAGAAGTGCGCTCTGCGTTCGCGGGTACTGTCATGGGGATCATGGCCGTAGAAGGCGAACGGGTCACCGCACGGCAGCCCGTTGCGTGGCTGCGGACGCCAGCCGGCAGCTAAGCGGCCGGCACCTGAAGGGGAGGCCACAGATGACGCTCAGCGTGGGAAACGCATCCAGCGCGCGCATTGTCGGCATCGGGACCGCGCTCGGCGAGCGCGTCCTCACCAACGAAGATCTTGCCGAGATGGTCGACACCTCCGATGAGTGGATCATCGAGCGCACCGGCATCAAGCAGCGGAACATCGGCGGCACCACCGCCGGCCTGGCCGCACGTGCCGGAACCGCTGCCATGGAGGTCGCCGGCGTCGATCCATCGAGCATCGACATGCTCATTCTGGCCACCACCACGCCGGATCGTTGCGTTCCGGCCTCGTCGTCGCGGGTGCAAGAGGCACTCGGCCTCGACTGCGGCGCCATGGACGTCAACGCCGCCTGCTCAGGATTCGTCTACTCGCTGGTGGCCGGCCACGGCATGATCGCGATGGGTCACGAGCGGGTGCTGGTCATCGGTGCCGAAGTGCTCTCCCGGATCACCGACTGGACCGATCGGGCCACCTGCATCCTGTTCGCCGACGGCTCGGGCGCCGCCGTACTCGAGCGCAGCGAGCAGGGCTCAGACCTGCTCGGCTGGCACGTCTCAAGCGACGGTTCCATGGAGGAGCAGCTGTACTGCGAGCACGACGGCTACATCCAGATGGCCGGCCAAGCGGTGTTCAAGAAGGCCGTGCTGGTGATGGAGGAGTCGGCGCGCCAATCGATGAAGCAGGCGGGACTGACGGCCGACGACATCGACGTGGTGGTGCCCCATCAGGCCAACGTCCGCATCGTCGAGACTGCCTGCAAGCGGCTGCGCATCCCCTACGAGAAGGCCGCGATGGTGATCGAGCGCACCGGCAACACTTCGTCGGCCTCGATTCCCCTCGCGCTCGACGACGCCGTGCGCAGCGGCCGGATCAACGAGGGCGACAACGTGCTGCTCGTCGGCTTCGGCGCCGGCATGACATCGGCGTCGGCACTGCTGCGCTGGTCGGGTGCCCCCGCCCGCGCTAGCTGATCGCCGCCGAGCGCCACGTACACGGCTCACGATGAATCAGCCCACGAGCCTGCCTCGAGTGCGCCCCGCAACAGCACGCACCGTCCTCGTCACCGGCGGCAGCCGCGGCATCGGTCTGGCCACGGCCCAGTTGTTTGCCGATGCAGGCCACCGCGTGGCGGTAACCAGCCGCACCGAGGCCCCAGACGACGACCGCCTGCTGTGGGTGGCGTGCGACCAAGCCGACAGCGATGCGGTCGATGCCGCCTACGAGTCGATCGAGGCTGAGATCGGTCCGGTGGAGATCCTGGTCGCGAATGCCGGGATCACCCGTGACCAGCTCGTGCTGCGCATGGCCGACGACGACTTCGCGGCTGTCGTCGACACCAATCTGACCGGCGCCTACCGGATGGCCAAACGGGCGGCGCGACCGATGCTGCGCGCACGCTGGGGGCGGCTGATCTTCGTTTCCTCGGTGGTCGGGCTGCTGGGCTCGGCCGGACAGGTCAACTACGCGGCGTCCAAGGCCGGCCTCGTAGGCATGGCCCGATCACTGGCCCGAGAACTCGGTTCGCGCGGCATCACCGCGAATGTCGTCGCGCCCGGGCCGGTAGCCACCGAGATGTTCGGCGCATTGAACGACGAGCAGCAGGCCGCCATCACCGACGCTGTGCCCCTGGGACGGGTGGCAGAACCGTCCGAGATAGCCGCTGCGGTAGCGTTTCTCGCGTCCGACGAGGGCGCGTACATCACAGGCGCCGTGATCCCTGTCGACGGCGGGCTGGGAATGGGCCATTGAGCGACACTCCAGCCACAGCTTGGGCCTGCGCTTCCCGCTCTTGTTCGCTTCGCTCACGGGCCGCTCGGGCCACGGCTTCGCCATTCGGCTCAGCCTCTACACTGCGCATTCGCACGGCCGTCGGGGGCTCGTGCGGAGACCGCCCACACATGAGGGGATCAGCATGAGTGACACGTTGGATCGATTCCGTGACTGCGCCGTCGAGGTGCTGGCCGTGGATCCCGAGCAAGTCACACCTGAGGCCAGCTTCGCCGACGACCTCGACGCCGACAGCCTGGACTTGGTCGAGCTGGTGATGGCCTTGGAAGAGGAGTTCGACATCAGCGTGGACGAGGAAGAACTGGAAGACGTCACCACCGTCGCCCACGCGATCCAGCTGGTCGAATCGAAACTGTGAGCGTCGGCCGTCGGGTAGCTGTCGTCGGCCTCGGCGTCGTCTCGTGCGCCGGAACCGGCGTTGACGATTTCTGGCAGGGGCTGAACTCCGCGCCGCCAGAAGGTGAGCGCCGCGTCAACGACTTCGATCCGTCGCCGTACTACGACAATCCCAAGGAGGCTCGGCGGGCAGATCGCTCGACCCAGCTCGGGATGGCATCGGCTGCGCAGGCCATCGCCGACGCAGGGGAACTGGCGACCGACCCGGATCGTTGCGGCGTGATCTACGGCACCGGTGTCGGCGGCCTGCAGACGTTCGAAGACCAGGTACTCGTGCTGGATCGCAAGGGCGCGCGCCGGGTATCGCCATTCATGGTCCCGATGATGATGCCGAACGCCCCTGGTGCCGCCATCTCCATGAGGTACGGCCTCGCCGGGCCCTGCGAGGTGCTCACGACTGCATGTGCGGCAGGGACGCACTCGATCGGGTACGCGGCGCGGCTCATCCGCCTCGGCGTCGCCGACGTGATCGTGGCCGGCGGCTGCGAGTCGGTGATGACGCCGGTGGGCACTGCCGGTTTCGTCAACATGACCGCCCTGTCGAACAGCGGCATCTCGATGCCGTTCGACAAGAACCGCGACGGCTTCATGATGACCGAGGGCGCCGCCACCCTGGTGCTCGAGGAATGGGACTCGGCGGTCGCGCGAGGTGCCACGATCTGGGGCGAGGTGCTCGGCACCGCCTCGAATGCCGATGCCCACCACATCACCGCACCGGCGCCCGGCGGCGCAGGCGCGCTGCGCTGCATGCAGCTCGCCATCGATGACGCTGGCCTCACGCCCGACGACATCGTCCACGTGAACGCGCACGGCACATCGACCCCGCTGAACGACGCAGCTGAAGCAGAAGCGCTCAACAAGCTGTTCGGGCCCAACGGTCCGCTCGTGACCTCGACCAAGGGTGTGACGGGCCATGCGCTTGGCGCAGCAGGCGCGCTGGAGGCCATCGCCGTGCTGCTCGCGATGCACCACCGCAAGATCCCGGCGACGGCCGGCTGGACGACACCCGATCCTGAACTCGCGGAGTTCCGCTTGGTGACCGGTCAGGCGGCCGATTGGGAGCCAGGCCCCTCGATCAGCAACTCATTCGGCTTCGGCGGCCATAACGGCTGCGTAGTGCTCGGCCCCGCCTGAGCGGGCACGCGATTAGAGGCTGTCGTACGTGGCAGTCTCGATGGCTTCGTACAGGGCGTACGAGCGCGGGTCTGCGAACGGCACCTGCTGGCTGATATAACAGCCGGCCACCTGATTCTGCAGGTCGATCCAGAAGTACGAGTTGGCCAGCCCCGCCCACATCAGGCCCCCAGCAGGGCGGCCCGTCGGCGCTGGCTCCTCGTTGATCTGGAACGTCAGGCCCCACGACTTCTCGACACCGGGGAAGAACTCGGCGTCGAACGAGTACGGCGGGATGGCCGTCGGGAGCATGGTGACACGCAGGTCGCCCATCGCGTTGCTGACCATCTGCGCATGCGTGCTCGGCGCCACCACCTGGTTCCCGTCGAGGCTGCCGCCGTTCAGCATCATGGCCAGGAAGCGGCAGTAGTCGTCGACGGTGGAATACAGACCGCCGCCGCCCATCTCGAACTCGGGCTCCTGCGGGATCTCGAACGGCATCTCCACCAGCGAGCCGTCCTCCATCCGCGCTTGCATCGCCGAGATGCGGGAGCGCATGTCGTCGCTGATCTTGAATGCAGTGTCGGTCATGCCCAGCGGCTCGAAGATGTTGTCGGCCATGTACTCGCCGAGCGACATCCCCGAGGCGGCCTCCACCATCTGACCCGCGTGGTCGATGCCGGTGCCGTAGAACCAGCGATCGCCCGGGTCGAACAGCAGCGGGATGGTCAGCGTCTGCTTCTGGCACTCGATCACGCCCGGCGTGCCGGTCGCCTCTTCGTATTGGCCGAGCTCTGGGCTCCAGATGTCGTACCCCATGCCGGCGGTATGGGTCAGCAGGTGACGCAGCGTGATGTCGCCGTTGCGGGCACGGGTGACCGGGTTGCCGTCGTCGTCGAACCCGGTCAGCACGTCGAGTTCGCCGAGCAGCGGGAGTACCTCTTTGCCTGGGCTGTCGAGCGAGAGCTTGCCCTGCTCCACGAGCTGCATCGCCGCCGTACCGGTGATGGCCTTGGTCATCGAGGCGATCCAGCACACGGTGTCATTCGACATCGGAACGTCGCTGTCGGCGCCGCGGGTGCCAGCCGCAGCCGAGCAGATCTCGCCGTCGGCACCGATGACCTTGGCCACGGCGCCCACCACGTCGCCGTCGGCAACGCCCCCGTCGAGAATCCCTTGAACTGTGTCTCCGAGCGACATGTGCGACCTCCTGATCAGCCTGATGCAGCGCCGGAACGGGCTTGTTGCAGCGCTGCGAGCGCGACGCTAGTTGGCTACCGAACGGTGCAGAACGCCTGCCATACGCTTCCACGCCATGGCGTTGCGCCGCGCTGGTTCACTCATTGCGACACTTGCCTTTCTGGCGGTGGCGTGCAGCACCAGCCCCGTGCGAGTCGTGCCTCCCCCTCCCCAATCAACCGAGGCTCCGGCGATCGCTCAGCCGGCAACCACCGAAGCTGGGTCCGGTGGTGCATTGGGCGAAGTCACACTGTCGACCGCCTCCGCCACGTCAGCCGCATCAACGACTGCTGCAGCAACCTCGACGACTGCCGTCATGCCCACAACGACACAACCGGATCTGACGTGGACGCTGCTGGCGGGTGGCGACGTGCTGATGGACCGCAGCGAAGCAGCCGGCGTCGAGCCATTCGGCGGCATTGAGCCGCCTCTGGGAACAGCAGACATAGCGGTCGTGAACGTGGAGATGGTCATCAGCGAGCGTGGTGAGCCCGCCGACAAGAAGTACGTATTCCGGGCGCCGCCTTCGGCGGCCGAGCGGATCGCTGCGGCTGGCGTGGATGTCGCCAACCTGGCCAACAACCACGCCATGGACTACGGCCCTGACGCGCTGGTTGACACGGTTGATCTGCTCGAAGCCAACGGTGTGATCGCGCTCGGTGCGGGCGCGACAAGTAGCGATGCGTACGAGCACCAGGTAATCGAAGTGCGCCCCAGTGTGCGCGTGGCCTTCGTGGGTGCCTCGATGGTGGTGCCGCTTGGGTTTCCGGCCAGCCAAACGCGACCCGGCATCGCGTCGGCGTACCAGCGCGACCGGGTGCTCGCCAACGTGCGGGTGGCGGCGGAAGAGGCCGACGTAGTGATCGCCGTGGTCCATTGGGGCATCGAGCGCATGACCTGCCCGGAGGGACGCCAGCGCGATTTCGCCTTCGAGCTGCTGCTCAACGGTGCCGACGCCGTCATCGGCCATCACCCCCATGTGCTGCAGCCAGTCGTGTTCGACGGCGGCAAGCTCGTGGCCTACTCGCTCGGCAACTTCGTCTGGCACTACCGGTCGGGCATCACCGGTGACACCGGCGTCCTGCAGATCGACTTCGACGGTGCCGAGATCGTGGGCTGGTCGTTCCACCCGCACCTGCTCGACATCAACGGAGCGCCCGTGCCTGCCGTTGAAGGCGCTCGGGTCGATCGGATCAACGACATCGTGTCGGGCGACTGCGCCCGACACCAGCCGCCCCCGACCACTGCGGCGCCGGAACCTGAGGCAGACCCGAAGGACGAAAGTGAGTCAGAGACAGACGCCGACGGCGATTCAGGATCTGACTCCGAGGCCGAGTCCGAAGCTGACAGCGAGGAAAACGTCGAGACGGAGGCCGAAACTGGGGCCGAGGATGAAGCGAGCGAGGGCTGAGCCGCCTAGGCGAGCACTTCGGCGGCGGCGAGATCGGCGACCCGGTCGGCGTCGTAGCCCAAGTACTCGGTGAGCACCTCGAAGTTGTCCTCGCCGAGGCACGGCCCGCCCCGCCAGACCACCGGTGGCGTTCGGGACATGCGCGTCCGGCAGTGTTGCGTCCACATCGTGCCGCGATAGCTCTGGGGCACATTGATGTGGTGTTCGCGCGCCTGCAGCTGCGGGTCGTCGCAGCAACCTTGGGCGTTGTTGACCGGGTACGCGTCGATGCCGCTGGCCTGCAGCGTTTCGGCCGCCTCAGCGTTGCTGCGCCCCGAGGTCCATGCCGAGATGGCCTCGTCGATCTCCGCCGCTCGCTCGCGGCGTGCGGCTTGATCCCAGCCGGCGGCATCCTCGCCGGTGAGCCCGATGGTGCCGGCCAGCGCCGCCCACCGGTCATCGGTGCAGGCGATCGCCACCCACTGATCCTCGCCAGTGCTCGGATAGACGCCGTGAGGGCTCATGTGCGGATCCTCGTTGCCGCACCGCTGCTGGTCCCGGCCGTTGATCGAAGCGTCGAGGATGGCCGGCGCCAGGTAATGCAGCGCCGCTTCGGTCTGGGAGATATCGATGTAGCAGCCGGTGCCGGTGCGGTCGCGTCGTTCGAGTGCCGCCATCAGCGACGCCACGATCACCCGCGGCGCCAGGAAGTCGGTGTAGGGGCCGTACGGACCGGCGGGGCCGCGATCGGGCCACCCGGTGATCTCGTAGAAACCGGCGATCGCCGCCGCCATGAACCCGTAGCCGGCCAGGCTCGAGTACGGCCCGCTCTGGCCGAGCAGCGAGCTCGACAGCATGATGATCCGCGGGTTGATGGCCGAGAAGTCGTCGTAGCCGAAGCCCATGCGCGCCGCCGCTCCCGGCGCCCAGGACTCGGTGGTGATGTCGGCCCACCGGATCAGGTCCTCCACCACCTGGCGCGACTCGGGCTTGCTCAGATCGAGGCTGAGGCTGCGCTTGCCCGCGTTGTACACGCCGTAGCCGACGCTGTTGTCAGGATGGGCTTCCTCGTCGACGAACGGGTTGACCGTGCGCATCGTGTCGGGCCGGCTCTCGGTCTCGACTTTGACGACCGTGGCGCCGTAGTCGGCCAGGATCCGCACTGCCGACGGCGTGGCGATCACCCACGAGAACTCCACCACCTTCAGGCCGGCTAGCGGCAGCTCGCTGCCGTCGGAGGCAGGGCCGTCAGCGGCAACCGCCGTCGTCGCATGGGGTTGCCGGTTGGTGTCGACGGTGTCGTTGCCGGCACCGAGCTGGGGAACGACGGGCGCGCGCTCAGGAGCGTCGTCGCTGAAGTGCACGAGCGGGCCGCAATAGCGAGCTGTGCGACCGTCATCCAATTCGATGTCGCGCCAGAACTCGCGATCGGCGAAGTGTGGGTTGGACAGCAGATCGCTGACCAGCGCCGATGGTGTGATCAAGATGTT
Source organism: Acidimicrobiia bacterium (assembly GCA_022821985.1). Lineage (GTDB taxonomy): Bacteria > Actinomycetota > Acidimicrobiia > Acidimicrobiales > Poriferisodalaceae > Poriferisodalis. Next base: position 148,999 of record JAJECP010000024.1, read on the forward strand.
CCGGTCGAACGCGGCCGCCCACAACTCCTCGGTGGTCTTGGTGGCCAGGAAGCGGGTGTGGGTAGCGAACGACTTGCCGATGATCTCGGGCGAGCGCTGGCCGCTCAGGACCTCGGTGGCGACAGTTTCCCAGTCGACCGCCTGGAGCTCTTCGTCGGCGAAGCCCTCCTCGGCCTCCCACTCCACGAGCCGCTGCGTGAACGGCGCGAATGCGGCACCCATGAGCGCGACGCAGATGGTGTTGCCATCGGCGCAGGGGAACATCATCGGGATGTCGATGCCGCCGAGGCTGAGCCCACCTGCGAGGCGTTCCACGGCGTTGGCGTTGACCCTCGGCGACAGGTTCTGCGGCTGACCGTGCGTCATCGACTCCATGGCAGAAATGTCGATGTGCTGGCCTCGGCCGCTGCGCTGCGCCTCACGCAGCGCGACGAGCGTCGCTGCAGCGGCGTCGCCGGCAGCCTGCAGGAAGCTCTGTGGCACACCTGAGACCCGCACGGGAGCGCGGTCCTTGTCGCCGCTGGCATGCAGGAAGCCGCTGCCGGCCACTGCTGTCAGGTCGGAGCCTGCCCAGGTGCTGCGGGGCCCGGTCGAGCCGAACGGCGTCACCGATGCGTGGACGATGGCGGGATTGACGGACGCGAGCTCGTCGTAGGCGAGGCCCAGCGACGCCATGTGGCCTACCGACGCGTCCTCGATGAGCGCATCCGCGCCTCTCACCAACTCCAGCAGCCGCTGACGGCCGTCGGCGGTGGTCAGGTCCGCCGTGACGCTCTGCTTGCCCTGGTTGTAGGCCCAGTGGGCCAGTGAGCGCTCCGGATCCGGCTCGTCGTCGACAAACGGGCCCGCATGGCGGCTCTGGACCCCACCGGGAGGCTCGACGGCGATCACCTCCGCGCCCAGGCTGGCGAGCAAGTAGCCCGCGAACTGGCTGATGCCCTCGCAGAGATCCAAAACCCGGTAGTGCTGCAACATCTTGAGTGTCACCCCTTATCTGCGCCGGCTCGACGCACGGCGTGGGGCTGATTCTTCCCTGTACGCGCCGGTCATGTGAACCAACGGGCTGGGAGCTGGTTCCGCAGTGCCGAACGGCAGAAGATCGGCGAGACTGCCCGAGCTGTTGGGCCGAGCCAGGGAGTACCAGATGGTGTCGATAGCGACTGACCGGATCGTGGAACGCGACGAGCTGCAGGAGTTCGTGCGGGAAAGGCATCACGGTGTGCTGCTGACGCTCCGGCGGGACGGTCGACCGCAGGCATCCCTGGTCACCATGGGTCTCGACGAGGCCGGCGATGCGGTGCTCGTCAGCAGCTACCCCGACCGGGCCAAGTCGCTCAACCTCCGGCGCAACCCCCAAGCGTGGGTCGTCGTGATGTCCGATGCGTGGAACGGCGAGTGGGTGCAGCTCGAGTGCCGCGGCGAGGTCGAGGACCTGCCTGAGGCCATGGACGGCCTCGTGGAGTACTTCCGGGTGATCAGCGGCGAGCATTCCGACTGGGACGAGTACCGCGAAGCCATGGCCCGCCAAGACAAGGTGCTGCTGCGCCTGCACATCGAGAGCTGGGGGCCGATTTCCAAGGGAGGCTTCCCCGCTCGCCTCGCCGGCGACTAGCGGTGGTGCTCAGGCATTCATCAGCTCATTCGCCGTCGAGCTGTCGTATGAGGGTCGGAGGTGCTTTGAGGCGGTAGCTGTCCTCGATCCAGTCGGCGAGGTCGTCGAGGCCGACGTCGGCCATGCGGACCAGCACGGCGCCGTAGCCGTCGTAATGCGGCACGGTGAACAGCGCATCGGGATGGTTGTCGAGCAGCACCTGCTTCATGTCGAGCTCGCAGAACACCACGAGCACCTCCGTGTCGAGCACCGAGTCGCGGTTGTGCTCACGCTCGCTCCACATCCGGCAGACCAGCTTCTTGCGGACTTTCAGCGCCGGCGTCCCGTACGACGTCGATTCGGCCATCTCCGGCAGAGCCATGCCCAGCCGCCGCACATCGTCGAACGTGGCCATCTGCGTCTACTCGTCGGGGTCGCCGCGCATCACCACGATGCCGGTGGCGACCACGTCGCCCCGCTGGTTGCGCAGCTCCACACCTCGATCCAGCTCGCCGTAGCTCACCGGCGACACCGTCACTTCGTCGCCGGGGAAGACCGGTCCGCGCAGCCGGATGTCGAGGTTCAGGATCGCATCGGCACCGAACTGGGCGATGAGCGCGTCGAGCGCGATAGCGGTCGTGTGCGAGGCCTGCACCACCACATCGGGCAGGCCGGCCCTGGCTGCAAACTCGGGATCGGTATGCACCGGGTTGGGATCGCTCACGCCGTCGACGAAGCTGCGCATGGCCTCCCTGGTGATGGCGGGCGCGGTCGCCGGTGTCAACTCCAGCTCGCTCATGACGCCGACTCCCCCGCCCCGTCGCCGCGGTCCGCGGCGCCGTCTTGCACCTGCTCGCCGACCGGCTTGCGTTCCACGAACACCGTCCGCTGCCGCTGGATCAGCTCGCCGTCGGCGCCTCGATACTCCGACAGCACCGTGGCCAGATGCAGGGTCCCCTTGTCGATGATGTCCTCCACCGACACCACCACCGATACCCGCTCGCCTGGGCGGAACGAACGGTGCCATTCGAACGACTGGCCACCGGCGAGGCCCCGTTCGAGGCTGAGATCGATGGGTCCCACCACCGAGTCGCCGCCGCCCACGGTCGGCCCGAAGAACGGCAGCCGCAGCGCCACTTCCTCGGCGTGAGGCGTGCCCAGCGCATCGACCAGCAGCGCCACCGAGTCGGGTTCCACCACCACGTCGGTCTCCACCAGCACTTGGCCCAGTGTCTCCAGGTTCACCTCGACACCTCGCTACACACCATCGCACCCGACGCTCTCATCCGACACGCTCAGTTCGAGCTCAGCAGCTGCCAGACCGCCACGAGCAAGTCTTGGTCGTCTCCGGCGGTGGGCGGATCAGATGCCGGCCGCATGTCCCAGCCGTAGGGCTTGTTGACCACGTGAATGCGCGGCTCCGGCGTCGAGCGGTCGCCCCGGTCGAATGCACCGACGACGAGCGTGTGCTCGCCCTCGGCCACCCAGAAGCATTCCCAGTGCGCCGACGATGACGTCTCGATGAAGGCCACCTCCGGCGCGGGTCGCGTCACCCTGATTGCGAGCCCGCCCGCAGCAGCCGGATCCATGGCCCGCTACAAGAACCGGCGGTTGAGCCGGTTCGGCGGCACCTCGATCCCCAGATCCACGAGCAGGGGCCTGGTGTCGGCGATGTACTGCCTGCGGAGGTCGGCGTTGTTCTTCTTCCGCAAGCCCCACCGCACGTATGCGTCGCCGAAGTCTGAGTCTGACCGGCCGAACATGTCCAGAGCCGCCGGCCACCAGAAGTGGATCTTCTCGTTCGCCTCGGCGAGACCCTCGGGCGTCTTGCAGATGAGCCGCAGGTTCCGCAGACCAAGCGTGCAGTGGAACAGCTCTTCCTTGTGCACCCGCGTGGCGATGTCGAGCAGGGGTTTGTAGGGCACGCCGTCCCAGGTCTCGCCGATATAGACGCCTACCCGGTCAATGAGCGCATGGAAGTACGACAGGTCGCAGAACGTCTCCATTGGGTGCCGGAACGCGTACTGCTCGATCGGACGGTCGACATGGTCGACACCCAGGCCCGCCAGGATCTGGGCATTGATGATCCCGTGCTCCACTTCCTGCTGCATCAGCTTGACCAGCAGCCCCTTGGTGGCTTCGTCGGGAGCGAACCGCAAGCAGCGGTCCCACAGCTTGGTGAGCAAGTCGGTGTAGTGCGGGTTGGCGCTGTTCTCGACGTGGTAGCTGAGCATGCGCACGAGCAGCTCATGGAACTCGGCGGGGATGTCGGCGTCGCCCTCGTTCCAGATGCGCTGCGCTGCGTCTGTCACATCAGTGCCGACGCCATCAGAGCTGGCTCGATCAGATTCAGGGCGTTCCAGCGTTGACGTGCTCATGTCATCCTCACATCGCCAGGGTCTCGGCGGCTCCCCGCCCGCAGCATCCGAGAGTACTCAGGCTCGTCCCTCAGCGTCGCTCTCGGCTCCGAGGTAGGCCGCGCGCACGGCCGGGTCGGCCTGCACCTCGTCGGGCGTGCCGGCGCTGATCACCTGGCCCTGATCGAGCACATAGATGCGATCGCTGATGCCGGTGATGAAGTTGAGATCGTGGTCGATCACCAGCACGCCTGCATCGACCGCGGCAGCCATGTGCCGGATACGCCCAATCATCTCCGCCGACTCGGCGTCGCTCATGCCGCTGGTGGGTTCGTCTAGCAGCAGGTAGGCCGGTGCCATGGCCGCCGCTCGGGCCAGTTCCAGCCGTCGCGCACTGCCGTAGTCGAGCTCGCGGGCGCGGCGGTCGCGCACATGCCAGAGTCCGGCTTCGGCAATCAGCGCATCGACCGGGGGGTGGTTCCCCGGACGGTGCTGGGCGGCGACTCGAGCAGCAAGCTCCACGTTCTGGCGCACGGTCAACGCGCCGAACAGTCGCAGGTTCTGGAATGTGCGCAGCAGTCCGGCACGGGCAATCTCGTGGCTCGGTGCACCGATCATCTCTCGCTCGCCCAGCTTGAACCAGCCCGTTGACGGCTCGACGATGCCGGTGATCACGTTCACCAGCGTCGTCTTGCCTGCGCCGTTGGGGCCGATCAAGCCCACCACCTCGTCCGGCCCGACGGTGAGTCCTGCGCCATCGAGCGCCCGGAAGCCACCGAAGTCGACAGCGAGATCGTGCACCTCCAGCGCTGCGCCCTCGCGGTCCACCTCAACGTGCAAGCCCACCGGCGCGACTTCCGCCAGCGGCTCGGGTCGCTCTTCGGGCTTGCGACGATGCCACAGACGCCACAGCCAGCCGTCCAGCTCCCAGTCCCCCAGCAGTCCGTCGGACCGGAAGATCATGAAGCCGAGCATCGCCAGGCCCAAGAAGACCGTCTGTAGGTTCTCTCGAAAGATCCAGTCGAGCGGCGCCGCATCGAGGCCGAGCCCGAACACCTCGAAGCCGTCCTGGCCGAGGCGGCGGGCCAGTTCACGCCCGACCGTCATCACCGCCACACCCACCAGCGCTCCGGTGACGCTGTTGCGACCGCCGACGATCAGCATGGCCAGCGTCAGCAGCGTGTAGTTGAAGAAGAAATCGTCGGGCAGGATCGAGCCGTTCTCGTACACCCGCAGCGACGACCCGACGCTCACCACCGCAACCGAGATGAGCAGGGCCGCGGTCTGCTGGACGAGCGGGTTCACGCCCATGGCGCGCGCGGCCAGATTGTCTTCGCGGGCTGCGGCAGCGAGCTTGCCGCTGCGGCTCTGCGCGAACAGCCGCGCCAGGATCAACGCCCCCAGCAGGCACAGGTAGATCGGGAGCCGGCTGTCGAGCGCGGCGCCCACCTTGAAGGTGAGACCTGCACGGTTGCCGCCGGTCAGGTCAGGCCAGTTGCGCGCCACCTCGTGGGTGACGAACAGCAGCGCCAGCGTGATCACAGTGGCCGCGACGGCACCCGATTCCGCACCCGAGCGCGCCAAGCCGATGCCCACCACGAGCGCGACCACCACCGTCACCCCGATGGCAACGGCAACGGCCAGCGCCGGGTTCAGCAGCACGTCGTTCAAGCCGAACGGCGCATCGGGGATCCGCTTGAGCTTCTCGGCGGGGCTGATGGCGAAAACCGCGAAGGCGTAGCCGGCGATCGCGCCGAATCCGATGTGCCCGAACGACAGCACGCCGGTGTTGCCGACGTAGATCTGGATGCCGAGCACGATGATGGCGTCGATCAGCATCACCGTCACCAGGCGTTCGGCGGCTCGGCCCTGGAAGCTCTCGTAGATGAGGCCGCCGGCCAGGAATACGGCGAAGAGCAGGGCACATCCGGCTATGGGAAAGCCGACGTCACGTCCGGGGCGCGGGAACATCAGATCCGGCCGATCACACCCGCACGGCGTGCTTGACGGTAACCAAGCCCTGTGGCCTGAAAATGAACAGCAGGGCGATCAGCAGGAACACCACGCCCTCGGTGAGGCTGGCGATGCTGTCGGGCAGACGTGAGCGCAGCAGCACTTCGGCCAGCCCCAGCACCAGGCCGCCGATCACCGCCCCCCGGAGACTGCCGAGACCTCCGATCAGTGCAGCCAGCACTCCCTTGAGCATGGGCGTGATGCCGGCGCTGGGGCTGATGCTGCCCGCCCGCATCAACCAGAACACCCCAGCGATGCCCGCCAGCAGCCCCGACAGCGCAAACGCCCCCCGGATCACAGTGTCGGAACGCACGCCCATCAACCGGGCGGTGTCGAAGTCGGCGGCGGCGGCCCGCAGCGACAGCCCGAACATGGTCCGCTGCAGCAGCAGCGTGGTGCCGATCAGCGTCAGCACCGTCACCGCGATGACGACCGTGTCGTACACCTCGATGTTGAGCGGGCCGACCGAGTAGGTGTTGGTGACCCACGAAGGCCGGTCGAACGGCTTGACCGAGGCCGACACGTACAGCAGGAAAATCGCCGATATCACGAAGTGCACGCCGAACGACGTGAGCAGCAAGGTGAAGTCTGAGCTGCCCCGAACCCGCGAGAAGGCGACCCGCTCGATCGCCAACGACGTCAGTACCGCGCTCAGCACAATGAGCGGCGTCACGATGTACCACGACCAGCCCGCGCCGAGGGTCCACAGCGCGACGTAGCCGCCGACGGTGATGAGCTCGCCGTGGGCGAAGTTCAGCAGGTGCATGACGCCGAAGACGACCGCCACGCCCAGTGCCAGCAGCGCATAGATGCTGCCCCGGCCGAGGCCGTCGATGAGGTTCTGTGCGAGTTCGGTCACGCCGCGCCGCCTGCGGGCAGACCCTCGCCGGGCGCCACGACCGATCCGACGAAAGTGTCGAACAGGTCGTCCCGCTGGCTCAGCTCTTGGCCCGTGCCCGAGGCCACCACCTCGCCGCTGCGGAGCACGTATGCACGGTCGGACACCTCCAGCATCCGCGCTGCGTTCTGCTCCACGACGAGCAACGTACGGCCCTGGTCGCGCAGCGTGCCGATCAGCTCGAACACCAGGTCCACCAGCACCGGGGCGAGGCCCAGCGAGGGTTCGTCCATCATCAGCAGGCGGGGCGCCGACATCAGCGCCCGCCCGATAGCGAGCTGCTGCGCCTCGCCGCCCGACAGATAGCCAGCGGGGACGTCCCACTTCTCTTTGAGCACCACGAAGCGCTCGGCCATCTCGTCCAGCAGCTCGACGCGCTTCGCTGCGGGCACGGTTACGCCCCCGATCCGCAGGTTCTCCTCCACCGTGAGGTCGGCGAAGATGCGGCGGTGCTCGGGCACGAGCGCCACGCCCGAGCGCAGCAGCTGTTCCGGCGAGCGGCCGGTGATGTCCTGCCCCTCGAACGTGACCCGGCCCTCGGCCGGCGACAGCAGCCCGGCAATGGACGACAGCAACGTGGTCTTGCCCGCGCCGTTGGGCCCGATGAGGCCTACGACCTCACCGGACCCGACGCTGAGGGCCGCGCCGCGCAGTGCGGCTATGGAGCCGTACCGAGCGGTGAGGCCTTCGACTTCGAGCATCGAACTCGCAATCTGCTGCCCACGTCCGCTGGGCGCTCGCGCCCGCTGCGGCAGTGCCGGAACGGACCTGCTTGACGGTGCGCTACTTGATCGTGCGCTTACTTGATGGTGATCGTGTCGACGAGTACGTCCTCGCCGTTCACGATGCGGTTGATCGGCACGGCCTTCGGCGGGATGCCGTTGGTGCCTTCGTAGGTGATCTCGCCCGACAGGCCCTGGAATCCAGAGATCCGCTGGACGGCCTCGCCGATCTGGGCGGTGTCGTCACAGCCGCAGTCGAGCATGCCCTGAATGCCGATGAACATCGAGTCGACGTAGAGCGCCATGAAGCCACGGCTCTCGAGCGCCTCGCCCTCGTGGGCTTCGAACGCAGCGAGCATCGAGTCGATGCGGTCGCCCGCCGTGATGCTCGTGTGCGGCGTGTGGGCGATGCCCTCGTTGTTCGCCTCCACCTGGATGCCGGTGGCGTCGAGTGCGTCGGTGCCGACGTAGGTGAGACTGTCGAGACCCTGGCCCTCGAGCTGGCCCCGCAGCGCGGTGACCTGGAAGCCAAGCGCCGCCGAGAAGACGACCTCGTTGTTCTCGGAGATCTGGGCGATCTCGTTCACCTGCGAGGAGAAGTCGGTGTCGACGAACCAGACATAGGTCTGCACGCTCACCACCTCGCCGCCGCCGGCTTCGAATGCGGCGATGAATGCGTCTGGGTTGACGCCGGTGTACGGGATGCCCTCGCCTTCGGTGAACACGATGGCCCGCGTGATGCCCTGGTCGAGCGCCCACTGGGCGGCCGCTCCCGACATCTGGTGGTCGTCGAAGGTGACCAGGTACGAGTTGATGGATGCATCTGCCAGCGTCGGCTCGGTGGATGCCGCCACGAACAGCGGGACGGTGCCGCCGGTGGTCTGCAGGATCGGCAGCGCGAAGTCGGCAAACGGCGGGCCGATCAGGAAATGCGCTCCCCAGTCGAGGAGGTCTTCGGTAGCGAGCGCAGCATCGTCGCCCACTTCGGCCACGCGCACCTCCACGGGGCGGCCGTTGAAGCCGCCCCGGCAGTTGGCGAGCTCGGCGATGTACGGCACGAGCTTCGAACCCGGGATGTCGACGAAGCCGACCACGTCGCTGAAGTCCATCGCCATGCCGACGCGGATCGGGTCGCCGGTCGGCGCCTCTTCGCAGTTGGCGAGATCGGCGCTGAGGATGTGGTCGATGTCGATGCTGTTCATCGTCACCGCAGCCGGCGGTGCTTCCGTGGCGGCCGGCGCTTCGGTCGCGGCAGGCGCCTCGGTGGCAGCCGGCTCGCTCTCCGTGGTGTCGTCGTCGGTGCCGCATGCGGCACCGAGCAGCGCAACTACGGCCAGCAGAGCCAAGATGCGTCGTTTCATGATGAGCCCCTCCCGTGGATCGAGCCGATGCTAGCCCTCCGCTGAAACAGGCTCGTATAGCTTCTGCTGATCGCCCAGGCGCATACAGCGATCCCATACAGCGAGAAGGAACAGCCATGGCCAATGAACGTGTCCGCATGCTGTGGCCCGACCATCTCGGCCTCGCACGAGGCAAGTACGTGCCGGCCGCTTTCGCCCACGATGGCACCGGCCATGCAGCGGCTGTGTTCAGCCTTGCCTACGACCGCTCGTTCATCGCTGCGCCCGGCTCGGGTGTGCTCGACGGCTTTCCGGATATGCACGCCACCTTCGACGAGGCCGACCTGCGGCCCGGCTGGGATGACGACCGGACCCAGGTGGCTGTCTGCGACCTGTCCCAGCGAGGCGAGCCGTTCCGCTTCTCGGCCAGGTACGCACTGCGCAAGGCCATCGCCGACTGGGAGGCGTTGGGCTACCGCCCGATGGTGGGCATCGAGTTCGAGGCTTACGTGCTGGAGCTCACCGAAGAACACGGCTGGCAGCGGTGGGACACGCCCGAGTCGTACGTGTACGGCACGGGGCGTTTCGTGGACCCCATCGGCTTGATGGACGAGATCACCGACGTCGCGGCCGCCAGCGAGATCGTGCTCGAGTCGGTGAACGCCGAGTTCGACTCGGGCCAGTTCGAGCTCACGCTTCGCTACGCCGAGGCGCTGCGGGCCGCGGACGATGCCTTCCTGTTCAAGGTGCTGGCTCGTGAGCGAACCATGGACCACGGCCGGCGGTTGACGTTCTTGGGCAAGCCCTATGAGCAGTTCGAGGGCAATGGGGTCCACGTGAACTTCTCGCTGCTCGATGCCGACGGCAACAACGCGCTCGCCGACACCAGCGCCGACGACGGCCTGTCGGAGCTGGCGAAGAGCTGTTTGGCGGGGCTGTGCGCCCATCACCAGGGACTCACGCCGTTGTGCGCCCCCACGGTGAACGCGTACCGGCGCTTACGGCCGTTCACCTTCAGCGGACGGCGAGCGAACTGGGGCTACGACCACCGTGTGGTCGGTACACGTGTGCCGCCCGAACGTGGTTCGCGCACACGCATCGAGTCACGCCTGGCCGACGGCACGTGCAACGTCCACACGGCCATCGCCGCAGTGCTGCAGGCGGCACGCCTGGGCGTAGTCGACGACCTGCCCTGTCCCGAGCCCGAGACCAACGACGGGATGGAGGCGTGGAACACCGAGGTCACGTCGGCGCTGAACCTGGCGGACGCGTTGGGTCACCTGCGGGCCGATCCAGCGCTGGCCGAGGCGGTCAGCAGCGACCTCGTCGACAACTTCCTGGCAATCAAGGACGCCGAGTGGGAGCGCTACGTGGCGGCGGTGGGTGAGCCATCCGACGACATCAGCGAATGGGAGATCAGCGAGTACCTGCCGTACCACTGAGCACTCGCCGGCACGTCGCCGAGCTTGATGCCAGCACGCGAGCCGGCCCCGAGGAACCCCGAATCGGGCGTGCTCAGGTGAACTCGATGTAGCGGTCTCGCTCCCAGTCGGTTACCTCGTCGCCGACGGGGTCGCAGCCGGCCTCGGCGAACTTATCGAGTTCGGCCTTGGCCATCAGCACGAAGTTGGTCGAGAACTCCTCCCCCAACGCTGCGGCCAGCGCACTGCCCTCGAAGGCCTCGATGCCGTCTGCGGCGTTGGCGGGCAGCGGCGTGGCATCGCCGGGGTCGTCGTACTGATCGCCCACGCTCATCGGGCCCGGGTCGGCACCGCGCTCGAGCCCGTCGGCCCCCGCCGCCAGCAGACCGGCGATCATCAGGTACGGGTTGGCATCGGCGCCCGGCGCCCGGTACTCCACCCGGTTCGCATTGGCCGCACCCACCGTGCAGCGGCACATCACCGACCGGTTGTCGAGCCCCCAATGCACATGGGTGGGGGCGAACGTGTAGGGGCGCACCCGCTTGTAGCCGTTGGGCACGGGGCTGCCCAGCAGCGACAGCGCCCCGGCGTTGTCGAGCTGGCCGCCGAGCCAGTGCGACATCACCTCGTTGGGGCCGTCCTCGGAGGTGGCGAATGCGTTGTGGCCGGCGGCCTCCTGCGGCTGTTCGCCGCCGGCGGGAGCGCGGTCGCCGACCGACACGAGGCTCGTGTGCACATGCATGCCGCTGCCCGACGGCTCGGTCCACGGCTTGGGCATGAACGTGGCCTTGAGCCCGGTCTCCTCGGCGATCTCCTTCACGATGCTCTTGTAGAGCGCCGTGTTGTCGGCCGTGGTCATGGCATCGGAGTACTGCACGTTGATCTCGATCTGGCCGGGCCCGTACTCAGGGTTCGACGATTCGACCGGGATGCCGGCATCGATCATCGCCAGACGCATAGCCAGCAGCACCGATTCGAGGTCTGACCGGTCGGTGAGCGACGAGTACTGGATGTGGCTCTGGGTGTGCGACCAGTCGGCCTCGCACAGGTAGAACTCCATCTCGGTCGCCACGAGCGGGCTGTAGCCGAGCGCCCGGCAGCGCGCGATCTGGCGGGCCAGCACCGTGCGGGGTGCGATGGGGTGAAGGCGGTGCGGCGGCTCGAGACTGTCGGCGAACACCAGTGCATAGCCGGGACGGTGACCGAAGATCCGCAGCGTGCCCAGATCGGGCACCAGGTGCGTGTCGAGAAAGCCCTTGCCCATGTTGATGTAGGGGCTGTCGACCAGGTCGTTGTGCAGGTCGAAGATGTAGATGGCGTCGGCCAGGTGACAGCCGCCCTCAGCGACCGAGCGCAGGAAGTGGTCGACGGGAAAGCGCTTGCCGCGCAGGTGCCCGTAGGTGTCGACGATGGCCACCTCGACGGTGTGCACATCGGCCATTCGCAGAGTGCTCTGGATGTCGGCAAGTTCGGTCATGAGTTCGATCCTCTGTCGTGTTCGCACGCGATGGACGCGTCTGGTCGGCTCGCGGGCGGGCACAGCTTTACCATTCGGCTGTGCCCCCCGAAACTGCATTGGCCGGAACGGACATGGAGCTGACATCGTGACCGATGGATCGGCGCCGAGCGAACCGCCGGCGGATGTCGACATCGTGGACGCCGGCCGCTACGGGAACGGCATTCCCTGGGACGACTTCCGCACGCTTCGCGCACGGCCGGGGCTGCACTGGAACCGCTACGAGGACCACGGCTTCTGGGCCGTGACGCGACACGCCGACGTGTGCGAGGTGTCGCGCCATCCCGAGCGCTTCTCGTCGGCCATCGGGCACGTCAACCTGTGGGACCTCGAAGCCGATGCGCTGGAAGCCCGCCGTTCGATCCTCGAACACGACCCGCCGGCGCACACCCGGCTGCGACGAGTGGTCAGCAAAGCGTTCACGCCCCGCCAGATGCGCCGGTACACCGAGCGCACCCGTGCCATCGCCGACGAGTTGCTCGACGTGGTGGTCGAGCGGTGCGGCGGCGACTGGGTGGAGCTGGTGGCAGCGCCGCTGCCGATCCGGGTGATCATCGCAATCCTGGGCGTGCCTCCCGAAGATGCCGATTACATGGTGGAGCTGTCGAATCACCTGGTCGAAGGCACCACCGAGACGCAGTCGCTGCCGCCCGACGCCTACGGCAACACGACACCATTGCGCCTGCTCCCCTTCGGCAGCCCGGCAGCTTGGGGGCTGTACGAGTACGGGGCCAAGCTCGGCGACGAGCGGCTGGCCCATCCCACCGACGACGTCGTGAGCCACCTGGTGCACGCCGAGGTCGGCGGCGACCGCCTGACGGCCACCGAGTTCCGGAACTTCTTCCAGGTGCTGGTGTTCGGCGGCAACGAGACGACGCGCACCGCGATCACCCACGGGACGATGGCGTTCGCCGAGCACCCCGAGCAGTGGGAGCGGCTGGCGGCAGACCGAGAACTGCTGCCGAGCGCCGTCGAGGAGGTCATCCGCTGGGCCTCGCCGATCCTGCACATGCGCCGTACCGCAGCGGAGGACACCGAGCTGGCAGGCACCCAGATCTCAGCGGGCGACAAAGTGGTGATGTGGTACCCGTCGGCCAACCGGGACGAGGCGGTGTTCGAGCGGCCCGACGAGTTCGACATCGGCCGGGCCGACAACGCCCAGATCGCATTCGGCGGCGGCGGGCCGCACTTCTGCCTCGGCGCCTACCTGGCCCGCATGGAACTGACCGTGCTGCTCGAAGCCATGCTGGACCGCGGCATCCGACCGGCGAGCGTCGCCGACCTCGTGCGCATCCCGTCGAACTTCGTTCACGGCGTCGCCTCGGTGGAGGTGGCAGTCGACGTTGCTGTGGCCGAGTCGCCGGCTGCTGTGCGAGCCTGAGACAGTGAGCACCTGGGCCGAGCCCTACCTCGACGACTTCGGGCCCGACGACGCCAACATCTCCGACCACGACGTGTGGACGCACGGTGTGCCTCATGCCACGTTCGCTCGCATGCGGCGCGAGGACCCCGTGGCCTGGGTCGACGAGGTGGACGGGCGCGGCTACTGGGCCGTCACCAAATACGACGATGCGTTCCGCATCAGCCGTGACGCCCAGACCTTCACCTCCGCACAGGGCATCCGGCTCGAGGACATGGCGCCCGACGAGCTCGAAGCGCGCAAGACGATGATGGAGATGGACCCGCCCGAGCACACCCGCTACCGGCGCCTGGTGAGCCGCGGGTTCACGCCTCGGGTCGTGAACACCTATGAGGCCGCCATCCGTGGGTTGGCGTGCGAGGTGCTCGACCGCGCCCTTACCGAGGAACGCTTCGACTTCGTCACCGAAGTTGCCACCGAGCTGCCCATGCGGATGCTGGGCCGCATGCTGGGCACCAGCGACGCCGACGGCCACCAGCTCGTGGAGTGGGGCGACGCGCTGCTCGGCAACACCGACCCCGACTTCACCGACTACCCCGTCGGCTTGGTGGACACCGACGAATTCCGCTTCATGCCGTTCCGCAGCCCGGCCACCGTGGAGATCTTCGAGTACGCGGCGGCCCAGGCGGCGCAGCGGCGCGAATGCCCGACCAGCGATGTGATCAGCCAGCTCCTGGCGCCTACCACCGACGGCACACCGCTGACCGATCTGGAGTTCAAGAACTTCTTCACGCTGCTCATTGCGGCGGGCAACGACACCACCCGCTACACGATGACCCACGGGCTGTGGGTGCTGATGGCCCACCCGCACCTGTTCGACACTTGGCGCGCAGCGGTGCTGGCGGGCGACGACGACCTGACTGCGAGCGCCGTGGAGGAGGTGCTGCGGGCCAGCTCGGTGACGACGCATTTCCGCCGCACTGCCGCCTGCGACACCGAGATCCGGGGCACCAAGGTGCGGGCCGGCGACAAGGTGGTGCTGTATTACGTCAGCGCCGATCACGACGATGATCGCTTCGCTCACCCGTTCCGGTTCGACCTGGCGCGCCCGAATAACGAGCACATGGCGTTCGGCCGCAACGGACCGCACCTGTGCCTGGGGGCGTGGCTGGCCCGCATGGAGATCAAGGTGGTGTTCGAGGAGCTCTTGCGTCGGGTGGTCCGCATCGCCCAGGACGGCCCGGTGGAGCGGCTGCGGTCCAACTTCATCTCCGGCATCAAACACCTGCCCGTACACGTGGTCGAGCTGGCTGCATGAGGGCGCTGGTCGTCACACACGAGGAGACGTCGCGGCCCGGTTTCGTCGGCGATCGCCTGGTGGAACGTGGCGTGGAGCTGCATGTCCACGTGATGGTGCCCGACACCTCGCAGCCTGCCGATTTCCAGCCGCTTCCCGAAGATGACTTCGACGTGCTCGTAGTGACGGGTTCGTACTTCTCGGTGTATGAGGATGCGATCAAGCCGTGGATCGGCGCCGAGCTGGACTTGATCCGCAGTTCCCATGACCGCGGCACGCCGGTGCTGGGCATCTGCTTCGGCGGTCAGGCGCTGGCCGCGGCACTGGGCGGATCGGTGGACCGCTCCCCCGAGACCGAGATCGGCTGGTACCGGATCTCACCTGCCGGCGGCGTGGACTTGCCCATATCGGCTGGGCCGTGGATGGAATGGCATCACGACCGTTTCCACTTGCCCGATGGGGCCGAGCTGCTCGCCAGCACCGAGATCTGCCCGCAGTTGTTCCGGATGGGCCGCAGCGTGGGCACCCAGTTCCATCCCGAGATCAGCACCGAGCTGGCCAGCGAATGGCTGCGCGAAGCCAGCGACGACTACCTGGCATCGGTAGGAATCGTCCGCGAGGTGATCCTTTCCGAAATCGCGCGCAACGAGGCGGCTAACCGACGCAATTGCTTCGATTTGGTGGATTGGTTCCTCGACGACGTGGCGAAGTCATAAGCCCGCCGTCGCCGCCGGGCCCGTCAGCACTGGCGGGCGGCGTCAGATTGCGAGGCGCTCGCCGAGGTATTCGGCCACCCGTGACACGCCGTCGTCGGCCTCGGGGAAGAGCCCCGCCATCGAGTGCCAGACGTGGATCATCTCGGGCCAGACCTCGAGCGTCACATCGACGCCGGAGGCGCGGGCCTTGTGTGCCAGCCGCTCGCTGTCGCTCAGCAGCACCTCGTCGTCGCCGCAGTGGATGAGCAGCGGCGGCAGGCCCGACAGGTCACCTTCGAGCGGTGACGCGTACGGATCGGTGGCGTCGCCGTCGGGGCCGAGGAAGACCCCGGCGATCCGAGTGAGATCGTCGGCGGTCACCATCGGGTCGCGGTCCGAGCGGGTGACGGCGCTCTCGCCGGAGCCCGACATGTCGACCCACGGCGAGATAGGCACGGCTGCGGCCGGCAGCGGCAGCCCGAGGTCGCGCAGCTTCATGAGCGTTGACATAGTCAGCCCGCCACCCGCTGAATCGCCCGCAATGGCGATCTTGTCGGCCGAGTGGCCGCGATCGAGCAGCCAGCGATACACCGCAACCGAGTCCTCCACCGGTGCCGGGTGGGGATGCTCGGGCGCCAGTCGGTAGTCGACCGAAAGCACCGGGCAGCCCAGCTGGAGGGCCAAGTTGCCGGTGAGGTTGCGGTGCGAGCCGATTGACCCGGCGACGTATCCGCCGCCGTGCACGTACTGCACGATGGCGTCGCCAGTGGTCTCGTCGGGTGTCTGCAGCTCACACGGAACGCCGTTGGCGTCCACCATCTCGCCGGTCACGCCGGCCGGCAGCGGGCGAGCAGTGAGCTCGATGCCCTTGCGCATCGCATCGATGTCGGCAGGCATGGCCTGCGATGCGATGATCTCGCGGATTCTGTAGAACGCTTCGCTCGCCATCGAGCCCTCCCCTGATTCGGCCCGCATCGGGTCGATCCTGACCAGCCGCCACAACGTAGCCACGTTGGCAAGACGAGGCCCGACGTAGTCAGAGGCGGCGTCGTAGTGTCGATGCGCCGCACCGGTGTGGAGAGCCGGCACTGCCGGAGTCCGACGAGGAAGGGAATCGCATGCTGCTCAAGGACAAAGTCGCCATCGTCACGGGAGGCGCATCGGGCATCGGCGAAGCCAGCGCGCACCGCTTCGCCGCCGAAGGTGCGTCGGTGCTGGTGGTCGACATCCGCCGTGAACGAGCCGAGGGCGTTGCCGAATCGATCATGGAAGCCGGCGGCGAAGCGCACGGTTTCGGCGCCGACGTCGCCGAGCCCGACGACGTCGAGGCGATGGTGGCCGCGGCCGTGGACCGCTGGGGCGGCCTCGACGTGCTCTACAGCAACGCTGGCACCATCCGCCCCGGCACCGCGGTGGAGCTCGAGCCTCGTGATTGGGACCTCGTCATGAACGTCAACGTGCGGTCGGTGTACTTGGGCGCCAAGTACGCGGTACCGGAGATAGAGGCTCGCGGCGGCGGCTCAATCATCAACACGGCCTCGATCAGCGGCTTGCACGGCGACGGCGGCTCGGTGGTGTACGCCGCATCCAAAGCGGCCGTCATCAACCTGACGCGAGCACTGTCCACCGACCACGCCCCCGACGGCGTACGCGTCAACGCCATCTGCCCCGGCACCATCCAGACGCCGCCTGTGCAACGTATGATGCAGGAGCCGGCCGCGCTCGAACGCAACCTGGCAGCGCACGCCTTGCGCCGTCTCGGCCATCCCGATGAGATCGCCAGCGTGGCCGCCTGGCTGGCCAGCGACGAGTCGTCGTTCGTCACCGGCGAAGCCATCGTGGTCGACGGCGGCCTGCGAGCCCAGTCCCCCCTCGGCCGCCTAGCCGACCCCCGCCCCTCCCACCTCCGCTGAACAGGGTTGCTCCGCAACGGCCAATCGCCCCATTGTCATCGCTGCCCAGCGTTGTCATCGCACTTGCGCCGAGCATCGACAGGCGTGTGGCAGGCCACCCTTAGGCTGGAGTCGAGCGGAGGAGATGTGACGGCGAAGAAGCATGGCGAGAGCGAAGTCGCAGCTGGTTCAGCGATCGGGGCGGGCATCTACTCGTTTCCCCAAGTGGCGCAGATTGTGGAGCGAGACCGCGATGTCTCGCGTGCCCAGATCCGTCGCTGGATGACTGTCGTCAGGCCACCCACGCACCACAAGGACGCCGCAGCGACGATCGGTTTTCTCGATCTGATCGGCTTGGAAATGGTCTGCCGATTCCGCGACCGAGGCGCCTCGCTTCAAAGGGTCCGTCGAGTGCTCGACGGCATGCGCGAACGGTTTCCCCACATCCATCACCCGCTGGCCCACGAGTCCTTCTACACCGACGGGCACAGCGTCTGGATTGAGTTCCAAGGGCATGCAGAGGAGATCGTCGGGAACCGCACAGGACAGCGGGCCATCACCTCAGCCATCAAGACGTTCGCTGAGGAGATCCAGTTCATCGACGGGCGCGCAGCGTCGTGGGATGTCGCCCGGTGGATCGAGATCAACCCGCGCATCTGCTTCGGCGCCCCGGTGGTGGCGGGCACCAGGATCCCGGTTAAGGCCATCGTCGCCAGCCTCAAGGAAGATCCCCCCGAAGAAGTCGCACGCGGTTTCAACCTCAGCGTGACCCGAGTAAAGGCCTGTGCGGAGTTCGCACGACTCACCGCGTGACATCCGCTTCTGCCTCGACGCGAATATCTCTCCGAGGGCAGCTGCGGGCATCGACAACGTCATTCACGTTTCCGAAGTGGATGCGCTCAGCCGTACACACGGAGGCCATTCCGATGCGCACGACTACGACATTGCCGTTTGGTGCGCGGAGAACGGCTACGTGCTGGTGACCTGTGACAGCGATTTCCGAACCCGACGACAGAGAGCGCAAGCGATCCAGGAGGCCGGAGTCGAAGTCGTCGTGTTTAGCTACGAACTGGCCGGCCTCAGCAATCACGTCTCGACCGTCGCGAGGCGGGTGCCGCCGTGGGAGCAGAGACTCGGCCAGCTCCCCTATGCACCGCGCGTCTGGCTTCAGCATCGCCGTGGAGCGCTACGTGAGGATCGACCAGATCCGGCATCGGCATCAGAATGACGGCGACTGTGATGTCGATTCGATACAAGCCCGCGACGGAGCTGCGAGGTGATCGATGAGCTACAGCGAGACTGATGTATCAACCGCCAGCGCTGCGATGAACAAGTACCGCGAAGAGCTCGATGGTGAGGTCGCGGCAGCGCTTGCAGTGGTGGGTCTCAGCGCCGAACGAGCACACAAGGAAGCAGAGATCCGCGACGACATGATCCGGGTTGCTCACCGGTCGGGCGCGTCACTACGCCAGCTCGCCGAAGTGTCCGGCCTCGGCCGCAAGACCGTGACTGCCATCGTCGAAGCTGGTCGCACGCAGCACTGAAGTGCCGAGCAGCGAGAGACAGGCCATCGGGAACCTAGGGAAACCGCTCTGGCGGCCAGGTCAGATGCTCTGTCGTGAGCCCACGCATTCGTCGACCCTCGCTCGAATGCCGGACCACGCCACGGATGAGGTGAGACGGTCGAGAGTGCGAGTGCCGAGCGATTTCTGCGGGCCAAGTTCCTGGTCCAGCACATCTGTAGGGACAACCCAAAACGTCCAATGATCGGCATCGGCAACATTCTCATTGGTAGCCAGGTCAGGCTCGTGCACACAGAAGACGTACACATCGGCGAAGCGCATCGGTTGACCGTGCGCGACCCACTCATTGCTCGCGGCTGTCCAATAACTCAACTTCTGCTCGACCCCGAATCGAATCTTCGAAGGCTGTGCCTGACTCCAGCTTTGGCTGCGACCCGACGCCTTGACCTCGATCTTCGTCTCGCGATACATCAAGTCGTAGGCATCCCACTCCCGCCGAGGTGTCGACTCGTCGATCACACCGAGCGCTTCGCCCACGAGCCATTCCGCAAACAGGCCTCGGTTCCGGTTGTCGACTAGATCTCCGAGCACCCAACGGCGAAACCTGTCGATGTCCAGTCCTTTATCCGACACGAAGGCCGACGGTAGCGAAACTGCGCCGAGTCACTGCACTAAGCGCGGCGGGCTATCGGCAGGGCTGGTTGCCAGGTTCTCTCGGGTCCGATGCGGGACCTCGCCGGCGGACCAAAGCGCTCTGCGAGCGCTTGGCTGGCTGCTGGGTTGTTGAGCCCCAGCACGCCTGACACGGCCTTTGCTCTCAGCGCCGTCTCGATCATTCGCTGAGCTGCACCGCCGTCGGGCAAGTGCGAGGTCAGCACGAAGTACGGAGTGTCGTCACCGATGGAGCGCAGCAAGAACCCGGTCAGCAACGCCTTCTTGACCGTGTCCGTGCGGCGCATTCCTGGTCGCTGCCCTTTGAAGGAGCCTTTGTATTCGAAGTACACGAGCTCGCCATTGGGTGCCTCGGCCACGTCATCGACCTCGCAGCCGATGTCGGTGAACTTCTGCCTGCCGTGAAGCTCGAACCCAAGCGCGCCCAAGTAGGCCTTGGCCTGCTGTTCGAATGCAGTGCCCTGCCGAACTGCGTCAGCCTGGAAGTCGTCGCCGACTTCGCGGAGCATCCCCAAAGCCTCGCGCGACCTGCGCAAATGCGCCAATTTCACTCAGTGTTGAGGTTGAGAACGGACGGAAGGCCCTGTGCCTCGAGGGCCTCTGTGGGTTCAGTCGAGGTCGTTGGCGTCGGCTATGAGGAACATCATCGAGGCTTCGCAGGCTGTTTGGCCTTCGACGCTGGCGGTTCCTGAGGCTTTGCCGGCTCGGGCGGACAGGCGATCGATGGTGGCTTCCAAGCGCAGGGTGTCGCCCGGGGTGACCTGGCGGCGGAAGCGGGCCTTGTCGATGCCGCCGAAGAGCGCCAGCTTGCCATCGAGCGATGATGCCGAGGCCGCGGCGAGGCCGGCAGTTTGCGCCAGCGCCTCGACCATCAACACGCCGGGCAGCGTCGGACGGCCTGGGAAGTGACCTGCGAAGAATGCCTCGTCGCCGGTCAGGTGCCACAGGGCGACGCAGCGTTCGCCGGGTTCGAGCTCGACGATCTCGTCCACCAGCAGGAACGGTGCCCGGTGCGGCAGCAGCTCGTCCGGTCGGGGAAAACCTGCGTCGCTTCCAATGTCAGTCACTGGGAGGAAGCTACTGCTCGTCGCCGAAGGTGCTCCGCTGGTAGGCCACTACCGCCGCGATCTCGGCGTCGGTAAGGATGCCGCCGAAGGGGGGCATCGAGCCCCTGCCGGTCCACACCACGGCCAGGTGGTCGCGAACGGTCAGGCGCTCATCGACGCCGCCAAGCGCTGCGCCCACGCCGCCGCTGCCGTCGCTGCCATGGCACACCGAGCAGCTGTCGCCAAACACCTCGCTCCCGAGCGCGACGTCGGCGTTCTCGAATGCCAGCTCGAGCCGTTCCAAGTCGGCTTCCGTGGCATCGCTGCTGCCACAACCCGCCAGTGCGAGTGGGACGACGAGCGCCATCGCTACCAACAACGGCATGACCCGCACCCGGGCGAGCTGCCGAACGCGAGCACCGCCGGATGCGGCGTGCCCGGTCATCGGGTCTCCCGCGGTGTGCCGACACCCGTGTAGCGGCTCGGGGGCTCCATCCAGCGACGGGACATCCAGTCGGCGTCGCGGTAGTGGGCGTGAAAATGATCGGGAATCTGGCGCATCACCTG
Organism: Acidimicrobiia bacterium; assembly: GCA_022821985.1. Lineage (GTDB taxonomy): Bacteria > Actinomycetota > Acidimicrobiia > Acidimicrobiales > Poriferisodalaceae > Poriferisodalis. Next base: position 169,909 of record JAJECP010000024.1, read on the forward strand.
GTCCACTACTCCGCCTTCTGGCCCGAAGCGTTCCTCACCGGCCTCGATCAAGCGGGCCAGCATTGCTTCCAACTCCGCAGCAGGCGGCTCGGTTCCGTGCCGCTTCCACACCACCATCGGCGTGGCGCACACCTCGCAGTCAGCCACCCAGCACAGCTCGTCCTCGTAGTACCAGTGAGTGAAGCGGGCGGCCTCGCACAGCTCGCACTCTGGGTCGAACGCCGCCGCATCACTACGACCCGGGCTGATCGCAGCGGCCGGATTCGGACAGCCCGCCGAGCCGACCGGACGGTCGACATCGGAATTCGGTTCGTACTGTGCCACCGGTCAGCCGTGGTCCAGCGCCGTCCGGTAGGAGGCCACGAGCTCGCCCACGGCCTCGGGGCCGTCTGACATCAAGGTGCGGACAACGGCGGAGCCGACTGCGACACCATCGGCCACCTCGCAGGCTTCGACTGCTTGCTGCGGGGAGCCAATGCCGACGCCCGTGAGCACCGGCCGATGGGTCACGGCCTTGCAGCGCGCCGCAATTTCCGTGGCGGTGCTCGCGAGCGCCTTCCGTTCGCCGGTGACTCCCAGCAAACCGATTGCGTAGACGAAGCCCCGCGACGCCTCACAGAGCTGTGCCAGCCGGTGATCTGGGGTTGTGGGCGCAGCCAGCAGGATGGCTTCAATGCCCCCCGACGCCGCTGCCTCGAGCCACGGCCCCGCCTCGATGTAGGGCAGGTCGGGCAGTATCGCAGCACTGACGCCCGCTTCGAGCAGCGCCGAAGCGAAGCGTTCGTGCCCTTGGTGATGGCAGAGGTTGTAGTAGGTCATCGCCGCGTGTGGAATGCCGGTGTCGAGCTCCCGTGCTTCCTCCAGCACTGACGCCGGGGTCGCCCCGCCGGCCAGAGCTGCAGTGGACGCCTGCTGGATGACCGGGCCGTCTATCACGGGGTCCGAGAACGGGATGCCGATCTCGATGGCGTCGGCGCCAGCCGCCGCCGCTGCCTCCACGGCGCGTTGCCAGCCCTGGTAGCCGCCTGTGACGTATGGCACCAGCAGCTTCGCACCGCTGTCGCGCCGAGCCCGCAGGTGCGTCTCGAGTGCGCCGAGGGTCCCAGCCCGGTCAGCCGGCGATGCCTCGCTCACGAACGTGCCCTCACTCGCTCAGCCCATGCATCCCGAGCACGTCCATCATCTGGTCGACGTCCTTGTCGCCCCGACCCGAGAGATTCATCAACACGGTCTGACCCTGCATCTCCGGCGCCGCCCGGACGATCCATGCCAGTGCATGAGCGCACTCCAGCGCCGGGATGATGCCTTCGGCCCGACTCATGAGCGTGAACGCCTCGACCACCTCGTCGTCGGTCACGCTCGGGTACTCGGCACGGCCGATGGCGGCCAGGTAGGCGTGCTCGGGCCCGACACCGGGATAGTCGAGCCCGGCTGAGATCGACTCAGCCTCCATCACTTGGCCCACCTCGTCCTGCATGAGGTAGCTGGTCATGCCGTGCACCACACCGGGCACGCCGCGCCCGACCGCGGCACCGCCGGCGGGCTCGACTCCCACCAGCCGGGCGTCGCCATCGGCAAAACCCGAGAAGATCCCGGCCGCATTGCTGCCCCCGCCGACGCATGCCACCACCACGTCCGGGTCGCCGCCGGTGAGGTCCTTGCACTGCGCTGCAGCTTCGTCGCCGAGGATGTGGTGGAAGGTGCGGACCATCCACGGGTACGGATGGGGGCCCATCACCGAGCCGAGGCAGTAGTGCGTGTTCTCGACGGTGGCCACCCAGTCGCGCAACGCCTCGTTCACGGCGTCCTTGAGCGTGCGGCTGCCGGACTGCACCGACTCCACTTCGGATCCCAGCAGGCGCATGCGGAACACGTTCAGGGCCTGACGGTCGACATCGACGGCGCCCATGTAGACCTTGCACTCCATCCCCAGCAGCGCCGCCGCGGTCGCAGTAGCGACACCGTGCTGGCCGGCACCCGTCTCGGCCACCAGCCGTGTCTTGCCCATGCGCTGGGCCAGCAGCGCCTGCCCGATGACGTTGTTGATCTTGTGCGAGCCGGTGTGGTTGAGATCCTCGCGCTTGACCAGGAGACGCAGGCCGAGCTGGCTCGACAGGTTTCGGCATTCGGTCAAGGGCGACGGCCGTCCCCCGTAGTCGCGCAGGGTGGTCTCGAATTCGGCCACGAATGCCGGGTCGGCCCAGGCCTCCCGGAAGGCCGCCTCGAGCTCCTCGCACGCTGCGACCAGCGTCTCGGGCACAAACCGGCCGCCGAATTCGCCGAAGCGGCCATCGGTTGTGGGCTCGCCCATAACCGACCTTGAACTCGGCGTGGGCTCGCCCATGACCGACCTCGAACCCGGGGTGGGTCCATCAGTTGCTGCAGCCATGCCGTCCCTCGCTCAGTCGTCGCGCCAGTCGTACGGCGCGCCCTCTTCGGGCGGCTCCGACTCGTCGGCATCCTCGTAGCGAGCACCTGCCTCCTTGGCCGCCGCGACGAACTCGCGCATGGCGAGCACGTCCTTGCGGCCCGGCTCGGATTCGACACCCGACGCCACATCCACGCCCCACGGCCGCACGACCTCGATGGCCTGCGCCACATTCGAGGCACGCAGCCCGCCCGCGAGCAGCAGTCTCATGCCGCGATCTCGGCCTTCGAGCTGCCGCCAGTCGAAGACGCGCCCGCTGCCGGGCTCGGAGCCGTCCAGCATGAGCACAGCGGCGCCGTAGTCGCGCACACGTTCCACATTGGGATCCCCCGCGACGAATGCCTTGATCAGGCCGGGCACCCGCTCGGCGATCCAGCGGCTGTCGGCCGTGGTCTCATTCCCGTGCAACTGGGCCAGGCGCAAACCGGCGCCGTCCATGATCTGCACGACCCGCTGGGGCAGCTCGTTGCGGAACACACCGACCGTGACGACGCCGCCCGGCAGCCGGCGAACGATGTCTCTGGCCAGCCTCGGGGAGATCTGCCGTGGCGATCCGGGCACGAAGTTGAAGCCGACGGCGTCGGCACCCATGCCGACGGCGACCAGCGCATCCTCTTCGTTCGTGACGCCACAGATCTTTACGAACATGTCACTACCGGCATGTCAGGCGATCCCTCGCGGCGGCGGGCCCACGTGTCCCGCTCTTGTTCGCTGGGCCAGAGTCAGAACTCGAGACCCTTGGCCACAGCCGGGTCCAGGAAAATGAGCTCGGGACGGGCCGCCATGAACTCCCGCGTGGCCTGGCCGAAGACCTTCATCTGCTCCGAGCCACCGTGGGCTGCGAGCGCATCCTGGTCGCTGTACAGCTCGTAGAACCACACCACATCGGCGTCGTTCTGGTCCTTGTGGGCGGCGTACACCTCGGTGCCCGGTTCGCCGGCGACATTGCTCATGCCGATGTCGGCGATCACTGCGAGCAAATCGTCACGCATGCCTTCTTTGGCGGTCAGCTTGGCCAGGAGTGCCGTCTTTGCCATGTTGTTGCTCCCTGCGATCCGTTCGACTCGACAACAGCCTGCGAGCGTACCCGTGAGGGCCCGAGAGCAGGCTCACTCGCCTCAGAAGACTCCCGCTAGCTCGACTTGATCGCCCGAGGCCGTAAGGGCCGCATCGCCGGCGTCGCTGCGGGAGCGTGCGAATCCCACGGTCAAGTCGTTCAGCGTCGCTGTGCTCAGCACCGTGGCCACCGTTGCGCCACCGCCGTCCCGCAACTCGTCGCCTGCGCTGAGCGGCACAGGCGAGCGGAGCCGGCATACCGTCCGGCGTCCGCCTGTGCGCGAGTCGATTCGCTCCACCAGCTCCTGGCCCCGGTAGCAGCCCTTGGTGAACGACGCAGCTCGCTCGACGAGACCCGTCTCGTTGGGGATGTCACCCGGTTGGATCTCCGTGCCCATGGCGGGCAAGCCGTAGACCATGCGCAGCGCCTCGAACTCGTCGGCTGAGAGTTGCTCGGCGCCGTCGGCTAACGCAACGGCCTCGCTGCCGGAGTCGACGAGCAGGTCGTGACCGCTGGCCAACGGCCAGTGCGCGGGGCGCACCACGTGCTCTGGGGCTCCGCTCGGGCCAGTGCTCGAAACGCCGACCGCCGATTCGCCTTCCGCACGGGGCCCGCGCACCGCGTGCATCTGCCATTCGTGCAGGGAGAAGTCGGCCCGGGTCCGTAGCTTGAAGCGCTCGAGCGATGCCGACATTGCCTCGCCGAAGCCAGGCTCGATGTCGGCGACGTAGGTCTCAGGACCGGTGCGGCTGATGGCGAAGAGCGCTTCTATTCGCCCTCGTGGCTCCAACAGGAACGACAGGGCGCTCTGGCCGACCTCCATGGCCTCCACTTCGGCCGAGATCTGGCCGTGCAAGTACACGGCGGCCTCGGGTCCGGTCACCACGAGCACCTCGCGCGGGACCGTTGCCGCCACCGACCGATCGAGCGCAGACGCGATCGTCATCCGGCTCTCCATCCGGGCACCAAACGGTCCACGGCGTTGCGAATCAGCGCGAGCCCGACGCCGTCATCGAGCGACATGATCGATTCCGGGTGGAACTGCACGGCCGCAACGGGCAGCTCGCGGTGCTCCACCGCCATCACGATGTCATCATCGAGGCTCACCGCCGTCACCTCGAGCGAATCGGGTACTTCGGAGCGATGGGCGAACAGCGAGTGGTAGCGACCCGCCCGGAACTCCTTCGGCAGGCCATCGAGCAGCTGCCCGCCCAAGATGCGGATGGCAGACGGCTTGCCGTGCACGGGCGTGGTGAGCTGGCCCAGCTCGCCGCCGAAGTACTCCACGATGCCCTGCAGCCCCAGGCACACCCCGAACAGCGGCAGCCCGGCATCGAGGGTGGCCCGCACCACCGGTCCGATGCTGAAGTCGTCGGGCCGGCCGGGGCCTGGCGAGAGCACGATGAGGTCGAAGTCGTCGGCGCTGATCTCCTCGGTGGGAAAGCCGGCCCGGCGGGTCACCACCGTGGCGCCGGTCTGGCGCAGGTAGTTCGCCAGCGTGTGCACGAACGAGTCGAGGTGATCAACCAGCAGCACCCGCCGATCGCTGGGCGCCGAAGCGGCAACCCCCGCGGTCGCCGCTGACCGTGGCCGCCGGAGCGCGTCCAGGAACGCCGACGCCTTGAGCTCGGTTTCCGATTCCTCCTCGTCGGGCTCGGAGTCCCACAGCAGCGTGGCACCCACACGCACCTCCGCATGCCCGTCGGCGACGCGGATCGTGCGCAGCGTGAGCCCGGTGTTCAGGCTGCCGTCGAAACCCACCTTGCCGACCGCACCCCCGTACCAGGCCCGGGCGGTGCGTTCGTGCTGCTCGAGGAACATCATCGCCGCCGTCTTGGGCGCGCCGGTCACCGTGACCGCCCACGTGTGCGACAGGAACGCATCGAGCGCGTCGAAGCCGGGGCGCAGACGGCCTTCTACGTGATCAACGGTGTGGATGAGACGCGAGTACATCTCGATCTGGCGGCGGCCGATCACCTTGACCGAGCCGGGGACGCAGATGCGGCTCTTGTCATTGCGATCGACGTCGGTGCACATCGTCAACTCCGACTCGTCCTTCGCCGAGTTGAGCAGCGCCAGGATCTGCGAGGCGTCGTCGATGGGGTCTTGGCCGCGGGCGATGGTTCCCGAGATCGGGCAGGTCTCGACCCGCTCGCCCTCGACCCGCACGTACATCTCGGGCGAGGCACCGACGAGCCATTCCCCGCTGTCCCCAGCTGCACCCAAATTGATCAGGAACCCGTACGGCGCAGGGTTCTGTTCCTTGAGCCGGCGGAACAGCTCTGCTGGAGACTCGACGCAGGGCTCGGAGAACATCTGGCTGGTGACCACCTCGAAGAGGTCGCCCCGGGCGAAGTACTCGTGAGCCGCACGCACACCGGCCGCATAGCCGCCGGGCTCATGGTCGCAGCTCGCCTCCAGCTCGAAATCGGGCTCATAGGGCACGCGTGCACCGCCGCCCGCCAGCCCGGCGGTGCTGCGACCGTTCACCGCAAAGTCGTACTGGAAGCGCTGCGCGATGCCGCCCTCGTGGTCCACGATGAGCAGGTCGTCGGGCAGGTAGAGCACCAGGTCGCGCTGCTCGGCCGGGCGCGGCAGCGTCAGCGCGATGGGCTCGAACTGGAACGCCAGGTCGTAGCCGAACGCCCCGTACAGGCCCAGGTGCGGATCGTCGCAGGAGAACAGGTTCACCAGGGCGCGCACAACCGTGAACGTGGACGGCTGGCGGCTGCGCTCTTCTTCCTCGAAACGCCGATCAGCCCGTTCCACCCGGCAGACCACGGCGCCCGAGCCGTCGCCGGCCTCGTGGCGAAGGTCGACGATGCCTGCAGCACTTCCCAGCGCTGCCAGCGTCTCGTGAACCGGCTCCAGCAGCACTGTGCCCCGCTCGTTCAAGGCGCTCACCCAGATGTCCTGCGCCCGGCTGGTGATGGCCAGCGGCGGGTCGGCGAAGCCCATGTCCCAGCGGGTGTAACGGCCGGGGTACTCGTAGCTCGACGACAGCAGCACGCCCCGTGCCTCATCCAGCCGATCGACGAGGTCTTCGATCTCGGCGTTGCCGTCAACCGTCGACGCAGTCAGCGAGATGTTGATGCCGCCCCCGGTCTGGAACTGCGTCTCGCCCATATTCGTCGGTTCAGGACTCATGGGTTCGGGGTTTCTGCTCAGGCCTAGGGCCGCACGTTCACAGGTACAGGCCGGTGCTGCCGGGCTCGATGCGGGGTGCAGCAATGGCGTGCACATCGCGCTCTCGCAGGATCAGGAAGTCGTCGCCGTGCACCTCGACCTCGTGGCGATCCTCGGGGCTGAACAGCACCCGGTCCCCTTCCTGGGCGGTCCTCACGTTCGGCCCTGCACCGATGACCTCGCCCCACACGAGGCGCTTGTTCTGCTGGGCCGTTGCCGGGATCAGGATCCCGCCGCTGGTGCGCCGTTCCGAGCCGTCGTTGGGGAGCCGCACGAGCAGCCGGTCGTGCAGCATCTTGATGGGCCGGCGCTCGCCGTCGGAGTCGGGCGGGGCGGACGGCTTCGGCTTGCTGGCAGCGGGCTTCGGACGACTGCTGGACTTCGAGCTCTTCGAAGGACGAGCGGGTTTCGTCGCCGAAGCGGCACCATGCTCGTTGTTGGTCTCGGGAGCGCTCACCGCCCGCACGGTACCGTTCACCGGCGTGAATGACGCAGAGAATTCGCAGCGACCGCCCGCTCCCGGGCCGCCATTTGAGGTGGAGGCGTTCGAGGTCACCGCAGCGACCTCGGATGGCATCGAGCTCGAGGCCGAAGCTGCCTGGCCCGGCTCGACAGGGCCTGAGGGAGCAGGCGCCGATGGCGGCGGTTCCGGCAGCACTGCCGCAGCGGTGGCTGTGCTGTCTCACCCGCACCCGCTCTACGGCGGCGACATGTGGAACCCGCTCGTCGATCATCTCTTCAGGGCGCTGCCCGCGAGCGGCATCGCAACGCTTCGCTACAACTTCCGGGGCACCGGACGTTCTGGCGGCAGCCACGACGACGGGAAGGCCGAGCAGCTCGATGCCGTGGCCGCCTTCGAAGCGGCCGTGCGCCTCGCGGCCGACCGGTCGGGCACCGCTGATCCGCCGCCGGTCGTCTCGGCCGGCTGGTCGTTCGGCGGCGATGTCTCGCTCGCCGCCAACCACGACGCCTTGTCGGCATGGATCGGCATTGCCGCGCCGTTGCGGATCGTCGACCCCGCATCGATGGGCGCCGCAGCCGATCCTCGGCCCAAGCTGCTCCTGGTGCCCGAGCACGACCAGTTCCGCTCCCCCGCCGAAGCGGCCGAGATCACCGAGGGCTGGGCCAACACCCGGCTCGACGTCATCTCTGGCGGCGATCACTTCCTGATGGGCCACGCACGAGCGGTCGGCGAGAAGATCGCCTCGTTTGTGAGCAGCCTGCAGTAGCGGCGCAGCCTCCTACACGATGCGCGAGGACCGGTCGCCCCAGTACTCATCGCGCAGGATGCGCTTGTAGAGCTTGCCGGTGGGATGGCGGGGCAGCTCGTCGCGGAAGTCGACCGAACGAGGCACCTTGTAGTTCGCGAGGTGCTCGCGGCAGTAGCCCAGCAGCTCGGTGGCCAATGCGTCACCGGGTTCCACGCCGGCTAGCGGCTGTACCACAGCCTTCACTTCCTCGCCGAAGTCGTCATTGGGCACGCCGAACACTGCGGCATCGGCCACCTTGGGGTGCAGCACCAGGCAGTCCTCGATCTCTTGGGGATAGATGTTCACCCCGCCCGAGATGATCATGAACGCCTTGCGATCGGTCAGGTACAGGTAGCCGTCGTCGTCGACACGCCCGACATCGCCCAGCGTCGACCAGAGCTCGTGATCGTCGTGCCGGGACTCGGCGGTTTTCGCAGGGTCGTTGTGGTACTCGAATGCCGGGATCTCACGCTCGAAGTAGATGGTGCCCGCCTCGCCGACCGGCAGCTCCTTGCCCTCGTCGTCGCAGATGTGGATCACCCCGATGAGTGGCTTGCCCACCGTGCCGGGCCGTTCGAGCCATTCGTCCGAATTCACGTAACAGAAGCCGTTCAGCTCGGTACCGGCGTAGTACTCGTGCAGGATCGGGCCCCACCACGAGATCATCTGGTGCTTCACCTCGACGGGGCACGGTGCCGCCGCATGCACGGCGACCTGGTGGCTGGAGAGGTCGTGCTGCGTGCGGGCCTTCTCGGGCAGCTTCAGCATCCGGCTGAACATGGTCGGCACCCACTGGCTGTGGGTGATGCGGTAGCGCTCGACGTACGACAGCGCTTCAGCGGCGTCGAAGCGGTCCATGACCACCGCTGTGCCGCCGACCGACTGCGTGCCGGTCGTGAACGACAGGGGCGCAGAGTGGTAGAGCGGCGCAGGCGAGAGATAGCGAGTGCCTTCGCCGAATCCGAAGACGCCGCCCAGCAGTCCGGCGCCGAGCAGATCGGGGTCGGTGATCGAGGTTCCGTCCAGCGGACGCATGATGCCCTTGGGGCGGCCCGTAGTGCCGGAGCTGTACAGCATCGCCGATCCCCGCGGCTGTTCAGCCAGCGGTTCGGCGGGATAGGCCGCGATGGCATCTTCGAACGGGTCGAATCCGTCGGCAGCATCGTCGAACATCAGCCGGACGTCGCATTCGCCGATGAGCGACAGCATCTCGGTCGCCACATCGATGACGGCAGGCGATGCCACAAGCACTCGGGCCCCGCAGTCGTTGACGATGTACGCCGCCTCGTCGGCCGTCAGGTAGCGGTTGACCGTGGTGAAGTACAGGCCGCTGCGCATGGCCGCCCAGTAGGCATCGAAGTAGCCGATGTTGTTGTCGGCGAAGATCGCCACGTGATCGCCGGGCCGGAGGCCTGCCGCCCACATGAGCTGCGCGAATTGGCAGCTGCGGGCCTCGAGCTCGCCGAACGTCCGGGTGTGGCCGTCGCGGGCCATGATCACCGCTGGACGGTCAGGGTCGGTCGCCGAGTACGTGCCGGGATAGCTCATGGCGGGGAAGCTAGCGGGCGCCTTCGAGCTGGACTGAAACCGTCTAGCGGCGCCCGAACCCGGCAATCAATCAGGCAGTGGGCGGGCGGACGGCCACGCCTGCGTCCAGCAGTGCTCGCTTGGCGTCGGCGATCGTGTGCTCGCCGAAGTGGAAGATCGAGGCCGCGAGCACGGCATCGGCGTTGGCGATGAGGGCGCCATCCACCAAGTGCTGCAACGTGCCCACTCCCCCGCTGGCCACCACAGGAATCTCCACCGCGTCCACGACGGCCCGTGTGAGCTCGAGGTCGAAGCCCGCCTTGGTGCCGTCGGCGTCCATGGACGTCAGCAGGATCTCGCCGGCGCCGAGGTCGGCCACCTGACGCACCCAGTCGAGCGCGTCGATGCCGGTGTCTTCCCGGCCGCCCTTGACATAGACGTTCCAGGTGGTGCTTCCGTCGGCACCGGCGCCGTTCGATTTCGCATCCACCGCCACCACGACGCACTGGGTGCCGAACTCACCGGCGATCTCGCGCACCAGCTCTGGGCGGGCCACCGCAGCCGAGTTCACCGACACCTTGTCGGCTCCGGCCCGCAGCAACGCCCGGGCGTCGTCGACTGAGCGGATTCCCCCGCCGATCGTGAACGGGATGAAGACCTCTTCGGCGGTGTGACGGGCGAGCTCGATGATCGTGTCGCGGTTGTGCGCTGAGGCCGTGATGTCGAGGAAGACGATCTCGTCGGCGCCCTGGCGGTCGTACGCAGCCGCCAGCTCGACCGGGTCACCGGCGTCGCGCAGCCCGACGAAGTTGACGCCCTTGACGACCCGCCCGTCGTCCACGTCGAGGCACGGGATGACCCGCACGGTCTTCATGTCGGCTCAGCCTCTCGTGCGGGTGCCCCGGTCACTGGCCTGGCCCTGGGCCGGGCTCGTCTACCTCTGCACTGCCGCGGGCCACCACCACCGCGGCGACGGGCGAGATCACACCGTCATGAAGTGCCTTGCCCACGATGGCCCCCGCGAGCGTGTGCCCGTGCGGCGAACGCAGGTCGCGCAGGTCGGCGATGTCGGCGAGACAGCCCACGCCGCCGCTGGCGATCACCGACATCGCCGGGGGCCGTTGGGGCGCATCCAGCACGCCGCGCAGCCCGGCCAGGTCGCTGCCGCCGCCCATGCCGTCGTGGGCGATCTGCGTCACGATCACCGCTTCGGCACCGCTGCCCGCCAGCCGGGTGAGGGCATCGCCGAGGCTGACGCCGCTCTGGTGTTCCCATCCGCGTGTGGCCACCTCGGTACCCCGCACATCGAGACCCACCGCGATGCGGTGACCGGCGGAAGCCAATTCCCCGACGAGGTCGGGGTTCTCGATCGCTGCGGTGCCTACCACGCATCGGGCGACCCCGGCGTCGTACAGCGCTTCGGCGCGCTCGCGGCTGCGCACGCCGCCGCCGACCTGCACGTGCACACCGGCGTCGCCGACCGCGGCCACGACCGACCGGATCACGGCCCGGTTCTGCGGCTGCGGCTCGCCGGTGCGGGCAGCGTCGAGATCGACCATGTGGATCCAGCGGGTGCCCGCCTCTGCGAACTCGTGCGCCACTTCCACGGGGTTGGCGTCGTACCGCACCTCGCGGTCGTAGTCGCCCTGCACGAGGCGGACGCAGCGCCCGCCGCGCAGGTCGATCGCCGGATAAAGATCGAAGCTCACCGGCGGCATTGGTCGGCCCTCACTGCGGCGAGGAAGTTCTCTGCCAGCCGTTTGCCGGCATCGCCGGACTTCTCCGGGTGGAACTGGGTAGCCCACAGCCGGCCGCGCTCGGTGACAGCGGTGATCGGCGTGGGGTAGTCGCATGTCGCGGCAACCAGTTCGGGATCGGTGTCGGGCGCGTAGCTGTGGACGAAGTACATCCAGGCGCCGTCGGTCAGTCCGGCCAGCAATGGGCAGCTTGGGCGCTGCACATCGAGCCGGTTCCACTGCATCTGCGGGCGCACGATGCCGTCGGGCAGCAGTCGCACTGTGCCGGGCATCACGCCCATGCCCGGAACGCCCGGCGCTTCCTCGGACGCTTCGAACAGCATCTGCATGCCGACGCATATGCCGAGGAACGGCCGCCCGCTCTCGATGGCATCGAGTGCGGGCTGCTCCAAGCCCGTCGAGCGCAGCTGATCCATGCAGGTGCCGAAGTGCCCCACCCCGGGCAGCACGACTCCGGCGGCGTCAGCAATCAATCCGGCGTCCGCGGTCAGTCGGGCGTCAGCACCTACCCGTTCGAGTGCCTTCTGGGCCGACCGCAGGTTGCCGATGCCGTAGTCGAGGACCGCAACGAGAGGACGATCGCCATTCACCTGACGTCCTTCACAGGACGCCCTTGGTGGAGGGCAGCACGTCGTCGGCGACGCGGATGGCGTCGTAGAAGGCGCGTGCCGCGCCCTTGAAGCTGGCCTCGATGATGTGGTGGGTGTTGCGGCCTCGCAGCATCACCAAGTGCAAGGTGATGCCCGCGGACATGACGAGTCCCCGCCAGAACTCCTCGCAGAGCTGTGGGTCGAACGGCGGGTCGCCCAGGATCTTCTCGCCGGGCGGCTCGATGTCGTAGTGCAGATACGGCCGGCCCGACAGGTCGAGCACCACCTCGACGGCCGCCTCATCGAGCGGCACCACATAGGACGCAAAGCGGCGCACTCCGGCCTTGTCGCCCCAGGCCTGCCGCATCGCTTCGCCGAGGGCGATGCCGGTGTCTTCCACCGTGTGGTGGGCGTCGATCTCGAGATCGCCGACGGTGCGCAGCTGCAGATCGAAGCGGGCGTGCTTGGCGAGCTGGGCGACCATGTGGTCGAAGAACGGCAGGCCCGTCGAGATGTCGTTCTGGCCGGAGCCGTCGAGGTCGAGCGTCAGGTCGATCCGGGTTTCTTTGGTGTTGCGCTGCACAGTGGCAGTACGAGCAGTCATGGCAACCTCATTATCGCGAGACAACTTCCGACAGGGCGTCGAGAAAGCGGTCGTTCTCCGGCGGGGTGCCCACGGTCACCCGCAGGCAGTCGGCGAGCCGGGGCCACCCTGAGCAGTTCCGCACGAGCACCGATCGGTCCACGAGCGCCTGCCAGATGTCGTCGCCGCTGTGCCCGCTGGGGGTCGTGCGGAACAGGATGAAGTTGGACTGCGAGGGCCACACGTCGAGGCCCATCCCGCTCAGCGCGGCCTCGATCCTCTCTCGCTCGGACACGATCGCTGCGACCCGATGCTCCATGTCATCGGTGAAGCGCAGCGCCACGCGTCCGGCGATCTGCTTGAAGGTGTCGACGTGGTACGGCAGCACCACCTTCTCGAACTCTGCGGCCATGCCCGACGGAATGACGGCGTAGCCCAGCCGCGCCCCGGCCATCGCCCACGTCTTGGAGTAGGTACGCGTGACGACCAGGTTGTCGGGTCCGCCGGCGCTGTCGCACACGTCGACGGCGCTCCAGTCGGCGAACTGCCCGTAGGCCTCGTCGACCACGACGAGGCCCGGCGCGATCTCCAGCGCCCGCTGGAGCACCTCGATGCGCTCGGGCGTGCCGGTGGGATTGTTGGGCGAGCACAGGAACACGATCGACGGCCGGTGCCGCTCGATCACTCGCTCCAGCTCGTACACGCTGACGCTGCCGTCGGCCTGGCGCTCGCCTTCCACCACAGCGCATTGGGTGCTGCGCGCGATCTGGCCGTACATCGCGTAGGTGGGCTCGAAGGTGGCAACGCTGCGGCCTGCACCTCCGTAGGTCAGGCACAGCGTCTGCAGCACCTCGTTGGAGCCGTTGGCCACGAAGATCCGGTCGGGGTCGGTGCCGGCCAGCTTGGCAAGGTCGGCCCGCAGGGCAGCGGCCGTACGGTCCGGGTAGCGGTGCCATTCGACGTTGCGCAACTCGGCAGCAAGGGCGTCGGCAAATTCCGGCGGTGGCCCCACCGGCGCCTCGTTGGTGTTGAGCCGCACCTCCACGTCGATCTGCGGCGAGTGGTAGCCGTCGAGCAGGCGCAGGTCGTCGCGAACTGCAGGTTTCATGGCCGCACTCCGGAGGTTGACCACTCCTTGCGGCGCGACACCGAGGCGGCGTGCGCCCACAGGCCCTCGGCCTCGGCGAGCTCGGCAACCGCTGGCGCAAGTTGGTCGAAGCCGGCTTCGGACACGTCCACAACGTGCATGCGCTTGGTGAAGTCGTCGGTGGTGAGCGCTCCGGCGAAGCGGGCCGTGCCGGCGGTGGGCAGTACGTGCGACGGCCCCGCCACGTAGTCGCCGACCGATGCGGGTGCCCAGGGACCGATGAACACAGCGCCGGCATGGCGGATGCTGCTGACGAGCTCTTCGGCGCCCTCGCACATGAGCTGGAGGTGCTCGGGGGCGACGAAGTTGGCAACGTCGGCAGCCTGCGCTGGCCCGTCCACGAGACACACGAAGCCGTCGGCCTCCAGCGTTGCCAGCGTCTCCTCCCGGCGGGGCGACAGGTCGACGATCTGGCCGATGGCATCGCAGACGGCGTCGGCGCAGCCTTCATCCCACGTGACCAGCCAGGCACGCCCGCCGGGGCCATGCTCAGCCTGCAGCACCACGTCGGTTGCGGCCGCTGCCGGCGGGCAGGTCGCGTCGGCAATCACCACGATCTCCGACGGCCCCGCGAACGCAGAGGCCACGCCTACATCACCGGCAACGAGTTGCTTGGCGGTGGCCACCCAGGCATTGCCGGGCCCGGCCACGACATCGGCGGGCCGGATCGTCTCGGTGCCGTACGCGAGCGCCGCGACGGCCTGCACGCCGCCCACCCGGTGCACTTCGGTGACGCCGCACAAGTGCGCCGCCGCCAGCACCGGCGCCGCAAGGCTGCCGTCGGGACCGGGCGGCGAGCAAAGCACGATGTCTTCCACGCCTGCGGCGCGGGCGACCAGCACAGTCATCAGCACGGTGGACGGATAGGCAGCCAGGCCGCCCGGCACGTAGATGCCAGCCCGATCCACCGGCTGGCTGACCGACCGCACGGTGACGCCGTCGCGCTCATACGTGTGATTCGCTGCGGCCTCGGCCCGGTGAAACTCCAAGATGCGGCGGTGGGCGGTCTCCATCGCTAAGCGCAAACCGGGCGACAAGCTCTCCCACGCTGCAGACAATTCCGCAACCGGTACCAGCGGGTCGGCGATATCGACGCCATCAAAGCGCGCCGTGAGCTTCCGGACAGCAGCGTCGCCCCCGTCCCGCACCTGAGCGATCAGCTCACGAACGGCCTCGGCCGACACCGCATCTCCCACCTGCGGGCGCGGCAACAGACCGGCAAGCTCATCGCCCAGTTTGTCGCCCAGGCCCCGCAGGTCCAGCCGCTCCAGCACGGCGCCGAGGGTACCCCCACCCCTTCGCGCCACTGCCACAAATTTGACCCAACAAGAGATCACGCAACAACTGCGAGTCCGTAATCGCCGGACCAACTATCGGGCCGCCTTCACTCAACCTCCGTTGTCGTCATTCGATTCGCTATCTGCGGTGTCCCGCGCAGGTCGAGACAGGCCAGCAGTTGTCTCCAGGCGAGCCAGCCGTTCGGTTTGGTCCAGCAGCGTCGCGTTCACCTCACCGAAGCCGTCCTGCATCTCCGCCCGCAGCTCGCCGATCTCCATGTCGATCTTGGCGTCGAGCTCGTTGTGGGCCTCATCGATCTTGTCGCCGAGGCCGTCAATACGGTCTCCCAGCGAGTTCATCTGCGACGACATGTACGTCAGCGCCCACAGCAACACGCCCGCAAGCAACGTGCCGAGCAACCCGATGATCGCGTTCGGCGACACCGTTCGCGGCTCCCGCCACAGCGCGCCCGCAGCAACAGCACCCGTCGCCGACGGTCGGGCTAGCGGGCGTGGCTCAAGATCGGCGGGAGTCGTGCCGTCGGCGTCTGCCTGGTCAGTCATCGCGGCGATCGATTCAATAGGAGCGGACATCGGCCCTCGCTGCACGTCACGGCGCTGCAGAGCGCACATGTGGTTCAGAATCGGTCGCCGCTGATGCCGGGCAACGATGGCACCCAACAAGCTAGCCACCCCGCGCTACACACCCGCAACCCAATTGCGCTCGTCAGATCGAATTGATATCAAATCACTTTAAATTACTTTCATTTCACCACTACGCTGCCCTCCGCAAGTTGCAAGCCGGGGGTGACCGAGATGGCTATGGTGGCTGATATGGGCGAAGCCGCAACGGCGGAACGTGAAGCGGCCGAAGCATCGGTGCCGTCGCCGACTGGCACCGCCAACATGACCGCGTTGGCCCAGGCCGTTGCCCAAGAACTCGCCAGCCAGCAACGCGCCCGCCGCTCACCGCTGCTGATCTCGCTAGCGGCCGCGCTCATTGCTGGGCTGCTGGGGATGGCCGCTGCGGGCTATGTGGCGCTGAGAGCCGACATGAGCGCGCTGCACCAGCAGAATCTCGAACTGCATCAGGCGATCGGGGACCTCGAAACTCGCCTGCGCGCCGACATGACCGGCATCGAGACACAACTCCGGAGCGAAATGGCCGACATGGAGAGTCGCCTGCGCGCCGAAATCGCCGACTTCCGTGCCGAATTCAACGAGTTCCGCGCCGAGACGAACGCAACCCTGCTCGAGCACACAGCCCAGCTCGCCCGCCTCGAGACGGCACTCGGACTCAGGCCGAGCTAGCACCCCACGTCGCCAGGCCACGGCATCGCTAGCGTGCCGCAGGTGATCAGCGCTGCGGAGCTGTCGTCGATCGAGACGGCTGTCGGCGAGCTGGGCAACCGCGTGGCGCAGGCTGCCGATGAGCTGATGGGCACGCCGCATGAGGACGTCGGCGTGGAGCTGTATGAGGTGGAGCGCTCGTTGCGGATGGCTCGCCGCCGCTTGACCCAGGCCACCGAAGCGCTTCGCTGAGGCCCGCGAGCCGCTCCAGAAGCAGCTACGGCGCGGAGACTGTCAGCGCCGCTCGGCGATGGCTTCTGCTGTCGCGACGATCTTGCGGGCCCGGGTGAGGTGCGGCACGTCCACCATCTGGCCCTTGTGGGCGAACGCCATGAGGCCCGCAGCCTCGGCCTCAACGAAGGCTTCGAGCAGTTCGCGGGCGTCGGCCAGCTCGGTATCGCTCGGCGTGAACGCGGCGTTGACGATGTCGATCTGGGCGGGATGGATGGTGATCTTGCCGGTGAAGCCCATGGCGGCTGACGTGGCGCACTCGGCGGCCAGCCCCTCGTCGTCGCGGAAGTCGACGAACACCGTGTCGAGCGGCTGCTTGCCCCACGCCGTAGCGCCCACCAGGCACATCACACGGGCGTACTCGAATACCGGCAGGTAGGCGCCTGCGGCGTCCCGGTTGGCCTTGGAGCCCATGGCCGCGGAGAGATCCTCGGCACCCCAGCTCAGCGCATCCACCCGGTCGTGGCGGGCCAGCTCGCCGATGTTCAGCAGCCCCTGCGGGGTCTCGGTTCCCAGCACCAGCAGCACCACGCCGCCGGGCGGATGGCCGTGCTCCAGCTCCCAGCGGGCGACCATGCTGTCGAGCTCGACGACCTCGGCTGCATTGTTAACCTTCGGCACCAAGTAGGCGTCTGGTGGCGACACCATCGTCTCGGCGACATCGGCAGCGCACCACGGGGTGTCGAGCGGGTTGATCCGCACCACCCGCTCCTTGGCGCCGAAGTCGACATCGGCCAGCCAACCCGCAACCGTGGTGCGGGCGCTGTCCTTGTTGTCGGGAGTGACCGCGTCCTCGAGGTCGAGCACGAGGCTGTCGGCATCAGTCGCGATCGACTTCTCCAGCATGCGCTCGTTCGCGCCAGGCACGAAGTGCGATGACCTGCGCACAGTGCCGCTGCCGGGATTCGCTGACTCAGTCATTCGGTAGCACCTCTCGGGTCTCGCATTCGCATTACAGCCGACGTGGGTGCCGGCTCAGGCCGCGAATGCGCTCGGGCAGAAGTCGTTGAGCACGCAGTCGTCGCATGCGGGCTTGCGGGACGAGCAGACGCGCCTGCCGTGCAGGATCAGGCGCAGGCTGAAGTCGCCCCGCTCGTACTGGGGGATCATCGGGTTCAAGGCCAGTTCCACCTTCACCGGGTCTTCCTCGGCGGTGATGCCGAGGCGCCGCACCAAGCGGCCGACATGGGTGTCCACCGGCAGCCCCGGCAGGTCGAACGCCACCGAGCGGATGACGTTGGCTGTCTTGCGGCCGACGCCTGGCAGCTTCACCAAGTCCTTCAGGCCGGTCGGCACCTCGCCGCCGTAGTCGGCCAGCAGCCGGCGGGCCATGCCCTGCAGGTTGCGCGCCTTGCTGCGGAAGAAGCCGGTGGGATGCACCAGTTCTTCGAGGTCTTCGAGATCAGCCGAAGCCAGTGCTTCGGCGTCGGGATACTTCGCGAACACCCCGGGAACGGTGGCATTGACACGGGCATCGGTGCACTGTGCAGACAGGATCGTTGCCACGAGCAACTCGAACGGGTTGCGATGCTCCAGCTCGCAGACGGCCTCGTACTCGTCCTTGAGCCGCTCGTGGGTTCGCTGGGCGCGTCCTTTCGGCGAACGCGGCTTGGCCATGGCGAGTGTCTAGCAGGCAGTTCAAGAAGCAACCGGCAGCACCCAGGTGCAAGCGGACGCGGCAGTGCCGACAACACCTAATCGGTAATGGTGATGGTGATGGTGCGTCTGTCGCTGAGGGTGTAGCCCGGTCCGTTGAGCAGGTGGATGACAATGGTCTCGTCGCCTTCGCGGACACCGTCTTGGATGAACAGCACCGACAGCTTGGCCCAGCGGCGGAAGTTGCCGGCATCCGCGATCAAGGTGCCGTGGTACACGCCATCGCCGTCGGGATCCCGCAGCTGCCGGTACAGCCTGTAGTCCTCATTGAGCGTCGCGGTGGAGGCGTTGGTGTCTATCGCGAAATGGATCGTGACGTCACCGGACGGCCACGGGTCCAGGTACACGGTCGGGTAGAGAGAGCGCTGATGCTCCGGCACGCGAATCGCCGAGCTGTGGAACCGCACGCTAGGCGTCGACGCGACCACGTCGTCGTCGAGGATCGTCAACGTGTAGGTGTTCTGCCCGCCCAGCACGTACCCGGCACTGCCGCCCGGGGCGCTGAGCGTCAGCACCACCGTCTCGTCGCCCTCGTTCGCGGTGTCGCCGGTGATGGGGATGTCGATGGTCACGCTGGTGGTGTAGGCGCTCACGCTCACCGTGCCGGCCGGCGCCGTGTAATCGGAGGCAGGATCGGCGCTGCCGCCCACCATGTAGCGCACCGTGATGGGCGACGTCGGCGCGGGCAGCACATGCAGCGTCACCGAATGCGTCCCCACGCCCTCGCTCACCGACTCGGCCGCGGATGCGAAGGCGGCCGTCGGAGTGCCGGGCGCCACGTCGTCATCGGTGACCGTCAAGGTGAACACGCCACGCGATCCGACGCTGTAGCCGTTGCCGTCGCTCAGAGTCAGCACCACCGTCTCGTCAGGTTCCGCGGCGGAGTCGTCGGCCAGCACCACGCCGATGTCCACGAACGTCGCCCCGGCGCTCACGGCAGCCGAGCCCGAGACGGTGTAGTCGCTGCCGCGTGTGGCGGTGCCGCCGACGGTGTAGGCGAGGGTGATGCTGCGATGCGGCGCGGGGCTGAGGCTCACCCGCACATTGCGGGTGCCGGCGCTCTCGGCGGCACTGGCCGCCGCGGACGCGAACTGCACCGACGGAACGTCGTCGTCACGCACCGTCACCGTCGCAGAGGCGGGCGCGTCGAGCCGGTAGCCCGTGCCGTTGTTCAAGCTCACGGTCACCGAGCCGTCAGCCTCGTCGGCGCTGTCGTTCTGGGTCGGCACGGTGAACGTGACGCTGGCGCCGCTCAGGCTCCGCGTCTTGCCGCTGCCCAGCTGCCCCGAGGCCACGAACTGGCCGTTCTGCGACACCGTGTAACGCACGCTGATGGCGCCCGACGGCGCCGGGTTGGCCGAGATCACGAACGACGCGGCACCGCCCTCGTGTACCGGCGATCCGCCCGCAATAGTCACCACCGGCAGGCCGATGCCGTCATCGTCGGTGATCGTCAGCGTGTGCGCAGGGCGCGCACCGAGGACGTAGCCGCTGCCGGCGCGCAGGGTCAGCAAGACGGTCTCGGAGTTCTCGATCGCGTTGTCGTCGATGAGCGAGACAGGAATGTCGACGAACGTCGCCCCGGCGCTCACGGCGACTGAAGCCGAGACGGTGTAGTCGGTGCCGCGCGTGGCGGTGCCGACGGCGCTGTAGGCGAGGGTGATGCTGCGATGCGGCGCGGGGCTGAGGTTCACCCGCACATTGCGCGTGCCCCCGTTCTCGGGGGCGCTGGCCGCCGCGGACGCGAACTCCGCCGACGGCACGTCGTCGTCGCGCACCGTCACCGACGCGGAGCGGGCCGCCCCGATCGTGTAGCCCTGGCCGCTGTCCAGCGTGACCGTCACCGAACCGTCGGCCTCGTCGGCGCTGTCGCCGACGGTCGGCACGGTGAACGTGGCGCTGGCGCCGCTCAGGGGCTGCGTCTTGCCGCTGCCCAGCTGCCCCGAGGCCGCGAACTGGCCGTTCTGCGACACCGTGTAACGCACGTCGATGCTGCCGCTCGGCGCGGGGCTCGCCGAGATCGTGAAGGCCGCACCGCTGCCCTCGTGTACTGCGGACCCGCCTGTCACGGTCACCACCGGTGTCGTCGGAGGCGGAGGCGGGGGCGGCAGCGGCCCTTGCTCGTCGTCGGTGATGGTGATGATGTCGGTGCGTATGTCGCCGAGGGTGTAGCCGGGACCCTCCAGCAGGTGGATGACGATCGTCTCGTCGCGCTCGCGGACGCGGTCGTCGATGAACTGCACCGAGAGCTTGGCCCAGCGGCGGAAGTTGTCAGCCTTCGCGATGAAGGTGCCGTGGTAGACGCCGTCGCGGTCGGGATCTCGCAGCTGCCGGTACAGCCTGTAGTCCTCGTTGAGCGTGGCGGTCGACGCGTTGGTGTCTATCGCGAAATTGATCGTGAGGTCGCTGGACGGCCACGGGTCCAGGTACACCGTCGGGTAGATGCCGGGCCGGTGCTCGGGCACGCTAATCGCCGGGCTGTTGAACCGCACGCGAGGCGTCGACGCGGTCACGTCGTTGTCGGTGATGGTCAGCGTGTGCGCCGACGCGGTGGCGCCAACGGTGTAGTCGCTGCCGCCGCCCGTGATCGTCAAGACGACCGTCTCGGCGGTCTCGACTGCACTGTCGTCGGTGATCGACACCGGGATCACCGCAGTGCCCGACGTGCCCACCGCCACCGTGCCCGAGTTCGACGTGACGCCGCTGATCGTGTAGTCGCTGCCCCGCGCCGCAGAGCCCGAGAGCGTGTACGACACCGTCACGCTCTGGGCTGGGGCGGGAACCAAGTTGACCGTGATGTTGCGGGTGCCGGCCGACTCCGCCGCACTCGACGACGCCGCAGCGAAGTCCGCCACCGGCAAGGCCACCGTGCCGGCGATCTTGAACACCGGCGACATGCCGTAGAGGGGGCGCTGCTCGACCCGGGGGCTGTCGCCTTGGTGCATGAACGCCCAGTTCGTTTCGTGCGACGACCCACGGGAGACATTCGGGCTGTTGCCCAGCGGGAAGTCGTAGGCCTCGCAGGCGTTGCCTGTTCCCGTCCACGCCTGCTGCGCCTGGCCGGGGCTGTTCGGGTTGTTCTGCGTGCCGTCCTCGCTGCGCGGATCGGTGATGCCCCAGCCCGTCGTCACGCCGTTCCCGCTGCTCATCGCCTGGTCGCACAGGTCGGCGTAGTTGTTGGCGAGGATGTCGCCGTTCAGCCAGTAGATCGGCGTGCCGACGGTGGCGTCGCCGACGCTCGAAGCCGCTGATCCGTCCGTCCACCCATTGGACGGCACGTGCTGGGTGTGCTCGGCGGCCATGCCGGTGTGCACCCGCGCCGTCGTGCCCGTCGAGCCCGACGAGCTCCGCGTCGAGCCGAACACCTGGAAGAAGCCCGCGTAGGGCAGGACGTCGGCGTGCCCCATCGTCGCCGCGACGTCGCGGATGAAGGCGTCGTAGTCCGCGATGTCCGACGACGCGGCATCCCGCGTGGTCGACGACCGGAACAGCAGCCGGAAGTCGTCGCCCGCGCCCAGCCCCGACGGCGCCAGACCCCACGAAGCCGGTACCACGATGTCGCCGGTCTCGTCGTCGACCACTGCGAACGCGACCGGGCCGCCGGTGGCGGTGCCCAGCGTGACGCCGCCCCCGCCGCTGGGCGCTCGGGCGCCCGTGCCGTAGCCGATCACCACATAGGGCTGGGTGCGGTCCGCGTTGTTCACCGGCGAGAACCGAAGTACAGCCGTCGTTGCGCCCGCCGTGAACCGCACTGCCGGGTTCTGCGCGCTGTGCGACCCGCCCGTCAGCAAACTCACCCCGGACTGCGATGCGGGCTGTAGCCCGAAGCTGTAGTCGGAACTGACCGTCGCGCCCTGCACACTCAGCGGCACCGTGACCGTCTCAGACCCGGTCAACACCCGGCCCAGCGTGATCGTCACGTCCTTGCGCCCCGCGGCGCCCGCAGCGCCCTCGGTGACGTCGCCGGCCGGCGCCGACAGCGTGACCGTGACCGGCGTCGCCACGGCCGAGTCGTCGTCGGCGAGGGTGATCGTCGCAGGGCTCACCGTGACCCCCGACAGCGTTCCCGACACGGTGACCGTCTCGTTGTTCTCATCGACCAGGTTGTCGGTGGGGGTCAGCGTGAAGGTGCCGGTGCCTGTCCGGGCGCCCGCGGCGATCGGGAGGCTGAACGTCGACGGCGACGCCGTGTGACCGACCACGTTCGCGGCGCCGGAGCCCGCAACCGACACCGCCACGGTCTTCGGGTCCGCGAAGCGTGTCGAACCGCTGACGGTGGCGGTCACGGTGATCGTGGTCGCGCCGTCAGCCTCGTTCACGCTGTTGTCGTCAACGCTCAAAGCGATACCGGAGGGGGCAGCGTCGTTGTCATTGATCGTGACGGTGCTCACAGGGATCGACCCCAAGTCGTAACCCGCTCCGTCGGTGAGCGTCAGCGTCAAAGTCTCGTCGCCCTCGAACAGCACATCGTCGACGACCGAGAACACGATGTTGGCAGAAGTCTGGCCCTGCGCCACGGTCACGCTGCCGCCCGCGCCGCTGTAATCGTCGCCCGAGTCCGCAGTTCCGCCAGTGGCGTAAGACACAGTCAATCCGCCAGAAGGCGCAGCCCGCGACAGATTCACCGGCACGTTGCGGCTGCCGCCAGCCTCCCCCACCCCGTAGGAAGCCGAAGCGAACGACGCCGTCGGCGGGGCCCCCGTGTCGCCGTCGTCGGAGATGACGATCTCGATGACCGGAGGAGAGCCGGCGCCGAACCCGGCGGGCAGCGAGGCGCCGAGCCGGATGAACACGGTCTCGTCGGTCTCGGGCGTCGAGTCGTCGACGACGGCGAACGTGGTGGTGCCGCTGGTGGCGCCGTTGGCGACGGTGATGCTGTTGGCACCGAGCGTGTAATCGCCGGCCTGCGCGGTCGTGCCGAGTGCCCGCACCTCGATGGGGATGGCGACCGCGCTGCCGGTGCCGTTGGCGGCGGGGAGGGTCGCCGTGATCGTGAGCGCCCCGTCGCCCTCGGTGACCGCCCCCGAGTTGCCGACCGACAGCGCCACCGGCACCGCGGCGGTGTCCTCTATCAGGATGTCCGCTCGCCGCCCCGGCCGGTAGCCGCTGGAGAGGCCGTCTGTGTCCGCCTCCAGGAACAGCCACTCCATTAGCCCGCCGCCCTCAGCGGCGCCTCCGTCGGCGAGCGCGGTCAGCGTGATCGAGGCCGAGGTCTGTCCGTCGGGGATCACGATCGTGCCCGCCGGGGATCCGCCCAGCACCACATCGTCGGCGGAGGCATGTGAAGTGGCACCACTAGGACGCTCTACCAGAGCGACCGGCACGGTAACGCTGCTCCCCGACGGCGCGGTCGGCACCGTCGCTGTGACGGTCACGCGTCCACCCTCGGGCACGCTGTTGCCGCTGCCGGGCGGCAACAGCGCCGCCGGGGCGGTGGCGCCGCTGATCATCAGATGCACCGGCTCGTCGCTGTCGGAAACATCGGGTTGCGATATGGTGATATCGGCGGACTGGGGATGCTGATTTGTGGGCAGGTTGATCCCAAGGGGGTGGACCCTGACGAGTTCGGAGGGTTCCGACGTGTCGCTGTCGGCGATGATCGGGACGCGCAGCAGGAGCCTCGTCTCACCGGCGGGAATCGTCAGCGCCGTGGACGACGAGTCATGAACCGGCGTGAAGTCGGCCCCGGCGGTGGCCAGGAGGCCTGTGAATTGGAAATAGACGTCAAGGTCGTGGGTGAGCGGCTTGCTCAGGACCCAGATGGTCGGCACGTCACCGATCCGCTCATCGACCACTAAATTGGCAAACCCGGGGCCGAAGGTGTACTCGTCGTCCACAATCGCTACCCGGGCTGCCGCCTGGCCGGCTGCGATCACGCTTGGGGGCAGGCTGCCTTCGTCGATCGCTATGTCGATGCTCTCGTCATGTTCCAGGAGGTTGTCGTCGATTGTGGACACGCTGAAAGTGGCGCTGGTCGCGCCGGCGGGGATCGTCACGCTCCACGGCCCTGCCGTGTAGTCGTCGCCCGCTTCAGCGCCATTTTCCCGGTCTAATTCGATCGGTATTGTCACGGCTGCCGACAGCGCGTTGGACAGCACCACATCGACATCGACCGAGTCGCCTTCGGGCACCTTATAGACCGGCCTGGCATCCCCGGCGAGCGGCGTGCCGAGCGTCACGGTGGCCCCCACTATGGAGAACACCGGCGACATGCCGTAGAGGGGCCGCTGCTCGGTGCGGGGGCTGTGGCCCTCATGCATGAACGCCCAGTTCGTTTCGTGCGACGCACCGCGGGACACGTTCGGGCTGTTGCCCAGCGGGAAGTCGTAGGCCTCGCAGGCGTTGCCCGTCCCCGTCCACGCCTGCTGCGCCTGGCCGGGGCTGCTCGGGTTGTTCTGCGTGCCGTCCTCGCTGCGCGGGTCGGTGCGGTCCCAGCCAGTAACCACGCCGCTCCCGCCCTTCAACGCCTGGTCGCACAGGTCGGCGTAGTTGTTGGCGAGGATGTCGCCGTTCAGCCAGTAGATCGGCGTGCCGACGGTGGCGTCACCGACAGACGACGCCGCTGATCCGTCCGTCCACCCATTGGACGGCACGTGCTGGCCGTGATCGGTCGCCATGCCGTTGTGTACCCGCGCCGTGGTGCCGGAGCTGCCGCTGCCGCTGCGGGTGGATCCGAACACCTTGAAGAACCCTGCATAGGGCAGGACGTCCGCGTGGCCGCCCGTCGCCAGCACCCCGCGGACGAACGCGTCGTATGCAGCTATGTCGCCCGATGCGGCATCGCGGCCTGTCGATGTGCGGAACAGCAGCCGGAAGTCGTCGCCGACGCTCAGGCCCGACGGCACAAGCCCCCAGCTCGCCGGCACCGCGATGTCGCCGCTCTCGTCGTCCACCAGCGTCACGCCGATGGGCCCGCCGGAGACGGTCCCGAGGGGCGTGGGATGGATACCGTGGACCAGAATCACGGTGGAGTAGTCGATGACGACATAGGGCTGGGTGCGGTCGGAGTTGCCGATCGGCGCGAGTCGCAGCGTCGCCGAGGACGCGGGGGCGCCTATGTACAGGATCGGCCCGTTCGCATTGCGCGAATCTGAGGAAACCAATACTACGCCTGCCTGGGTGGAAGGCGAGAGCGCCAAGGTGTAGTCGGTGCCGGCGGTCGCGCCCTTCACGGCCAGCGGTACCGAAATCTCTTCGGTTCCCGCAAGCGCCCGGCTCAGCGTGAAGGTGATGGTGCGATAGCCCGTCGTATCGCTCGCGCCCTCCACCGCGTTGCCGTCGGCGTCACCGTCGGATGCCGACATGGTCACATCGACAGGCGTCGCCTCGGAGTCGAGGGTGGTGACCGACACGGTGCCGGTGATGCCGCCGTAACCGCCGCCGCTTGCACTGTTGGTGAGCGAGTCCAAGTCGTTGGAGCTGTCGACATCCTGGCCGGCCGTTACCGTGACCCTCTGCGGGTAGAAGTAGTCGTCGGCTTCGAACCACATCTCGCCGGGGGGGGCGCGGGTGTCTGTGCCATGGGCCTCGACGGTGAGGTCGCTGCCCGCAGACTTGCCGACCGTGACCTTGACGAGCCCGGTGGGCGCCTGCGACAGCGCCACCGTGTAGTCGCCGGAACTGGGGTCGTCCGTGCCGGGCTCGGTCAAGGTCAGCGACGTCTTCGAGAGCACGAGGCCTTTCTCGCTGTCGGTGACCGCCACCTCGTGATCCCGCATGAAGCCTGCGGCATAGCCGGCGCCGGATTTGAGCACAATCTCGATGAACTCGCGGCCTTCGAGAAGACTGTCGTCTGTGAAGCTGATCGTGAGGTTGGCCGAGGCGGCGTTGGCGGGAATCGTCAGAGTTCCCGTGTTGGAGGTGACACCGCTGATGTTGTAGTCGGCTCCCCGGGCCGCCGTGCCCGCCAGCGTGTAGCCCACACTGATCGGCGACGACGACACCGGCGTGACGCTCACCGGAATCGTCAACGTGGCGGTGTCCTCGGCGTGGGTGGACTTGAGGGCGTCGAACTGCACGATGGGCAACGAGGCGGACGGCTCCTGAATGGTTACCGGGAACAGCACGACGGCCCCGCCGCCGGCGTCGCGGACTCCGACGATCAGAATCTCGTCGGGGTCGGCGTCGTTGTCGGCGCGAGCGCCCAAGCTGAACGTCGCCTCTCTGCTCATGGAATCCCAACTGTCCAAGACGTGTCCCTGCCTGCACACATCCCAGCCCACGTAGACAGTGTCACGAACATCGGGGGGATTGCAGATTTCAGCGAGTTTCGCGCTGCTGGCTGTCTGATCGACACGCATCACCGGTTCTTCGGTCC
Organism: Acidimicrobiia bacterium; assembly: GCA_022821985.1. Taxonomy (GTDB): domain Bacteria; phylum Actinomycetota; class Acidimicrobiia; order Acidimicrobiales; family Poriferisodalaceae; genus Poriferisodalis. Next base: position 196,265 of record JAJECP010000024.1, read on the forward strand.
AGCCTGTCGGCAGACCGCTGACCGTGAACGTTTTCATCTCGCCTTCACGAATCACGTTCGAGTCGATGCTGGCACCGGTGCTGGAGGTGATGTTCACGTCGAACGCGTTGTCGGCGCCGTGCGGGTCGACGTCGCCGACGTTGGTGGCAAGGCCTGTGTTGTCGAAGCCGACTTCGGAGGTGTCGTCGGGCCCCAGCGCCACGGTCACCGTCTCGGGGGCCTCGGCTTTCAGATCGGCGTCGGCTGCGAGTGTGAGTGTCGCGGTTTGCACAGTGTCGGTGGCATGGCCGTCGAAGCGGATCCGCGGCGCCAGCGTGTCGCCTCCGAATACTCTCACCCCGTGGTTGGCGGCACCCGACAGTTTCGCCACGGTGAACTCGTCGTGGAAGGCGTCGGCGCCCGACAGCACCAGCGGCACGACGACGATCTCGCCCTGGGGCAGTTGCCGGCTGAGCGTCACGGTGAACTCGGCGTCGGCCGCCGCGCCCGAGCCGCCCTCTGAGATGCTGCCGCTGTCGGTGCGCACCAGCGATGCCACCACGGGACCTGAGTTGTCGCTGCTGATGGTGAACGTCGACGGTGTACCGCTCACCGAGAACGCGCCGCCCGAGCCGCTGCCGGCATGGCCTGAGCGCAGGCTGATGCCGGCTGTCTCGCCGGTCTCGGGATGCGCCGAGTCGGTGAGCGCGCTCACCCGGATCGTCCCCCGGCGCACGTTGGCCCCGCCGCGGATCGTCATGACCGGCGTGGTCCCGCCCAGCCCCGTGCACGTCACGCCCGCGCCGTGGCAGGTGATGGTGTAGTCGGAGTCCCGCGTCGCGCTGCCGGCGGGCGCGAAGTTGACCGTCACGGTCTCGCCCGTTGCCAGGTTGCGGCCCGGGTCCACGGTGTAGTCCAGGCTGGACCCTTCGTTCACCGTGCCGCCGCCGCCGCTCACAACAACCGTCATCTTGTCGTTGTCGGTGACCGTCACCCTGGAGGTGTGGCCGGAAAGGCCGATGGCGTAGTTGCTGCCGCCGAAGACCCCGACGGTCACCTCGGTGTCGGGCTCGTCGGTCGAGTCGGCCACCGTGTTCACGGTGTAGGTCACCGAGGCCGTGTTCGCCGGGATGTTGACCGCGCCGTACTTGAGGCCCGACGCCGCCGGCGAGATGACGTGGCCGCTGTCGCCCACCACCAGGTTGACGGGCAGGTTGGCGCTCGGGGCCGGGTCGGCTGTGACGGTGAAGGTGATGGCCGTCCCCTCGGTCACGCTCGTCGTCGCCGAGCTGATGGTGATCGCCGGATCCTCCGAAAAGCTGAACACCGGAGAGAGCCCGTAGAAGCTCCGGGTCGCCGTCCCGGACGTCGCCTGTCCGCTCCCCAGCGGGGCGCGCCCGGAGCCTGAGTCGTTGAGGTAGCCGAGGGTGACGTTGGCCGAGCCGAGCGGGTTTGCGGAGCGGGCGCCCGCTGCGGTGGAGCCCGTGAAGTAGCCGTTCGCGGCGGGGGACACCAGCGTCCCCGACTCGTCGCGAGGCACCGACTGCTGCGACGGGGTCGAGCCGATGAACCATTCCCCCCTGAACTGCGAATTGCTCGACGCCAGCCGGCGCTCGCCGGTCGTGCCCGTCTCTCCCAGCCAGAAGAAGTCCATCGATCTGGAGCCGGTCACGCCCGCGTGGTTCCGTAGCGTCACGCCGGAGGTGGAGCCCAGCGCCTTGAAGAAGCCGGCGTAGGGGACGATGTCGGGGTGCCCCTCCGCCAGGTGCAGGCGGATGAAGTGGTCGTAGTCGGCGATGTCCCCGGACGAGGCGTCCCGCTGGCCCGAGGTCACGAACACGAGGCGGAAGTCCAGCCGGAACGTCGCCGTCTGGCTCGGCAGCAGCCCCCAGCTGGAGGACACCCCGATGTCGCCGGTCTCGTCGTCGGTGATCACCCAGCCCACCGGGCCGCCGCTGGGCGCTGCCAAGCCGATGCCGGACGCGCTCGGCGCGCGCGCCCCGGTGCCGTAGCGGACGACCGCGTAGGGCTGCTGGCGCAG
>JAJECP010000019.1 GCA_022821985.1 Acidimicrobiia bacterium
GCCGTGACCGTGTACTACGCCGCCAACCCCGGCACCGCCATGCCCTACGCCGACTACCTGCCCGACTGGGGCCAGATCACCTTCGCCCCCGGCGACACCTCAAAAACCGTCCAGGTCTCCCTCATCGACGACCGCACCCCCCGCGAAGGAGACGAGACATTCGTGCTCAAGCTGATCCTGACCGACACCACCCACGCCACACTCGCCCACAGCCAAGCACAAGGCACCATCACCGACAACGACTGAGAACTTCGCACACCAAGACAGGCAATCGACGCTCCGGGCCAGCGCCGATTCGCCTTGCGATGTTCCTGGGAGTGTCAGGAGCGGATGCCGAGGGCGGCATGCACCCCATCGTGTCGCGCACATGTGGCACGCTGCCACCCATGAGCCCCCCTGCTGAGAAATCCACTGCGATGACCGACAGCGACTTCGAGCTGCTGGGCATCGAGCGCGACGCGGGCGTGGTGTTCGCCACCATCGACGCTCCGCCGATCAACGTGATGACCCCGGCTCTGTTCCGCGAGCTCGCGAAGTTCAGCGTTCACGTCGCCGATGACGACTCGGTGCGGGTGGTGGTGCTGCGCAGCGACAACCCGGATTTCTTCATTGCCCACTTCGACGTGACGGCGATCCTGGGCTACCCGACCGATGGTCCCGCCGAACGGCCCACGGAACACGTCGGGTTCCACGCCATGTGCGAGACGTACCGCACGATGCCCAAAGCCACCATTGTCGAGATCGGCGGACGAGTCGGCGGCGGAGGCAGCGAGCTGTCGATGTCGTGCGACATGCGCTTCGGCGCGCTCGACCGCACGGTCATCAACCAGATGGAGGTGCCGATCGGCATCCTGCCCGGCGGCACCGGTACCCAGCGGCTCCCCCGCCTGGTCGGGCGCGGCCGCGCCATGGAGGTGATCCTGGGCGGCGTCGACATCGATGCGCGCACCGCCGAGCAGTGGGGCTACCTGAACCGTGCACTGCCCGCCGACGAGCTGCGGCCGTTCGTCACCGAGCTGGCGTACCGCATCGCGAAGTTCCCGCCCCAGGCCGTCGCGCTGGCCAAACAAGCCGTCAATGCGGCCGACGAACTTCCCCTCAACGAGGGGCTGTTCGAGGAGCGGTACCTCTTCCAGCGGCTCCTGCGCACGCCGGAGGCACAGCCCGCCATGGAGCAGTTCATTGAACTGGGCGGCCAGACGCACGACGGTGAGATGCGGGTAGGCGATCTCGTGGCCGGCATTCGCACCGACCCATGAGCGACGGTCCGCAGATGAGCGGCATGCCCCAGATGAGCGGCAACCCCGAACTCATGGACTCGTTCCGTGGCTGGCTCGTGGCGATCGGCGCCGGCTTCTCCACGGGCATGGCCTTCGGCACGATCTACACGTTCGGCGCGTTCATCGAGTCGATGGCCGACGAGTTCGGCACCGGCCAAGGCACGGCATCGATCATGCTGGGCATAGCGACGTTCCTGTTCTTCGGCACCGGGATCGTGTCGGGACCGCTGCTGCACCATCTCGGCCCTCGTCCGCTGATGGCGGTGGGCGGCCTGCTGTTCTTCGGCGGCCTGGCAGGCACCTCTGCAGTCTCCGAGCTGTGGCAGGGCTACCTCATCTACGGGATCGGGTGCGGGTTCGGATCTGGGCTGTTCGTCTCGCCGGTGTTCGCGACATCGACGGCATGGTTCATGAAGCGGCGTGCCATCGCCCTGGGGATAGTGGCCACCGGCCCCGGCATCGGCACGATGGTGCTGGTACCGCTGGCCGAGCGACTGATCGCAGAGCAGGGTTGGAGGATCGCCTTCCGCTTTCTCGCACTCATCGCGCTCGTGACGTTCGCCATCTGCTTCCTCATGCTGCGCCGGCCGCCGGTCACCATGAACTTCGATCCCCGACCCCACGTCCGCCGGGTCACCCGCACGACGGCGTTCTGGCAGATGGCAGCGGGGGCGTCGCTGTTCTCGGTACCGCTCATCGGCTCGCTGGCGGCGCTCATTCCCTTTGCCCGCTCGGCCGGCATCTCTGCCACCGCCGCTGCATGGCTGGTGTCGATCATCGGCGCGTCGAGCATCGTCGGACGGATCCTGCTGACCAGCTTCGCTTCGATGCTCGGCTCGGTGCGGCTGTTCAAGCTCTGCTACGCGACGCTGCCGGTGGCCTACGCCATCTGGCTGCTGGCCGGCGACAGCTACGGGCTGATGGTCGTGTTCGCCTTGGTGCTGGGCATCGGATACGGCGGCTACGTGGCGCTGATGGGCGACGTCACGCCGCACCTGTTCGGCGTGGCCGGCATCGGCTCGGTCATGGGGAGGCTGTTCTTCTTCTTCGGCGTGGGCAGCCTGATCGGGCCCCCGGCAATGCTGTTCCTGCAGGAAGCCTCCGGCGGGACGGTGCTGCCGATTGCGCTGGTCACAGCGGTCGCCACCGTCGGCGCGCTGGTCATCCGCCCGATGACCCGCGATCCGGTGCCGCTGCCATCGCCAGCGGACCCGTCTCCCCCGGCACGACTGCGCGCCCAAACCGCCACAGCGCCCGAGGGAGCGATGCCGGCGCCGCAGCCGCAACCGTTGCTCCCGACGGCCGCCAACGACTCGACGCCAAGGCTGCCCGTGCAGCTTGCGCCACCGAGTGTGTGGATCACCGTTCCGGCCGACACCGTCGCAGGCCGCTGATCGCGGGCAGCGGGCGCTGCTCGGCTCTATCGTCGTGCGCCGTGGAACGCCCGCTCGAAGACGTGCTTGTACTGGATCTGACCCGCGCGGTCGCGGGGCCGATCACCGGTCGCCTGCTGGCGGATCTGGGCGCTCGCGTCGTGAAGATCGAGCCTCCCGATGCCGACCTCACCAGGTTCATCGTTCCCAACGTCGACGGGTTCTCGCCCTACTTCGCCCAGTTCAACGTGGGCAAGGAGTGCATCTCGCTCGACCTGACCCAGCCCGCCGGCCGCGACGTACTGCTGTCGATGGTCCCCAAGGCCGACATCGTGCTGGAGAACTACCGGCCGGGAGTGCTCGACAAGCTGGGGCTGGGCTACGACGTGCTCAGCGAGATCAACCCCGGCATCATCGTGGCGTCTGTCTCGGGTTGGGGGCACGGCAACAGCCGCAGCGGCCGGGGAGCGTTTGCGTCGGTGCTGCACGCCGAGGCCGGCGTGACCGAGATGGTCTCCCGGCGGCGGGGAGGGGACGCCTACCGCAACGACCCGATGTCGCACGCCGACACCTACACCGGGCTGCATGCTCTGGGCGCCGTTCTGGCGGCGCTCCACATGCGCATGCGGACCGGGCGCGGCCAGACCGTCGAGGTGTCGATGGCCGAGAGCACGCTGATGTGCAACGACCAGGCCGCGACCGACCTGACCGGCCAGGATCCGATGATCGGTTTCAAGGGCGGGCAGAACTGGGCGGCGGTGTACGCGCTGTCAAACGGCCGGCACGTCACCGTGACACTCGATCTGACCGCCAACTTCGGCTTCAAGGTGATCGCGGCAGCGATGAACCGGCCAGATCTGCGCGACGACCCGCGTTTCGCCCGCATTGAGGATCGCGTCCTGCATCGCGACGAGATCGAAGCCATCTTCGGCGAATGGGTGAGCCAGTTCGACAGCGCCGAGGCGGTCGAAACAGCGATCGGCGTGAAGTCGGTGATGGCAGCAGAAGTGCGCACCGTGGCTGAACTCGCCGAAACCGACTGGGCCGCTGAGCGCGGCGCTTTTGTCGACATCGTGGGGGGCGAAGCCGCCGCACCGATGACCGTTCCGCAATCGCCGTGGCGGTTCAGGGCAGCCGATGCAGGCGTGGCGCCGGGAGCCGTCGCCGGTGACCGGGGTCAGCACAATCGCGAGGTGTTGCGCGAGCTCGCCGGCCTCGACGACAGAGCGATCGATGCGCTCGAAGACCAGGGCATCGTGTCTGCCGGCGACGCCATCCGCCGGCCGAACGCTGCGGGGCGCCGGTAGTCCGGCGGTCACGCCCGGCCCCGGCCGGACTCAGTTCAGAATCGTCGAACCGATGTGGTCGACGAAGGCGGCTACTTCGTCGACGGTTTGGCCATTCGGCAGCAGCACCAGGCGGTCCACGCCCATCTCGGCGAAACGCTCGACCATCTCCGGTGTCGGCCGCACCCGCGGCGTCACGGTGATCTCCAGCCTGCCGAGTTCGGCGGGCCGGTCGTAGCGGGCGCCTGCCTCCGACAGACCGTCGATGCAGCGCTGCGTGGCGTCGTAGTCGAGCGCGAACCCGTACCAGCCCTCGCTCATCGTGACCGATCGGCGGTAGGCGGGCGCGGTGTGGCCGCCCATCACCACTGGCGGGCCCGGCTGCTGGACCGGCCTGGGACGAGCCTGCACATCGGAGAAACTGACGAACTCGCCCTCGTACGCGGGCGCGTCCATCGACCAGATGGCGCGCATGGCCTCGATGTATTCCTCGGTGCGGCGGGCACGGTCTTCCATCGGGATGCCCAGCGCTTCGAACTCCGGGCCGAGGTAGCCGACGCCGACGCCGAACAGCAGACGGCCGCCCGACAGCACATCCACGCTGGCGAGTTCTTTGGCCAGCACCAGCGGGTTGCGCTGGGGAACGATGATGATGCCCGTGCCCAGCCTGATCTCGCTGGTGAGCGCTGCGACGTACGCGAGGGCGACCGCGGGGTCAAGCATCGGATGCAGCGGCGGCAGCGGCGATGGCGGCGCCTGCGGGTCGGGCAGCACCACGTGCTCCCCCGTCCACACCGACTCGAAGCCGGCTTGCTCGGCGGCCACGGCAATGCGGCCGGCGCCCTCAGCGCCGGCGGTATCGCCCAGCGCCCCCATGTTGATCTGAAACAGACCGATCTTCATCTCGTTCTCCCGTCGTCGGAGTGTCGTGTGGTGTGATGTTGCGCTGCCGTCAGCGGAAGTTGGGTGCTACCTCGTTGATGAACAGGTCCATGGAGTGCTTCTTGGCATCCATGGGGCCGAAGGTGAAGTCGGGGATGATCAGCTCGTCGACGCCGACCTGCCGGTACTGCTCGACGACCTCGCTGACCTCGTCGGGAGTGCCGACGATGGTGGCCCGGCCCAGGTCCATGGCACGGAAGCGGTCCAGCTTGGCCGAGTCCTCATTGATGAACAGCAACGCGCAGGCTGAACGGCTGATCTCGCCGGGGTCGCGGCCGATCGCCTCGCAGTGCCCGTCGAGTACCGAGCACAGTTCGGCGATGTCATCGGGCATACCCCAGTAGTTCCATTCGGTGGCCCAGCGAGCAGTGGTCCGCAGCGTGCGCTTCCGACCGCCCCCGCCGATCAGCAGCGGGACCGGTGACTGCACCGGCTTGGGGTCGAGCGGTGCTCCGGCCACCGTGTAGTGCTCGCCGTCGAAGTTCGTGCGTGTGTTGCCGAGCAGCGAGCTGATGATCTCGACGGCCTCGTCGAAGCGATCCATGCGGCTGCGCAGCGTGCCGAAATCGAATCCGTAGGCCTCGTGCTCGTTCTCCTGCCATCCGGCGCCGATGCCCAGCACCACCCGGCCGCCCGACAGGTGGTCGATCGTTGTGGCGATCTTGGCCGTCAGCGCCGGGTTGCGGTAGGTGTTGCCGGCCACGAGCGGGCCGAGACGTACCCGGGGCACTGCTACCGCAAGCGCCGCGAGCACCGACCACGCCTCGTGGACCGGCTGGTCCACGTCCTCCTCGTTGGGCATGAAGTGGTCGGCAAACCACAACCCGTCCCAGCCGGTGGCCTCGGCGTGCTGGCAGCACTCGATGACCGCCGAGGTCTCTTGATCGTTCTTCGTCCAGAATCCGAAACGCATCGGGACAGCCTGCCATCCAGAGATCGCGTTCGCGGGATGTGGGAATGGCCGTCCGTGGGCCGCTCGGGCCACGGCTTCGCCCTGAGCTTCCCGCTCTGGCTCGCTGCGCTCGCGGACCGCTCGGGCCCGGGGCTCAGCCTCTAGCGGCGGCCGGTGAGTGTGAGGCGCAGCAGATTGAGCGCCGAGATGGCGCTGTAGTCGGCGAGCCGCTCGCGGTCGCCGGGCAGGCGGATCTCGTCGGCCTTGTCGCGGTGAGCGACTGCGGGAATGTCGCCGCGCGCTGGTTGCGCCGAGATCGACACGGCCAGGAACGCCGTGCCGAAGGGATGCTCGGGCGTGGCTGCGTTGCGGTCTTCGATCGCCGTGACAGCGAGGCCCACGCTGGCGCCGGTGCGCAGGCGGGCCGCTCGGGCGAGCGCCTCGGCGCCGGCGGCCGACGCGAGCGGCGGAACGAGATCGTCGCCCATCGGCGACACCGTCGACGAGCCGGCATGCAGCAGGTACTCCGTCAGGTGCTCTGAGCGGGCCACGATGCCGCCCGCGAACGTGCGCGGACCGGTCCCGCCATCGGGTTGGCCGGTATCGGCTGCGGACGCGAGCCCGGGATCGCCCAGCTTGGCCCCGCCGGGCGCCGTGCCGGCACGCATCGCAGCCTCTGCCGACGACAGGCGGTTCGCCATGCGGCCGCCGGTGATCGTCTCGGCGACACCGAGCGTCAAACCCAGCCGGCCCAGCTCGGCGAGCACGGCCGCTTCCATGTTGTCGTCGTCGTAGGCGAAGACCAGGTCGCCGAGCAGCGGCTCAAGCACCGCCTGCTCGGACTCGATCAGGCGCCACGCTTCGGCCGAGTCAGCACCCTTGGCGGTGATCCGCACCTTGATGCCCTCGATGCCGCTGGCCAGGAACGCCAAGGTCGGGTTGCCAGCTTCGTCCAGCTCATCGATGCGACCGGCCAGCATCTCGGCCAGACCCGATTCGCTCTGACCCCACGTGCGCAGCACCCGGCTCTCGATGGTTGCACTGACACCGGCGCGCCGCTGCAGGTCGCCGAGCACCGTGCCGTTCATCATCTCGCGCATCTCATACGGCACACCGGGCACCACGTACACCACGCGGTCGAGTACCTCCGCCCCGTCCGGCGGCTCAGCGCCGGGAGCGACGGCCCCGGTGCCCTGCACCCAGCGAATGGGCGCCACCAGGCCGGGCGCAGTGCCGGGCTGCTGCGGGATCGGCGACGCGCCGACGGGAACCATGGCCTGACGCAGGTTGTTCTCGGGCATCGGGCGGCTTCGGCTTGCGAACATCGCCCGAATCCGCTCGGCAATGCGCTCGTCGAGCACCAGCTCGACCCCCATCACCGACGCCAGCACCTCACGGGTGATGTCGTCTTGGGTGGGCCCCAGGCCGCCGCACACGATCACGGCATCGCTGCGGTCGAGCGCCAGCCGGAAGGCGTCCTCGATGCGATCCCAGTTGTCCCCCACCTTCGTCTGATAATGGCTGTCGATGCCGGCCAGGGCGAGCTGCTCGCCCATCCACGAGGAGTTCGTGTCGACGATCTGGCCCAGCAACAATTCGGTGCCCACAGCGACGATCTCAGTCTTCACAAGCCGTGACCCTAGGGGCAGAGGATGGCGCGGTTCAGCCGGAAGTGTCGTCGCCGAGCTGCGCGGCCGCCACGCCATGAGCCGACCGCAGGTACGACCAGCCGGTCCACGCAGTGAGCGCCACCGCCAGCCACAGCGTGAGCGTGGCCACCCAGTGGGCGTTCGTGGCCAGCGGCGGCATGACGGCGAAGCCGATGGCCCAGAGCTGGACGAACGTCTTCCACTTGGCGAGCTTGGTCGCCGGCACCGTGATGCCTTGGCGGCCGGCACGTGACCGGTAAGCGCTGATCAGCAGCTCCCGTGCCGCGATGACGATCACCGGGACGGCGTGGAATTGGCCGTTCCACACGAGCGCCGCCATGCCGCCGAGCACCAGCACCTTGTCGGCCAGCGGGTCCAGGAACGCGCCCGCACGCGTCGTGCCGTGTCGGCGGGCCAGCCAGCCGTCGAGGTAGTCGGTCATGGCGATCGCGAAACCGACGACGAACGTGGACCAGCGGGCCTCGTCGGTCCGCACGATCATCCAGATGAACACGGGCGAGGCCGCAATCCGGGCGACCGTCACCAAGTTGGCCGGCGTCGCCAGCGCCGTCGGCCCGAACGCCGGGGGCGCGTCCTCCCCATCCGGAACCGCCATTGCCCAGCGAGGTTACGCGCGCCGACCATCAACGGCGCCCCCTCAATGGACGCTGCGACTCCGCCGCGACCGACTGGGATCAGCAGCGGCTCCCGAAGCCGGGCACGGCGGTCCACCTAGTATCGGCACGTGGCGCTGCGAACGGTTTCGGGGAACGGCTCGGGGAACGGCGACGCTGCCGCACCAGACGAGTCCGGCGGCAGCCTGCGCCCGGCCCAGCAGATCCTGAGTGCTGCCGAAGCTGTCGAGCGCATGTCCGCGCGACGCCGGGGCAAGCGCGGTTGCTACGCCATGTTCAGCTCCTACTTGGGAGGCGTCGTAACCGATCCCACCGTCATGACGGTGCCGCTCGACGATCACATGGTTCACCGGGGCCATGGCGTCTTCGACACCTGCTCGCTGGTGAACGGCCGGCTGTACCGGCTCGGCATCCACATCGATCGGCTGCTTGCGAGTGCTGCGGGCGCCCGCCTCCAGATTCCGTGGTCGCGCGACGAGCTCATCCAGATGGTCGCCGACACCGCGGCAGCCTCCGGTGCCCGCAACGCCATCGTCCGCTACTGGCTGACAGCGGGCCCGGGCGGGTTCTCGTTCATGCCGGCCGAATGCGAAGAGCCGTGCTTCTACTGCGTCGTGCTCGACCCCATGAGCTTCGGCGATGGAGGCTTCGACCCGATGCGGGACGGCTTCCGCGAAGCAACGGTGCGCGAGACGCCCCAAAAGCCGCCGCTGCTGGCCCAGATCAAGTCGAACAACTACCTGCTGAACGTCCTGACCCACCTCGAGGCGGCCGACGGCGGGGGGACATTCGGGATCATCGTGGACGACGACGGCTTCATTGCGGAAGCCTGCGTACTGAACGTGTGCAGCGTGAGCCACGACGGCGTCTTCGTGACTCCCCCGTTCGAGGGCATCCTGCACGGCACCACCATGCGGCGCCTGCTGGATCTGGCCAGGGGGCCACTCAGCGACGAAGGACTGCTGCGCGGCGTGGAACAGCGGCCACTGCGGGCCGACGAGGCTCGCGCCGGCGCTGAGGTCATCATGTCCGGCGGCGACACCCACGTCTTCCCGGTGGTGGAGTGGGACGGTGCCCCGATCGGCAACGGCACAGTCGGCCCTGTGGCGAAGCGCTTGCACGATCTCATCACCGCCGAGACCGAAGCAGGCGACGGCTCACCCGAGGATTTCATCGAAGTGCAGTACGCCTGAGGTGGTCGGGCGCCATCCGTCCGGACGCCCCGCAACACGCGCTGCAGCTGTCCGGTGGCTGTGACAGGGCCGTCCTAGGGTGCGCTCGTGGACGCCGTTGCCGATCTTGCCCGTGCCCCAGCGGACGTCCGGCGGCTCGACCCGCGTCCAGAAGCCTCGCGAGATCCGGCTCAGGTGCCCGTCACGGTCGTGGGCCCCGACCGGCTCGGCGAGTTCGTCGGTGCGCTGTCGGCGTCCGAAGCCCGTGCAATGGATACCGAGACGGTCTATGAGCCTCGCTATGCGGGGTCGCGCGGTCGCGTTCCCCAACTGCGGGTGATATCCGCGGCAACTCGCACTCCCGACGGTGCCGAGCACGCATGGGTCGTCGATGTCGCCTCGCACGAATTGTGTGAACTGGCGACAGCGTTGCACGAGGGCTTGCGGCTCCAGAACCTGGCATCGGATGCCTGGAACGCGACGTTTGACGATCGTGTCATCGACACCCATCTCATGGAGCCGGCCGCGGCTGCGGGTGCGGCGGTGGGGTCATTGCGCTGGTGGGACGCACAGCTGGCCGATGCTCTGCTGCATCAGGGGCTGACCGGGTTCAGCTTCTTCCATGGGCTTGCGTGGGCCGCCGAGCGCTACCTCGGCCTCAGCGTCGAAGGGAAGGCCACGACACAGCTCTCCTACTCCGCCAACGGACCGCTGAGTGACAGCCAAGTGGCCTACGCAGCAGCGGACGCAGTGGAGACCTTGTGGGTGTCCGACAAGCTGCGTGAGGGGCTGCGAGACGCCGGCCTGGAGGAGGTCTGCCGTCTGGAACAGGCGGCCCGGCCGTTTCTCGACCGCATGGAGCGCTCCGGTCTGCCCTTCGACGTACAAGGTTGGGAAGCCGAGCTGGCAGAGCTGGCGTCGCGGCGCGTCGAGGTGCTCACCCATCTGGCCGAGCTGACCGGCGGCGGTCAAGGCGATCTCTTCGGCGGCGGCCTCGAGCCCAGCTGGAACCCCGACAGCGAGCAGCAGGCGCGGGACGTGCTGAACCGCTTCGCCGCCCACGAAGTGGAGACCTGGACGGCCAAGACCGACGGTCGAGCCCGGCCGCTGGCGCCGACTGACTCGCTCGGCGCATCGGTGCTGGCAGGCATCGGCGGTGAACTCTGCAGTGCGCTGCTGGCCTACCGCGACCTGTCCAAGACCTTGAGCACGTATGGGCACACGATGGCCGAGCACTTGTGGGCCGACGGCCGGCTGCACCCGGAGTACCTGCAGGTGGTGGGCACAAACACGGGTCGGCTGGCCAGCCGCAACCCGAATGCACAGAACTTCACGCCACGGCTGAAGCCGTACATGAAACCCCCGCCCGGGCGGGTCTTTGTCTATTCCGACTTGAGCCAGGCCGAATTGCGCTTCGCCACCCAGCTCGCGGGCGATGAGGGTCTGCGGGCGGCGTTCGAGCAGGGTCTCGACATCCACACCGCCACCGCCGAGCGGATGTTCGGCGTACGCCTCGACGGACCGGCAGGGCTGGCAGCACTCGACCGGCCTCGCTACGAGGAGTTCCGCACCAAGGCCAAACGCATCAACTTCGGGATCCTCTACGGGCAGCGTGGCGCGGGGTTGTCGCGCGGTCTTACCGATGCCGGGGTGCCGACCAGCCGCGGCGAGGCCGACGCGCTCATCGAGGCCTACCTGGGCGCGTATCCCGGCATTGCCCACTGGGTGGACGAGCGGGACCGCTTCATCGGGCACTTTGCCGCCACCTCGCTCGATGCCGATTGGCCGCTGACACTGCGGCTGGGTGCCCTGTGGCCCCGCACCGATGACGCTCGGCGGACGCTTCGGAGCCAGCAGCGCCGGCATCACAGCGCCGAGGAGGTCCGCGAGGCCATGCTCGCAGCCGAACGGGCCGGCGCGATCGACCCGGGCCGCTTCGCCGGCGGCCCGACGATCGGCCTCAGCGAGATCGACGTTGCCGAGGTGGCGTGGGCGCTGTCGTTTTCCGCGCCGGTCGTCGTCCGTTCCGATGGCTCGCCGCTGTCGTTCAGCTCGCATACGCCGGCTGGTCGCCGGCAACAGTTCACGTTCTCCGTGGACTGGGTGCTGGGCGAAGCCGCAGCTGTGGTCGGCTGCTCGACCAAGCCCCGGCCGGCCGAGGTGTGGCAGCGGGTGCTGGCCCGCTTCGACCTCGCTCCGCCGACGGCAGCGGCGGGCGGCACGCTGCGGCCGGCCGTGGACAAGGTGCTGGAGCAGCGGCACCTGCGGCGGGCCGTCATCGACGAGGTGGGCGTTGCCATGGGCGACGCCGACCAGCAGTTCCTGCTGCGGCGCGCGTTGCACACCCGGGTCGGCCAGATGGCCAATGCCTACCGCAACGCCCCGATCCAAGGCGGCGTCGCCGATGTGATGCTCGACGCCTACGGTCGGCTGAGCGAGGTGCTGGCGCGCTACCCCACGGCCGACGCTGTGCAGACCGTCCACGACAGCGTGGTCATCGAGTGCGACGAAGCCGACGCTCACGCAATCGCCGCGGACGTCAAGTCAGCGCTGGAAGCTGCCATGTCTCGCTGGTGCCCCGACGTGCCAACGGTGGCCGATACCGACATCCGCACGAGCCTGTCGGAGACCTCGATCCTCGAACAGTTGGGCTGAGCGACGGTCGCCTGCCGAGCTCGGCGCCGAACGCGCACACGGCCGGTTTCCGCGCTGCCGAGGTCGTCGATCAGACCGGCGCTCGTGACCCCCCGGACGCCGTCAACCGACCTGCTGCACCTAGCGAGAACCGGCTGGCTGGGACGACCTGCCGCTGCCCAGGCTTGCCATCGAATACACGACCATGCTGAGCGTGACGGCGATTCCCATAGTCAGGAACATGGTGCGCACGCCAGCCCATTCGGCCAGCACCCCCAACGGCGCGGCAGCGATGGCGAACGCCGCGAACGGCAACTGCACAAGAGACTGAACGCGTCCCTGGTATGCCTCGTCGGTGGCCCGCATCACGATGGTCTGGACGAGCGAGATGAATCCGGTTGATGCCCCGCCGACAGCGGCAGTGATCGCCAGTGCCCAGATGTAGGTGGGGGCCCAACTCAAGATGATCACCGAAGCACCGAAGGCGTAACCCAAGCCGACGAGGATCGAGCCGGCGCTCGGCGAGTCGGCACGTGAAGCGAGCACAATCGACGCGACCACCGCACCGATGGACGACGCTCCGGCGATGAACCCGACCTGCCTGTCGCCGAGCCCGAAGACCCCTTCGACGAGCGCCGGCTGGAAGGCGACATAGCTGAAGCCGAACATGATCACGATGATCGACGTGAGGATCGGTCGCCGCAGCTCGGGGCGGCTCATCGCATAACGGATTCCCTGGTGGATCTCGGCCAGTGGGTTCCCGACTGCGAGCCGAGCCAGCCGGGCGCTGCCGGCGGGCGAAGCCTCCCGCGTGCTCGTCTCCGGCAGCGGCAGCAGCAGCACATAGCTCAGGGTCGCGATGGCCGCCGAGACGAAATAGGCCCCGGCGAGGCCGAACAGCGCCCACCCTGCCAGCAATCCGGCCCCGGTCGGGGCGATGACGCGGCTGCCGCTGAGCGACAACGACGAGAGCGTGATCGCGTTTCCGAGCCGCTCACGCCCGACCAACTCGGTCGTCATCGAAATGCGAGCAGGACCGATCAAGCCGAACATCAGGCCTTGCAGCGCGCTGGAGACGAGCAGCATCCAGAAATGGATGACATCGGTGGCCAGCGCCACACCCATGCCGATGGAGCCGAGCAGCAGCACCATCTGGCCGAACAGCATGAGCCGTCGCTTCGAGAGTCGATCCGCGGCCACGCCGCCGAACAGCGTCGACACCCCCAGCGCCAATCCGAACGCGAAGAACACGACGCCCAGTGCCCCCTCGCTCTCGGTGAGGTCCCAGGCGAGCAGCGAACGCAGCAAGAACTGCATCTGGATGCTCATGAACGAGAACACCCCGCTCAGCCACAGCAGCCGGAAAGCTGGCACCCCGAGTGCGGCGAACGTCGCCGTGCGCTCGCTCTTCATCGCGGTGGACCCTCCGACATGCCGACTGCCGACGCTAGCTTCGATCCGGCGAAAACGACTTGGAGGAAAGCAACATGCCGCGTCTCGACCTCAGCGGAGCATCAGCCATCGTCACGGGCGGAGCGTCGGGCATCGGCGAGGCCAGCGCTCGCCAGCTTGCCGAAGCCGGAGCCCATGTGGTCATCGCCGACCTGCAGGACGACCTCGGCGCCGAAGTGGCATCGTCGGTCGGTGGGCTGTTCGTGCGCTGCGACGTCACCAGCATTGATGACGCGAGTGCCGCGGTGGATGCCGCATCGGAGATGGGGCCGCTGCGTGCGCTGGTCAACTCGGCCGGGTTGGGCCGTGCCGGGCGCACGATCGACCGCAACAACGTGCCCATGGATCTCGAGCAGTTCCGCTTCGTGATCAATGTGAACCTCATCGGCTCGTTCAACATGCTCGCCCAGGCGGCATCGGCCATGGCCAAGACCGAGCCCGCCGACGACGACGGGTCCCGTGGCGCGGTAGTCAACATGGCGTCGGTAGCGGCCTTCGACGGCCAGATCGGCCAAGCCGCCTACTCGGCCTCCAAGGGCGGCGTGGTGGGCATGACCCTGCCGATCGCCCGCGACCTGTCCGCCACCGGCATTCGCGTCAACACGATCGCGCCGGGCCTCATCGACACGCCGATCTACGGCGAAGGCGAGCAATCTGAGCAGTTCAAAGCGCACCTGGGCCAGAGCGTGCTGTTTCCCAAGCGTCTGGGCTACGGCGAGGAACTCGCCTTCATGGTCATGGAGTGCATCACCAACCCGTACATGAACGGCGAGGTGATCCGCGTCGACGGCGGCATCCGGCTGCCCCCCCGCTGAGCGGCACTGTCAGGCCAAGAAGTCGGCGATGGCGTCGTTGAACGCCTCGGGTTGCTCCTGGTTGGCGAGGTGGCCGGCGTGGCTGATCTCTGCGTAACGAGCGCCCGCAATTCCCTCCGCCAGCCTCTGTGATGTGCGGGGCGGGGTGACCTCGTCGTGCTCGCCCACCACCACCAGTGTCGGCACAGCGATGCGTTCAAGGTCCGGGTAGTGGTTCGACTCTGCCATCGAGTCGCACGCCCACTGGTAGCAGGGCATGCGGATCGACGGGATCATCATGTCGGCAACGTGAGCCCGCAGCTCAGCGGAGGCGTCAGGGCTGACAAGCCGCTGCGCCCGGGCCGCTGCGAAACCCTCGGGGCCGAGGTCGACAAAATCGATCGCCCGCGCCCGCATGGCTTCGGCCTGTTCCGGTTTCGTGCCGGCGCCGGCACTGGAGTCGGCCAGGACCAGCGCAGAGACCAGCTCAGGGTGCCGCAGGACCAGCCGGGTCGCCGTGACACCGCCCCATGAGACGCCCAGCACCGCTACCAGGCCGTCTGATTCAGCCCTGATCAGCGATGCGGCTGCATCAGCCCAGCCGTCAATGCCGGGGGCACTTGCGGGATCGGCCGAATATCGGTAGCCGGGTGCGTCCCACGCCACGAGCCGCACACCCAGACGTTCCGCTAGCGGGCGCTGACCCAAGAAGGCATCCGCGCACGAGCCGATGCCGTGCAGGCACAGCAGCACCGGTGCGTCATGCGCACCGTACGACCAGCGGAAGATGCCGGTCATGGGACTGGGGCTCACCGGAGCGGACTCACTGGCTCAAGCGCACCCGAGCCAGCGGGGTCGGGACACCGGCAACTGGGGCACGAGTGCGGAAGATGCAGCCGCCACCGGCGGTGCCGCCGCCGTCCGACGCCCCGCCAGTCACGATGTAGAGATCACGCATGTCGGCGCCGCCGAAGCAGACGCTGGTGACGAACTGGCCAGGAACCGGCACGGCGAGATCGGACTCACCGTCGGGCGTGTAGCGCTGCACGCGTGCGCCTTCGGCCAGCGCGACCCACACGCCGCCTTCGACATCCACGGCAAGGCCGTCGGGCACCTTGCCTTCGCGCACGAACTCCCGGCGGTTGGTCACCGAATCGCCTTCGACATCCGACACCCACACCCTGCCCGGGATGCTGTCTGAGTGATACAGCCGCGATCCGTCGGGCGAGAAGCCGATGCCATTGGTGAGCTGCACGTCGCCGTATACCTCATCGGCTGTGCCGTCGAGGTTGATGCGGTACAGCTCGCCGGCCTCATCGGGTGCCGATAGATCGAACGGGTTGCGCCTCAGCGAGCCCACGTACACGCGCCCCAACGAATCAGTGTGCATGTCGTTGAAACCGGCGACGTCGGGAGCGAACAGCACTTCCGAGCCGGCGTCGGTGACGTGCTGGATGTTGCGACCGCTCACCACCACACCGCCGTCGGCGTGCAGCACCATGCCGCCCACGCCCCTGCGCTTCGGCACCACGATCTCGATCTCGCCATCGGGCCGCCGCCGGCGCACGCCGCCGTTGGGCACATCAGAGAAATAGAAGTTGTCGTGCTCATCCACCCTGGGACCCTCGATGAGGCCCCATCCCGAACTCAGCAGCTCCAACTCGAATTCAGCGCTCATGTCTCATCCCCCTGGCACCGACGGTCAGGCATAGGTCGCGCCAGCCGCAGTGTGGGGACCATAACGAACGCAATGCCGCAGCGGCGGGGCTTGCTCAGCTGGATGGGCTGAACTGGATCGGGAGGGGGTGGCCAGTGCGGGTGAACAGGTCTTGCAGCATCCGCAGCGTCATGCCCCAGATCACCCGTCCGTGGCCGACTTCGATGCCCGGAAAGCGCTCGTCGGGTCGAGGCGGGTAGTGGTAGTCGATGTGGCGTCGAGGGTCGGCCAGTTCTGCCACCGAGACCCAGAACGCGTCGGCTACTTCGTAGTTCAGCGTCAGTGCGGGGCGTGTGCCGTCTAGCCAGCACACGTGCGGCGTCACCCGCAGCGCCGCGCCGCGCCAGCGCGGATTGCCTTCGAGATCGTTGAGCCGGCCGAGCCAGCGCACTCCGGCGTGCGCGGTGATGTCGAATCCGATCTCTTCGCGGCTCTCGCGCACCGCCGTGTCGAACGTGTCGTCGTCGTCGGGCTCGGTGCGCCCACCCGGAAACGCCATGTGGCCCGACCACGGGTCGCCGTCGCGGGTGGCTCGTTCGATGAAGAGCATCTCGGGGCCGCTGTCACCCGAGCGCGCCACTGCGGCGACGGCGGCAGTCGGGCCGTGATGCAGGGTGTCGAGGTCCTGACTGAGCACTGCCGTCAGGCGTTCCGCTTCAAACGCCTCAGTGACAGGGTGCAGACCGACCACGGCCTCGCAGCGTAGGTCGGACGCATGCGACGACTCTCGGTTCGCTCCCAAACACCACTGCTACCGTCGCCGCGATGGGCGCTGCCGACGTTGACAATTCGATCGTTGCAGACGATCCGCTGACGGGCATGGACACAGAGTCATTCGAGGCGTTCGTCGGTGAGGCCGCACACTTCCGCGACACGGTCGTGGCGCCGAATGTGAACCGTTGGGAGAGCGAGAAGCGCATGGCGCCCGAGGCCCTGCGGGACGCGTCTGAGATCGGGCTGCTGGCCATGGAGGTACCTGCCGAGCTGGGCGGGCTGGGGATGAGCTTTGCCCAGAAGTGCCGCATCGTCGAGGTGCTGAGCGCTGTGTCGATGCCGTTCGCCTTCAGCCTGGTGAACACCGGCAACGTCGCAGCGCGAGTGGCTCGGCTCGGCAGCGACACCCACCGCGAGCGCTACCTAGCCGACCTGATGGCCGGACGCCGGTTCGGCTCCACGGCACTGACCGAGCCAGGCGCCGGCAGCGACTTCGCCAACATCGCTACGACCGCGACACCTGTCGATAGCGGCTGGCGGCTCGACGGCGCCAAAGCCTGGATCACCAACGCCGCGCACTCCGACGTGATCTTCTGCTACGCGCAGACGCAGCCCGGCTCCCGGGGTCGAGGCATTGCGTTGTTCCTGATCGACGGCACCCAGCCCGGTTTCGAGCGGCTGCCGTCGTACGAGCTGGCCGGAGGTCACCTCATCGGCACCGGCGGGTTCCGGCTGGATGGCTACATCGCCGCCGCCGAAGATCTTCTCAGCCCTGCGGGGGAAGCCTTCATCGCAGCCTTGTCGAGCGTGAACGGTGCCCGTACCTACGTCGCCGCCATGTGCTGCGCCATGGTGGAGGCCACCCTCGCGAGCGCAGTCGGCTACGCAGCCGAGCGCGAGGCATTCGGCAAGCCCGTCATCGCCCATCAAGGACTGGCATGGAAGCTGGCCGGGGTGCAGAACCGCCTCGAAGCCTCCCAGCTGCTCACTGCCCGGGCCGTCGACGCAGTCACCGAGTCATTGCGCACCGGCGACGCCTCTGGCGCCATCCTGCCGGCTGCGCATGCCAAGAAGTTCGCCACCGAGACGGCCGAAGCCGACATCGCCACCTGCATCCAAGCCATGGGTGCCGAGGGCCTGCGCAGCGAACACCCGGGGGGTCACCACCTCGTCGGTGCACGCATTGCCAACTACGTGGACGGCAGCACCGAAATCCAGACCGACCGCATCGCCCGCTCGCTCGCTGCCACCTACGCGGCCAGCTGAACCCGCCGCAGTACCCGCTCCCCCGCCGCCGGCAGGGCCACAGGCTGCGTCGACAGTCTCAGCCGAAGACGCCTTCGTCCCGCAGTGCGGTGATGTCGTCCCACGTGTAGCCGTGTTCGAGCAGCACTTCCTCGGTGTGCTGACCTAGTTCGGGCGCAACGGCGCCGGGCTTCAGCGGCGTGGCCGACATGCGGATCGGGGTGCCGATCACCGTGCGTTCGCCCTCGGGGTGCTCCACCCGCTGCAGATAGCCGTTCTCGTACATCGACTCGTCGGCCACGATCGCCTCGTAGTCGCGGACCAGCCCGTAGCGGACGCCGGCGTCCGTGAGCACTGCCTCCCACTCGTCGAGGGTCCTAGTGGGGAAGACCTCGTCGATGATGGCGACCAGTTCGGCCCTGGCCTCTGAGCTCAGCATCAGTGCCAGGAACCGTTCATCGCCGGCTAGGTCTGGCCGGTCGAGCAGCTTGGCGAATTCGGGCCAGCCCGGTCCGGTGCCGCTGAGCAGGTGGATCCAGCCGTCGGCCGCCTCCACGGTATGGAGCAAAGTAGGAACGAAGGCGTGGCCAGAATCGATCCGTTCCGGGTTGCGGCCGGTCAGCAGGGTGTAGGTCATCTCCGACGCTTGGGCATAGATCATGCCCCCCACCAGCGACACGTCGACCCGCTGTCCAAGCCCGGTCTCGGTGCGATGGAGCAGCGCAGCAAGAATGCCGGTGACCATGTTCTGGCAGCCGACATGGTCGGATATGACAGCCCCATTCATAATCGGGGGTCCGCCGTCGATCCGAGTGGCGAACATAAGCCCGCCTTCTGCCTGACCTGACGAGTCGGCTCCCTCCCGTATCGCCTTGGGGCCGACCGGCCCGAAGGTCGAACCGGTGGCATACACGAGCCGGGGATTGATGGCGGACAGGTGCTCATACGACAGGCCCCAGGCCTCCATGGTCCCGGGCACGAAGTTGTGGATCAGGATGTCGGTGGTGTCGACAAACCGCTCGAGCGCGCGCTTGCCGCCGGGCGTGCGCAGGTCGAGGGTGACCGACCGCTTTCCCCGGTTGCACGCTTCGTAGTACGGGGTGCGCGGATCGTCGGGCGACACGGGGATGACCCGTCCCAGGTCGCCCATGCCCGGCAGTTCGATCTTGATGACCGACGCTCCCATGTCGTGCAAGGTGGCGGCAGCTTGAGGGCCCTGCACCAAGATGGACAGGTCCAGGACGGTGTAGTCGTCAAGCGCTCCCATCGCCGGATCGTAACCCCGCCCGCTTGCTGCATTTTGGGTGCCGAGAATTCGCCGGTATGTCAGGATGCTGCTCACCAAGATCTTCTCGTCGAGAGAGGCGGATATGAGCGAACCGATGCAGACTTCGAAGTCCCGCGAGCTCTACGAGCGGGCACAGGCGGTGATCCCCAAGGGCGTGTACGGCCACTACGGCCCAGCGGTGATCGACGATGGACCGGTGTTCTTCTCGTCTGCAGAAGGCGCACGGTTCACCGACGTGGACGGGAACTCCTACATCGACTGGATGTGTGCGTACGGCCCGAACATTCTGGGCTACAACCATCCGGGGGTGGAGGAGGCGGCCGAAAAGCAGGCCGCCGATGGCAGCACGGTCAGCCTCGCCGCGCCGATCATGGTGGAACTGGCCGAGGAGCTCGTCGACCTCGTGGACGGGGCCGACTGGGCGCTGTTCGGCAAGAACGGGGCCGACGCGACCGGGTTGGCCGTAATGATTGCCCGCGCTGCGACGGGGCGGCGGTACATCCTCAAGATCCAGGGCGGATATCACGGCTCGGCCCCGTGGATGCAGGCGCCTGGGAACAAGGGCACCATCGCGGAGGACCAAGCCTTCGTCATCGAGGTGCCATGGAACGACGCGCAGGCTGTGCAGACCGCTATCGATGCTCACCCGGGCGACATCGCCTGCTTCATTTCGTCGCCGTATCACCACCCCGTCTTCGCCGACAACGAACTGCCCGCCGAGGGCTACTGGGCTGCAGTTGAGGGCGCCTGCCGGGCTGCAGGGATTGTCGTGATCGTGGACGAGGTACGCAGCGGGTTCAGGATCGACTTGGCAGGCGCGCACGTGGCGTACGGATTCACGCCGGACCTCATGTGCTTCGGCAAAGCGATCGGGAACGGGCACCCGGTGGCGGCATTGGCCGGCAGCGACGAGTTGAAGGAAGCCGCAGGCGAGACGTTCTTCACTGGAACGCAGTTCTTCAATGCCGCGCCCATGGCAGCTGCCCTCGCGACGCTGCGGGAACTTCGCTCGACTGATGCCGCGGCGGCCGCGACCGAAACCGGCATTCGACTGGGCGAAGCCCTGACCGATGTGGCGGCAGCTCATGGGCACGAACTGCGAGTGAGCGGCGTGCCCGCCATGCCGTACCTGCGCGTCCTGGGCGAGGGAGGCTCGAAGTTCCATGCCCGCTGGATATCCGAGTGCATCCGCCGGGGCGCATACCTGCTCAGCTACCACAACAACTTCGTGTGCACCGCGCACACCGACGACGACATCAAGCGCACCTGCGACATTGCTGACGCAGCCTTCACGGCCCTCGCGTAGCGCCACGGCCCCTCAACGAACCGCAACCGCTCCGGTGACCAGCATTCTGATGCCCAGAAAGGAACGCGCATGAAGTTCGGCTTCACCGTGCCCAACAACTTCGGAGTCGATGATCCCGCGGAGGTGGTCGCGCTGGCTGTCGAGGCCGAGCAGCTCGGCTTCGACTCGGTGTGGGTGAACCATCACGTCCTCAACGTGGGCTACGTGTGGGACCGGCTGGGCGAGCGGCCCTACCACGATGCGCTCGTGACGCTGACCTGGATGGCAGCACACACGTCGCGTGTGCGCCTCGGCACCAGCGTGCTGGTGATGCCGTACCTGCACCCGATGGTGCTGGCCAAGGAGCTGGCCACGCTGGATCGCCTGAGCGGCGGCCGACTGGTGGTCGGGCTGGGGGTTGGCAGCCTGCCCGAGGAGAACGAACTGCTCGGCGCGGAATACGACGACCGGGGTCGGCTCAGCAACGAGTTCATCGAGGTTCTCGACCTGCTGTGGACCCAGCCGAGCGCCAGTTACGACGGGCACTACTACTCGTTCGAAGGCGCCGTGAGCTCGCCCAAGCCCCTGCAGCAGCCTCGACCTCCGATCCTGATCGGCGGCAACCGTCCGCCAGCGCTTCGGCGCGTCGGCCGCCTGGGCGACGGATGGCACCCGATGATGCTGTCGCCCGAGAGCGTCGCGAAGCGTCTGCCGGTGATCCGCGAAGCCGCAGAGGCGGCAGGCCGCTCAGGCATCCCTGCTGAAGTCTCCGTGCGGCGGACCGCAAGCGACGTGACGCCGGAGCTAGCTGCCAGCTATGCAGCCGTCGGGGTGACCGAGCTCGTGGTCTCCTGGAACACCGGCGACGTCGCCCAGATCAGCGAGGGCCTCGCCGCCTTCGCCGCCGAACACCGCATCGGCGGCTGAAACGCCGGGCTGTCCGGTCCGGCTACTTCGAGCGGAACGAGGCTTCCATCTCGTCGATGTCGAAGCCGCCGTGTGCCACGCCGTCGGTGGCGTATTCGTACAGCGCCGTCTTGAAGTAGAGGCTCAACGCGCTCACCACAACGCTCACGGTGAGCACACCGATCACGCCGACGGCAATGCCGATGTACAGGCCGATCCCGGGCACCAACGTGGCGATCAGCACTGCGACCAGGATGATCGGCAGGGCGATCACGAAGCCCAACAAGCCAAACCCCGCCTGGGCGATGAGATTCTCGCCCCACGTGCGGCGGACCAGCGACATGGAGTGCTTGACGCTGGCGAACGAGCGGTAGTCGTCGATGATGATGGCGGGCACGACGAGGTAGGTGGCCACGCCCCACGCAGCTTCTGCGATGAAGGTGAGTATCTGGCCCAGCCAGCCCAGGCGCTCTCGCAGGATGCGCAGCAGCAGCCCGACGGTCATCGTGATGAGCGCCCAGCCGAGCAGGCTCGGGAGCCGTGACGCTGCCTTGCTCATTGCGCTGCGCACGGTGGGATCGCCGCCTGTCATGCGCTCGTGCGCACCGGCCACGAGTGCGCCTTCGAAGTACACCACTGTGGCTGTTGCCACGAAGGCGAATACGAGCCCGAGCACGGCCGCGCTGCCACCGATGTCCTCGGTGCCCCCGCCTGCATCGAAGCTGCCGGTCACGAAGCCGACCACCGCCGCTGCAGCGACGATGGCCAGGATGGTCAGCATGCTGAGGACGGGCAGCCACAGCAGCTCGCGATCCTGTTTCAGCAGCGACCACGAGTTCTTGGTCAGCCGCCAGGTGTTGGCAAATCGGCCCATGGAGATGCTCCTCGCCTCCTCAGCCCCGCAGGCGGATCGATGGCGAACGCCTGCGTCGCGGCTGGTGATCTGTGCACGGCCGAGCGTACTCAGCCCGCGCGACACCGGATCGTCAGTCTTGTGAACGCGCTGCGACGGACGGTTCGGCCTCAGCGGCCCGTTCGGTCCGTGCAGGCGCAGCGCGCGATCCGGCAGGCGTGCGGATCACCATGGCCACCGAGAACAGCACGACCGCGCCGCCCAGGAACTGCATGGGCGTGACCGGCTCGCCGTGGATGAGCCACGCCGTCCCCACGGCCACGATGTGCATCGCCAGCACGTACAGCGACGAGCGGGCCACCTCGATGTGACCGTGGCACCACGTCATCAGCACGTGGCCGAACACCCCGGTCACGAAGGCCACGATCACGATCCACAGCCAGTCCAGCCCGCCGAATTCGAAGAACTGGCTCGGTGTCACCATCAGCACGGTGGGCGGGACCGCGGCAACAAACGACCAGAAGTTGATGCCCGCCATCCACTCGATCGGGTCCACGTCGGTGGACGCTCTGGCCATCCGGGTCAACACGAAATAGACGGTGAAGGTCAGCACCGACATCGCGGTGAGGAACAGTCCGAACCCGCTGGCGCGGAACTCGCCGCCGGCCCCCATGATCACGCCGACGGCACCGCCGACCCCGATCAGCGTGAAGACGATCTGGCGGAAGCTGACCCGATCGCCGAAGATCGGGCCCACCAGCGCCAGGAGCATGGCCGGCTGCAAGGCCATCATCACCGACATCACCGAGATCGTGACTTCCTGCACCGCAGCGAAGACGAAGACCATGTTGATGCCGAAGGACAGGCCCGGCAGCGCGGTTTGCCAGAACACTCGCCGAGACAGCCATCGGCCCCGCAGCGCCAGCACCACGAGCAGGAACGGCGTGGACATGCCGAACCGGATGAAGGCGCTCACCATCGCCGGCGCGGTGAGCAGCTTGGAGATGGGCGGCCCGAGGCCCCACGAGACGACCACGAGGCCCATGACCAGCAGCGGCAGCGCGCCGCCGGCGGTCCGCACGGTTGTGGCACCGGTCGCGGCGCCCCCAGCCGAGCCTTCGGCCGGTGCGCGCCGCGCAACCGCCGCAGCACCGTTGAGCGGCGCTTTGACGCCGCCCGCCCGGTCGATGGCCGGGGCGACATGGAATACGGCGCCCGACGGTACGGCTGGTCCGCTGTCGCTCGCCGCTGCCGGCCCGCCCGCACCCCTCACCGGAGCGAGGCTACGACGATCGGGCGGGGCAATACCCTGCCAGCCTGAGAACGCCCCGCTCGTGCGGAGGGAGAAACAATGAACGACGACGCCAGCGCCGACGGCTCGGGAGCCGAGGTTGGCCTCCCGCCCCAGTGGTCATCAGACCTCAGCGGGCAGACGGCATTCGTGACCGGCACGACATCGGGTCTCGGCCGCCGTTTCGCCTCGGTGCTGGCTGCCTGCGGAGCCAGCGTGGCCATCTGCGGGCGGCGCGTGGAGCGGCTGAATGCGCTCGCCAGCGAGCTCGAGGCCGACGGCGCCACCGTGCTGCCCATCCCTCTCGACGTAACCGACACCGAAGCGCTCTTCGAGGCCGTCGCTACCGCCGAGTCCCAGCTCGGGACCGTGCAGATCCTGGTGAACAACGCTGGCAAGCCCGACGCCCGCCTAGCGCTCAAGATGGACCCGGCCTTTGTCGACGAGATGATCTCCACCAACCTCACGTCGCTGTTCCACCTGTCATGCGAGGTCGCACGCCGCCTGATCGCCGCCGAGCTGCCCGGCCGGATCGTCAATATCTCCTCGGGAGCCGCATTCAGGGCACCGCTGGGGACCTCGATGTACGCCATCACCAAGAGCGCCGTGGTGCGCATGACCGAAGTGCTGGCCCAAGAGTTCGCCCGCTACCACATCAACGTCAACACCATCGCCCCAGGCGCGTTCGACAGCGAGATGATGGATGGGATGCTCGAGCGCATGGGCGACTTCACCCAGATGTTCCCCCGTCGGCGCCTCGGCAAGCCCTCGCAGCTCGACTCGACGCTGCTGTACCTGGTGTCACCGCTGTCGGACTTCGTGTCCGGCACCTGCATCACCGTCGATGACGCACAGGGCGCCGACTGAGCTCGTGAGCACGCCCGTCGATCGCACCGACGCCGACGCCACGAGCGTCGGCATTGCCGATCTCGACAAGGCGGCACAGCATTGGCGCGAGCACGGCTGGGTACTGGTCGATCAGCTCGTGCCGACGGCGGATATCGACCATGCCGTCGAAGAGCTCTGGGACCTGTACCCCCGGCCCGTGGAGTTCCACTCGGGCGACCCGGCACTTCGGGAACGCTTCGTCGGACGCAGCTACAACCAAGGCCACAAGTTCCCCGAGGCCGACTCCGAAGGGGCGGCGTTCCGCCCTGAGCAGTTCCTGGGCCACATCCTGTTCCCGTACACCTCGCACCGGCTGAACCGGCTGCAGGTACACGCCGATGTGCTGCGGTTCGCCCGCAAGGCGATGGGCATCGACGACATCCGCATCTACCAGGCCCGCATCTGGGGCAAGTACACCGGAGTCGCCAACTACGAGCAGCCGTTCCACCAGGACCGCAACCACAACGTGGTGCCCGACCGTCTCGAAGCCGGCTGGTGGAATCTGGAGGGCTTCCTGTACCTGAGCGATGTGGATGACGGCGTGGCGCCCACCGAGTTGGCCGGAGGCCCTGCCGACACCACCCGACCCTACGACGGCCCGCCTGACGGAGATCGGATCTCTGCCGCAGGAGTGCGCGGCTCGTTCTTGGCGTACCGGCCAGACGTGTGGCACCGCGGCGTCGACCTCACCCGGCCCGGCGGAAGCCGATTCCTGATGAGCGCCTCGTTCAAGCCGGGTGGTGCCGACTGGATCGGCTACGACAACGTGCAGCCAGTCTCGAACGGACCCCTGTGGTCCAAGTTCGCCGCCTCCTGCACGCCCGATGAACTCTCGTTGTTCGGCGCCCCGCTGCCGGGCCACCCGTACTGGACGCCTGAACTGGTCGACGCTCTCGAAGACCGCTACCGCGGGATCGACGCATCACCCTGGCGCGACGCGCTGAGCTGACAGCGTTGCAGCGCTGGATTGGCAGGAAGCCGGGCATGGTCGCGAAGTAGCGTCGGCGGCCATGAGCTTTTTCGGATCTGACCACTTTGAGACGATCACCGACGGACTGATCTTCCCCGAAGGACCAGTGGTGCTGGCAGACGGTTCGGTGGCCGTTGTCGAGATCGGGCGCGGCACCATCACGCGCGTCGACGTGACCGACGGCCGAAAGGACATCCTGGCCACGCCAGGCGGCGGGCCGAACGGCGCCGCTCTGGGCCCCGACGGGGCGCTGTACGTGTGCAACAACGGCGGCTTCGAGTGGATCACCGTGCGGGGCCGCACCGTGCCCGGCGAGGTGGCTTCCGACTACACCACCGGCCGCATCGAGCGCATCGATCTCGAGACCGGCGAGGTGGACATCCTGTATGCCGATGTGAACGGCGTGTCGCTCAAGGGACCGAACGACATCATGTTCGACTCCACCGGCGGCTTCTGGTTCACCGATCACGGCAAGACCCGCACCCGCGACCGGGACCGCGGCGGGCTGTACTACGCCAAGGCCGACGGCAGCCACATCGAGGAGATCGCGTTCCCGATGGACGGCCCCAACGGCGTGGGCATCTCTCCCGAAGAAGACCGGGTCTATGTGGCCGAGACGTTCCAGGGCGCCATGTTCGCCTTCGACCTCGAGGGCCCGGGCAAGGTTGCCGCCGGTGTACCAGCACGGGGCTGGTTCCTGGCCCGACCGGCCGGCCGCAAGTACTTCGACTCGCTGGCCATGGACGCCGAAGGCAACGTGAGCGTGGCCACGATCCTCACCGGCGGCATCAGCACCTTCACCCGCGATGGCGACGAGCTCGAGTTCGCCCCCACCGACGATTCGGCCACCACCAACATCTGCTTCGGCGGCGACGACATGCGCACGGCGTACGTCACCCTGTCGGGCACCGGCCGTCTCGCCGTCGGCGACTGGCCCCGCCCCGGCCTCAAGCTCCCGTTCTGACGCCGCCGCGCTGATCGACCCGAATCCGCTGTTCGGTACCATCGACGCGGCGGCCTTCGCAACAGCCCTCGAAGGAACTCATGACGGCCAAACGACAGGGTGGCTACCCGACCATCAAGGACATCTCGCAGCACGCGGGTGTCTCGAAGTCGCTGGTGTCACGCGCCCTGCGCGGCGAGGGCCACGTTCGCGAGAGCACCCGCCAGCGCATTCTGGAGTCGGCCGCGGAACTGGGCTACCGGGTACACGCCGGCGCTCGATCGCTCGCAGGCCTGAGCAGCGGGACCATCGGGTTCGTCATCACTGGGCTCTTCGACGCGTTCTGGGGCGAGGTCATGTTCGCCGTGGACCAAGAAGTCAGCCAACGCGGTATGCGAACGCTGTACCTGTCGAGCCCGCCTGAAGCCGGCGGCGAGCGCGAGGTCATCGAGCGGATGCTCGAGTACCGGGTGGACGGCCTCGCACTGGGGCTGCTCGGTCAGCGTGACGCTGCCGAACTCGAGGAATACGCGGATGTCCTGCCGGTCTTGGCGCTGATGTACGACCTTCGATCCGATCGATACGACACGCTCGTCACCGATGACGAAGCGGCCATGGCCTCAGTCGTCCGTCACTTGGCCGATCTGGGCCACAGCGACATCGCGCTCATCGGCGATGCCGAGATGCCCAACGTCGCAGCCCGGACCCGCGGCTACACCGATGAGATGGAGCGGCAGGAATGCTCGGGACACATCTCCTTCGAGCCGGCCGGCTTCTTGCAGTCGGATGGGTATGAGGCTGCCGACAAGCTGCTACGCCGTTCGCGGCGACCGACGGCCATTGCCTGCGTCAACGACGCCCAGGCCCGCGGCGCTGTCCTCGCCGCAGTAGACGCCGGCCTCGACGTGCCAGGCGACATCAGCATCACAGGCTTCGACGATTCGCTCTATGCCGTCGCAGGCATGCCTCGATTGACCACGGTGAGGCTGCCACGTTCCGATATCGGGCAGACAGCGGTCAGCATGCTGAGCGACCGCATGAACGGCCGGGACACCGCTCTCGTGTCAGTGTTGAGCGCCGAGCTGGTGGCGCGGGACTCGACCGGCCCGGCCGGCTAGCTGGTTACGACGAGATCTCCGCCACGCTGACGGGACGTCCCTCACGTGCCGAGCGGGTGGCCGCCAGCGCGATGGCCAAGCATGCGCGCCCGTCTTCGAGCGTCACCGACGGAGGCTCGCCTGCGAGCACGTCGACGAACGCAGCCCACTCGGCACGGTAGGACTCGGCATATCGCTCAGTGAAGAACCACGGCATCGGCGCCGCGACAGCCCCTGCGGGCGCGGATCGCACGGCGCTGTGGGTGGTCGGGTTCTGCGAGGTCATCGCCCCGGCACTGCCGAACGCCTCGACCCGCTGGTCGTAGCCGTAGACGGCCTGCCGGCTGTTGTCGATGGTCGTGATGGTGCCGTCAGTGTGAGTGAGCACCGCCACCGCGGTGTCCCAATCCCCGAGCTCGCCGATCACGGGATCGATGCGCACCGCGCCTGCGGCGTACACCTCGACGACCTCGGCACCCACCACGAAGCGCGCCATGTCGAAGTCGTGGATCATCATGTCGGCGAATATGCCCCCTGAACCGGCGACATAGTCGTGCGGCGGGGGTTCCGGGTCGCGGCTCGTGATCCTCACGACCTGCACCTCGCCGAGTTCGCCGTTGTGAGCAGCAGCGGCGACGGCGCGATGCGATGGGTCGAAGCGACGGTTGAAGCCCAGTTGAACTGCCGTGCCTGCTGCGGCAACAGCCGACACAGCGCGTTCGGCCTCGGCCAGTTCCAGCGAGACGGGCTTCTCACAGAAGGCAGGCAGCCCGGCGTTCGCAGCCGCCACGATCAAGTCGACGTGGGTTTCGGTCGGTGAGCAAATCGCCACGGCGTCGACGTCGGATCGGGCCATCAATGTTGACGGGCTGTGGGCTGCCGGCACATCCAACTCTGCCGCGAGCGACGCCGATGCGGCCGGAACGGCATCGCACACGGCAGCAAGACGGAAGCCGTCGATGCCGGCCAGTTGGCGCGCGTGCATCTGACCGATCCGGCCGCAGCCGATGAGGCCGATGCCTGCTGTGCTCACAGGCCTCGCCGCTGCTGGGCCATGGCCTCGGCCATGTCTGCGGCTGCGGTGGCGATCTCGGGCCGGTCACTTGTCTCGGGCACGCCCACCTGCCATGCCGCCCCGCCTTCGGTCCACGAAGTGCGGTGAGTGGCGAGCACGATCACATACGTGCGCTCGGACGCTTTCGCCCGCTCCAGCGCTACCTCCAGCTCGGCGATGGTGGCAACGGTTTCCGACGCGCATCCCATGGATGCTGCGTGCGCGGCGAAGTCGACATGTGCAGGCTCCGGTCCCGATCGGTCAGCGGTCCCCGATGGAGTCTGGGTCATCGTGTCGGCCAAGAAGTTGTTGAACGACTCGCCGCCTTGGGCCCGCTGCAGCCGGTTGATGACGGCAAAGCCCCCGTTGTCGCACACCACCACGGTGATCGGGTGGCCGCTCAGCACCGAGCTGTACAGGTCGGAGTTCATCATCAGGTACGAGCCGTCGCCGATGAGTGCAACCACGTCCCGATCGCCCAATGCCTGCTTCGCGCCCCACGCACCCGAGATCTCGTAGCCCATCGTCGAGTAGCCGTACTCGCAGTCGAAGGAGTGCTCAATGTCGCTGCGCCAGCCGTTCACGGTCTCCCCAGGCAGACCGCCGGCTGCAGTCACCACGTAGGTGCGTTCATCGGCCGCTCTCGACACGGCACCCACCACCTGTGCATACGTCGGCAGTTCTGCCAGCGAGCTGTCAGCCTCCGGCGCAGCGAGCTTGTCGATGTACGCGTGGTACTGCGCTGTTTCGGTCTCCGCACGCTCCGTCCAGCTCGCTGGAGCGACATAGCCTCCGAGCGCGGCTCCCAGCTCGGCGAGTCCCTCTCGCGCATCGGCGACCAGCGGCAGGCTGCCGTGCTTGGTCGCGTCGAACCGTGCCGTGTTCAGCCCGATGAACGTCGAGTCATGATGGAACACGGTCCACGAGCCGGTAGCGAAGTCGCCCAGCCGTGTGCCCACCGCCACGATCACGTCGGCAGCAGCGGCCATCGCGTTCGCGGACACGCAGCCCGTCACGCCGATCGGCCCGCAGGCAAGGGGGTGGCTGGAGGGGAAGCTGGTACGGCCGGCCACCGTCTCGACGACCGGGATGCCGTGGCGCTCGGCGAAAGCCCGCAGCTCGGCCTCTGCCATCGACCAGCGCACCCCGCCGCCGCTGATGAGCAGCGGGCGTTGTGCCGCCGAGAGCGCTGCCGCGGCAGCGGCGAGCTCGCGCCGGTCGGGGCGGGGGCGCCGCACCCGGTGCACCACCGGCTCGAAGAAGCGCTCCGGGAAGGAATATGTCTGCGCCTGGGTGTCCTGCGGCAAGCCGATGAAGGCGGGGCCGCAGTCGGCCGGGTCGAGCATCGTCGCCACTGCAGTAGGCAGGCTCGCCAGCACCTGCTCGGGTGCGGTGAGCCTGTCCCAGTAGCGAACCACGGACCGAAAGGCGTCGTTCACCGTCATCGACGGATCGCCGAAGTGCTCAACCTGCTGCAGCACCGGGTCAGGCAGTCGATGGCTGAAGGTGTCGCCCGACAGCAGCAGCAGCGGCATGCGATTCGCGTGGGCCACTGCCGCGGCCGTGACCATATTGGTGGCACCGGGTCCGATGGAGCTGGTGGCCGCCATGATCCGGCGACGACGCATCGCCCGCGCATAGCCGACGCCGGCCAAGGCCATGCCCTGCTCGTTCTGCCCGCGCCACGTCGGCAACCCACGGCGCGCGCTGCGCAATTCGGGCCCGAGACAGGTCACGTTGCCGTGGCCGAAGATTGCATAGACGCCCCCGAACAGCGGCACCGACGCTCCGTCGGAGACAGCCGCCAGCCGGCCGGCCGCATCGGCGTCGAGGTCGTCGAGCGCGATCCGTTGCGCCACCATGTAGCGGACGATCGCACCGGCGGTGGTCAGCTCAATATCTGCCATCGCGAGACTCCCTTCGGGGCGGCGTCACCGATGATGGCCGCCTGATTCACCTGCCTGCCACGTCGGCGGGATCATGCGGTGCCAGCTCATCGACGTTTCCGGCGTTGAGCGGGATCACGTCTTCCCAGGTGCCGCTCATCCAGCTCCGCAGCAGAGCGGCCTGGACGCTGACATAGGCCACCGCCTCGGCGAAACCGGCGCAATGCGGGCGCCCGTCGCTGACTGCCGAGAGGTACTGGTGATCCTCGAGAGCGACAAGATCCTCGAACCCGATGGCGTTGGCATCGCCGGGAACGAAAGCGCTGTGGCCTGGATGTCGTTCGCCGGCTCGAATCGTCGTGTAGCCACGCTCGGACGCGCTGCCGGCGTCCGGTGCCATGTACAGCCGCAGCTCATTCATGGTCTCCAGATTCCAGCCCAGTGCGCCCTCGGTGCCGTAGATATCGAATGCCATCTGGCTCTCGGGCCCCACCATCGTGCGACTGACCTCGAACGTGCCCCGCGAGCCGTTGGCGAACACAGCGAGAGCGCCGAAGTAGTCCTCGTTGGTGACCGGACCGGTCGGATCGTCCAGCCGCCCGCGGGCGTAGTGGCTTGCCCCGGCTGCCGCGACTGGCCGTTCGGCAATGAATGTGGCGCCGCTGCCGATCACCCGCTCGATCGGCCCGTTGAGCATCATGGCCAAGTCGATGGCGTGGCTGAGAATGTCGCTGGTGACACCGTGGCCCGCTTGATCCAGCTCGAAGCGCCACGAGAGCAGCCCCAGCGGATCGGCCCCGAACATCGAGAAGAAGCGTCCCCGGTAGTTGGTGATCGATCCGAGCGCGCCGCTGTCGATGAGGGCCTTGGTGTGCTGCACGAGCGGCGCATACCGGTAGTTGTAGCCAACCCCGGTGATGCTGCCCGCCGCTGCGGCGGCTTCGAAGCAGCGCACCGTCTGGGCCGGCGTGCCGCCGACCGGCTTCTCGCAGAACACGTGCTTGCCGGCGGCCACAGCCGCCGTGACGATCTCCTCGTGCAGCATGTTCGGCGCCGTGACATAGACGACATCCACGTCAGGACGGTCCACGGCCGGCCGCCAGTCGTCGGTCACGTCGCCGAAACCGAAGCCCTCGCTGGCCGCTGCGCGCCGTTCGTCAACCGTGTCAGCGCAGACCACAAGTTCGGGCGCGTAGCTGCGGTCGCTGAACAAGCTCGGGATGCGCATGACCGAGCGGGCGTGCGCCTGGCCCATCCAGCCGAAACCGACCACGGCGATGCCCAAGCGCTGTCGCATTGATCGGTTCAGTGCGTTGCCAGCTCGTGCTGCAGTGCTTCGAGCTCGGCACCGCCGGCCATCATCTGCGTCAGCTCGGCCTGGCTGATGTCTTCCTTGGCGAAATTGCCCATGGAATGACCGCGATTGAGGATCACGAAGCGGTCTCCGACCGGGTACGCATGATTGGGATTGTGCGTGATGAAGATCACGGCGAGTCCTCGATCACGCGCTTCCACGATGCGCCGCAGGACGACGCCGGACTGCTTGACGCCGAGCGCCGAGGTGGGCTCGTCGAGGATCAGCACCCGCGCGCCGAAGTAGCTGGCCCGGGCAATCGCCACTGACTGACGTTCACCGCCCGACAGCGTGCCAACCGGCTGCTCGGTGTCACGGATGTCAATGCCCATCTCCGCGAGCTGCTCTTTGGCGATCTGCTTGGCCTTCTCGATATCGATCTGGCGGAATGGCCCGAATCCCCTTGTGGGCTCTGCGCCGAGGAAGAAGTTCCGCCAGACCGACATGAGCGGCACCATGGCCAAGTCCTGGTACACGGTGGCGATGCCGGCAGCGAGGGCCGCCCGAGGCGACGAGAACGTGACCTCCTCCCCCTCCAGCAGCAGTTCTCCCTCGTCGTGCTGGTGCACGCCGGCGAGGATCTTGATGAACGTGGACTTTCCGGCACCGTTGTCGCCCAGCACACACGTCACCTCGCCGGGATTGACCGTGGTGGACACCCCGGTGAGGGCGATGATGTTGCCGTAGAACTTCGAGATGTTCCGCAGTTCGATCAGTGTGTCGCTCATGGCTCAGCTCCTGCCGAGGCAGATTCGTCGGCCGCGCCAGCATCGCCGCCTGGCGGCTCGTCATCGTCGGGGTCGCCGCGCGCCGCCTGCGACCGCTCTGCACGCTGGCGCACGTAGTTGTTGACGATCACTGCCACCACCAGCAGCCCGCCGAGCACGAGGAAGCGCCAGTCGGTGTTCCAGCGCGCGAATCCGATGCCCTGGCTGATCATCCCCCAGATGAGCGCGCCGATCGCCGCACCGATAGCGGAGCCGTAACCGCCGGTCAGCAGGTTGCCACCCACGACGGCCACGATGATGTAGCGGAACTCGTTGCCGTCGCCGACATTGGCCTGCACGGAATTGAGGCGGAATGCGATGAGCATGCCTGCGACCCAGGCGCAAACCGAGACCAGCATGAACAGCGTCGTCTTGGTGCGGGCAGCCGGGACGCCTACCGACCGGGCGGCGTCCTTGTTGCCGCCCACGGCGAAGGTCCAGCTGCCGAAGCGCGTCTTGGCCAGCACCCAGGCGCCGACGGCGGCGAACAGCACGTAGAAGAGCACCGAGACCCGGAATCGGGTCACCGCCTGGGTCGCTTCCTCCTCCAGGGTGGTGATGAACATCAGCTTGACTGCGAGCGCCAGGCCCGCAGCCGCCAGCCCGACCCTCACGAGGGGCCGGCCCATGCCTTCGTCGCTGCTGAACAGCAACCGGTAGAACGTGCCGACGGCGAAGATGCCGAGCGCAATCGCGCCACCCTTGGCGGCGCCCGTCGAGAGGGCATAGAGCAGGCCGTCACCGTCGATCAGCTCAATCACGGCGAACACGACGGCCGCAGCCCCGCCGGCGGCCATGGCGACGCGCGGCCACTGCCCCATCTGCGGCACGGGCACCGCCGTGCTGCGCCTCTGTGCGAGGGCTCGGGCCGCTGCGGTGGCAGCGAGCGCGAGCGCGATCAGCAGCAGCACCGAGAACAGCTCGACGCGCAGCTTGCGCGACGCGGACTCGGCCTGCACTACGAACGCGGCGACAGCCACGATGGCTGCGGTCGCCATCGGCAGCCACAGCGAGACGTCGGCTCGTGCCGTCACCAGCATCAGCGCCACCACGCCGGCCACTGCCAGGCCGCCGAACAGCAACGCCCGGGCGGCCTGAATGGTCATCATGAAGCTGATCGCAGGGAGCAGCGCCACGACCACGCCGATGACCGGTGCGCTCGAGCGGACATGGCCGGTCGCGGCCAGCGCGGCCAGCACACCGGTGCCAGCGATGCCGATGGCGAATACCGCACGCCCGAGACCGCCCCCCAGGAAGCCGAGCTGGTCAGAGTTCGTGGCATCCATGACCAATGCCAGCACCACGGCGACCACCACAGCGCCGACGCCGATGCCGATCATTCGCATCGTGCGGCTGTCGGGCGAAGGCCGACGCCGCTGTACTGGCTCGTAGCGGGATCTGCACCAAATCGCGACACCCGCCAGGGTCCCTGCGGCGATGACAGCTCCCCACAGCCAGTTCGAGGCGGTGCCGTCGGTGGTCAGCAGCATGACGAAGCCGAACAGCGGTACCGCGACGGCCCCGATGAACGCGCCCGCTGTAGCCCATGACGGCGGGTCGGCCCGACGCGTGTAGCTCATCTCCAGCAGACCTAGCAGCAGGGCGACGCCAGCCAGCACGAGCAGCCCTGCCCACGCCCAGTCGCGGCCGTCCCAGATGTGCTGGTTGCGGATCCACTCGGCGCCGAAGATGTCGTCCCAGAACTCGTAGCCCTGCGCCTCGTCGAGGCCTTCGACGATGACCTTGTTGGTGAACAGCTTGCCGAAGCCGAGCTTGGCGCCGATGAGGATGAAGAACGTGCCCAGCGTGACGATGAAGCTGGGCAGCGATGTTCGCTCGACGAGCGTGCCGTTGAACCAGCCGATCGCCAGCGCAAAGCACAGCGACAGCGGCACCGCGAGGTGCAGGCTGAATCCCGCGCCACCGAGCTCGCCGACCTCGCGGCTCATCAGGATGACGAAGATGGCGGTGGCGCCCGTCATCGCGCCCGAGGACAGGTCGAACTCGCCGCCGATCATC
Organism: Acidimicrobiia bacterium; assembly: GCA_022821985.1. GTDB lineage: Bacteria > Actinomycetota > Acidimicrobiia > Acidimicrobiales > Poriferisodalaceae > Poriferisodalis. The sequence goes on from JAJECP010000019.1 coordinate 34,387, forward strand.
AGCAGCGCCACCGGCACCGCCATGATGCCGAGCAGCGCGGCGACGTCGAGGAAGTTGGCAGTTCCCCCTGCGGTGCCGAATGCTTCAGATGTCAGCCAGAACAGCAGCCACACGCCGGCGAGGCCGAGCAGCGCACCAATCTCAGGACGGGTGAGCAGCTGTTGGATCGGCCCGCGATATGCGAGCCGTTCGTCGGCCCCGCCGGCGGTGTCGGCCGCCACAGGGAGGGCTACCTCGTACCGGCGCTGACGAGCGCTGCGACCTCTGCAGCGTTGTCAGGCGTGACGAAACCTGGACCGGTCAGGATCGGCAGGCCGCCGCCAGCAGTGTTCTGGTTCGTTGCCTGCAGGTGCATCAGGATCACGGGGAGATAGCCCTGCAGGTACTGCTGCTGGTCGACGGTGAAGGCGATGTCGCCCGCTTCGATTGCAGCGATGAGGTCCGAGGACAGGTCGAAGCCACCGATGTGCAGCGTGCGCCCGGCCGACTCGGCAGCGTCGAGCGCCCGCAGCGGCAGATTCGGCCCGACGCCCAGCACTGCGTCGATGCTGGAATCCGCGGTGAGGATCGAGGCGATGGTCTGCTCCTGCTCGTCGGGGTTCGCGTCGAGGCCGACGAACTCCGAGGTCACTTGGCCGTCGAACGTCTCCGCGAGACCCTGGCAGCGCTCCTCAAGACCGATGTTGGCCTGCTCCTGGCGTGCGCACAGCACATGGGTGGCGCCCAAGGCGTTGAACCGCTTTCCGGCGCCCTGGCCGGCCACGATCTCGGTCTGACCGATGTGGGTGACGGCGCCGAGATCCTCGTAGTTGTTCACACCGGAGTTCAGCGTGTACAGCGGGATGCCTGCTGCCACGACCGCTCGGGCGGCGGCTTCGAGACCTGCAGGGTCTGCCAGCGAGATGGCGATGCCGTCGGAACCGTCGGCGATCGCACCCTCAATCGCCTGCGACTGCGCCTGCGCGTCGTTGTTGGCGCCGAAGTAGACGACGTCGCAGCCGATGGCGTCGGACGCATCCGCTACCGCCACCTCGACGACTGACCAGAAGGTTCCCGAGTCGCCGTGGGTGATCACGTGGTACGTCTTGTCGCAGTCGCTCTGTGTGAGCGTGACTTCGGTCGCATCCGATGCGGCCTCGGTCGTCTCGGCCGGTGCCGGAGCGTCCGGCTCGTCCGCGGACTCGTCGGAGCTGTCGCTGCTGCATGCTGCCGCGAACAATGTCATCGCTGCGAGCAGTGCAAGCAGTTTTGTAATACGCCTCATGTCTGTTCTTCCTCCCGAAGACGTGAATGGCCACAACGCCAGCGCCCGATTCCCCTGGAGTGCTAGCGCGCCGCGTCGAATTCTTGCACAAACTTGAGGCTGCGAACGACGCCGCGCCGCAACCGTTCCACATCGGCGGCATCCGGACCGCTGAGCGCCGCATCCTGCTCCAGCACGTACCACAACTCCGGGCGTGCTTGTTCCAGCGCGCCGATGATCTCGGCGAGCGGAACCGTGCCCTCGCCGAGCGGGGGAAAGAGCCCCTGCTGGACGGCTTGCATCAGGTTGATCTCGCAGGAGCGAAGCCGTCCGGCCACGTCGGAATCTACGTCTTTGAGGTGCACTAGCCCGATGCGATCGGCATGGCTCGCCACCAGCGCTGCAGGGTCGCTGCCGCCCAGCGTGAGGTGCGCCGTATCGAGCACCAGTTTCGTGTCGGTGTGCTCAAGCACTGCCCGCGTTTCGGCATCTTCCTGGACCAGCGATCCGACGTGGGGGTGGAATGCATGGTTCATGCCCGACTCGGCAGCCACCGCGTCGATGGCCGCAAACCCGCGGAATATCTGGTGCCACTGGGCATCGTCGAGGCTCGGGCGCTGCCAATCGTCGTGGTCAAAAACCGGGCAGCTCACGAACCACGTACCGCCTGCGGATGCCATCTGGGCTACGACTGCTGCGACGCGCGCCATCTCGGCCTGGAAACGGTCGGGATCGTGCAGCACCACGGCAACGAACCCGCCGAGCAACGACAATCCGTGGCGCCGGAGGACGTCCGCGAGCTCGTGGCCGTCGGCCGGCAGGAAGCCCACTGAGCCGAACTCCGTGTGCGTGAAGCCCAGCGCAGCCATGTCGGAGAGCACCTCGTCGGGGCTGAGCTGGTAGCCCCAACCTGGCACTTCGCACACACCCCAGGTGATCGGCGCAGCGGCCAGACGCTCGCGCAGTGACCTTCCCATAAACGCCTCCGGAAACCGGTCGAACCGGGACCGACCGATAGTCGCACGATTTCGTCAACCGTTCCACGGAACGACATGCCAAAGCAACCCCTATGGGTCGCCTCCTGCCGACGGCGCCGGGATTCAGGCCAGACAGCGCGGCAGGGCGCCGCCGTTGTCGGCGAGGTGTCTGATGGGCCGCCTACAGCCGCCGCCGACTGCTACGCCACACAACGCGGCAACGCACCGCCGTTGTAGGCGACCATGTCCATGATCGCCTGGGGGACGCCGGGGAATTCGTAATCGGTGGACTCAGCTTCGCGGTAGGCGACGTGGAGGTTGCCGGCGAGACGCTCGGGGTCGGTGTAGCGGCCGTGCGGGCCGAGATCGGTGGCCTGGGCCTGCTCGAGCGGTGTCCTGCCTGCTGCGAGCCCTTCGGCGGCCGTTTCCTGCACGAAACGCAGGTATGAGCGCTGCTCGTCGAGCACGCGAGCGATGTCGTCGCCGCCGAAGTGGGGGCCGTGGCCCGGCACGATCACGTTGGCTCCGAAGCTCTCGATGACATCCATCGCCTGGATCGTCCCGGACACCGATCCGAACAGCGCGAACGGTGTGCCGCCGTGGAAGATCAGGTCGCCGCAGAACAGCACCCGGCAATCGGGCAGCCACGCCACGATGTCGCCGTCGGTGTGGGCCACGAAACCCAGGTCCGACAGCTCGATGCGACGGTCGTCGAGATGCAGCACCATCGAACCCTCGAAGGTCACGTCAGGCGCCCGGAACTGCAGGTCGCCCCATTCGACACCGGGAAAGACAGCGCTGTAGTCGGGGATACCCGCGGCCATCATCACGTCACGGCATTTGGCGTGCGAGATGATCGTGGCGTCAGTGAATTGGTAGTTGCCGTGGGTGTGGTCGGCGTGATGATGCGTGTTGACCACAACCCTCACGGGGTTCGACGTCACCGACGCAATGGCCTCCAGGTACGCCCGGTTACGGCGCTCCGTCGAGGTGGTGTCGATCGACACCACAGCGCTGGAGCCGGCGATGAACCCCATGTTGTTGATGAACCACGTGCCGTCGGGCTGTACGTAGCTGTACACGCCCCGGGCCACCTCGCTGAGCTGCGCCGCCTCGATTGACGCGTGTGCTCCATGACCTGCATGTTCCGACATGTGCCCCCCTCGAACCTGCCGAAGCGGCCGCTCGTGCTTGTTCAGTACTACGGCGCAGCGTAGAACCCGTCGCCTACGCTGGGAAGCGCCTCGGACCGCGCCCGCGGGGACTCAAAGGAGCCGCCATGAGCACGACTGCCGACATCGACAGCGCTTCTGCAGAGCGGGACTTCGATGTCTACAGCGACGAGTACATCCAGGGTGCCGCAGACGTGTGGGACGAGCTGCGCGCCCAATGTCCCGTCGCCCACAGCCCCCACAATGACGGGCACTGGATGCCCACGACGTGGGACGACATCGCAGCGGTCGCCTACGACACCGAGAACTTCAGCTCCCGCGACATCGCCGTGGCGCCCACGCCCGAAGGCGTCGGGCTGCTCACCGCCCCGCCGATCACCTCGGATCCGCCGTTCCACACCGACGCGCGCCGATTGCTCCTGCCGTTCTTCGGTCCTACGGCCGTGGAGGAAATGGTCGAGGTCACTCGCAGCATCGCCCGCGAGCGCATCGACGCCATCGCAGCCGAAACCGGTGCGGACAAGGGCCGCAGCGGCGTGACGGATGCGGCCGACACCTATTCCAAGCACATTCCCGTGCGGGTCATCGCCCGCATCCTGGGACTGCCCGAGTCGGACGAGCCCAAGTTCACCCGCTGGGCAGTGGATGTACTGCAGTCCAAGGGCGATGAGTTCGACCGGCGGGCAAACGCGACCCGTGAGGTGCTCCACTACTTCGGCGAGCTCACCGACCAGCGGCGCCAGGAACGCGCGGACGACCTGCCATCGAAGCTGCTCGACATGAAGCTGCCCAACGGCGACCCGCTGGCCAACCACCACATCACCGGCGCCAGCTTCCTGTTGCTGCTGGCGGGCATCGACACCACGTGGAGCTCGATCTCGGCCAGCTTGATGCACTTGGCAATGAACCCCGCTGACCGCGAGCGGCTCGTGGACGAACCCGAGCTCATCCCCACGGCCATCGAAGAGTTCCTGCGTGCCTACTCCCCGGTCACCATGGCCCGCGTCACCGCCACTGACGACGCAGACATCGGCGGCTGCCCTGTGGCCAAGGGCGACAAAGTGCTGCTCCCGTTCGGCGCCGGCAACCGCGATCCGTCCAAGTTCGACCGTCCCGACGAGGTCGTCATCGACCGCGCCGAGAACCGCCACTTCGCGTTCGGGCTGGGGATCCACCGCTGCCTGGGCTCGAATCTGGCCCGCATGGAGCTGAAGGTCGCCATCGAGGAGTGGCTGGCCCGGTTCCCGAACTTCGAGCTCGCCACCGATGCCGGCCAAGGCGGCGTGGAATGGGGCGGCGTGCAGGTGCGCGGCCCCCGCAACCTGCAGATCCGCGTCGGCATCTGAGCCAGCGGCGAGCGGCGCCGCTCGCCGTCACTCTCCCAGCGCGTTCGACAGTTCCTCGGGCGTCATCAGCACGTCGCGGGCCTTGGAGCCCTGCGACGGACCCACCACGCCTCGCTGCTCGAGCAAGTCCATCAGCCGTCCGGCGCGAGCGAAGCCCACTTTCAGCTTCCGCTGCAGCATGGACGTCGAGCCGAGCTGTGTCTCGACGACGATGGCCATTGCTTGGCGCAGCAGCTCGTCGTCGTCGGCATCGCCGGTGGTGCCGCCCGGCAGGATGCTGCTGCCGTCCGAGTCGTCGCTGCCTTCCACGCCTTCCACGTAGTCGACCTCGGGCGCCTGCCGGCGCCAGTGAGCCACCACGTGGGCAACCTCCGACTCGCTCACCCACGCGCCCTGGATGCGGCGCGGCGTGCTGGAGTTCGCCGACAGCAGCAGCATGTCGCCCTGGCCCACCAGCCGCTCGGCACCGGGCTGATCCAGGATGACCCGGCTGTCAGCCAGGCTGGACACGGCGAATGCCAGCCGGCTGGGGATGTTGGCCTTGATCACCCCGGTGATGACATTCACGCTCGGGCGCTGGGTGGCAACGACGAGGTGGACGCCGACGGCACGGGCCATCTGAGCCAGCCGTGTGATGGACTCCTCGACATCGCGGGCCGCCACCATCATGAGGTCGTTCAGCTCGTCGACGACCACGACGATGAAGGGCATCGACTCGTGAGGCTGGTCGTTGCCCAGCAGTTCGCTCTCGTCACTGTGCAGCGCCCCGTCGAGCACGGCCGCGTTGTACCCGGTGATGTCGCGAAAACCCGCCTCCGACAGCACGTCGTAGCGGCGCTCCATCTCCTTCACGGCCCACGCCAGGGCGTTTGCCGCCTTGCGCGGCTCGGTCACCACGGCTGTCAGCAGGTGCGGCAGGCCGTCGTACTGCCCGAGCTCCACCCGTTTGGGGTCGACGAGGATCATCCGCACCTCATCGGGTGTGGATCGCATGAGCAGTGACGCAATGATCGAGTTGATGCACGACGATTTCCCCGAGCCGGTCGCGCCGGCAATGAGCACGTGGGGCATCGTGGCCAGATTGAGCATGACCTCACGACCCGAGATGTCCTTGCCCATCGCCACTTCGAGCGGGTGCACGGCTTCGGTCGCGGCCTTGGCGGACAGGATGTCGCCGAGCGCGACCAGGTGACGGTCGGAATTCGGGACCTCGATGCCGATCGCTGACCGGCCGGGGATGGGCGCGAGGATCCGGACATCGGCGGCGGCCATGGCATAAGCGATGTCCTTGTGGAGGGCTGTGACCCGCGACACCTTCACGCCCGGGCCCAGCTTCAGCTCGTAGCGCGTGACCGTCGGGCCAGGCTCCCAGCCGGTGACCTGAGTTTCCACGCCGTGACTGGCCAGTGCCGCCACCAGTGCCGCAGCGCCCGCCGACAGCTGGGCCCGGTCGAACTGCTGGGTGCCGCTGCGCTTCAGCATCGACTTCTTCGGCAGCTTCCAGCGCGGACGCTGGCTGCTCCCTCCCGTGCCCTTGCTGGCCGCGACAGCCGCCGGCACAGGTGTCGGGACGGCTTGGTCGGAGGGAGGCTCGACGAACTGCGGGGGCGATGGCTCGAAGACAGCCTCGTCGGATGCCGCCTCGCTGGCATCCGAGGTGCCCAGGTCCAGACCCGGAGTCTGGCCAGCCGGCTCAGTCTCTAGGTCGTACTGCTCTTCCCCGAAGGACGGGGGCTCGGGATCTTCGCCGACGCGCTGCAGGCTTCGGGCACCCTTCGACAGCGAGCCGCTCAGCTTCTGACCGAGCGCGGACAGACCGGTCCATATCCATCGCAATACCTGGCCGAGGCCGATGTTGGCGACGATCATGACCGCGAACAGCATCACCAGCAGCAGCAGCACCCATGTCGCGGGATCGTCGATCAGGCGTCGCAGGGGCTCGGCAACGACGGCGCCCAGCACTCCCCCGCTGCCTCGCAGATCCTCCAGCGATCCGAAGCCGTCGGCGGATCCGGACAGGTGTGCGGCCGCAGCGAATGCAACCGTGAGCATGCTCAGTCCGAAGGCGGCTCGGCCGCTCCGCTCCGAAGCGGTCATGCGGGCGAGCGCGACGCCGATCCAGACCAGCAGGATCGGCACGACGTACCGGAACACGCCCAGCAGAATTGCGAGCGCGCTCTCCAAAACTCGGCCCACGACGCCCGCTCGGTCGCCCAGCAGCCCCAACGCGCAGATCACAGCGAGAGCGAACAGCGACAGCGCCACGATCTCGCGGGATCGGCCGCTCAGGGCATTGCGAACGACCCGCGAGAACCCGCTGCGGCCTTCGTGTGCAGACGACGATTTGGACGCGTCCTTTGAGCCATTGGCCCCGGCGGTGCCGCGCGCACTCACCTCAGCGAGAGTACCGAGGCGGGGCTGGACCATTGGAGACCCCGCCGACTATGCGTCGTCTGTTCCTGCCTCGAACGAACGCTGCTCTGCGGCCGCATTCCGGCGCTGGTTGCGGACGGTTTGCACCGCAACCAGCACAAACATCGCCACGGTGAACGGGATCGAGTAGCGATTGATGAACCTGATCACCGCTCCGAGGGGGCCAGCGAACAGATCGGCAACCCACCACACCAGCGCCAGGCGGGTGAAGGTGCCGGCGAGGTTCACCACCACGAACAGCAGCTGGCGCATCCGCGCAATCCCCGAGAGCAAGCACATCGGGTAGCCGGGAATGGCGAACAGCAGCAGCCAGCCGGCGCGCGGGAACCAGCGTTCCAGCCAGTCCATGGTGCGGATGACGCGGCTGCGGGGTCCCATCTCCGCTGCCAGGTAGGCCTTGGCATTGGGTCCGTAGTCGTAGCCGAGCCGGTACAGGAACGGGTCGGTGATGAACAGGCGGGTCAGCCCGATGGCCATGAATGCCCACAGCGGGGCCTGATGGGCCACGCCGAGCAAGATGGGGTCGGTGGCGTTCAGCGACAGCAACAGCAGCGGCGCCCGCGCAATGAGCGCCGCGAAGAAGATCTGCCCCGCATAGGCCGCCAAGGCGAAGCCCACCGGCACCGCAGCCAGCAGCTGCATCCGCCGTCGGTCTGCATCGGTGATCACCGGGCCCGACGATGCTCCGTCGGCAGCGGCGGCTTCGGCTGCCGTTGATTCGTCCCCGCCGTCGTCAGCCACCGCGGCCGAGGCTACGCACCGGCGCACCCCTAGATGGTTAGTTCCAAGGGGTGGGGTCCGCCGTTGGTGGGGTGAGGGTGTCCAAGCTCGGGGTGTAGTCACGCTTCGATCTTGGAGGTTCTCGGCATGGGCCCGGACTTGGACACCCTCGCGACTGCACTGTATGTG
>JAJECP010000005.1 GCA_022821985.1 Acidimicrobiia bacterium
CACATACAGTGCAGTCGCGAGGGTGTCCAAGTCCGGGCCCATGCCGAGAACCTCCAAGATCGAAGCGTGACTACACCCCGAGCTTGGACACCCTCACCCCACCAACGGCGGACCCCACCCCTTGGAACTAACCATCTAGGCAGCGGACATTGCGGCGATAGCGTGCGGGCCATGGCGAGCAGTGCGGGTGATGACGGGGGGACGCTGGCGGTCACGGGCGATCCGGAGGCCGATCAGCTCGTGCGGGACGACCCGTTTGCACTGCTGCTGGGCATGATGCTCGACCAGCAGATCCCGATGGAATGGGCCTTCAAGGGCCCGATCCGGCTGGCCGAACGGCTGGGCGACCGCTTCTCGCCGGCCGCCATCGCCGAGATGGATCCCGACGAGCTCGAAGCCGCCTTCAAGACCAAGCCGGCCTTGCACCGCTTCCCCGGATCGATGGCGAAGCGCTGCGGCGAGCTGTCACGCCACATCGTCGAGCACTACGACGGCGATGCCGGCGCCGTCTGGGCCGACGTTCGCAGCGGCAAGGCGCTGTATGACCGGCTCCGGGCACTGCCCGGGTATGGCGACGAGAAGGCCAAGATCTTCGTGGCGATCCTGGCAAAGCGCTTCGGCGTAGCACCCCGCGGCTGGAAGGCTGTGGCCGGCCCGTTCGCCGACCGTCAGCCGCGTTCAGTGGCCGACATCGACGGCCCTGATGCGCTCGCCGAGGTCCGCATCTGGAAGAAGAACCAGAAGGCCGCCGGCAAGTCCAAGCAGGATTGAGCGGCTGGACCGACCGGACACTCAGCCAGCCAGCTCCGCGCCCAGACGTTCGGCGGCCAGTTCGCGCAGGTCGGTCTTGAGCACCTTGTTCGACGGGTTCAGCGGCAGCGCCTCGACATTCCAGAAGTACCGGGGCACCTTGTAGTTGGCCATCTGCTCGCGGCACCAGGCCCGCAACGCATCGGCTTCAGGAGCGCCAGCCGGCGACGGCACCACGAATGCGGCGCCGACCTCGCCGAGCCGCTCGTCGGGCACGCCGATGACCGCCACTTGACCGATCAGCGGATGCTCGGACATCACGTTCTCCACCTCGGCGGGGTACACGTTGAAGCCGCCGTTGATGTACATGTCCTTCTTGCGGTCGGTGATGTCGATGTAGCCGAGCTCGTTCATGACGCAGATGTCGCCGGTGTGCAGCCAGCCATCGGGGTCGATGGTCATGGCGGTCTGCTCGGGATCGTCGAGGTAGCCCGTGGTGACGCAGTAGCCGCGCACCAGCAGCTCCCCCGGCTCGCCAGCAGTCACGTCATGACCGTCGTCATCCACCACTCGCAGCTCGATGCCTGCCAGCGCCTTCCCGCTCGTGGAGGCCACCAGCTCCGGCGGGTCGCCGGCCGAGCAGATCGTGGCCAGACCGTGCGTCTCGGTCATGCCGAACGCGGTGATGACCGTCTCGAAACCGAGCCGTTCGCGCATCGCCACCACCGTCTCCACGGGAATCGCCGCCGCTCCGGTGATTGCCGAGCGCAGGCTCGACGTGTCGTACCGGTCGAGGCCCGCGGAATTGACCATCGACTGGAAGATTGCTGGCGGGCCCGGCAGCACGGTCACCCGTTCGGACTGGATCCGCTCCAGCACGGCCTCAACCTCGAATACGGGATGGGGCAGGATCGTGGCCCCCTTCACGATGCACGGCGTGATCGAGCCGCAGAATCCGAATGCGTGAAAGAACGGGTTGATCACCAGCATCCGATCGCCGGCGCGCATGCCCAGCTCGTCGGCGTACTGGCTGAAGCTGCGGATGATCGACGCCGGTCGGATCATGACCCCCTTGGGCAGCCCGGTCGTGCCGGAAGTGAACATCACCAGGCCGAGGTCGTCGCCCGTGGCGGCGGCTGCGCGCCTCGCAGCTTCTGCGAAGCCGTCGGGAGTGGCTGCGGCCACGAACTCGTCGAACGAGGTGGTGCCCGGCGGCGTGTCGCCGCGCAGGATCACTGTGCGCTCGAGCGAATCAATGGTGTGACCGTCTGAGGCGGCGGCCTCGAGGTCAGCCACGTAGTCGTACCCGAGGAAGCCGACCACGGTGAAGAGCAGCTTGACCCTCGCCCGCGACAGCACATACGCGGCCTCGCGACCCCGGAACCGGGTGTTGACCGGCACGATGACACCGCCGGCGCGCAGCGTGCCCATGGCTGCGACCACCCACTCCCATGCGTTGGGCGCCCACAACCCGACTGCATCGCCAGGTTGGAGACCATTCGCCACCAGCGCTGCCGCGCACGCCTCGGAGCGCTCCGCCAGTTCTGCGAAGGTCATCGACATGTCGCCGTCGCGGATTGCCTCGGAACCGCCGAACAGTCGGGCCGCCCGGTCGACGAGAGCGGGATAGTTGTCGGGAACGGCAACCGGCGTCGCAGCAGACATGGCCGACAGTCTTGCGGGCGCAGCGCCGAGTCGTCATCTGGCTGCGCCCGCGGGCGAGACTGCCGTAGTGGAGGCGTTGGCATGAGGGCGGCACGGCGACTGTGGCGCGGCGGCACGGCAACGGCAGCCGGATGATCGTCTGCTGCGGCGAGGCGCTGGTCGACGTGCTCGACGGAGATGAATCGCGTGCGGTGCCCGGCGGAGGGCCGATGAACGCCGCCATCGCCGCTGCTCGACTGGGGGCACCGAGCGCGTTCGTGGGACGGGTGTCGACTGACGAGGCCGGCCAGCTCATCTGGCGCCACCTGCAGCGCAGCGGCGTCGACCTGCGGGCGTGCGAGCGGGGCGCAGAGGCCACCGCGAAGGCGATCGTCAGCTTGGCACCGCACCCGTCGTTCCGTTTCGAAGGAGACGACACTGCCGACACGGCCCTCGATGCAGCCGACCTCGCCGCCCTCGGCCACGGGCCTCACATCCTGCACGGCGGCACGCTCGGCATGTTCCGCGGGCGCACCGCCGACGTGCTGGCCTCGCTTGCCGAGCGTCACGACGGCCTCGTCTCGCTCGACCCCAATGTCCGACCCGCGATCGTCGAGGATCGCCACCGGTGGGATCGCTTTCACAAGCGCTGGCTGAGTGTCTGCGACCTCTTCCGGGCCTCCGATGAGGACCTGGCGTGGATCTGGCCCGGGCGTGCCGCCGACGACTGCGCCGCCGAGCTGCTTGCCGGCCGGATCTCGACGGTGATCGTCACCCGCGGCCGCCAAGGCGTCACCGTGTACACCGCCGAAGGCCAGCTCGATGTGGCTGCCCCGCCGGTCGACGTCGTGGACACGGTGGGGGCGGGCGATGCGTTCGTGGGCGCCGTGCTGGCTTCGTTGTGGGAACGGCCCGGCGCCGACCGGACTGCGTTCGCCGCGCTCGACTTGCGGCAATGGCGAGCAATCGCCGAACGTGCGGCCGCAGCCGCCGCAATCACCTGCACCCGTCCGGGCGCAGACCCGCCCGACGACGCCGAGCTAGAGACTGTCCTGGCCGAGTCGCTCAGGTGACCTGCGCCAGCGCCTCGCTGTGAATGAAGTGGAAATAGCCGTCGGGATCGTCGGCCCATGCTCGCCAACCGGCGGCGATCTGTTCCATCTCGTCTGATGTGGCATAGCCGTATTCGACGGCTTGACGAGCGAAGCTCGTGTGCAGGCAGCGATCCGCCCACGAGTAGCCCCAGTTGCGGCGCGTCTCGGGAGTCCAGAACTGCCACACCGACGCCGACATCTGCACATCGGGCAGCCCGGCAGCACGGAACCACGCATACATGTGGCGGCCGGCGTCGGGCTCGGCGTCGTTGTGGCGGCAGACCTGCCGGTACACCTCTCGCCAGCGGGTGATCTCGGTGCTCGAGGGGTAGCCCCGCATGGTCGAGTAGTCGGAGTCGCGCACGGCCACCCAGCCACCGGCGCGCACCACCCGAGCCATCTCGGAGATCGCCGCCACGGGGTCGGACAGATGCTGCAGCACCTGGTGGGCGTAGGCCACGTCGAACGTGCCGCCGCCGTAGGGCAGCTCGTACACCGACTCGTTGGCCAGCGTCACGTTGCCGACGCCAGCCTCTGCCACCGTGGCTGCCGCGGTCGCCAGGATCTCATCGGTGACTTCGATGCCGGTGACGTGACCTCGTTCCGCCCAGCGGGCGAGGCCGACGGTGATCGACGCCGGTCCGCAGCCGACATCGAGGATCCGGGCATCGGGCTCGATCACGTGCCGCGCAAAAGCCGCACAGTCCTCAGCGGTACGCCGCGCGTGCTGTGCCACCACCGCCGGCTGATGGCCGTGGGTGTACACGTCGCCGCCGGTCACGGCGGCAGCGTAGAGCACAGTGCCGCCGGTCACGGCGGCAACGCAGCCACCAAGGTTGAGCCGAATGCTGCAGCGGCCCGTCGCTAGCCTCGCCGCCCATGGCCGGATCGATCCTGGGCAACGAAGTCCGACGCAGCGAAGACCCCGAGCTGCTCACCGCCGGCGGGCGCTACGTGTACGACCACTCGGCGGCCGGCATGTGCCACGCGGTGTTCGTCCGCTCCCCCGTTGCCCATGCACGCATCGGGGGCATCGACACCGGCGAGGCACAGCAGGCACCGGGCGTGATCGAGGTGCTCACCGCAGCGGAGCTCGGCGTGGCGCCGCACCATGGCTTCGTCGCTGTGGCCGACGAGTTCGCCCGTCCCCCGCTGGCGGTCGGCAAGGTGCGCTTCGTGGGCGAGGCGGTCACCGTCGTGGTGGCCGAAACCCTGGTGCAAGCAGTCGATGCCGCCGAGCTGGTTGCCGTCGACTACGAACCGCTGCCCGCAGCGCCCGATGCCGAGGCGGCGCTGGCCCCTGGCGCTCCGGCTCTCTTCGACGAGCGGCCCAACAACGTGGCCACAGAGATCACCGACCCGCCCGGCACCGATCCGCTCGACGGCGCCGATCACATCGTGCGGGGCCGCTACGTGAACCAGAAGATCGCGGCGGTGCCGCTCGAGCCGAATTCGTGCGCCGCTGTGCCCGGCGACGACGGCCGGATGACCGTGTATTGCGCCACCCAGATGCCGCACCTCACGAAGATGCAGCTCGCCGGCGCACTCGGCTGGGACGCCGGGCGGCTGCGCGTCATCGCCCCGCACGTCGGCGGCGGCTTCGGCGCCAAGGCCGGCCTGTATCACGAGCACACCGTGGTGGCGGCGTTGGCCGATCGGCTGGGTCGACCGGTCACCTGGACGCCGGGACGCAGCGAGGACATGACCACGCTGGCGCACAGCCGCGCGCAAGTGCAGTACGTCGAGCTCGGCGTGCGGCACGACGGCACGTTCACCGGGCTGCGCGTGCGCCTGGTGGGCGACACCGGCGCCTACCCCAACATCGGAACGATGCTGCCGGCAGGCACCAAGCGCATGTCCAACGGCACGTATGCCTTTCCGTCCATCCGGTTCGACGTGGCCACGGCAGTCACCAACACCACGCCCACCGGCGCATACCGGGGTGCTGGGCGACCCGAGGCAGCTGCCCTGCTCGAACGGCTGGTCGATCAGGCCGCCATCGAGACCGGCATCGATCCCATCGAGATCCGGCTGCGCAACTTCATCTCGCCCGACGCCTTCCCCTTCGACACGCTCACCGGCGTCACCTATGACAGCGGCGATTACGCCCTGCCCCTGCGGCGTGCCGTCGAGCTCGCCGGCTACGACGATCTGCGGGCCGAACAGCGCGCCCGGCGCGAGCGCGGCGACGTGCGCCAGCTCGGCATCGGCATCGCCAGCTTCGTCGAGATCACTGCCGGCGGTCTGACCAGCGAGTTCGCGGCGGTGCGCATCGAACCCGACGGCGGCGCCACCATCCGCGTCGGCACCAGCTCACACGGGCAGGGCCATCACACGACATTCGCCCAGATCGTGTCGGCCCGCACCGGCATCGATGTGGAGCACATCGGCTTCATCCAGTCCGACACCGATCTCGTGCCCCGCGGCGGCGGCACCGGCGGCTCCCGCTCGGTTCAGGTCGGCGGCTCGGCCGTTGCCAACGCCACCGACGTGCTCATCGATCGAGCCCAGCGGTTAGCGGCGCACCTGCTCGAAGCCAGCGTCGACGACATCGTGCTCGACGCTGCGGTGGGCACGTTCAGCGTGGCCGGCGTGCCGGCTCGATCCGTCGACTGGGCACAGCTGGCCACGGCGGTCGACGCTGCACCGGACGGGCTGCTCGGTGACCCGACCGAGGCTGAGAGCACTGCGGCCGAACGGGGCGAGCCCATCGACCCAGGGCTCGCAGCGCAGCTCGACTTCGACCAGGGCGAGGCCAGCTTCCCGTTCGGCGCGCACATCGCGGTGGTGGAGGTCGACACCGACACGGGCGAAGTCCACTACCTGCGCCACATCGCGGTCGACGACGCCGGCACGGTGATCAACCCGCTGCTGCTTGCCGGCCAGCAGCACGGCGGCATCGCCCAGGGCGCTGCGCAGACGCTGTACGAGGAAGTGGTGTTCGACGCCGACGGCAACCCGCAGACCGGCACGCTGATGACCTACCTGTTCCCGTCGGCGGCCGAGTTCCCCAGCTTCGAGGTGCACAGCACCCAGACGCCCTCGCCGCTCAACCCGCTGGGAGCGAAGGGCATCGGCGAGGCCAGCACGATCGGGTCGACACCGGCGCTGCAGAATGCTGTCATCGATGCCGTGGCACATCTCGGCGTCCGGCATATCGACATGCCGATGAGCCCCCAGCGCGTGTGGGAGGCAATCGAGGCGGCCAGAGCCGGCAGCCCGATGGATTCGTGGCAGGAGCCACCCGAGATCTTTGCCGCCATGGCGGCCGGTCAGGAAGTCGACCCGGAAGGGCTTGCGGCGGCCGAAGGCATCTGAGCAGGCCGGTCAGCCGGGCGGGCTGTGAGACAATTTGCGATGCCTGACGTCTTCATCACCTGTGCTGTGACCGGTGCTGGTGACACTGTCGGCAAGTCCGACAAGGTGCCATACACGCCTGCCGACATCGCCCAGAACGTGATCGACGCCGCCGAGGCAGGCGCTGCGATCTGCCATGTGCACGTGCGCGACCCGATCACCGGCGACGCAGGCCGCGACGTCGACTGTTACCGCGAAGTGGTGGAGCGTGTGCGGGCATCGAGCACCGACGTGGTGCTGAACCTCACAGCCGGCATGGGCGGCGACTTCGTGATCGGGTCAGTGGAGCAACCGCTGCCGCCTGACCCGGTGCGATCCGACATGGCAGGCGCCACCGAGCGTCTCGCCCACGTTCGTGAGCTGCTGCCGGAGATCTGCACGCTCGACTGCGGCACGATGAACTTCGGCGAAGGCAACTACGTGGCCACCAACACCCACGACACGCTCATGGAGATGGCCCGACAGATCCAGGCGCTCGGCGCGCGCCCTGAGATCGAGGCCTTCGACACCGGCCAGCTGTGGGAGGCCAGATCGCTGGTGGAAGCCGGGGTGATCGAAGCACCGGTGATGGTGCAGCTGTGCATGGGCATCCGCTGGGGTGCGCCGCCGGACCTGAACACGTTCATGGCGATGGTCAACAACGTGCCCGACGACTGGACGTTCTCGGCGTTCGCACTGGGACGCGACCAGCTTCCGTATGTGGCCCTGGCCGCGGTTGCGGGCGGCAACGCCCGGGTCGGGCTCGAGGACAACCTGTACCTCGAACGCGGGCGGCTGGCGACAAACGCCGATCTGACTGCCCGGGCGAAGCAGATCCTTGAGGCCATGAACTACCGGGTCATCGGCCCCGAAGAAGTCCGCGACAAGCTCGAGCTGAAGCGGCGCTGAGGTACGTGCCGCCGCGCACGGGGCGCGTCGGCGGGGTTATTCCTCGATCAATACCGCGTATTCGGGGCAGTTCGCAGCAGCCAGACGAGCCTTGTCTTCCATGCCTGCGGGCACCTCGCCGTCGCCAGCCGCGGTGGCGTAGCCGTAATCGTCCACATCGAACAGTTCCGGCGCCAGCGAGTAGCAGCGGTTGTGGCCCTGGCACTTGTCGGCATCCACACTGATCCGCACGAGCAATCCTTCCTGCAGGCCGCTGGGGCCAAACATTGGCGGGGCGCGGCGGTGCCCCTGTGGGCCAGAAGCTAGCGCGCCAGTGCGTCGCGCCCGGCGTGCGAAGCGACACCCAATTCCGGCAGCGAGCCAGTCTGCGCCGTAGCCTTGCGATGTCTGCGCCCGCATACGCCAAGGGGATGCCATGTCCGACGCCAACACCCGACTTGCCGCGCTTCGAGCCAAGCGCTCTGGCGACCAAGCCGCTCCGGTGGCGACCAACGGCGCCGAGGAGGACCCGACGAAGGTCTGGCACAAGACCGCTTGCGTGCTGTGCTCCAACAACTGCGGCATCGAGGTACGGCTCGACGGTCGCAAGATCACGCGAGTGCGTGGCGACAAGGAGCACCCCGCCTCGAAGGGCTACACCTGCGAGAAGGCCCTGCGGATCGACTACTACCAGAACGGGCGCGACCGCCTCTCCACCCCGCTGCGCCGCAAGGACGACGGCACCTTCGAAGAGGTGTCGTGGGATGTGGCGATCGCCGAGGTCGCCGAGCGTCTGACCGGCATCCGAGACGCGGTCGGCGGCGACAAGATCCTGTACTACGGCGGCGGCGGGCAGGGCAACCACTTCCCCGGCGCGTATGCCCGCGGCGTGCTGCAGACGCTGGGCGTCAAGTACCGCTCGAATGCGCTCGCCCAGGAGAAGACCGGCATGTTCTGGGCGCAGGGCAAGATGTTCGGCAAGCAGAACCTCGGTGCCATCGGCGACTTCGAGCACACCGACTGCGCGGTGTTCATCGGCAAGAACCCCTGGCAGAGCCACGGTTTCCCCGAGTCGCGCAACGAGCTCAACAAGATCCGCAACGACGACGAGCGCAAGCTCGTGGTGATGGACCCGCGGGTGTCCGAGACGGCGGCGATGGCCGATCATCACCTGCGTGTTCGCCCCGGCACCGATGCGTGGGCCTTGGCGGCGCTGCTGGCGATCATGGTCGAGGAGGGGCTGACCGACGAGCAATTCCTCGCGGAGCAGTGCACCGGCTGGGATGAGCTGCGCGACCTGATCTCGGGCGCCGACATCGCCGACTGCGCTCGCAAGTGCGGCATCGACGAGGCTGAGCTGCGTGCGGCGGCGCGCACGATGGGCACGGCGAAGTCGCTGTCCACCGAGGAGGACCTCGGCATCGAGATGGCGCCCCACTCCACGCTCAATTCGTGGCTGCAGCGGCTGCTGTACCTGGTGACCGGCAACTTCGCCAAGCCGGGCGGCATGAACCTGCCGTTGCGCCTCGCTCCGATCTGCGGGCACTCTGGCGAGGGCGAGACCGACCCCGTCACCGGCAACGCCATGCTGTCGGGCCTCGTCGCCTGCGCCGCGATTCCCGACTGCATCGACACCGATCACCCGAACCGTTTCCGGGGAATGATCGTGGAGTCGGCGAACCCGCTGCACACGCTGCCGGATTCGAAGCGGTTCCGTGAGGCCTTCGCCAAGCTGGAGTGCCTGGTGGTGATCGACGTTGCGATGACCGAGACGGCTCGGGCGGCCGACTACGTGCTGCCGGCGTGCTCGCAGTACGAGAAGCCCGAGGCGACGTTCTTCGCCGGCGAGATGCCTGCGAACTACTTCCAGGTGCGCCACCCGATCCTCGAGCCGCTGGGCGAGTCGCTGCCCGAGGCCGAGATCCACAGCCGGCTGGTGGCTGCTATGGGCGGGCGCCCCGCAGGCACCGATGGGCTGGCCGATGCGGCGCAGCAGGGCCGCGAGGCGTTCATCGAGGCGCTGGGACAGGCGTCGTCGTCGGATCCTGATGTGGGGGCCAAGCTGCCGGTCGTTCTCTACGACTCGCTGGGGCCGACGCTGGGCAACATGGCGCCCGCGGCGATCATGTTCGGCTCTGCCATGCAGGCTTCGATGCGCTATCCCGACGAGGTGCGGGCCGCGGGCGTCGAGGGCGAAGGGCTGGAACTGGCCAGCAACCTGTTCGACAAGCTCGTCGACTCGCCGTCGGGAATGATCTACAGCGTCAGCGAGTACTCCCAGACGTGGGACCGCATCGCGCACCCCGACGGCAAGATCCACCTGTACATCGAGGAGCTCGAGGACGAGTTTCGGTCGCTGGCCGACGAGGAACCGGCCATCGGCCAGGATCGCTTCCCGTTCGTGCTCTCGGCGGGCGAGCGCCGGTCGTCCAACGCCAACGACGTGATCCGTGATCCCGAGTGGCGCAAGAAGGACAAGGCCGGCTCGCTGCGGATCAACCCCGACGACGCCACCACGCTCGGCGTGGTGGACGGCGACCGGGTGCGAATCGTCTCCAAGCGGGGCGAGGCCGAAGCACCTGCGGAGGTCACCGACACGGTCATGGCCGGCCACGTGACCCTCCCCCACGGGTTCGGCACCGAGTATCCCGACGAAGACGGCGAGCACAAGATCCACGGCGTGGCCGTCAACGAGCTCACCGACATCGAAGACCGTGACTGGCTGTCACTCACCCCGCACCACAAGCACGTCCGGGTAGCCCTAGAACCCGTCGCCGGCTGAACCACCCAAGGGCAGCTCAACCGTCGGGCTAATCCGACGACACGATCTGAGCACTCGCCGCGCTGAGGGCCGCGTGGTGTTCGCGGACTTGGGCGGGGCGGTGGGCTCGTACGTAGTCGGGCTCTTGGGAGAGCGCCAGGTCGAGCAGTTCCAGGCGGTCGGGCGTCTGCAGCCAGGGAACGGGCACGTACAGGGGCAGGTCGAAGCGGCGCAGCTCGCCCAGGCCGCTGTAGATGGCTCGCTGGTAGGCCGCTCGTTCGGGCCAGTCCATGTCGTGCGGGCCGAAGCCGACACCACAGTCCAGCAGCAGCTGCTGTTTCACGCCCGCCTCGCGCAGGCGCTCGATGCGTGAGGCGAACCACTCGACCATGACCGTCACCGGGTCACCGCGCACATCGCGGACGCTTCGGAAGTCGCGCCCCAGCATGAACGGCAGCACCACGGTGACCTCGCGCTCGGCGGCGAGCTCGACCATCTCGGGCGACTGCAATGCGTCGCCCGCATTCAGCACCGTTGCGCCTGCGTCGAGGGCTCGGCGCGCTACGCCGGGTTTGCGAGTGTCGATCGCCACCTCTGCGCCCAGCGAGAGCAGCCCGCGCAACGGCCCGTCGACGCGCTGCCACTCGTCGTCGGAGCTGACCTCGTCGCTGCCAGGCGTGGAGCCTTCGCCGCCGAGGTCGAAGTAATCGGCACCCTCAGCCAGCAGCTCTGCCCCGCGGGCGGCAGCTTCGGCGCAGTCCACGACGACAGAGAAGTCGGCCTTCGAGTCTGGAGAGGCGTTCACCACGCCGAAGATCTCCACGGCCGCAACCTAGTCAGGGCGCCGCGATCTCGACCGAGCCTGGGCCTTAGGCCAGGTCCGTGTGCAGTAAGGCCTCGTCTGAGGGCCGGATGTTGATGACGTGACCGACTTGGGGCGGCAGTGGCAGATGCTGATGTGCCTCCCAGATCTTGCCGAGCCGTCGGTAGGGCTCGTCGGCCATCAAACCCACACGCCGGGTCGGGCCGTCGATGTGCAACGACATGACTTCGCAGGTCGCCACGAGGTAGTCGTCACGGGTCTGGGTCATGACCTGGAATGCGTGAACTCGCTTGCGGTCGAAGCCCAGCAGCTGCACCGAGATCACGTATGGCTCATCGGGCCCGATCTCTCGCACGTAGGTGATGTGGTTCTCCGCGGAGAACGTCGTGATGTCACGCACTTCACGATGTGCGGTGCCCATGCCGATGTAGTCCATCCAGGGTGCGATGGCGTCGTCGAACGCCACCAGGTAATAGCCAGCGTTGAGGTGGCCGTTGTAGTCGATCCACCCCTCCTGCACGGTGCCAGCCAGCACCGGGACAGGAGCTCGGGACACAGCGTCGGTCGGCTGCGGTTCCAGCGGCTCAGCGCTCATGGCTGTCCCTGCTCATTGCTGTCGGCTCTCATGACTGTCCGTTCGAAGAGACAGCCTCATCGGCTACAGGCCAGAACACCTCGGGTGGCGCATCTTGCAGGGCGGCAGAGCGCGGCTGTGACATTGCCGCCACGAGGCCATCGTCAAGCGGCCGCACCCTCGGGACGGCCGGGATCGCAGTGGGAGCCGGTGATGGCGCGGTCGCACCGGCTGTCACCGGCAGTCGCTGCACGGTTCTGGCCGCAGCGCTGGGCGCGACACCGGCCGCAGCCGGGGCGGGCGCTGTGCCCGGCAGCCGCACTGGTGCAAGCGGCCGGGGCGCCCCAGCGGCCGGGGCGGCAAGCGTTGGCGGCGGCCCGCCAGGCCCGATGTAGGTCGGCAGTGCCAGTGGATGGCGTGTCATCGGCAGGAGTACCAAGACACCCGCCAACGCAATGACACCAACCATCAAGATCGGCACTCCGACGCCGCCGCTCGCGTCGTGCGTGAAGCCCAGCAAGGGCGGGCCGATCAAGGCGCCTGTGCCAGAAAAGAAGAAGAAGATGCCGACCACCGCGCCGATGCTCGCCAAGCCGAACAGGTGAGCGGTGACATCGCCCAGCAGCGCCACGAAGCCGCCATAGGAAACACCGAGCACTGAGGCGAACACCACCAGCAGCACGTACTTGGTGCCGGGCGCATCGACGCGTGTCGTGATGAACCAGATGGTGTACGCCACCGGCAGGCCGCTGAAAGCGATCTTCAGCAGGCGAACCGAACCCAAGGGTCTCGCCAAGCTCGTCAGAGCGAGCCGGCCGACGATGCTCGAGAGCCCGACGGCGAACACCAGCCAACCCGCCGCCAACTCCTCCACACCGTCGTCGATGGAGAACGGGATGATGAGCCCGATCGTGCCGATGACGGCGATCGTGAAGAAGATGCCGGAGGTTCCCATCTGCCAGAACGCCGCCGTCCGCAGCACCAGCGAGAGGTGCCGGCGGGGGCTGCCCATCTGCACTCTTGGCGGCTGCCTGATGACTGCAAGCCCGAAGAGGAGGATCACCACTGCGATGACCGCAAGCCAACGCATGCCGAGGCGCCAGCCGTACTCGGCGAGCAACCGCTGAGCGAACGGGACGTAGATCATCGTGCCGAGACCCGAGCCGGTCGCCACGATGCCCTGCGCCATCGCACGATGCTTGGCAAACCACAGGGCGACCAGGGCGAACAGCGGCGCATTGAACAGACCGCCGCCGAATCCGAGCCCAACGCCGTACAGGACGTAGCCGTGCCACAGCACTGACACGTAGGACGTGGCCACCAGACCACCGACAAACAGGACACCGCCGACGATCAGCAGCGGCACGATGCCGAACCGGTCGTACAGGCGGCCCGACAACAGCGCGCTGCCGAAGTACAGGAACACGGTGATGCCGAACACGATCGAGATCGGTCCGAGGCCGGTGTCGAACTCCTCGGCCATGTCGTTGGCGAAGGCAGTGAAGCTGTAGATCGTGCCGAAACCGGCCATGACGACAATCGCCGCGCCGCAGGCGGTCACCCAGCCGCGCGCCGAGTCCAGATGGACCGGAGATTCCTCGGCTGCGTCCACGGTGGTCACCGGCGCGAGACTACGGCGCGGCCACCGATCAAGGCTCGTGAAGGGCTGTCAGCGTGAGCTGCTCAGCCCAGCAGGGACAGGTCGCGCACTGCGCCCCTGTCGGCGCTGGTGGCCATTGCCGCGTAGGCCCGCAGTGCGGTGCTGACCTGGCGTGGGCGCGGTTCGGCCGGCTGCCAACCCGCCTCGTCCTGCTCGACGCGACGCTGCTCCAGCTCGGCATCGTCAACTGCGAGATTGATGGTGCGATTCGGGATGTCGATCTCGATGATGTCGCCACTGCGCACGAGCCCGATGAGCCCGCCTGCGGCAGCTTCGGGCGAGACATGGCCGATCGACAGGCCAGACGTGCCGCCCGAGAAGCGCCCATCGGTGACCAGGGCACACGCCTTGCCGAGACCCTTGGACTTCAGGTACGACGTCGGGTACAGCATCTCCTGCATGCCAGGGCCGCCCCGCGGACCCTCATAGCGAACAAGCACCACATCGCCGGCGACGACCTCGCCCTCGAGGATGTGCTCCACCGCTTCGTCCTGGCTCTCGACCACATGGGCCGGGCCGGAGAACACCCAGATGGATTCGTCCACCCCGGCGGTCTTGACCACGCAGCCGTCGGGCGCGAGGTTGCCGTACAGGATCGCCAGCCCACCGTCTGTGGAGTACGCGCAGTCGACCGAGCGGATGCAGCCCCGCTCGCGGTCGAGGTCCAGCGTGCGGTAGCGCTCGGACTGGCTGAACGCCACCTGCGTCGGGATGCCCGCCGGGCCGGCCCGGAAGAACTCGGCCAGCGACGCATCGTCGTTGGTGGCCACGTCCCAGCTGGAGATGGCGTCGAACATGGTCGGCGAGTGCACCGTCGGCACCTGGTTGGCGATGAGGCCTGCCCGGTTCAGCTCGGCCATGATCCCCATGACCCCGCCGGCGCGGTGCACGTCCTCGACGTGGAAGAACTCCGACGCAGGCGCCACCTTGCAGATGTTGGGCACCTTGCGCGACAGCCGATCGATGTCGGCCATCGTGAAGTCGAGCTCGGCCTCCTGGGCGGCGGCCAGCAGGTGCAGGATCGTGTTGGTGGACCCGCCCATGGCGATGTCGAGCGTCATGGCGTTCTCGAACGCCTCGAAGCTGCCGATCGAACGCGGCAGCACCGAAGCATCGTCTTCCTGGTAGTAGCGGCGGCACAGCTCGACCACCAGGCGACCGGCCTCGAGGAACAGCTCACGGCGGTCCGAATGGGTGGCCACCACGGTCCCGTTGCCGGGCAGCGACAGGCCCAGCGCCTCGGTCAGGCAGTTCATGGAGTTGGCCGTGAACATGCCCGAGCACGAACCGCACGTGGGACAGCCCGACCGCTCCATCTCGGCGACGTCCTCGTCGCTCACCGAGTCGTCGGCGGCCACCACCATCACGTTGATGAGGTCGACCTTCTGGGTGGCCAGCTTGGTCTTGCCGGCTTCCATCGGACCGCCCGAGACGAACACGGTCGGGATGTTCAGCCGCATCGCGGCATTGAGCATCCCCGGGGTGATCTTGTCGCAGTTGGAGATGCACACCAGCGCATCGGCGCAGTGGGCATTCACCATGTACTCGACCGCGTCGGCGATGAGGTCTCGCGACGGCAGGCTGTAGAGCATCCCGTCGTGGCCCATGGCGATGCCGTCGTCGACGGCGATGGTGTTGAACTCCTTCGCCACGCCCCCGGCGGCTTCGATCTCGCGGGCGACGAGCTGGCCGAGGTCTTTCAGATGGACATGGCCGGGCACGAACTGGGTGAACGAATTGGAGATGGCGATGATCGGCTTGCCGAAGTCTTCGTCGGTCATGCCGGTGGCACGCCACAACGCTCGAGCCCCGGCCTGATTTCGGCCTGCTGTAGAGGTGACAGATCGGTAGCTCGGCATATGTTCAGCCTACGCGGCGATGCCGGATTCTCATAGCCCGTCTGGGCAGTAGCCTGCGCGACCCGTGGTCCCGAACGACACTGCAGCCGATGATGCTGCGGGCGATACAGCCGACGATGCGGCCCCCAGGGACACGATCCTCATACGGGTGACCGGCCCGGACGGCCCAGGCATCACGACGGACTTGCTGGCGCTGCTTTCGAACGCGGGCGCGGACGTGCAGGACATGGAGCAGGTGGTGGTGCGCCGCCAGCTCACGCTCGGGCTCGCGATCACCGTCCCCGCCGGCCGCGACCTGGTCAAGGAAGTGCTGCTGTTCGGCTACGAGCGGGGCTTGGAGATGAACTTCGAGGTAGTCGACGCTACGCCGACCAAGCACGCGGAGCGCCTCGTGGTCACCGCCCTGGCGCCCCAACTGAAGCCTGCGGACCTGTCGGTCGTGACCGGGGCTATCGCCACCAGCGGCGGGAACATCGACCGCATTCACCGGCTCTCCCGTTTCCCGGTGTGGAGTTACGAATTCCTGGTGGAGGGTGCGGAGAGCGACAAGCTCCGCACCGACCTGATCGAGGTGGCCGCTGAGCGCCGGATCGACATCGCCGTGCAGCACCACGGCCTGTCACGGCGTTCGACCCGCATGATCGTGATGGACGTCGACTCGACCCTCATCCGCAACGAGGTGATCGACCTGCTGGCCGCCGAGGCCGGCCACGAAGCTCGTTCGGCGGAGCTGACCGCAGCCGCCATGGCCGGCGAGATCGACTTCGAGACATCGCTGCGCCAGCGGGTGCGCCTGCTCACCGGCCAGCCCGCCTCGATCATCGACGCTGCGATCGTGCACATGAATCTCACGCGGGGCGCCCGCACTTTCGCGCGCACGCTGAAGCGGCTGGGTTACAGGGTCGCGATCATCTCCGGCGGCTTCACGCACTTCACCGATCACCTTGCGAAGCGGTTCAAGTTCGATCACGCCTACGCGAACGAGCTCGAGATCCGCGACGGCCGGCTGACCGGCGAACTGGTCGGAGAAGTGATCGACGCCGAGGCCAAGGCGCGGCTGCTGCGCCAGCTCGCGTACATCGAGGGCGTGCCGCTGGAGCAGATCGTGGCCGTGGGCGACGGTGCCAACGACCTGCCCATGCTGACAGCGGCGGGGCTCGGCATCGCCTTCAACGCCAAGCCGGTGGTTGCCGATGCGGCGGACACCACCGTGAACGTCCCGTACCTGGACGCGATCCTGTTCATGCTGGGCGTCACACGCGAGGAAGTCGAAGCCGCGGACGCCTCGACGACGCCGCTGCATGCCGAGCGACCGCTCTCGTCGTTGCTGCCGTGACCGTCATGGCTGCATGACCAGACTTGCGCGTCTCGCGCAGGTAACTTCGGCCTCATGGCCGAGGTGACGATCTACCACAACCCGCATTGAAACTCGTCCCGGAATGCCTTGGCGGTCGCCGAGGAAGCTGGAGTCGAGGCCGACGTCGTCTTGTACATGAAGACGCCACCCGACCGCGAGACGCTCGAACACTTGGTGTCGATACTCGAGGACCCCGTCGAAGACCTGGTGCGCAAGGACTCGCAGTTCAAGAAGCTGAACCTGAACGCCGACGACTACGTCGACAATCCCGCCGCCGTGGTGGAGCTGCTGAGCCAGCGCAAGGCGCTCATGCAGCGTCCCGTGGTGGTGCGCGGCAACCGTGCCATCGTCGGACGTCCGAAGGGTCGCATCGCCGAGCTGCTGGCCGACTGAGGCCGAGCCGGACCGGTTGATGACTGACGCCAACGGCGGCGTACGCACCCCGCTGTTCGACCTGCACACCGAACTCGGCGGCCGGATGGTCAACTTCGGCGGCCATGCGCTGCCCATGCGCTACGGCGACGGCACCGTTGCCGAGCACCGCGCTACCCGCACGGCGGCGGGATTGTTCGACGTCAGCCACATGGGCATCATCGAGCTGCACCCGGGGGGCAACGATGAGGTAGGCGACGTGGCGGCCTGGCTGGAAGGCTGCGTGCCGGGTGCCGTCACCAGCCTCGTGCCGGGACGCATGCGCTACACGCTGTTCACTACTGCGGCAGGCGGTGTGCTCGACGACCTGATCGTGTCGTGTCATGCCGATCGGCTGCGCATCGTGGTCAATGCGGTGCGCACCGAGGCCGACCTGTCCATGCTGCGGGCGGTCAACGGCGGCGACGACGGCGATGTGCGCCTTGAGGTGCGAACCGATCTGGCGTTGGTGGCGCTGCAGGGTCCAGCGGCGGCCGGCGTGCTGGCTCGCTGGGCGCCGGAAGCCGCGGAGCTGGCGTTCATGACGACGGCCACACTGCTGATCGAGGGCGTCGAGTGCGAGGTGTCTCGCTGCGGGTACACCGGCGAGGACGGCTTCGAGATTGCCATGCCGGCAGGCGAGGTGGCCCATATCGCACGGCTGCTGCTGAACGCCGATGAGGTAGTTCCCGCGGGGCTCGGCGCCCGCGACACGCTGCGCCTCGAAGCGGGCCTGCCGCTGGTGGGCCACGAGCTCACCGAGGCGACAACGCCGGCTGAGGCCGGTCTGGGCTGGTCGATCCCGAAGCGCCGGCGGGCCGACCGCGGATTTCCCGGTGCGGAGATCATCACGGCGCAGCTCGCCGGCGGGCCGCCGCGCCTGCGAGTGGGCATCGCGGCCGAGGGCCGACGGCCGATCCGCGACGGCGCCGCGCTGAGCACTTCCGACGGCACCAGCGTCGGCATGGTGACGAGCGGCGGCTTCGGCCCGACGGTCGAAGCGCCGATCGCCATGGCCTACGTGGCAGCCGAGCATTCGGCTGACGACACGGAGTTGTTTGCCGAAGGTCGCAAGGGCGCCGAGCCGTGCCGGGTGGCCCCGCTGCCATTCGTGGAGCACCGCTACTGGCGACCGTCGTGATGGATAACCCGAGCGATGGCACTGTCGATGATCGAGACCGCACAAGGCCACTTCGGAGGCATGGCGCATGAGTGAACCCCCGGTACCCACGAGCTCAGAAGGGGCATTCGCTGTACGCCACATCGGCCTAGGGCCTGACGACGTTGCTGTCATGCTCAAGCGGCTCGGGTTCGGCTCGCTCACCGAACTGGTCGATGCCGCCGTGCCTGCCGAGATCCGGATCGACGAGCCGATCGTGCTCGACGGCATCGACCGTCCCCTCACCGAGACGGAAGCCACTGCGGCGATGCGCTGGCTTGCCAATGCCAACACGCAGGTGCACTCGTTGATCGGGCTGGGCTACTACGGCACCCTCACGCCTGCAGTCATCCGACGCGGCGTGCTGGAAGACCCGTCGTGGTACACGGCGTACACGCCGTACCAGCCCGAGATCTCCCAAGGGCGGCTCGAGGCCTTGCTCAACTACCAGACGATGGTGTGCGATCTGGTGGGAATGGAGATCGCCAACTCATCGCTGCTGTGCGAGGGCACCGCGGCTGCCGAGGCGATGGCCATGGCCCGCCGCATCACACGCAGCGGGCCCGACTGCTTCTTCGTCGATGCCGACTGCCATCCCCAGGTCATCGATGTGGTTCGCACACGTGCCCAGCCGCTCGGCATCGACATCGTGGTGGGCGATCCGGCGACCGATCTGGCACCTGCCGAGGTGTACGGCGCACTGCTGGCCTACCCCGGCAGCAGCGGCGCTGTCCGCAACCTTCAATCGGTG
This sequence comes from Acidimicrobiia bacterium, assembly GCA_022821985.1. GTDB lineage: Bacteria > Actinomycetota > Acidimicrobiia > Acidimicrobiales > Poriferisodalaceae > Poriferisodalis. The sequence continues at coordinate 19,068 of JAJECP010000005.1, forward strand.
ATCGAAGCTCTGCACGCTACGGGCGCGATTGCGGCCGTCACGGCCGACCTGCTGGCGTGCTGCGTGCTGCAGCCGCCCGGCGAGCAGGGCGCCGACATCGTGGTGGGCAGCTCGCAGCGCTTCGGTGTGCCGCTCGGTTTCGGCGGCCCGCATGCGGCATTCCTGGCGACCAGCGAGAAGCACCGCCGCTCGATGCCGGGACGGCTCGTGGGCGTCTCGGTGGATGCCGCCGGCAGGACCGCGTACCGGCTGGCGCTGCAGACCCGTGAGCAGCACATACGGCGCGAGAAGGCCACCAGCAACATCTGCACCGCTCAGGTGCTGCTCGCCGTGGTGGCCTCGATGTATGCGGTCTGGCACGGCCCTGACGGACTGGCGGGCATCGCTGAGCGCGTGCACCGGCTGACGGCCGGACTGGCCGAGGGCGTGCGCAACTTGGGCTTGCGCGTCCGCAACGAGACGTTCTTCGACACGCTGACTGTGGAGGTCCCCGGCGGCGCCGACCAGGTACTGGCCGCCGCGCTCAGCGCCGGGATCAACCTGCGCCGAGTCGATGCCGACGCAGTGAGCGTCTCGCTCGACGAGACCTGCGACGAAGCGACGGTCGCGCACCTCCTGGATGCTTTCGGAACGACAGGAGACGGCAGGTCAGCTGATGTGGGAATTGTGGCCGAGTTGGCAGCCTCGGCGCCGTCGGGCATCGCCGGCGAACTGCGGCGCACCAGCAAGTACCTCACGCACCCCACCTTTCACTCCCACCGTTCCGAGACTGAGATGATGCGCTACCTGCGCCGGCTGGCCTCGGCCGACGTGGCGCTGGACCGCTCGATGATCCCGCTGGGCAGCTGCACGATGAAGCTCAACGCTGCAGCGGAGATGACGCCGGTGACCTGGCCGCAGTTCGCCGACATCCACCCGTTCGCGCCGCCCGACCAGTGGGAGGGCTACCGCCAGATCATCGCCGACCTCGAACGGTGGCTGGCGGCGATCACCGGCTACGACGCCGTGTCGTTGCAGCCCAATGCGGGCTCGCAGGGCGAGCTGGCCGGGCTGCTCGCCATCCGCGGCTACCACGACGACCGGGGCGACTCCCACCGCACCGTGTGCCTCATCCCCTCCTCCGCGCACGGCACCAACGCCGCATCGGCCGTGATGGCCGGCATGCGGGTGGTGGTGGTGGGCTGCACCGACGACGGCGACGTCGACCTCGACGACCTCGACGCCAAGATCGCCGAGCACGGCGATCAGCTCGCCGCATTCATGGCCACCTACCCCTCGACGCACGGCGTGTACGAGGACGGCATCCGGCAGGTCTGTCTCAAGGTGCACGAAGCGGGCGGGCAGGTCTATGTGGACGGCGCCAACCTCAACGCCCTCGTCGGCCTCGCCGCACCGGGCACATTCGGCGCCGACGTCAGCCACCTCAACCTGCACAAGACGTTCTGCATTCCCCACGGCGGCGGCGGGCCGGGCATCGGGCCGGTGGCGTGCCGCCTGCACCTGGCCAAGTACCTGCCCAACCACCCGCTAGCACCCACTGCCGGCCCCGAGACCGGCCCGGGCGCGATCTCGTCAGCGCCCTGGGGCTCGGCGGGCATCCTGCCGATCCCGTGGATGTACATCGCCATGATGGGCGTGGAGGGGCTCACCCAGGCCACCCAGACGGCGATCCTGTCGGCCAACTACCTGGCCTCGCGCCTCGGCGAGCACTATCCGATCCTGTACCAGGGCCGCTACGGGCTGGTCGCGCACGAGTGCATCGTGGATCTACGGCCGTTCTCGGAGTGGGCCAGCGTGGACGACGTGGCCAAGCGGCTCATCGACTTCGGATTCCATGCCCCGACGATGTCGTTCCCGGTCGCGGGGACGCTGATGATCGAGCCCACCGAGAGCGAGTCCCGGGAGGAACTGGACCGCTTCTGCGACGCGATGATCCGGATCCGCGCCGAGATCCGCGACATCGAGGAAGGACGGGCCGACCCGGAGCGGAACCCGCTGCGGCTCGCCCCGCACACCGCCAGCGACGTGGTCTCGGACTCCTGGGACCGTCCCTACAGCCGCGAGCAGGCCGCTTTCCCGGCGCCGTGGCTCGCCGCCCACAAGTACTGGCCGCCGGTGGGCCGGGTGGACAACACGCGGGGCGACCGGAACCTGATCTGCAGTTGTCCCGACGACTGGCGGTCCAGCGAAGGCCATCCGCACCACCTCCACCACGACCCCGAACACCACGGCCACAGCCACTAGCGAGTTGACGAAGAAACGAAGCCTGCGCGCCTGCGCCGCCCAGATCAGCCCCGTCGTTTTCCGTGGGGAAGGGGAAACCCCCTCCCCACACCCCTCCCCCCGCGGCGCTGCGCGCCGCGA
>JAJECP010000008.1 GCA_022821985.1 Acidimicrobiia bacterium
GAGATGCTCCGCTATCTCGCCCGCCTGCAGGCGAAGGACATCGCGCTCGACCGGTCCATGATTCCCCTCGGCTCCTGCACCATGAAGCTCAACGCGACGGCGGAGATGCTGCCGGTCACCTGGCCCGAGTTCGCCGACATCCATCCTTTCGCGCCTCTCGATCAGGCCGCGGGCTATCTCGAGATGATTCGGGGCCTCCAGGACATGCTGGCGGAGATCAGCGGTTTCGATGCCGTCTCCCTGCAGCCGAATGCCGGCTCGCAGGGCGAGTACGCCGGCCTGTGGGCCATCCGGGCCTGGCACCGCAGCCGGGGGGACGAGGGCCGCGATATCTGTCTCATCCCGAGTTCGGCTCACGGCACGAACCCCGCGAGCGCCATAATGGCCGGGTGCGAGGTCGTGGTGGTCGACTGCGATTCCGAGGGCAACATCGACGTCGACGACCTCGAGGCCAAGGCCGGGCGGCACGCCGGCCGGCTGGCCGCCCTGATGGTCACCTACCCCTCGACCCACGGCGTGTTCGAGGAACGCATCAAGGACATCTGCGACGTCATCCACGCCAACGGCGGTCAGGTCTACATGGACGGTGCCAACCTGAACGCCATGGTGGGGATCAGCCGGCCGGCAGAGCTCGGCGCCGACGTCATGCATTTCAACCTGCACAAGACCTTCTGCATTCCCCACGGCGGAGGCGGCCCCGGCATGGGCCCGGTCGGCGCCAAGGCGCACCTGGCGCCGTTCATGCCGAATCATCCCCTGGTCGCGGAAGCGGGTCCCGGCACCGGGGTCGGCGCCATCGCGGCCGCTCCCTGGGGAAGCGCCCTGATCCTGCCCATCTCCTGGACCTACATCGCGCTCATGGGGGCCGCCGGTCTCCTCAAGGCGACGCAGGTCGCGATCCTCAACGCCAACTACATGGCCCGTCGCCTGGAGCCGCATTTTCCGGTCGTCTATCGGGGCCGAGGCGGCTACGTCGCGCACGAATGCATCATCGATTGCCGCACGATCCAGCACGATACGGGGATCACGGTCGAGGATATCGCCAAGCGGCTGATGGATTACGGCTTCCACGCGCCGACCATGTCCTGGCCGGTGGCCGGCGCCCTGATGATCGAGCCCACCGAGAGCGAATCGCTGGCGGAGATCGACCGGTTCTGCGATGCGATGGCGACGATCCGTTCCGAGATCGACAAGGTCGCGGCGGGCGAGTGGCCCGCCGACGACAACCCGCTCGCCAATGCACCCCACACGGCGATCGACGTGCTGGCCGACGTGTGGGATCACCCCTACTCGCGCACCGTGGCCGCCTACCCGGCGGGCACCGCCGTGGCGACGCCCGTGGCCGACAAGTACTGGCCGCCGGTGAGCCGCATCGACGGCGCCTACGGCGACCGCAACCTCATGTGCGCCTGCCCAGACCCCCGCGCCTTCGAAACTGACTGACCACAGATCGCTAGCGTTCGGGCATGGCTCGGATCGACCCTTCGGTGCTGGAGATGCCGGACGATGATGCGGCCGGCACGATGCCGTACTTCTCCCATATCGACCTGTGGCTGCGCGCCGAAGTGGACGGGCTGACCGATGCGCAGCTCGACCTCGACGACCAGTCGCCCGAACGGGAGCTGATGTGGTGGTCGATCCGTCGGCAGATCAGCCACATCGCCTGGGTGTCGCTGATCTTCGCGAAGCGGCGCTGCGGGACGCTGCTGTGGCCCGACGGCGACATTCCCGAGCCCATCGTGTGGGCCGAGCATCACCAGGGGCGCAACAACAAGCACGGGCTGCGGCTGGATCCTGGGCTGTTCTGGGATGTGCTCGATCTGCTCGACAAGCTCGACCTTGGCCTGAGCTGGATGCGCTACGTGGTCGCGTCCCATCCGGTCGAGACGTTCCGCGAGATGGTGGAGTCACGTCACAGCACGCTCTTCTGGGATGACGCCATCACGGTGCTCCCCCGAGGTGCTTGGCATGATCCCGACGACGAGCGGATGATCGTGAACACGCTCGAGTGCGCGATCTGGATGCTGTTCTACGAGATGGCCTCGCACATCCGCTCCATCCAGCGGATCAAGGAGATCCAGGGGCTGGCATCGGCCGTCGAGCTGACGCGCTTCGGCTACCTGCGCCTCCCCCACTACTGGGGCGAGACCGACGCCCCCGCGCCCAGCATCACCAAGCTGTGAACCCGAGGATCATTCTCGATTGCGATCCGGGCCACGACGATGCGGTGGCGATCCTGCTGGCGGCCCGCCAGTGCGAGGTGCTGGCGATCACGACGGTGTCGGGGAACGCACCGCTCGAGATGACCACGGCGAACGCGCTGCTGATGTGCGAGCTTGCCGGGCTGGACATTCCGGTGCATGCGGGCGCGGACCGGCCGCTGCTGGTACCTGCGGCCCACGCCCCTCGTGCCCACGGGGCGACCGGGCTCGACGGGCCACCGCGGCCCGATGTGCACTTGGCGGCAGCAAGCAATGACGCCGTCGGCGTCATCATCGAGACGGTGCGAGCCCACGACGACGTGTGGCTCGTGCCTGTCGGGCCGCTCACCAACATTGCGCTGGCCATCCGCCAAGCGCCGGACATCGTCGAGCGGGTGGCGGGCATCTCGCTCATGGGCGGCGCGGTCGGGCCGGGCAATGTCACGCCGACGGCCGAGTTCAACATCTGGGCAGATCCCCATGCCGCCCAGATCGTGTTCGCCGCCGGTGTGCCGCTGGTTCGCATGGCCGGGCTCAACCTCACCCACCAGCTCTGCGTCGGGCAGAACGAGATCATCGCCCTGCGGGAGCAGGGCGGCATGGTGCCTGAGTTCGTGGCGGACCTGTTCGACTTCTACCTCGCCGGCTACCGCGAGCGCGCCGGGCTGGATGCCGCGCCCATGCACGACCCCTGCGCAGTGTTGGCCGTGACGCACCCAGAGCTGTTCACCTTCGGCGCCCGACACGTCGACGTGGAGACGAGCGGCGATCTCACCCGGGGCATGACCGTCGCCGACGAACGGCCCGGCACCGACGCCACGCCCAACTGCGAGGTCGCCTACAGCATTGATGCCGCGCCGGCGCTCGAACTCATCGTCAACGCCGTCTGCAGCTACGGCTGATGCGCCGCGCAGCGACCCTGATTGTCCTGGCACTGGCGACAGCCATCGCCGCCGCGTCCTGCGGCAGTGACGATCTCGAAGCGCGAGACCTGACGCTGCCCGAGGCGGTGGGCCAGATGCTGCTGTTCGGCTTTCCCGGCACCGAGGTGGAACCCGCGGTGGCCGAGCTGCTGGATGAGGTTCGCCCCGGCGGGCTGATCCTGTACGACTACGACGTGCGCAGCGGCGGCACGCAGCCGCGCAACATCGTCTCGCCTGCTCAGCTCGAGGCCCTCACGGCAAGCCTGCAAGAGCACAGCGAGATCCCGCTGCTGATCGCTGTAGATGCCGAGGGCGGGCTGGTCAATCGGCTCAAGCAGAAGTACGGCTTCACAGTCGTGGTGCCGTCGGCGGCCGACATGGGCGCCGGCGACCCGGAAAGCACATCGGAGATCGCTACGGCGCTGGCCGAACAGCTTCGCTCGGTGGGCATCAACTGGAATCTGGCGCCGGTTGTGGATGTCGATGTGAACCCCGACAGCCCGGCGATCGGCGCGCTGGGGCGGGCGTTCAGCGCCGATCCCGCGCAGGTGGTCGAGCACGCCAGCGCCTTCTCGGATGCGCACCTCGACCACGACGTGGTGCCGACGCTCAAGCACTTCCCCGGCCACGGCAGTGCGGTCGGCGACACGCACCTGGGCGTCACCGACGTAACCGACAGCTTCGTGAGCGATGTCGAGCTCGCTCCCTACCAGATGCTGTTCGAGCAGGGCTACGCCGGTGCGGTCATGACCAACCATGTCGTCAACCGGCGACTGGACCCCGCTGCGCTTCCCGCCACGCTGTCAGCAGCCATCGTCACCGATCTCCTGCGCAACGATCTCGGCTACGACGGCGTGGTGATCTCCGACGACATGGGCATGGGCGCCATCGTCGAGCAGTTCACCCTGGAGCAAGCGGCGGTGCGTGCCGTCAATGCGGGCGTGGACGTCGTGCTGATCGCCAACCAGACCCACGACGACGAGGCCGACAACGTCCGTCGCGTGCGCGAGGCGATCCTCGCCGCTGTGGAATCGGGCGAGATCCCCGAGGAGCGCATCTACGAATCGGTCCAGCGGATCCTCGCGCTGAAACAGCAGTACGGCCTGCTGGACTGAGCCGCGCGTGCCGAGGACGGGCTCACCGCGCCGCGCCGCCCGCGCACAGGCCGGACCGTCGGGGCGCTGGCGGTGCCCAGCGGAGGCCCGGATCGGTACCGTGACGGCGTGACCTCCGAGGACGCACGCTCGCGCGGCGAATCGACACCGGCGTTCCGGCTGAGCCAGTACAGCCACGGTGCGGGCTGAGCGTGCAAGCTCGGGCCTTCCGAGCTGGCGCAGGTTCTGCGCCATCTGACTCCCCCGTCGCACCCGGACCTGGTGGTCGGCACCGACACCAGCGACGATGCCGCCGTGTGGCGGCTCGACGGCGACCGGCTGCTGGTGAATTCGACCGACTTCTTCGCGCCGATCGTGGACGATGCGCGCACGTGGGGGCGCATCGCGGCGGCGAATGCCGCCAGCGACATCTACGCGATGGGCGCGAGCCCGCTGTTCGCCCTCAACCTGGCGGCCTGGCCGCGCGACGCGCTCCCGCTGGACTTGCTGGGCGAGGTGCTCGCCGGCGGTGCGGATGCCGCGGCGGACGGCGGCTGGGTGGTGGCCGGCGGTCACACCATCGACGCGCCCGAGCCGCTCTATGGCATGTCGGTGACTGGCACCTGCCGGCCGGCCAGCGACGGCACGGGCCTGCTCACCAACGCCGGTGGGCAGGCGGGCCAGGCGCTGGTGCTGACCAAACCGCTCGGCACCGGTCTGCTCGCGACCGCGCTGAAGCGTTCGGGCCCCGAGGCCGTCGAGTCGGGCGGCGACCTGCATGCGGCCTACGAGGCCGGCGTGGCCGAGATGTGCCGGCTCAACGACGCAGCCGCCGCCGCGGCCATCAGGGCAGGAGCCACGGCGGCCACCGACGTCACCGGGTTCGGACTGCTGGGACACCTCGCAGAACTCGCCGCGGCCAGCGAAGCGAGTGCCGTGGTGGATGCCGGCGCAGTGCCGCTGCTGCCCGATGTGGTCGGGCTCGCCACCGGCGGCTTCGTGCCCGGGGGCACCGGCCGCAACCTGGATCACCTGGCCGAGCGCCTCGACGGCAGCGACGAACTCACCCGCATCGTGCTCGGCGATCCGCAGACTTCGGGCGGCCTGCTGTTCAGCTGCAATCCCGCACGTGCCGGCGACGCTGTGCGCGAGCTGCGCGACAGCGGCCATGACGCCGCAGTGATCGGCGAACTCGCCGACGGCAGCAGCGGCACGGCGGGATCGATCACGATCGCGGGCGCCGTCACCGGAGACACCGCAGCAGACGCAGGCTGAGGAAGTGTCCGCTAGCGCGCAGCGGCGGGGGGTGTTTCCCGGCTCGTTCAACCCGCCCACGACGGCCCATCTCGCCATCAGCGAAGCCGTGATCGAACAGCACCGCCTCGATGTGCTCGTGTGGACCGTCAGCCGGGTGGCGCTCGCCAAGGAAGACGTGCAACGCCCGCGCCTCGCCGACCGGATCGCCGTGCTCGAACAGGTCGCAGCGCCGATCGACTGGCTCGAGATCGACGTCACCGACGCGCAGCTGCTGTCGGACATCGCTGCCGGATTCGATGTGATCGTCATGGGCGCAGACAAGTGGCAGCAGATCCACGACCCGATCTTCTACGGCAACGATCCAGCGCACCGGGATGCGTCCATCGCTGCGCTGCCGACCGTCGCCATCGCCGCCCGCCCCCCGCACGATTGCCCCACCGAACTCGTGCTCGACCTGCCCGACTGGGTGGGCACCGTGTCGAGCACCCAGGCCCGCTCCACCGACTCGGCCCTGATGGCACCCGAAGCGGCTCGCTTCGACACAGACACCGGTGCCTGGACCGACCAAGCTCGCTACGAGGCCTGGTTGGCGCGCCAGCGGGAAGACTGAAGGGCACTATGGACGAGATTCTGGATGTCGACCTGTTGGCGTTCGAGCACGGCTCGGCGGCACAGCGCAAGGCGGTCACCGACGGCGTGATGTCGAGCCTCCGGACGGGCTTCGTCTATACGGCCCACGATCTCTCAGGCGGCCTGCTCGACGATGCGTACGACGTGCTGGGCCGGTTCTTCGCGCTGGGGTCCGACACCAAGAAGCGCTACGTCGACGCGGAGTCGTTCGGTGCGCGTGGCTACACCGGCCGCCTCACCGAGACCGCCGCCATCTCCGACCTTCCCGATTGGAAGGAGATGTTCAACTGGAGCGATCAACCGCCCGCCGGCCACCCGCTCACCGTGCAGTACGGCCGCTGGTACCGGCCGTCGATCTTCCCCGACGACGACATCGACGGCGCCGGCGCGACCCTCACCGAATTCCACCGGCGGCTCGTCGAGCTGCAGCGACGCTTCCTGCGCGTGATCGCGCAGGGCATCGGCGCCCACGAGACCTTCTTCGACCGGATGACCACCTACGGCACGCACCTGAGCCGGGCCATTCACTACCCGCCGATGTCACATGCCCCGGGCGGCGGCAGCGAGGGCCACGTCTGGGCCGACGAGCACGCCGACATCAACCTCATCACCGCCCTGCCACGGGCGACCGACCGCGGGCTGCAGGTGCGCATCGACGGCGGGTGGGTCGATGCCGCCCCGCCGGACGATCACGTCATCATCAACTCAGGGATCATGCTGGAGCACGTCACCAACGGCCTGATCGGCGCCGGCTGGCACCGTGTCAAGGCAGACCCAGGCCAGCACACCAGCCGGCTCAGCGTGGTGCAGTTCTGCCACCCACGCCCGTCCACGATTCTCACCCCGGCGCCGTCGACGGTCACGCCTGAGCGACCGTGCCGCTACGAGGCGGTCTCGGCCGAAGATCGGCTCGAAGAGGTGATCTGGGAGATCAACCTCATCCCCGACGCCCGCCGCATCGACTGAACCCGACTGACCGCGGCTGGCTACAGCTCGAGCAGGGCGTTCTCGATGACCTCGGTCAGCGCCGGGTGGATATAGAACTGCTCGCGGGCCATCTGGTCGACGGTCTGGCCAAAGGTCATGCCCTGGATGAGCTGCTGGATCAGCGTGGACGCCTGGGGGCCGATGATGTGGGCGCCGAGCAGCTCGCGGGTCTCGGCGTGCGCGATGAGCTTGGCGAAGCTGGCGGTGTCCTCCATCGCCCAGCCGTACGCCGTGTGGCCGAAGGGCTTGTTGACCACCGAGATCGGCAATCCCTGCGCCCGTGCATCTCGCTCGGTGAGGCCGACCGAGGCGACCTGCGGGTGCGAGAACACCGCATGGGGAACCAGATCCTCCCGGACGGAGTACATGGGGCCGTCGGCCTGGCCCTCGGCCACCAGCAGGTTGTGCCGCAGCGCCCGCACCTGCGCGTTGGCGAGATGCTTGAGCTGAGTCTCGCTCGACAGGTCGCCGAAGGCCCACACGCCCGGCGCCGAGGTGCGGTAGAACTCATCGGTCAGCACACGGCCGTCGTCGTCATCCACTCCTGCAAGGTCGAGGGCGAGCTGATCGCCGTTGGGCACCCGACCTGTGGCCACCAGCAGCACATCGGCGCTCACCGACTCGGCACGCCCGCCACGGTCGAATTCGACCGTGTAGGAGTTGCCATGGGCACTGGGCGAGCCGTCGGCGGCGTACACAAACTCCGCGGCTCCGCCGCGCACGGAGGTCACCGTCGCGCCGAGGCGCAGGTCGAAGTGGCGCTGCGCCGCCGTCGTGAATGCTGCAGACACGTCGTCGTCCTCGGCCCGCAGCAGCCGCTCACCCCGGTTGACCACCGTGACGTTGGTTCCCAGCGCCGAGAACACGTAGCCCAGCTCGCAGGCGATATACCCGCCGCCAAGCACGATCATCGACTCCGGCAGCGAATCCAGTCGCATCACGGTGTCAGAGGTGTGGAACGGCACCGTGCCCAGGCCGCGGTACGGCGGCAGGAATGCCCGAGCGCCGGCCCCGAGCACCACATGCCGCCCGGACACCGATTCGGTACTGCCGTCGCCCATGCGCACCGCCAGGCGCCGGTCGCTCACGAAACGGGCATCACCCTCGAACACGGTGATGTTGGGGCATTCGGCGCCGAAGCGGTAGTCGCGCCCCCCGCTGGCGATGGGATCGATGCGGCCGAAGACGCGATCTCGAATGGCAGGCCAGTCGGCGCTGTCAAAGCTGGCGGCGATGCCGTAGTCGCCCGCCGTCGCGATGGTGTCGGCAACATCGGCCGCGTACACGAACATCTTGGAGGGAATGCAGCCCACGTTCAGGCACGTGCCACCGAACGTGTCGCGTTCGACGATCGCAATCGACCAGTCGTCGAACTCGGGACCGGGAATGGAATTGGCCGAGCCGGTGCCAACGATGACCAAGTCGAAATCTGCCATGTCCGCAGTCAATCAGCGCTGTTCGCGAAGAGCAGCGACCGGCCTCACACCAGTGCTTGATAGACGAGCGCCTTGAGCTCTGGGCGGATCGGGTGGACGCTGGAGGGCAGCAGCTGCGTCAGGAAGACGAGTGTGATGTCTTCGACCGGATCCACCCAGAATGCAGTCGACGCAGCCCCGCCCCAGGCGAACTCGCCCTTGCTGGACACGACCTTGGCCTTGGCAGGATCGAGCACCACCGAGAAGCCCAGGCCAAAACCGATACCGTCGAAGGCCGCCTCGGAGAACAGCGCTCGGCCGCACTCGGTGAGATCGGTGCCGCCAGGCAGGTGATTGCTGGCCATGAACTCGAGGGTTCGCCGGCCGATGACGCGGGCGCCGTCGAGCTCGCCCCCGTTGCGCAGCATCTGGGTGAAGCGGTGGTAGTCCCCCATGGTCGACACCAGGCCACCGCCGCCGGAAAGGATCTTGGGCGGTCCCAGATAGGCCGACGTGCGCGGGTCATCCATCAGCGTGCGCGCCAGGCCCGGGTCGTCGGGCCGGTATGCCGGGGGCGTCGGCCCCGTGTTGCCCGCTGCCTCGCGTGCCGCCAGCGTGGCTGTCGTGTAGTTGGCCGCAAAGCGCTCGACGTCGGCGGGTGGCACCTGAAAGCCCGTGTCGGTCATGCCGAGCGGCCCGATCACGTGGTCGACGAGGTACTCGTCGAGCGACTGACCCGAGACGACCTCGACGACACGGCCCAGAACATCGGTGGAGTAGCTGTAGTTCCACTCGGTGCCCGGATCGAACAGCAGCGGGAGCGATGCGAGCGCTTCGCAAGTTTCCTCGAGGTTGCCGGGGGCACCCCAGTTGAAGCCGTTGGCCCGGTACAGCGCGTCGACCTCGTTGGCGAAGTGGAAGTCGTAGGTGAGGCCGGAGGTATGGGTCAGCAGGCTGTGGACGGTTACTTCGCTCGCCGGTTCTCGCGTCTGGTACTGCATCACGTTGCCACCGGCGAAGACGCGTGCGTTCGCAAACTCCGGGATCCAACGCGAGACCGGATCCTTCAACTGGAAGCACCCTTGCTCGTACAGCTGCATCGCGGCGATCGACACGATGGGCTTGGTCATCGAGTAGATGCGATAGATGGTGTCTGCGGTGACCGGCAGCGACCGCTCGCAGTCTCGCTGGCCGTAGCGGTGGGTGTACGCGATCTGGCCGCCGCGCGTCAGCAGCACCGACACGCCCGGCAGGCGCCCGTCGTCGACATACCGATCCAGATGAGCGGCAATGCGCTCCAGCCGACCGGCGTCGAAGCCCACCTCGGCCGGATCGACGGTTGGCTCGATGTCTGAGGTGATCGATCCCATCACAACCTCCGGTGTTCGCTACTCGCCGTCCTGCAGGCTACGGCTCAGGAATCGGCCGAAGGCTCTGTCAGCGGCGCTCGGAAAGGTTCAGGACGCAGCAGCTGACGGTGGCCGCGGCCGGGAGCTGTTCAGTGGTCGCGATGCCACGCTCGACGACCGCCTCGGCGAGATCGGGGTCGGACCAGCTTGCGACAGTCTGGAAGCCTCGCTCCTCGTAGACCTCGACGGGTTGACCGCCCATGAAGCCCATCACCGGCCTCAACGACGGCGACGCCTTCGCGACCACGGCCGCCGCGCCGGTGGCGGACGCCCACTCCAGCATGCGGTCGAGCAGCCCGGCCCCGATGCCCCGACCGAAGTAGCGGCTATCGCGGTCGTCGGTGTCGTCAAGCTGGCCGACGTGATAGCAGAAGACGCTGATCGTGCCGGGGGGAAGGGTCGGTGCCCGGCCGTCGAAGTCCATCCAGTACACCGGATCCCAGATGTTGTTGGGGCTTCGCTGTCCGGGGATGTACCTCCGGAACTGCAGCTGCCCGACGTGGCGGTCTCCCTCGAATGCCAGGATCGCAGCGGATCCAAGGCTGGCGATCCGCTCTGCCAGTTCGTCGGGTTCGCCCATGCACCCCACAGGAACCGAGCCGACGTCGGAGGCCACCATCGCTCGATAGGCGATGTGCTGCGGCGTGGACATCCCCGTGTCACCTGTCATCGGGCCGCATGCTACGGCCCAGGCACTTTCCGGTCGCGTCGGCGCGGCGCTCCGGACTGTCCCGCTAGCGAATGCACGCCCGCTGCGGCGTGCGGGCCGGCGGCCGCCCCGAACAAATTGCCAGAGACAGATTCCTAAACTACACGGAAAATATGGAAATTAGTTGAAACTAAAGCTCTTGACGGTAGATAAGCAATCGCTACTAGAGTGCCGCAGACCGGCCGGACGCTTGGCCATGCGACCACGGCTTCCGGCATCCAGCGATGCAGCGAGAGGTAACGCGCCTGTGATGACCACGCATGAATTCTGTTTGTTTGTCGACGGCGCCGACCTAACCGTTGCTTCGACGGTCGAGCGGCTGGAAGGCGCCGGCTACTCCCGCCCGGCTGCAGCGGCCCACGACGGCGTCCAGGCGCTTGTGTTCTCGCGTCAATCGGAGCATCTCGTCGACGCGGTGGGCGCTGTCGTCACAGCGGCCGAGGGCATTCCCGGGCTCTGCGTGGCCAGGGAGGCACGGAGTGGAGCCGTGCCGGTGTTCGACCCGGCTTCACTGAGACTCACCACGGCCTGCACGGTGGCTGAGCCGACCTCTCCGGCTGGCGCCGCGCCGAACGGCAGTCGTTGCGCACACCTAGAGTCTTCCGGTGTGGATGTCGGCAGCAGGCGATATGGCTGACGAGCAACTGCTCTCGCGGCTGCTGATCGTCCGGCACGGCGAATCCGTCGCCATGGCCGAAGGAATCGTCGGCGGACCCCAGGGGTGTCGGGGCCTCACCGACCGGGGCCGCGCCCAAGCGGCGGCGCTGCGCGACCGGTTCGCAGCCGGCCGCGAACCCGAGGTGCACGTCGTCTACTCCTCGCCGCTGCCCAGGGCCCGCGAGACCACCGACATCGTGCTGCCAGTACTCGGCAGCGGGCCCGAGCGCGGGAATCTCGATGTCCATCTCCACGATGACCTCGAGGAAATGCGGCTCGGACCTGCCGACGGCATGACCTGGGAGGCGGCGCGCGAGCGCTTCGGGTTCATCCAGCCGATGGACCAGCCATACGCGCCCGTGGTGGACGGCGGTGAGAGCCGCGCAGGCTTCCGCCACCGGGTTGCACAGGCGCTCAACGACATCGCCGCAGCCCATGCGGGAAAGACGATCTTTGTGGGGTGCCACGGCGGCATCGCCTCTGCGGCCATGGCGATGGCCTTCGGCATCCCGCCCAGTCATCGGGGCGTCGGCGTGGTCACCTCGGTGACCGCCATCACCGAGCTGGAGCTGCTCGATTTCAACGGGCGGCGCCTGTGGCAAGTACGACGGTTCAACGACGCCGCCCACCTCGCCGCCGTAGAAGCAGCCTGACACCCAGCGGCCGCGGCGCTCCGCACAGCCTCTAACTTGGCGCATAGTCAGCAGACTGCGGGAATCTGGAGGACCAGATGCTGGTCGAGCGAATCGAAGCGAAGTGGATCGATGCCTTCTCGTCGGTCTTCGAGATGTGCGGCGTCGAACCGCCCCAGACGGCAGCGATCCTGTCCGAGAGCCAGAGCAGGGCCGTGAACGTGAACCTGGCCGAACTGGCCCTGGATCGGCTCGGCACGCCGCCGGTCCACGTCGTGGTGCCCACGCCTCGCCAGTCGGCGCCGGTGCCGGTGAGGTCGACGGGCGCGTCCGACGCCATCGCCGGCTCAGCGGCAGTGCTCGCGGCGCTCGGGGCGGTGGACTTCGTGGTCGACTGCACGGTGGAAGGGCTGCTGCACGCTCCGGAACTCCCGAAGATCCTGGGCGAGGGAACCCGGATCCTGATGGTGTCCAATGAGCACCCTGAGGCTCTCGAGCGTCTTTCGCCGGAGCCGGACCTCGAGCCGAAAGTCAAGGTCGGCATCAAGAAGCTGATCGCTGCATCTCAGATGCACGTCACCTCGGCAGCGGGCACCGATCTGGTCGTCGACGTCGACGGGGCACCGTGCGGTGGCGGATGGGGTTACACCGCCCGGCCGGGCACGATCAGCCACTGGCCGGGCGGGCTCTGCCTGGCCTTCCCCAAGGCCAACACCGTGAACGGCACGATCGTGATGGACCGTGGCGACATGAACCTCACCTTCAAGCGGTACATCGAGTCGCCGGTCACGCTGAAAATCGAAGGCGACTACGTCGTCGACGTCGAGGGCGTCGGCACCGACGCGGCGCTGTTCCGCAGCTACACCGATGCCTGGGGCGACCGCGAGGCCTACGCGACCAGCCACGTGGGCTGGGGCATGAACCCCGGAGCGCGGTGGGACACCCTTTCGATGTACGACCGGAGCCAGACCAACGGAACCGAGCAGCGGGCCTTCGCGGGCAACTTCCTGTATTCCACCGGGGCGAACGAGCACGCTGGCCGGCACACGCTGGGACACTTCGACCTGCCCATGCGCAATCACAGCGTGTTCCTCGACGGGGAGGCTGTGGTGATCGAGGGCGCCCTGCAGGGCGACCTGGCCTGAGCCGGCGAGCCCGCAGCCTGCACCCATCGACATCTTGCACGCACCGTGAGCGATCCCGGGCCGCTGTCCGCTGGGGCCGATCTTGCCGCGCGTGTCGAGCGGTGGGCCGACCGGCAACCGTCTGCGACCGCCGTCGCGTTCGAAGGCGTCGAGCACACGTATCGCGCATTCGCAGACCAGATCGCCACGACGGCCGGCTGGCTGGCCGGTGCCGGCGTGGGCGAGGGCGACCGTGTGGCGTGGCTCGGCCCGAACCGGCCGGCCGCGCTGCGGCTGATGCTCGGATGCTCTTGGCTCGGCGCCATCTACTTGCCGTTGAACTCGCGCCTGGCGCCGCCCGAGCACCAGTGGATCCTCGACCACGCCGAACCTCGCCTGCTGGTAGTCGATTCGACCTTCGAGCGGCATGCCGCATCGATCGGTGCGGGGTGCGAGATCCGGGCGCTGCCTGACGAGCCCGAGTGCCCCAGTGCCGCGAGCGCCGTACCGCCACGTCAGGGCACCCCCGCCCATCCGGTGCTGCTGGCCTACACCTCGGGCACGACGGGGCATCCCAAGGGGGCCGTGCTGGACCAAGCGGCGATGGCTGCGAACGCCGTCAACTCAACCCACGCTCATGACCTCACGAGCCGCGACCGGGTGCTCACCACGATCCCGCTGTTCCACGTGGGCGGGCTGAACATCCAGACCCTCCCTGCTCTGCTGGGTGGGGCGGCCGCGCTCATCGAGCGGACTTTCGACCCCGGGCAGTTCCTCGACGACGTGGAGCAGTGGCAGCCGACCTGGACCGTGCTGGTACCCGCTGCACTCACCGCTGTCGCCGCCCACCCGCGTTTCGCCACCGCCGACCTCGGATCGCTGCACGGGATCATGACCGGGTCGTCTCCCGTGCCGGCGGCCGCCACCCAGCCCTTCTTCGACCGGGGTGTGCCGGTCGGGCAGATCTACGGATCCACCGAGACCGCCCCGATCGCGGTGCACCTGCGCTGCGACGAAGCAGCGTCCCACCCAGGTTCGTGCGGCAAGCCTTCGACTATGTGCGAGGTGCGCATCGTCTCCGATTCCGGGGGGGACGCGGCGCCGGACGAGCGCGGCGAGCTGTGGGTGCGGGGGCCGAGCGTGCTGCGGGAGTACTGGCGCGACCCCGAGGCCACTGCTGAAGCGCTGCGCTACGGGTGGTTCCGCACCGGCGATGTCGGCCACGCCGACGACAAGGGCTGGATCTTCATCGACGACCGGCGCAAGGACATGATCATCTCGGGAGGCGAGAACATCTACCCCGCCGAGCTCGAGGAGATCCTCGCCCGCAGCGATCTCGTCGCCGAAGCAACCGTCGTGGGCGTGCCCGACGAGCGATGGGGCGAGGTGCCCGTCATCGTGGCCGTACGGGCAATCAGGCCGGCGGCCGCTCCTGGCACCGCCGACGATGCCGAGATCGAGGCCGCCGATCTCCTGCGACTGTTCGACGGGCAGCTCGCACGCTTCAAGCATCCCAAGGCAGTGTTCTGGACCGATCAGCTTCCCCGAACGGCGCTCGGCAAAGTACGCAAACACGAGGTACGAGCAATGCTCAACGAGAACCATGGAGTCCACCGTGCCGGTTGATGTCGCATTCATCGGGCTCGGCGTTATGGGCTTCCCCATGGCGGGCCACCTCGCTGCAGCGGGCCACCGCGTCACCGTCTTCAATCGAACCGCGAGCGTCGCGCAGCGGTGGTCAGGCGAGCACCAGGGTCGGGTGGCTACAACGCCGGCAGACGCCGCCGATAGCGCAGCCATCGTGTTCATGTGCGTCGGCGCCGACGACGATGTGCGCGCAGTTGCCTACGGCGACGACGGGGCGCTCGCCGCAATGGGCGAGGGCTCGATCCTGGTCGACCACACCACCGCTTCGGCCGACCTGGCGCGCGAGCTGGCTGCAGCCTGCGCCGAGCAAGGAATCGGCTTCATCGACGCACCTGTATCCGGCGGCGAGGCGGGCGCGCAGAACGGCGTGCTGACCGTGATGTGTGGCGGCGCGGCCGAGCATTTCGAGCGGGCGCGACCAGTCATGGACTGCTACGCGCGGGCGGTCACGCTGATCGGTCCTGCCGGCTCAGGGCAGCTCACCAAGATGGTCAACCAGATCTGCATTGCCGGCCTTGTCCAGGCACTGTCGGAGGGGCTCGAGTTCGGTCGCCGAGCCGGCCTCGATCTCGACGCCGTGCTCGACACCATCTCGCAGGGGGCTGCCGGGTCGTGGCAGATGTCCAGCCGCGGCACAACGATGGTCGCCGACGAGTTCGATTTCGGTTTTGCCGTGGACTGGATGCGCAAGGACCTCGGCATCGTGCTGTCGGAGGCGCAGCGCAACGGCGCTCCCCTGCCGGTCACTGCCGTCGTCGACCAGTTCTACAAGCGCATCCAGGAGCTGGGCGGCGGCCGCTGGGACACCTCCAGCCTCATCGCCCTGCTGCGCCCCCTCGAATCGCACTGATTCCACTCAACCTCCAAGCGAACACGGGCCGGTACCGTGCGGGCCCGTGACCCACAGCGACCGCATCCTGATGGGGCCGGGACCATCCAATCCCTACCCCGAAGTCATCGAAGCCTTCACTCGGCCCGTGCTGGGCCACCTCGATCCCGAGTTCATCGCCCTGCTGGACGAGATCAACGAACGTCTGCGCGCAGTCTGGCAGACCCAGAACCTGCTGACCTTTCCTGTCAGCGCCACCGGCTCGGCAGGCATGGAAGCTGCGTTCTGCAACTTCGTCGAACCCGGCGACACGGTGGTCATCGGTGTCAACGGCGTCTTCGGCACACGCATGTGCGACGTGGCAACCCGGTGCGGTGCAGACGTCGTGGCGGTGAACGAGGACTGGGGCCGTGCCATCGATCCGCAGCGACTGATCGACGCCCACCCCTCGCCAAAGCTCATCGCCGTCGTGCATGCGGAGACATCCACCGGCGTGCGCAACGACATTGCGCCGCTCGGCCAGGGCAAGCGCGATGCCCTGCTGCTCGTCGACTGTGTCACCTCCCTGGGGGGCATCGACGTCGACATCGACGGCTGGGCCGTCGACATCGCCTACAGCGGCACGCAGAAGTGCCTCGGCGTGCCCCCCGGCCTCGCGCCCCTCACCGTCAGTGATCGGGCGCTGGAATCGCTCGTCGAGCGGCCCCAGAGCTGGTACCTGGACCTGAACATGATCCGGGCGTACGTCGTGGGCGAGGGCGCCCGCGCCTATCACCACACCGCGCCGATCTCGATGCTCTATGCGCTGCACGCCGGCCTCGGCGCCGTGCTCGACGAGGGGCTCCAGAGCGCCTGGGCTCGTCACCAGGCCTGCGGCGACGAACTGCACGCGCGCCTGCCCGAGCTCGGATTCGGGCTGTGGGCCCAAGAGGGCCACCGCCTGCCTGAGCTCACCACAGTCACGCTGCCGGACGGCCTCGACGACGCTGCCGGGCGTCGTGCCCTGCTGGACCGCTACGGCATCGAGGTGGGCGGCGGGCTCGGACCCGTTGCCGGCAAGGTGTGGCGCATTGGCTGCATGGGGCACACGGCCCGGATGCGCAACGTCAGAATGCTGCTGGGTGCACTCGAAGAACTCGTCGACGCCTGATTCAGGGCGTCGGGTGCAGCGGCAGCAGTTCTTGGCCCAGCGCGGCCCGGTAGGTGTTGTGGAAGTGATGCAGCGCCGGCTCGTTGCGTCCGAACACGACATGTTCGAGCGCGCCGCTGTTGGCTGAACGCTGCTGGCTGGCGCTCATCACGTAGTCCTCATCGCGGATGACGTTGCTGAAGGCCCGTGATGCCTCGGCCATGAAGTCGAATTCGGCGTCGTCGCGCGCGACGCCGGGCCGCAGGTAGAAGGAGATCTGGCTGGTGTGACGGCCGGGCTCGGTCGGGTGGGGATATGCCCGCACCAGGAACAGCACCTCGCGTGACGGGATCAGCTGCACATTCGGGAACAGCCAGTACACCGGCAATCCATAGCGGGTGATGTCCCACTCCGATGACGGCCGTTCGCGCGCGTCCTCGATGGCACGACGGCACAGGATCAGCCGGTGATGGCGCCCGAATTCGTCGTAGCACTGCACATTGCCGTAGAAGTCGTTCGACAGCGTCTCGGAGTGCAGCACGGGGAAGTGGTAGGTCTCGCCGAACGTGTCCATGGCGAGCTTCCAGTTGCAGCCGACCTCGTAGGCGTCACAGCCCAGCCACTGCAGTTTGCCGAAGTCCCACCCGGCGATGTCGGCGGTGAGCTCGTCGCCCAGCAGCGCATCGGGGTCGAGCGTGCCGCCGGGCTGCGGGTGCACCCACAGCAGGCCGTGACGTTCCACTGCTGGCAGCTCCACCAGCCCCAAGTCGTCGCGGTCGAGCTCGCCGAAGTGATCAGACTTGGGCAGGCCGACAAGCGCTCCGTCGGCGTCGTAGGTCCAGTTGTGGAACGGGCAGGCAAACCGGCGCTTGCGCCCGCGCGGCTCGGTCTCGATGACCACGCCGCGGTGACGGCAGGCATTCACGAACGCCCGGAACCGGCCGCTGGGCGAACGCACCAGCAGCATCGGCGTGCCGAGGTCGTCCTGGGTCATGAACGAACCGGCTTCGGGCAGGTCGCCCGACAGCCCAACCATCTGGGGATGGGTGTCGAAGAACTCCCGCCGCTCGATGCGTGCGAGCTCGCGGTCGGTATAGGAGGACGTGGGGTTGTAGCGCACGCCGCCGGCATCCACGTTGGTGCCGGAATCAAGCCGTGCGAGCAGCGTCTTGATGTGGCTGATCTGTTCGGCGTGCTCCACGGCCGAAGTATGCCACCGCCCGGCGTTCGGGAGCAGTTCCTCAGCGAAGCCAGTCGTTGAACTCAGGCTGCCGCTTGGACAGGAAGGCCGACACACCCTCGGCAGCATCGGGCAAGTGATCGGTGATCGCCGTTTTGGAGGCGATCTCGTCGAGCGACTGCTCCCACGTCATCTCCGCAGCCAGCAGGATCGACCGCTTGAGCATACGCATGGCCACCTGTGGACCGTCGGCCAGCTCGGCTGCAAGCTCGGCGGCCGCAGCGGGCAGCTCTTCGTCGTCGACCACCTCGTGCACCAGCCCGAGCTCGTGCGCGGTGTCGGCATCCACGATCCGCTTGCGCATCATGAAATCGGTCGCCCGGGCGACGCCGAGGTGCTGCACCAGCAGCCACTGGCCGCCCTCGTCTGGCAGCAGGCCGAAGCGAAGCGTTGCCGATCCCATGCGAGCCGATCGGGCCGCGATCCGGAAATCGCACGCAAGGGCGAAGCTGAAGCCCGTCTGGATGGCAAATCCATTGATGGCCGCGACCGTCAGCTTGTCGAGACGGCGCACCGCGGTGTTGACGGCTTGGGAGATCGTCCGCAGGCTGTTGTAGGTGCCTGCAGCGTTGTGGTGCCCGCCGAAGATCTCCGGCATCGACGAAGGACGCTCGGCCTCGTAGCCGCCGAGGTCGTCGCCGGCCCAGAACGCACGCCCTTGTCCGGTGAACACCACGACCCGCACAGCGTCGTCCATCTGGGCTTGGGTGATCAGCTCGATCAGGTCGCGCTTCATCGAGTGGTTCGAAGCATTCATCGACTCGGGACGGTTGAACGTCACGGTCAGCACTCCGTCTGATCCCAACGCCTGCTCGAACCCGAAATACTCGGCATCCAGATAGCCGGCTTGATCGCTTGACATGGCTCCTTACCCCCTGCGTGAGGTGATCCGCTCCGAGGCGGGTCGCATGCTGAACCTAGTGAAAACTCGGCTGCTCGGTACGCTGCCCGCCGTGGCACTCGAGACCAGCGACGCAGGCGATGCGCCGTTCGCTCCGTTTGCCCCGTTTGACGGCGTGCTCATGCTGCGACTCGACACCGAAACGCCTGCGGGCGACCGCACCTACTACGTCACACCTTTCGTCACCGATGGCGGTCGGCTGTTCGTCTTCGACGAGCCGGGCGATCGGAGCGACGCGCTCGAAGAACTGCTCGTGGGCAATCGCACGACGATCAGCTCCGCCTCCACCGGCGAGCTGACCATCGGTGCCGTCGGTCGTTACCCGACGTCGGAGGAGGAGGCATGGGCGCGTGACGCCTGCTCGGCGCGCTTCTTCTACGACCAGGCCTTGCAGGACCTCGCCCAGCTCGGCGGTTTGGTGACCCTGCACCCCGCCTGAGCATCCACGTGAGATCTAGGGTTCCGGGCGTGCGCACAGCGATCGGGTTCGGAGGGCCGGCGTCGGGCAAGCGGCGCGACTGGGACGAACAGGTCGAGTTCCTGCGAGAGGCCGATCGCCTCGGCGTGGACATCCTGTGGTCGGCTGAGGCATGGGGCATGGACGGCGTCAGCACGCTTGCCTACCTCGCCGCGGTGACCGAGCGCTGCCAGCTCGGCACAGGCATCCTGCAGATTTCGGCCCGCGCCCCCGTCATGACCGCGATGACTGCGCTGTCGCTGGCAGCCATGACCGGCGACCGGTTCATCCTGGGGCTCGGCGTCAGCGGGCCGCAGGTTGTCGAGGGCCTGCACGGGGTGCGCTTCGCCGATCCGCTGGGCCGGCTGCGCGAGACGGTCGACATCTGCCGGCAGGCCTTCGCCGGCGAGAAGATCGCCTACGACGGCCGCCACCATGTGCTTCCTCTGCCAGACGGTCAGGGCAAGTCGCTGCGACTCGCGCAGCCCGCCAATGACTCCATCGAGATCTGGCTGGCCACGCTCGGGCCGCGCTCGCTGCGGTACACCGGCGAGGCCGCCGACGGCTGGGTGGGCGTGTGCTTCGTGCCGAGCTGCCCGGAGGCCACCTGGGGTCACGTGGCAGACGCCGCAGCAGCGGCCGGCCGCCCGCCGGGCTCGGTCGCCTGCCAGGTCGGGGGCGCCGTCGAGTTCGGCGACGACCTCGAGGCCCTGATCGAGCCGAGGCGATCGGGCATCGCCTTCACCCTGGGCGCGATGGGATCAGCGACTGCCAACTTCTACAACGATGCCTACCGCCGCGGCGGCTTCGAGGAAGAATGCCGCCACGTGCAGCGCCTGTGGTTGGACGGCGACCGGACCACAGCGGCCGCTGCGGTGCCCGACCGGCTCGTGACCGAGACCAACTTCCTGGGCACCCACGCACAGGTCACCGACCAGGTACGGGCCTACCGGGATGCCGACGTGGACGTGCTGCGCCTGCAGCCCGAAGGGCCGACAGCCGCGGACCGGCTCGACACGCTGGCTCAGATGATCGACATCGTCCAAGCCGTCAACGCCGAACCCGCCGGGGCGACCTAACTGGGGCCGGCCGTGTCACTACCGTGGTGCACATGGCTGGGCAATCTGAGACGGGACGCGCCGTCACGTTCACCGAATCCGAGCTGCGCGAGCGCCTCACGCCGATGCAGTACCACGTCACTCAAGAGGCAGGAACCGAGCGCCCGTTCACGGGCGAGACCTGGGACAACCACGACGACGGGGCATATCACTGCGTGGTCTGCGGCGCGGAGCTGTTCGACTCAGAGACGAAGTTCGAGAGCGGATCCGGCTGGCCCAGCTTCACCCAGCCTGTCTCCGACGAGGCAGTGGACACCGAGGTCGATCGCACGTACGGCATGATCCGCACCGAGGTGATGTGCAAGGCCTGCGGGGCTCACCTGGGCCACGTCTTCCCGGACGGTCCCCGGCCGACCGGCGACCGCTTCTGCATGAACTCGGCATCGCTCCAGTTCGCACCCGCCGAAGAACCGGGCTGAGTTCGCTAGTCCAAGTCGAGGCGGAGCTGGGTGGCGATCGGCTCGTCGGGGAACAGCTTTACCACGTCGGCATCGAGTTCGCGACGCACTCCCGCCACCGGCAGCACCGTCAGCATGGCCGCCTGACCCTGGCGCAACAGGCTGAGCACCTGATCGTCGTCGACCAGCAGCACATCGCTGCCGCTGATGACGATATTCGCCGAGGCAACCTCGCCTCCGAGCTGGTTGCGCAGGTAGTCGAATGCGCGGGCGATCGACTTCAAGTCGATGCCCTGGTCACGCATCTTCTTGGCGATCTTCAGCTCGACAAGGTCGTTGTAGGAGTAGCGACGCCGTGAGCCGCTGCCGGAGGCTTGGGCAACCGACGGCCTCACCAGTCCCTGACGGGCCCAGTGGTCGAGCTGCCGGTAGCTGATCCCCACGAGCTCCGCCGTCTGCGGGCCGAAGAACCCTCCGGCCAGCGCACCCGCGACCTCGGGCACGGCCGATGGGTCAGATTCAACCGACGGCTCCGGCTGGGGCATCGGTGGGCTGTCGTTTTCGGATCCCCTTGCCAGAGCTGTGTGGACGCGCTGCTGATCGGCCATCGTTCTCTCCTCCCCGTTGCGGCAGGACCTCGCAAATCACACCCTGCGAACTACCGAGTTGTGATCTGCACTCCCACAGAGCGTACGAGCACTCGTCTCTGCTGCGCAAGGGCGGCGTGGTGACAGCGTCCGGCGGCCAAGGGGATCGCAACGGCGATCCGGCCGCTGCGCCTCACTCTTTGTCGCCGGCCTCCGCCGCAGGACCGAAATCGTCGGGCTGCACGTCGTCCAGGAACTGCTTGAACTCGTCGAGGAGCTCGTCGGGGTCGACGTCGTCAGGGGGATCCGCGGGGAGCTCGATGATCTGCCCCGCCTCGTCCAGCACCGACTCGCTGGCGAAGATGGGGGTGTCGGCCCGCACTGCCAGCGCGACGGCGTCGCTCGGCCGGGCAGAGATCGTGTGGGTGTCCGAGCCGATGGTGACCTCCATCTCGGCGAAGAACGTGCGATCGCGCAGGTCGGTGACGGTCACCTTGACGAGGGTCGCGCCGAGCACATCCAACATGGCTGCCATCAGGTCGTGCGTCAGCGGCCTCGGCACGCGAATCTGCTCGATGCCGCGGTAGATCGCCTGGGCCTCGGGGGTGTCGATCACCACCGGCAGCACTCGCTGAGAACCACCGGTCTCTCGCAGCAGCAAGAGCGGGCTCTGCGAGGGCATCTCCACCTGCACGCCAAGAAGCTCCATCTCGACCATGCCACGCACACTACTTCGGCCCTTGTGAGCATCGAGCCGGAGAGACCCGGGGCTAACGCCTGTAACGGCGCAATTGCTCCCCCATCACCACCGACCGCAGGCGCTCGCACAGCGCCGTCAAACGGCCCAAGGACCGCTGCGCGTCGAGCTCTGCCGACGCGCCGCCGGCATGCAGAATCGGCTGGATGCCCTGCTCGAACATGGAGGCGTCGCGCACGGCGGCATTGCGGATGACACGCAGGTGGCGCGCCTGCAAACCGTAGGTGGCGAACTCGCGCGAGATGCGGGCGATGAGCAGCGCACTGCTGCCGTAGCGCGGCTCAGGCGGCTCCAGCCCCAACGAGGCCTGCACTGGTTCGGGTTGTGTTGCGCCGGGCTGTGGCGGCAGCAGCCGAGTCGCGTCGTCATCGGCGAGCGGTACGAGCAGCCCGAAGTCGGTCAGCTCGGCGATCTCGTCAAGGGTGAGCCCGGTCTCGGCACTCAGATCGGCCGCGCTGTACGTGTGCGCGTCGTCCTCTGCAGCCCAGGGCAGTGCAGCGCCGCTCAAGACCGGCACCGCAGCCGGCTCGGTTGCCCGGACGGCGGGGTCTCGGCTCGAGAGCTCCTGGTCGCTTGCATCTGGGTCGACGACGGCGTCGTCAGCCGGCATCCCGCCTGTCGGACCCGCCGCATGACTGCCAGATTCTTCAAACTCAGGCGCTGTCTCGGCGGCGGCTGGCAACTCGACGGGCTCGGTGACGCCGATGCCCCAGATGTCAGCAAGATGTTCGCCGCGATCGATCCGTTCGCCGATGATGCTGAGGGGCAGGTACTGATCGCGTTGACGGGTGAGGATCCAGCGCAGCACTTCGATGTCGTGGGGTCCGAAGCTGCGGTAACCCCCCGGCGTGCGGGCCGGCGAGATGAGCTTGCGATCTTCGAGGAACCGGATCTTGGAATCGGTCAGATCGCTGAACTCGGACCGCAGCAACGCAACGACCTCGCCGATCGACAGTCGTGCTCCAGGTGAGGAAGGCTCGACCCCGGCGCTCACAGCCCGACCGAGGCAACCAGGTAGAGCAGTTTGAACTTGCCCACCTGCAGCTCGTCGCCGCTGTGCAAGATGACCTCGCCATCGGTGCGAACGCCATTGATATAGGTGCCGTTCAGCGAGCCCACGTCGTACAGGATGTGCCCCCCTTGGCCGAGCTCGAGTACCACATGGCGGCGTGACACAGTGATGTCGTCGAGAAACACATCACTGTCGGGGTGGCGACCCACGGTGACCCGGTCGCCGGCGAGCTCGAACCGCGTCCCCGATCGGTGCCCGGAGGTGACCACAAGCTCCGCCTGGCCGCTGTACGGCGGCACCTCGGTGACGCCGACAGGCGCGAGCACTTCGGTGGGTGCATCGGCCGTGGCGTCCAGGCGAGTGCCGCAGCTGGAACAGAACCGGGCGTCGTCGGCGCTCGACTTCCCACACACAGCGCAGATGATGGCCATGACGATCAGATGTCCTCGGCGATCAGCGCGGCATAGCCATCGGCATCGAGCAGCGCCTCCATCTCGGCAGACGCTTGAGCTGCGTCGCCGGTCGGGGCGATGACGCAGATCCACCCGTCACCGTACGGCGATTCGTTGACCATCTGCGGCTCATCTTCGAGGGTGACATTCACCTCGACGACCTCGCCGGAGACCGGGGCAAAGATGTCCGAGACTGACTTGGTGGACTCGATTTCGCACATTGGCTCATCGGCGGTGACCTGAGCACCGATCTCGGGCAACTCCACATACACGACATCACCCAGCGCATCCTGTGCGAAATCGGTGATGCCCACCTGCACCCCGCCATCGGCAGGGCGCACCCATTCGTGATCGCTCGAGTAGCGAAGCTCGGCGGGTATCTCCATGCTCGCGAACCTACCGGATAGCTGTCACACGGATAGCTCAGCCGCTGGCGCTGCCGGCGCGCCCCTCACGCACTGCGTCGAAGGCCTGGGGGATGTAGCCCACCGCCGACCAGTAGTGGATCGGCAGGCCGGTCGCCACGAATACCCAGGCCGCCACTCCGAAAGCCTCCGCCACACCGATGTCGCTGTGGGACGCCAGGAAGCACGGCACAGCGAACATCATGAGAAACGTGCCGGTCTTGCCCCACCAGGTCACGTCGATCTTGCGAGCGCCGAGTGCCCCCAGCACCAGCGCCGCCACGGCGACCACTCCCTCCCGGAACAGTGCCAGAACTGCAATCCACATCGGCAGCGAGCCGTCGACGATCATCACCACCAGCGCGACCAGCAACAGCAGCCGATCGGCCGTGGGATCCAGGATCTTGCCGAGCTCGGAGACTTGGTTGAAGCGCCGCGCCACCCAGCCGTCGACCCAATCGGTAGCCCCGAGGGCGCCGAGCAGCAATGCAGCGGCCCAGCGGTCCTCGGCACCGAACACCAGCCACACGAACCACGGCAGGCAGCACAGGCGAGCCAGGCTGATCAGATTCGGCACGGTGAACGGCCGCCACCCCGGGTCGGGGACCGGCGGCGCATCGGAGGCCTCGCTCACGCGGCTCACAGTACCGAGATGCCGTTGGCTCAGCCTCTTAGGCTGCGCGCATGAGCACGATCTTCACGCGGATCATCGAGGGCGAGCTGCCCGGGACGTTCGTGTGGCGCGACGACCGCTGCGTTGCGTTCCTGTCCATCAATCCGCTGTCGCCGGGTCACACACTGGTAGTGCCGATCGCCGAGATCGACCACTGGCTGGATGTCCCGGCGGACCTGCAGGCGCACCTGTTCGATGTGTCCAGACGCATCGGCCAGGCGCAGATGCAGGCATTGAAACCCGAACGCATCGGGCTGGTGGTCGCCGGCTTCGAAGTCCCCCACTGCCACATACACGTGTGCCCCGTGAACTCCATGGCCGACATGAACTTCGCCCGTCCGCTGCCGATGGCCTCGGCCGATGAGCTGAGCGGGCCCGCCGAAGCCATCCGCGCCGCGCTGGTCTAGAAGAGCCGGACTGGCGCCGCTTCGGCGGGGTCCGCGGGCTCGATGAGACTGGCATCGCTGTTGCGGACGTTGCCGACGGCGCGGCCGACTTGATGCGAGTGCAGAATGCCTTCGGCAGCAGGTGCGCACATGGCCGACAGCATGTCGATGCCGTCGTTGGCGGGATCCAGCCACGCATCCCACGCCGATCGCTCCAACAGCACCGGCATGCGGTCGTGAATCGGCCCCATGAAATCGTTCGCTGCCGTCGTCAACACCGTTGCGGAGTGCAGCACGCGCCGTTCCGAGACTGGGCCGCTGCTGCCGGAAGGGTCCTCGGGCGGCCACCATCGCTCCCACAGGCCCGCCATGGCGAGCATGCCGCCATCCGTACGCGTGATGTAATGCGGGAGCGGGCGCTCATCGGGGCTCGTCCCCTTCGGCGCTCTTGGCCACTCATAGAAGCCATCTGCCGGCACGATGCAGCGACGCCGCTTGAATGCACTGCGGAACGCGTTCTTGGTGGACGCTGTCTCGGAGCGTGCATTGAACAGCGGCGGGCCCTTCGTGGGGTCGGCTGACCAAGCAGGCACGAGGCCCCACCGAAATGTCTCGAGACTGCGGGCATTGTCGTTGCCCACCACGGCCACGATGTCGGCAGTGGGCGCCACGTTGTAGCTGCGGGGTGCGTCGAAACCCGGCAGCGGGGTGTCGAAGTGCGCCGCTATCTGTTCGAGACTGGCTGCCGAGACAAACCGTCCGCACATGCGCTTGCCGCCTCGTCGGGTGGCGTCGCCCGGTTATACGTAGGTGGAGCCCTTCATGGCTCCGCGGTCCTGGCGGATCTCCACGTTGACCAGTGCCGGCAGACCCGAGTCGAAGGCTCGCTGAAGCGCAGGTGCGATCTGGTCAGGCTCGGTCACGTGCTCGCCGTGGCCGCCCATGGCCTCGACCACCTTGTCGTAGCGGGTGTAGTTCAGCTCGGTGGCCACCACCCGGTCCTGGCCGTAGAGGCCGGCCTGAGGACGCAGCATCTGGCCCCACGCCGCATCGTTGCCCACGACTCCCACGATGGGCAGCCCGAATCGCACGGCCGTGTCGTACTCGAAGCCGTTGAGCCCGAACGAGCCGTCGCCGTAGACGATCAGCACCCGCTTGTCCGGGTGCGCCTTCTGCGCCGCCAGCGCGAACGGCATCCCGACACCGAGCGTGCCGAGCGGTCCCGGGTCCATCCAGGTGCCGCGCCTGGGCACCTGGATCACCTTGGAGGCCTGCGCCACGATGTCGCCGCCGTCGCCGATCACAATCATGTCGTCGGTGACGGCGTCGGCAATCTCGCGGCACAGCCGCAGCGGGTCGATCGGCACCTCGTCGCTGTTGAGCTCCGCGCTGCGGGCCTCGTCCAGCTCGGCTTCGCGCGTGCGCAGCGCCGCAAGCTGTGCACTGGCGTCCACGGTCACGCCGGTGGCCTTGAATACGTCGAGCAGCGCATCGAAGTTGGCACCGAGGTTGCCGACGAGACTGACATCGGCGGGGCGGTTCTGGCCGATGAGCGTCTCGTCCAGGTCGAGTTGCACGATGCGGGCGTCCGCCGGGATGGCGCGGCCGAACTTCATGCGGAAGTCGAGCGGCGTGCCGGCCAGGATCACCACGTCAGCGGCTTCGAGTGCTTCCTTGCGAGTGAGCGAGAGAAACGACGGGTGATCCCACGGGATCTCCCCGCGCGCCATGCCGTTCACGTAACACGGCACGGACGTGGCATCCAGGAATGCAGCCAACGCATCGCCGCCTTCGCTC
The DNA here is from genome assembly GCA_022821985.1 of Acidimicrobiia bacterium. Classification (GTDB taxonomy): domain Bacteria; phylum Actinomycetota; class Acidimicrobiia; order Acidimicrobiales; family Poriferisodalaceae; genus Poriferisodalis. The sequence goes on from JAJECP010000008.1 coordinate 26,826, forward strand.
CATTTCAGCGCCGTACCGGCCATCACGACGGGCCGTTCCGCTGAGGCGATCAACTGGGCTGCCTGTTCCACCAGAGGGGCTGCAGCGGCAGCGGCCACCCGGTAGTCGCGAAACCGGGGCACCTCGACGGCGTCAAGATCGACCCGCCCATGCAGGATGTCCATGGGTATCTCGAGAAAGGCCGGGCCGGGCACACCGCTGAGTGCCGTGCGCACGGCCAGCTCGATGTACTCGGCGATGCGGCGGGTTTCCCCGCACGCACCCGACCATTTGGTCACCGGCCGCATGAGCGACACATGGTCCATCTCCTGCAGCGAGCCGCGGCCGGCGTGCTTGAACGGCCCCTGGCCGCCGAAGACGAGGATCGGCGAATTGGCTCGCCAGGCATTCGCGACGCCAGTGACGCCGTCGGTTACCCCGGGGCCCGCGGTGAGGATGGCCACGCCCACCTTGCCCGGGTGCAGGCGGGCCCACGCGTCGGCGGCATGTGTCGCGGCTTGCTCGTGACGGACGTCGACCACCTCGATGCCCTCGTCGAGACAGCCGTCGTAGATGCCCATGACGTGCCCGCCCGACAGGGTGAACACGCATTCCACGCCCGCGGCCTTCAGCGCCTTTGCGGCGAGCTTGCCGCCATGGGTCTCGGTGGCGGTCACGCCCAGCGCTCGCCGTTCCTTGCCGCTCATCTGGAACCTCCGCAACAATTCCTGCCGCAAGAGCTTGGCATGCGGCCTACCTTTGCGCCGCGGTTCCCAGCCGTCTATCGCCCGCGGAGCGCGGTGCCTCTCATGCTTTCAGCCCCCTCCGGGACCGGCTGGCGCGAAGAGCCGCACCAGCGAACCGGTGCGGCTCCGAGCGACCCGAAGGCCAAGGGCCGAGAGAAGGTTCTCCGCCGCGTACTTGAGCCACCCGGCGTCGGGTTCGATTCCCGATCGGTCCACTGCCCAGCCTAGCTGAGCACGATGTTCACCAGCTTGCCCGGTACGGTCACGACGCGCCGGATGTCTGCGCCGGCGGTGAGCTGGGCGATGCGTTCGTCGGCCTTCGCCGCAACTTCGAGATCGGCTGGCGAGATGCCGGCGTCGACCGTGATCCGGCTGCGGACCTTGCCGTTCACCTGCACGGGCACCTCGATCACCTCGGCCGCCAGCATCGCAGGATCCGCCAGTGGGAACGGCGCATAGACGACCGTGGTCGTATTGCCCAGCTTCGACCACAGCTCCTCGGCCAAGTGCGGCACCAGCGGCGCCAGCAGGCGCACCAGCACGTCGGCGACCGAACGGGGCGTCGCGCCGCCCCGCCGCGTCAGCTCGTTGTTCAGCTCGGTGATGCGGGCGATCGCTGAGTTGAAGCGCAGGTCGGACATGGCATCGGTGACCGCGTCGATGGTTCGGTGGACCATGCGCTCGAGGTCAGCGTCGGGTTCGACATCGGCGACCGTGAGTTCGCCGGTCTGCTCGTCGATCAGGCTCCGCCACACGCGCTGCAGCAGCCGGTGCGAGCCGATCACCGAGTGTGTCTCCCAGGGACGGCCCTGATCGAGCGGACCCATGAACATCTCGTAGGTTCGCAGCGTGTCGGCCCCGTACGCGCTGTAGATGTCGTCAGGCGTGACTGCGTTGCGCAGCGACTTGCCCATCTTCCCGAAGTGGCGGGTGACCTCGGCGTCGCCCCAGAAGAACTTGCCGCCGCGCTCGGTGACCTCCGACGCTTCCACGTACACGCCGCGGCTGTCCTGATATGCAGCAGCCTGGATATAGCCCTGGTTGTACAGCCGGCCGAACGGCTCGGGGCCGCTGACGTGACCCAGGTCGTACAGCACCTTGTGCCAGAAGCGCGCATACAGCAGGTGCAGCACGGCATGCTCCACGCCGCCGACATAGAGGTCGACACCCCCGACCCCGCCATCGGGGTCAGCCATCCAGTACCGCTCCACCTCGGGATCCACCAGGGTGTCGTCGTTGGCGGGATCGAGGTAGCGCAGGTAGTACCAGCACGATCCGGCCCACTGGGGCATCGTGCTCAGCTCGCGACGGTATGTGCGCTCGCCGTCGCCCAGGTCGTAGGTGGCGGTGGCCCACTCGGTGGCACGGCCGAGCGGCGGCTCAGGTTCCGACGACTCGTCCAGCGCCCGGGGTGCCCAGTCGATCAGCTCGGGCAGCTCCACCGGCAATTCGGCCTCGGGCACCGCCAGGGGAAGGCCCGTCTCGTCGAACACGATCGGGAACGGCTCGCCCCAGTAACGCTGCCGGCTGAACAGCCAGTCGCGCAGCTTGTACGTGACCGTGCGGCGGCCGCAACTCCGCTCTTCCAGCCAGTCGCAGATGGCGTCGATGGCGTCGTCCTTTCCCAAGCCGTTCAGGAAGTCGCTGTTGATGGCCAGCCCGGGACCGTCGTAGGCCTCGCCGTCGAAATCTGGCGGCGGCTGCACCGTGCGCATGATCGGCAGCCCGAACTGGACGGAGAAGTCCCAGTCGCGCTGGTCCTCCCCCGGCACCGACATGACCGCGCCCGTGCCGTAGTCGATCAGCACGTAGTCGGCGACGAACACCGGCACAGGCTCACCGGTCGTGGGCACGCGGCAGTTCAGTCCCAGCCATACGCCGGTCTTGTCTCGCTCGGTCTGGCGCTGCAAGTCGGTCATCGCGGCCGCCTGGGCCCGGTATGCGTGGAGGGCCTCACGGGGCGTAGCGGCACCCCCGGTCCAGCGCGGATCGGTATCCGCTGGCCACTCGTCCGCGACCAGCTCGTCGACCAGTGGGTGCTCGGGAGCCAACAGCATCGCCGTCGTCCCGTAGATCGTGTCGGGACGGGTGGTGAACACCTCGATGGCTGAGCCGGAGCTGTTCGCATTGGACATGGCTGAACCAGAGCTGCCGGGCTCGACGTCGGTCGCGAAGCTGATGTATGCGCCCTCGCTTCGGCCGATCCAGTTGCGCTGCATGAGCTTGACGCTCTCGAACCAGTCCACCCGGTCGAGATCGGCTAGCAGCCGGTCGGCATACGCCGTGATGCGCATCATCCACTGCTTCATCGGGCGGCGGAAGACCGGATGGTTGCCCCGGTCGGAGCGTCCCTCGTTGGTGACCTCCTCGTTGGCCAGCACCGTTCCCAGCGCAGGGCACCAGTTGACCGGTGCTTCGCCCAGATAGGCCAGGCGATGTTCGTCCAGCTCGACACGCCGCTCGACATCGCTCATCTCGGCCCACACAGCACCGCTGGTGGTGGTCTTCTGCCCGTTCTCGAACAGCTCGATCAACTCCGCTATCGGGCGGGCTCGCTGCGCGTCGGTGTCGTACCAGGAATTGAAGATTTGCAGGAAGATCCACTGCGTCCAGCGGTAGTACTCGACGTCGGTGGTGGCCAGCGAACGCTGGTCGTCGTGCCCGAGCCCCAGCCGGGCCAGCTGGCGCGACATGTTGGCAATGTTCCGCTCGGTATTGACGCGGGGGTGCTCGCCGGTCTGGCGGGCATGCTCCTCCGCAGGCAGGCCGAACGCGTCGTAGCCCATCGGGTGCAGCACCACGTAGCCGCACATGCGCTTGAAACGCGCATACACGTCGGTGCCGATGTAGCCCAGCGGGTGCCCCACATGCAGTCCCGAACCCGACGGGTACGGGAACATGTCCATGATGAAGAGCTTGTTCTTGCTGGTTGCCGGGTCGCTCTGCGTGCCAATGGGATTAGGCGTGCGGTAGGTGCCGTCGGCCTTCCACCGCTCCTGCCAGCGCAGCTCGATCTCGTTCGCCATCTCGGCGTTGTAGCGATACGGAGGGAGCTCGCTCCCCTCAGCTGAGTGCGCGACAGCGACATCGGCCGACGAGGGGGGATTCATGCGGCAAAGGATGCCACGGTCACCCGCAAATCACTAAGAGAGAGCCACGAGAGAACCACATTCCCGTCCGGAAGTCGACCGCTACCCTGCGGACCGTGGCCCGCACGCCCCCATCGCAGCACGACACCGCGCTCAGCGATCCCGGCTTCGCCGATGTCTCCGAGAGCGACTGGGAGGCCGCGGCCGAAGGCGCGCTGCGGGGCGAGTCGCTGTCGTCGCTCCGCACGACGCTGCTCGACGGCATCGAGACCGCCCCGCTGTACACCGCGCATCGCCACGGAACCGAGGCTGACCCGTCGGGCTTGCCCGGCAGCGCACCGTTCGCCCGCGGCGCCACCGCCGCGAGCGGCGCACAGGGCTGGGAGGTGCGCCAGATCCACGACGTGCGATTTGCGAGCACCCCAGACGCTGTCGCCGTGGACACGACATCGGGCGTGGGTGCCGTCACCGTCGCCCGGGGCTGGGATGCGAACGACGACTCAGCGCTGCTCGACGCCGCGGTCGGCGATGCCGCCGGTGCCGGCGTGACGATCCACCTGCAGTCCGGCGCATCGCCTGCGCACGCCGCGGCTCTGCTGGATGTCTTCGACCATCACGGGGTGGACCGCGCAGGTCTGAAGTCGTGGTTCGGTCTCGACGCGATCGCCGCGGTCGCGAGCGGTTGGCAGGGCGCCGATTCCGGTAACGGCGCCACGCTCGTCACCTCGATGTGCGCCACAGCGCGCAATGCCGCAGAGATCGCCCAGCGCTCACCTGGAGCCGTGCCCCTGGAGGCCGATGGTTCGGTCTTCGCCGATGCCGGCGCGGGCGACGCCACCGAACTGGCTGCGATGCTCGCGACCGGCGTTGCGTGGCTGCGGGCGATCTGCGACAACGCCGACGGGCCAAAACTCGACCCGGCTGCGGTTGGGGGCCTGCTGGGCTTCACGCTGTCGGCAGGACCCGACGCATTCCTGGTCACCGCCAAGTGCCGGGCGCTGCGGATGTGCTGGGCCCGTGTGCTGCGCACCTGCGGGGTCGACGGCGCCGGTGACGGGGGGCCGTCGATGCGGCTCCACGCAGTCACCACGACGGCCATGCTGAGCGCTGTCGACCCATGGGTGAACATGCTGCGGGCCACCACGGCAACCTTCGGAGCCGCGAATGGCGGTGTCGACGCCATCACCGTCCGACCCTTTGACGCCATCAGCGCCGGTCAGGCGTCGAGCGGCCTGGGATGGCGCGTCGCCGCCAATACGCAGCTGATCCTTCGCCACGAGAGCCGCATCGGATCGGTCATCGATCCCGCCGGGGGAAGCTGGTACCTCGAAGACCTCACGCGCAAGCTGGCGCACGCAGCCTGGGACCGCTTTCGAGAGATCGAAGCCACCGGCGGCATGTGCGCTGCGATGGCCAGCGGCGATCTGGAGGCATTGATCGCCGCCGAACGAGCGCTGCGCGACGAGCAGATCGCGGCGGGCGAGCAGGTGCTCGTCGGCGTCACCGACTTCGTGGACACCCACGCTGAGCCAGCAACGGGGGCGGGCAGCTTCGTCGGCTGGACGGCCGGCACGCCAGCGGCGGGGCTGGGCGTGCACCGCTGGGCAGCGCCGTATGAAGCCGAGCCGAACGGCGAAGCCGTGACCGGAGCGGCAGGGCCATGAGCGTCATCGGGGACTTCTCGAACCTCCAGCTCGATGACGCTCGGCCGGACCGACGGAATGCGAACGGCGCGAGCCGCCCTGAGTCATCGACACGACCTGAATCGTCGGCAAGAGCAGTGTGGGCGGAGCGATTCGCCTCCGAGACCGGGCGTTCTCCCGCTCACAGCACCACGCCCGAAGGCATCGACATCGCACCGCTGTACGTCGCCGCGGACGTCGCCGACCTCTACGACAGCGAATCCGATGCCAGCGGGGACGGCTCCGGGGGGCGCACGTACCTCGACGGCTACCCCGGTTTCGCCCCGTACCTGCGCGGCCCGTACCCCACGATGTACACAAACCAGCCGTGGACGATCCGCCAGTACGCCGGCTTCTCCACCGCCGAGGACTCCAACGCGTTCTACCGGCGCAATCTGGCCGCGGGGCAGCGCGGCCTGTCGGTCGCCTTTGACCTTGCAACCCACCGGGGCTACGACTCGGACCACCCCAGGGTGAGCTCAGACGTGGGCATGGCAGGTGTGGCCATCGATTCGATCCTCGACATGCGCACGCTGTTCGACGGCATCCCGCTCGACCGCATGAGCGTGTCGATGACCATGAACGGCGCCGTGCTGCCGGTGCTGGCGCTCTATGTGGTGGCCGCCGAGGAGCAGGGCGTTGCTGCCGCACAGCTGACCGGGACCATCCAGAACGACATCCTCAAGGAGTTCATGGTCCGCAACACCTACATCTACCCGCCTCAGCCCTCCATGCGGATCATCAGCGACATCTTCGAGTTCACCTCCGCCGAGATGCCTCGCTACAACTCGATCTCGATCTCCGGCTATCACATGCAGGAAGCCGGAGCGACTGCTGATCTCGAGCTGGGCTACACGCTGGCCGACGGCCTCGAATACCTGCGCTGCGGCATCGGCGCCGGCATGGGCATCGACGATTTCGCCCCGCGCCTGAGCTTCTTCTGGGGCATCGGCATGGACTTCTTCATGGAAGTCGCCAAGCTGCGGGCCGCCCGGCTGCTGTGGGCCAAGCTCGTCGCCGGCTTCGGGCCCGAGAATCCACGATCGCTGTCGCTGCGAACGCACTGCCAGACCTCTGGCTGGTCGCTCACCGCCCAGGATCCGTACAACAACGTGGTGCGCACCTGCATCGAGGCCATGGCCGCTGTCGACGGCCACACCCAGAGCCTGCACACCAACGCCTTCGACGAGGCGTTGGCGTTGCCAAGCGACTTCAGTGCCCGCATCGCCCGCAATACGCAGCTGTTCTTGCAGCACGAAGCCGGCGCGACCCGGGTGATCGACCCCTGGGGCGGGAGCTACTACGTGGAGCGGCTCACCGCCGAGCTGGCGCAGCGAGCCGCCGGCCACATCGACGAGATCGAGCAGCTCGGCGGCATGGCTCGCGCCATCGAGGCCGGCATTCCCAAGATGCGCATCGAGGAAGCCGCGGCGCGCACCCAGGCCCGCATCGAGGCCGGGCAGCGCACGGTGGTCGGGGTCAATCGCTTCAGGTCCGAGCTGCAGAACGAGGTCGACATCTTGCGAGTCGACAACGCCGAAGTGCGAAGCGCGCAGCTAGCGAAGCTGGACCGCCTGCGGGCCGGCCGCGACGCCGATGCGGTGCAACGCTCGCTGGACGCGTTGCGTGCAGTGGCCCGCAGCGGCGAGGGCAACCTGCTGGCTGCATCCGTCGACGCGGCGCGCTGCCATGCCACCGTGGGGGAGATCAGCGCGGCGATGGAGGACGCCTTCGGGCGGCACACTGCCCAGATACGCACGATCAGCGGCGTGTACGGGAGCGAGATGGCTGGCGACAGTTCGGGTGACGATGGCACAGCCGCAGGCGACGGCAGCATCCCTCCGATGGCGGCTGCCGTCGATGCCGTACGCAACCGGGTAGCTGCCTTCGGCGAGCAGACCGGGAGGCGGCCGCGCATCCTCATCGCGAAGATGGGCCAGGACGGCCATGACCGGGGCCAGAAAGTGGTGGCCACGGCCTACGCGGACCTGGGATTCGACGTCGACATCGGCCCGCTGTTCAGCACCCCCGCCGAAACGGCTCGCCAAGCCGTCGAGAACGACGTCCACGTGGTCGGCGCCTCGTCGCTCGCCGCGGGCCACTTGACGCTGGTGCCGGAGCTGCGGGCTGCGCTGGCAGAACTCGGCCGGCCCGACATCCTGATCGTGGTCGGCGGCGTCATCCCGGCACAGGACTTCGACGCGCTGCGCGCGGCAGGCGCCGCCGCGATCTACCCGCCGGGAACGGTCATCGCCGAAGCCGCCGCCCAGATGCTGGACCTGCTCAAGCGGGACGGCTAGCGCCCCGCAACCGCCGCCGGCTCAGCGGTGGCGACCGCCCACGTTGCGGACCTTCTTCTTGGCCCGAGCAGCGCGGTACGCAGAGCTGGAAGCCGCTCGCATGCCGCGAGGCGCTGCTGCAAGCCGGGCATCGGCATCATCGAGATGGCTGTGATAGCGGCGGTGCACCCACAGCTTCTCGCTGCCGACCACGATCTGCCCCCACGCCGAGCCGCGGATGTCAAACGGCTCGACACGTTCGATGCGGTCGAGCAGCTCGACCGGCTTGGCCGGCCGCAGCGCTCGGGTGCGCATGACCACGATGTCGGCATCGGTCAACGCGAGCAGGCGGTAACGCGACATGGTCAGCACTGCCGCTGTCGCGAAGACCGTCGTGGAGATCAGGCTGACCTGCACCCAAGGCAGGTCCACCGTCAACACGATGCCGGCCAGCGCCGCCACGCCGATCACCAGCATGGAGAAGGGGTGCATGCCGCCCTGCGCCGGCACGAGCGCGTGCAGGTGGTCGCCTTGGTTCAGATACTGCTCAGCGGGGTGGGAACGGTCCCCCGTGCGCATCCGCTTCAGCAATCCCACCCGCACATTGTGCCCGAAGTGCCGGTGCGCGCAGGCAGGCCGTCGCAGTGGCTCCCGGTACCTTGCTACCGATGGCTGAAGTCGATGTCGCTGATCTCGCCGCCGGCGTGCGCGCCTGCGATCGTGCGGCCATCGGTCAGGCGATCACACTGGTCGAGTCTCAGCGCCCTGCCGACGCAGCGCCCGCGCAAGCCCTTCTGGGAGAACTGCTGCCGCACACCGGCGGTGCGCATCGAGTGGGCATCACCGGCGTTCCCGGAGTGGGCAAGAGCACCCTCATCGAGACGCTCGGCACTGCGCTGACGAAGCAGGGTCACCGTGTCGCCGTGCTGGCAGTCGACCCCACCTCAGCGCTGCACGGCGGCTCCATCCTGGGCGACAAGACCCGGATGACGGCGCTGGCCAACGACGCGGCGGCGTTCGTGCGCCCATCGCCGACCGCCGGGCAGCTCGGCGGGGTGACGCGGGTGACCCGCGAGACGATCCTGGTGCTGGAAGCGGCGGGGTTTGACGTGGTGCTGGTCGAGACCGTGGGCGTCGGCCAGTCAGAGACCGCCGTGGCCGACATGGTGGATTTCTTCGTGGTGCTGATGCTGCCAGGTGCCGGCGACGACCTGCAGGGCATCAAGAAGGGCATCCTCGAGATAGCGGACTTGATCGCCGTCAACAAGGCCGATGGCGACAACGTCGAGCGGGCCGGCAATGCGGCTCGCGACTACCAGCTCGCGCTGCACATGACCCAGCCGGCCTCGCCGACGTGGTCTCCCCCGGTGATCACCTGCTCCGGCCTGACCGCAGACGGCCTCGACGAGCTGTGGCGCCACGTGACCGAGCACCGCCGGCTCATGTCGGCATCGGGCGAGCTGGCAGCCCGCCGGGCGGACCAGCGGGTGCGCTGGATGCGCTCGATGCTCGCCGAGCGCATGCGCGCACGTGTGGCAACGCGCGCCCAGGATCTGCTCGCCGAGCTCGAAGACGAGGTGCGATCCGACCGGCTGACGCCGACCGCTGCCGTCGACCGCCTGATGGCAGCCTTCGACGGGTCGACAGACGCCTAGCGAGAAGTCCTCGTCGAAGGCGACCTCGCCTAGAAGTCCTCGTCGAAGGCGACCTGGCCTTCGATGCCGACCTGGTAGGCGGCGACGGTGCGCTCGAAGAAGTTGGTGAGCTCCTGCACGTCCTGCAGTTCCATGAACGAGAAGGGGTTCTTGGAGCCGAAGTTCTTCGGCAGCCCGAGCTGAGCCAAACGCTGATCGGCCACGAACTCCAAGTAGGACCGGGTGTCGGCAACCGACATGCCCGCCACGCCGCCTGACAGCACGTCACGCGCGAACTGCGTCTCGACGTCGACCGCCTCGACGATCATCTCGCGGATCCGATCGGCGAGATCCTGGTCGAACAGGTCGGGTTCCTCGGAACGGATCGTGCGCACCACCTCGAACGCGAAGTTCATGTGCGCCGACTCGTCACGGAACACCCAGTTCGTGCCGGCCGCCAAGCCGTTCAGCAGGCCCTTCGATCGCAGGAAATAGACGTAGGCGAACGCCGCGAAGAAGAACAGACCCTCGATGCACGCAGCGAAGCAGATGAGATTCAGCAGGAAGGCCTTGCGGTGCTCGACGGTGGAGAGCTGGTCGAGCGACCACACGCTGTCCATCCAGCGGAAACAGAAGTCGGCCTTGGCGGCAATGGAGGGAATGTTCTCGATGGCCGAGAACGCCGCCGCTCGCTCATCGAGATCAGGGATGTAGTGATCCAGCAGCGTCAGGTAGAACTGCACGTGCAGCGCTTCCTCGTACAGCTGCCGGCTCAGGTACATGCGAGCTTCGGGGCTGTTGATGTGCTGGTAGAGGTTCAGCACCAGGTTGTTGGCGACGATCGAGTCGCCGGTGGCGAAGAACGCCACGAGCCGGTTGATGAGGTGCCGCTCGGCAGGCGCCAGCTTGCGGTTGAGGTCGACGATGTCGTCGGAGAAATCGATCTCCTCGACCGTCCACGTGTTGCGGATGGCGTCGCGGTACATGTCGAAGAACTGCGGGTACCGCATCGGGCGCAGTGTCAGCTCGAAGCCAGGGTCCAGGATGTTGCCGCTGCGGGCAGCAGCACCGGCGCCCGCGCTGGTCTGCGACTCGCCGTCCGCAAGCGGCTCGGCTGGAAGGGATTGGGGCACCAATTCGGGCGCTGGTTGCACGAGTGCCATGGGGATCCTCTGTCTGTGTCAGGTGGGTCGGCCGGCGAGCCCGCGACGGCTCATTCGCAGGCTTCGCAGGTTTCGGGGTTCTCCAGCGAGCACGCCACGGCCTCGGCGGCTGCTGCGTCGGCGGCTGTGTCGATGACCGCGGCAGCCGAGCCCGCCGCGGCTGGGTCGGGCATGGTCGAGACAGTTGCGTGCGTTGCAGTGCCGCCGTTGGGCCGACCGCCATTGCTGCCCGATGCGCTGTCGGTCGTGGTCTGGTTGATGCGCGTAGCCGGACGGGAGCGCAGGTAGTAGGTGGTCTTCAGGCCTGATTTCCAGGCGTGCATGTACATGGAGGAGAGCTTCCCGATGTTGGGGCTCTCCATGAACAGGTTGAGCGATTGGCTCTGGTCGATGAAGGCGCCTCGTGCGGCGGCCATGTCGATGAGCGCCCGCTGGGGCAGCTCCCACGCAGTGCGATACACCGAGCGGAGGTCATCGGGAATCTCGGCGATGGCCTGCACCGAACCCTCGGCCATCTTGATCTTGTTGGCCATGGCCTCGCTCCACAGGCCACGCTGTTGCAGTTCGCGTACCAGATAGCGATTGATCTGCATGAACTCGCCCGACAGCGTTTCTCGCTTGAACAGGTTCGACACCTGCGGCTCGATGCACTCGTAGCAGCCAGCGATGGACGCGATGGTGGCGGTAGGCGCAACTGCCACCAGCAGCGAATTGCGCAGCCCGTGCTGGCCGATCCGCTCGCGCAGCTCGGCCCAGCGCTGGGGTTGCGACGACTCGATGCCCCAGAGGTCGAACTGCAGCTCTCCCGCAGCGGCTCGCGTCTCGCCGAACGCCCCGTGCGGCCCGTGCTTACGAGCCAGCTCGCAGCTCGACCAAACCGCCCAGTAGTAGATCTCCTCGGCGATCCGGGCCGCAATCTCGGCCGCCTCAGGCGAGTCGAACGCCAGCTTGAGCTGGAAGAACACGTCCTGCAGGCCCATGACGCCGAGCCCCACCGGACGCCAGCGCTCGTTCGATCGGGCGGCCTCGGGCGTCGGGTAGTAGTTGATGTCGATGACGCGGTCCAGGTAGGGCACCGCGGTGCGCACAACCTCTCCCAGCGCGTCGTAGTCGACGGTTCTGCCGTCTGGGCCCTCCCGCACGAACTTGGCGAGATTGACCGAGCCGAGGTTGCAGACCGCCGTCTCAGCGTCGCTGGTGACCTCGAGGATCTCAGTGCACAGGTTCGACAGGTGGATGACGTTGCCGGGCTCGCCGGTCTGGTTGGACTTGGCGTTCGAAGCGTCCTTGAAAGTCATCCAGCCGTTGCCGGTCTGGGCGAGCGTGCGCATCATGCGGCTGTAGAGGTCGCGGGCCGACACCTGCCGCTCGTACAAGCCCGCTGCTTCGGCTTCCCGGTACGCATCGGTGAACTCGTCGCCGTACAGGTCGGTGAGATGCGGCACCTGCTTGGGGTCGAACAGCGACCACTGCCAGTCGTTCTCGACCCGGCGCATGAACTCGTCGGGCACCCAGTTCGCCAGGTTCAGATTGTGGGTGCGCCGAGCATGGTCGCCGGTGGAATCCTTCAGCTCCAGGAACTCCTCGATGTCGGCGTGCCACGACTCGAGATACACGCATGCAGCGCCCTTGCGCCGGCCGCCCTGGTTCACCGCCGCAACCGACGAGTCAAGCGTCTTGAGCCACGGCACGATGCCGTTCGACAGGCCATTGGTGCCGCTGATCAGCGAGCCACGCGACCGCACCCGGTGCCAGCCCACCCCGATGCCGCCGGCGAACTTCGACAGCTTGGCGATGTCGGAATAGCGGTCGTAGATGCCTTCGAGCGAATCGGTGGGGCTGTCGAGCAGGTAGCACGACGACATCTGCGGATGGGCCGTGCCCGAGTTGAACAGCGTAGGCGACGACGGCAAGTAGCGCAGGCTGGAGATGAGCTCGTAGAACGCGACGGCCTCTTCGGCCGTCTGCGACAGGCCGCAGGCAACCCGCAGCAAGAAGTACTGCGGGTTCTCGATGACCGAGCGGCGCTGCGGGTGCCGCAGCAGGTAGCGGTCGTACACGGTGCGGAGGCCGAAGAACTCGAAATCGCCGTTGCGCTGCGCTATGACCGCATCGTTGAGCTTGCGAGCGTTTGCGGCAACGAAGGCCACCACATCGGGATGGATGAGCCCGCACTCGCCGCCTTCGGAGATGGACTGGCTGAACGAGTAGATGTTCTGGTTCTGGACTTCCTTGTCGATGTAGGTGGCCAGCAAGCGGGCAGCCAGCTTCGAGTAGTTCGGCTCCTCAGAGATCAGCGCCGCGGCCGTGCGAATCGACAGCTCGTCGAGCTCGGTGGTGGTGGCGCCGTCATGAAGACCCGAGATTGTCCGCGTCGCCACCCGCATGGGATCGACGCCGGCCAGTTCGATGGCGCAGCGTTCGACGGCGCGGACGATCTTGTTGACATCGACGGCCTGCATGGAACCGTCGCGCTTCTGCACGCGCATGCCGGGCGAATCCGAGGACCGCTTCTGAACCGTCGCGGTAGGCGACTCCTCGGTGATGCTCATCTTGCCCAGCCCCTCCGCAGGCCGCCGCCCGAGTACACCGAGCGGATCGCCTTGCCTTCGTTCTCCTCGCTTCCCGCAACCACAGCCTGCTGTGTTTCGACAGATCGTCAGACGATCGAATCACAGTCCTGTAGTTACAGAGATGTAAGAGACATTTATAGCGCACCCATCACGTGGTCTGGCCTTGATTGCCGATCTCCTAGCTCCAAGGCCGCAAATGCCAACCGATGGACCGAAGTAATCGCGCGCCGTGGAGATGACACACTGCTCGCGTGTCGAACTCCCCGAAACGCATAGTCATCGTCGGCGCCTCCCTGGCGGGCGCGCGCGCAGTGCACAGCGTGCGCTCTGCAGGCCATGACGGGCCGTTGACGCTCATCGGTGCCGAACCCCATCTCCCCTACGATCGGCCCCCGCTGTCGAAGGAATTCCTGACTGGCGACAACGACCCCAGCTCGCTGGCACTCGACCCGGATGGCGCCTTTGACGACCTCGATGTGGAGGTCATGCTGAGCACCCACGCGGTGGGGCTCGACATGGCGGCTCGAACGGTCGCTGTCGCCCCGGCGGCCGGCGGCAGCGCGGAGACAGTGCCGTTCGACGGCCTCGTCATCGCGACGGGCGCAGCGGCTCGACCGCTGCCCGGCGTCGGGAACATGGCAGGCGTGCACACACTGCGGACCCTCGACGACTCGATGGCCATCCGGGAAGGTCTTATCGCCGGCGCACGAGTCGCCGTGGTGGGCGGCGGCTTCATCGGCTCGGAGGTCGCCGCTTCTGCTGCGGCCCGCGGCTGCGAGGTGACGGTGATCGAAGCGGCCCCGGCCCCGCTGGTGCGCGGGCTAGGTGCCGAGATGGGCACGCGGGTCGGCGCGCTGCACGGCCAGAACGGCGTCGAGCTGCGGCTGGGCATCGGCGTCGACGGCGTGCTGGGAGCCGACCGTGTCGAAGCGGTTGCCATGGCTGACGGCAGTCGCGTCCCCGCTGATCTCGTGGTCGTCGGCATCGGGGTCGTGCCCAACACGGAGTGGCTGGAAGGCTCAGGACTGGAGATCGACAACGGCGTGGTCTGTGATGAGACGCTGTGCTGCGGGCCGCAAGGCATCTATGCCGTGGGCGATGTTGCGCGCGCCGGCAATGGCTGGCTGGGGCCGCTGGGGGTTTCCGAGCCGGTTCGGGTCGAGCACTGGACGGCGGCAGTCGAGCATGGCATGGCCGTGGGACGCAACCTGGTCGCGCCTGCCGAAGCTCAGCCGTACAACTCAGTTCCCTTCGTGTGGTCCGACCAGTACGACGCCCGCATCCAGATTGCCGGACATCCCGACGCCGACGACGATGTTGAGGTGCTCGTCGGCTCGGCTGAAGATGACCCAGACTCAGGTCGCTCGTTCTTGGCCGGTTACCGGCGCAACGGCCGCCTGAGCGGGGTGATGGCGCTCGACGCGATCAGGCCATTCGTGCGATTCCGCCGCCTGCTGGCCAACCATCCGACGTGGGACGAGGCGCTGGAGCTCGCCGCAACCCTCGGTTGATCGGCTCCGCCGCTTAGTTGACGGTTTGGTCCACCTCGTCACGCTCGGCGTAGAAGCTCATCAGACCGGCGATCTCCGCCATCTCGGGGATCGGATCGGGGTAGGACCACACGACGTCGTCGTAGCTCTGACCGTTGACTGCTACTGACCAGTAGCTGGCATCGCCCTTCCACGGTCAATGAGTGGACAGCACAGTCGGGTGCAGCAACTCCATCTCGACGTCTGAAACCGGCAGGTAGTGGCGCGGTGGGAGCCGTCCTTCGGTCAGCACCAGGGCCGAGGTCGAATCGGCCACGACCACGCCGTCAACCCGGACGATGACCCGCCCTGGCTCCTGCACGACCGAAATCTCGGGCTTGCGATGTTCAGTTGCCGTGTCGCTCATCGGCGCTCCCCTTCGCTCCGTCAGGCACATCATTGCACCGCATCGAGACCAGGTTCTTCGCCATGGGAATCCTCGCTGTGGTCGGGCTGAGAGGATTTGAACCTCCGACCCCTGGTCCCCCAGACCAGTGCGCTAACCAGACTGCGCCACAGCCCGTTCAGGCGAGCACGATACCGGCTGGGTTGGATCGAGAGCTGTGCAGCGAGCGCTCAGCCGATCACGCCCGCGAACCACTGAACCAGCCATACGACACCCTCGACGGCGCGCCAGCCCAGGTACACGGTCGCCATCACCACAACGAGCCAGAAGTGCCACGGTGCCCCCGTGCGCCCCTGCTGGGGCCGGTCGCCGTCGCTGCTCCGACGCCTGCCAGGATGGACAGGGTCGCCTGGGGACGGGCGGCGATTCTGCCGCTGGGCGGTCGATGCCGTTTCGCGCCTGAACAGCAGTCTCACCGTCGGCGCACTCGCAGTTTGAGAGGCGTCTTGGCGAGGCCCAGTTCCTCGCGCAGGCGGCGCTCGAGGTATCGCAGGTAGGTGGCCGGGAGTTCCCGGTTGGCGAACAGCGTGAACGTCGGCGGCTGCGTTGCGGCCTGGGTGGCGTACAGCACCCGTGCCCCGCCGGGCGCAGGCTGTGCGGACTGCGCAAGCTGGACAACCTCGTTCACTTTGGCCGTCGGCGCCCTCGACTCGTAGGCCTCCATGGCCGCCTCAATCGCCGGCACGAGCCGATGAACTCCCCGACCTGTCAGTGCGCTGATGCGCAGGACGGGGGACTCGCCCACAAAGTGCAAGCGGCGCGCGAGACCACCGAGGACGCCCTCGCGTTGCTCGGCGTCGAGCGTCTCCCACTTGTTGAGCAGCACAACGATCGGGCACCCTGCGCCGTCGATGCGCTCGGCAAGACGCTGGTCCTGTGCCGTCACTCCTTCAGTGGCGTCAATGACGAGCAGCGACACGTCGCAAGCATCGATGGCCCGCAGCGCCCGCAAGTTGGCGTAGTACTCAGTGTCCGCGTCGACCCGCGCCTTGCGGCGCATGCCCGCGGTATCCACGAACCGCACGGGGCCCGCCTCGGTTTCCACGAGCGTGTCGATGGTGTCGCGGGTCGTGCCGGGTTGGTCGTGCACAACGGACCGTTCGTCGCCGATAAGCCGGTTGAACAGTGTCGACTTGCCGACGTTGGGCCTGCCCACGATCGCTACTGCGGGCACGGCCTCATCGCCTTCGACAAGGGCCTCGCCGTCGCCGATGGACTCGTCACGGTTTGACGTCGCCCCCTCGGCAGGACTCGCGACTGTGTCGGGGCTGCCGGGAAAGCTGCCGTAGCCATCGTCTGCATTGAGATCGAGCAGGTCCAGCACCCGGTCGAGCACATCGCCGACGTTGCGGCCATGAAGAGCAGACACTGCCCAAGCTTCGCCGAGTCCCAGGCGGTCGAACGCCCACCGATCATCATCACGGCCCCCGCTGTCGGCCTTGTTGGCAACCACCAGAGTCGGCCGGCCGCTGCGGCGCAGCATGGCGGCGATACGGGCGTCGGGCTCGGTGATGCCGACGGTGACATCCACCACCAGCAGCAGAACATCGGCGTCGCCCATCGCGCGCTCGCTCTGCTCGGACACCCTGCCGTCGAGCGTGTCGCCATCTGCAGACCACCCGCCGGTGTCCACCACCACGAAGGGGTGCCCTCGCCAAGCAGCCTCGGCTGCCTTGCGGTCGCGCGTCACGCCGGGCTCGGGCGCCACCACGGCCTCGCGACGCCCGACGAGCCGGTTGAACAGCGTGGACTTGCCGACGTTCGGCCGACCCACGATGCCGACCACGGGCAGTTCGGCGCTCATTGCGAGGCACCTTCTGTATGCGATGCAGTGCCGCTCGGAGGGGCCGCAGTGGACGGTGCTGCGGTGGCAGCGTCAAGCAACTGTCGCAGGGCGCTGCCGTTCGTCGGGACGATCTCGACGTGCCGGGGCAGCTCGGCGGGTGTCATGCCGTCGAGGAACTGCCCGCCCGACAGGCAGACGTCGGCCAGGAGGTAGCGATGCTCGGCCGGCTCGGCGGCCAACGCGGCGGCGATGTCGACGCCGGCGAGCAGGCCGGTCACGCCGATGTTGCCGCCGAAGAAGCTGTTGGGCACTTCGATGACCCGTACCTCCGGCGGGCTCGGCTTCTCTCGGGTGATGGCATCTGCGTGCCACTGGCTCACCAACGGTGCCAGCACGGCAGCTCCGTAGGTGCCCGTCAGGATCCCGATGGGCTGGGCGGACGGTTCGCCGTTGGTCGGGCAGATCGTTCGAGAAGGGCCATGACGGGGTGATCCCGGCAGCGCCACGGCCACCGGCGTCGACGTCGGCTGCGGCGTCGGTCTCAGTGCGGGACTGAGCGGCAATCCGTCGATGTCAATCTCGCCGCTGCGGTTCGCGCCATGTCCGGGCAGCCGAACTGCGCGGTAGCCCTCCGCCGGCGCCCCGTCCACCCACGAGAAGAACCCCGCCGCCGGCGCGCGCTGCCTGAGGCCGCCTTCGGATCCGGCATCTCCGCCGTCGGCGGCCTCACCGGCCGCCCAGAACTCCTGGGAGAATGCCTGCGCCATGCCGATGCCGTCCTCGTGCATCGGGAAGTCGCCGTACGTCGCCGCTGCGGGAAAGGGTCGACCCGCCAGCAGGTAGTACTCATCGGCACCGAACACCAGCCGGCGGCCGAGCACATCCAGATAGCGCTGCTGCCATTCCTCGCACAGGTCGACGACAGCCGCAGCTTCCGCGGCCGTGTGCGGGCGCATGGCGGGCTCTCGCTGGTGGGAGCTGACCCCGAGCGGCACCACCGCCAGCGTCGCCAGCGACGGGAACCGATCCAGCACGCCTGCCAGCGTGTCGGCCAGCACCCACCCGTCGTTCACGCCCGGGCACACCACGACCTGACCGTGAACCTCGATGCCCCCGCCGAGCAGCGCGCTCAGCCATCGCAGGCTTGTCGCGCCGCGCGGGTTGCGGAGCATTCGAGACCGCACGTCAGGATCGGTGGCATGGATCGACACGTACAGCGGAGACAGCCGCTCGTCCAGCACCCGTTCGAGGTCCAGTTCGGTGAAACGGGTCAGCGTCGTGAAGTTCCCGTACAGGAACGACAGCCGGTAGTCGTCGTCCTTGAGATAGAGGCTCCGGCGCAACCCGGGGGGCAGCTGGTAGATGAAGCAGAACTCGCAGTGGTTGTCGCAGGTCTGCACCCGGTCGAAGATCGCAGCATGCACCTCGGCGCCCAGCGGGACGCCGGCGGCCTTCGGAATGTCGATGGCAATCTCGTGCCCGTCGCGCAGCACCGCCAGAGTCGGATCCGCCTCGTCGACGAGCAACTGCCAGGCGATCACATCAGTCGGGAAGACGCCCGAGATCGACACCACCTCATCGCCGGGCGCCAGCCCGGCGATCTCAGCCGCCGAGCCGGGCTCCACCGCCACCACAACCGGCCGGGACATGGGTTCAGGATAGAAACCTCTCACCGTCGACCCGGCGAGCCCGGCCCGATCGGCTCACGGCACCGTCACGCATCCTCGGTAACGTCAACTGGGTGGCTGTGGACCAGGTGCTGCTGGCAGCGCCGCGCGGCTTCTGCGCCGGCGTCGAGATGGCCATCAAGGCGCTCGCTTGGCTCGTTCGCTCGTTCCCGCCGCCGGTGTACTGCTACCACGAGATCGTCCACAACCGTCTCGTGGTGGATCGCTTCGAGCGGCTCGGCGTGGTGTTCGTCGATGACGTCGCCGAAGTGCCGCCCGGTCGGCCGCTCATGCTGTCCGCGCACGGCTCAGCGCCCGAGGTCGTCGCCGAGGCCCGCCAGCGCGGCGGCTACGTCGTGGATGCCGTCTGCCCGCTGGTCACCAAAGTGCACCATGAGGTCCGTGTGCGCGCGGGCAAGGGCTTCCGGGTGGTCTACGTGGGCCACGAGGGCCACGACGAGGCCGTCGGCACCATGGCGGTGGCACCCGAGTCGATCTCGCTGGTCTCCGAGCCTGCCGATGTCGACTTGCTCGACGACACCGACGCACCCGTGGCGGTGCTGGCCCAGACCACACTCAGCCACCGCGACTGGTCCGACGTGGCCGAAGCCGCCAAGGCGCGCTTCGGCGACGTGTGGATGGCGGGGCGCTCGGACCTCTGCTTCGCGACCACCAACCGTCAGAGTGCGCTCGAGCGGATTGCGCCCGACTGTGACGCGGTGGTGGTCATCGGGTCGGCGAACTCGTCCAACACGATGGCGCTCGCCAAGGTCGCGGCGGAGTCCGGCTGCGAGCGCGTGCTGCGGGTGAACGCCGCTGCCGAGTTGCCCGACGACCTGTTCGGCACCGTGGGGGTCACCGCGGGGGCGTCCGCGCCGGAGGAGCTCGTGGATGCGGTGATCGCGCAGCTGGCGCCCGCCGGGGGCACCACCGAGGTCACGATCACCGACGAGGACGAGTACTTCCCCCCGCCTCGCGAGCTGCGCGACCTGCTCGATGCCATGGAGACAGCCGTTCATGCCAGCCTCGCCGTGCCCGGGGGTGCACGAGTTCGAGCGACGGATCGGTCCGTCGCCGCCAGCAATGTGCTGGCCACGCTTGCGGGAGCGGCGGGTTGAGCCGCCGCCGAACCTTCTGCACGGAATACTGTACATTTTCGCTATGTCATCACGGCTCGAATCCATCCCAGCGACCGCACCGTTGACCGACGTCCGCAGCAACCTCAGCGAGATCGTCGACGAGATCGATCGCACCGGCACACAGTGCGTCATCACCAAGCACGGCCGGCCGGTGGCTGTCATCGTCTCAAGCGACGAGTACGAATCACTCGTCGAGACGCTCAACATCTTGAGCGACGACGACACGATGGCGGCCATTGCGCAGGGTGAGGCCGAATTCGCCGCAGGCGAATTCATTCGACTCGACGAGATCTAGCGGCACAAGATCAGGGCTGTGCCCGAACTGTCGCGCAGTGCAGCCAAATCGCTCAGAGGGCTGCCTGAGGCGCAACGCCAGAGGGCAATGGAGATCATCCGGCGCCTGGACCAGCATCCGGCGCTCGGCAAGAAGCTGCAAGGCAACCTGCGCGGCTTTCGCTCGGCCCGCCTCGGCAGGAGCCATCGCATCATCTACCGAGTCTCCGACGAGGTGATCCGAGTCACCGCCATCACGCCACGCAAAGACGCCTACCGCTGAGGCAGGCCCGCTCCGGCCACGCCCCGAATGCCTCGCTCAGCGCACGTTGGGGGTGCCGACCTCGGCTTGGGCTCGGTCGTAGAGCTCTTGGATGCGCTCGCGCAGCTCCTCGGTGAGATCGCGTATCGCTCGTCGTGACGCCCGACCACTCGGTCCCAGCGGCGGCGGATCCATCGGTTGGCCGATGATGAACTTGATTCGCCTGGGGTACATGAACTTGGCGCCTCGCGGCATGGCTGCGGCCGTTCCGCCGATGCCGACGGGCACGATCGGGACCTGCGCCCGCGCGGCCAGGTACACCGGACCGTCCATGAGCGGCAGCACCCGCGGGCCATCCTTGCGCTCGCCCTCGCCGAACATCACCACCGGGCCGTCGCCGTGGGTCAGGGCATCCAGCGCGGTCCGCAGCGCAGCCCGATCGGGCGCGTCGCGGTTCACCGGGAAACAGCCGATCGTCGTGAACAGCCAGCCCGGAAAGCGGTACTTCCACATCGAGTCCTTGCCCATGACGCGCATCCGGGCAGGAATCGCAGCGTGTATCGGCGTGTCGATGTAGCTGCGATGGTTGGGCACCCAGACGCACGGGCCATCGGGCAGATTCGTGAGCCCATCGACCGAGATGCGGTTCCACGCCCGGAAGACGCCCCAGATCGCGTACTTCATGATCCTGTAGACGGCCATGTTGAGCGGCCCGTCACGCAGATCGGTCTCGGGCCCGTCCGGTCCGCTCATCAGCCTTCGACTGGACTCGGGCGCAGGGGGCCCTGGGGCTCGGTCGCACGGCGGTACAACTCGGCGATCGTCGCGACAGCCTCATCCTGAGACAACTTGCTCGTGTCGACAATGACCGCTCGGGGTGCCACGCGCAGCGGCGAATCGGCCCTGCCAGAGTCGAGCCGATCCCGCTCGCTCAGCTCCGCAGCCAGCGCAGCGATCGCTCCGTCGTCGTGACTCGCATCATCCACCCCACCCGCCGAGGCGGCTTGCTGGGCGAGGCGGCGGCGGGCCCGCTCCGCCGGCGCAGCGGTGAGAAACACCTTCACGACAGCGTCAGGAAACACCACGCTGCCTATGTCGCGGCCTTCCATCACGCCCCCGCCCACGCGGTTCGCCCAGTCACGCTGGCGGCGGGTCAGCACCCAGCGCACCTGCGGGTTGGCCGCCACCGCGCTGACGCTGCGATCCACCTCGGCAGTGCGGATCGCCGCCGTGGCATCGGCGCCGTCGACGGTCACGTGCTGGGCGCCGCTCTCGCTGGAGATCTGGATGTCTGCGTTGCGTGCAATGCTCGCCACTGCCGCGAGATCGCCAAGATCCACGCCGGTTTGCAACGCCGCCCACGCCACCGCCCGGTACATCGCGCCGGTGTCGAGGTAGTCCATGTTGAGCTCGCCGGCCACTGCTCGCGCCACGCTGGACTTGCCGGAGGCTGCCGGTCCGTCGATCGCGATCACCAGCACATCCGGCTCCGCGACTGGCTCCGGCGAAGCTCTGAGGGTCTCGAGCACGTCGTAGAAGTCGGGGAATGTCTTGGCCACGCAGTCGGGATCGTCGATGTCGATCCCGGCCACGCGCAGACCCATCAGCGACATCGCCATCGCCATGCGGTGGTCGCCGTGGCAGTCCACCAAGCCGGCCCGGAGCCCGAAGGGATTCGCGCGCACGGTGATACCGTCGGGTTCGGCCACGGCGTCGACGCCGCGTTTGGCGAGCTCGGTCGCCGTGTTGCCGATGCGGTCGGTCTCCTTGCGACGGATGAAGCCGATGCCGCCGATGGAGGTGGTGCCTTCGGCGAACGCAGCCACCGCCGCCAGCGTCTGTGCAGTGTCGGAGAAGTCGCGCAAGTCGAACGAGCCCGCCTGCAGAGTTCCACCCGGCGGCGCACCGACAGCAATTGCGTCGGCGCTGACGGAGACGTCCGCTCCCATCTCGCCGAGCACCTCCGCAAAGCGCACGTCGCCCTGGATGCTGCGGCTGCCGAGCCCCTCGACACTCACTTTGCCACCGCACATCGCAGCCGCGGCCCAGACATAGCTCGCTGCAGAGGCATCGGGCTCGATCACGTAGTCGGCAGCCCGGTAGCGGCCCTCGGTTACCACGAAGCGGTCGGCACTCGGGACGGTCACGATGGCGCCGAAGGCCTCCATGACCGCCAGCGTCATGTCGATGTACGGCCGGCTGACGGCGTCGAAATCGGAATCGATCTCCACATGAATGCCGCCACGCAGGGGGCCGGCGAGCAGCAGGCCGCTCGCATACTGGCTGGAAGCGTCGGCCCGAATCCGGATGTGGCGCAGGACGGCAGCCTCATCGTCGACGGGCGTCGACGACACCTGGATCGGCAGGCAGCCGTGCTCGCCGAGCTCGCGCACTCTGGCCCCGAGCGAGCGCTGCGCCGCCAGCAGGTCATCCTGAGGACGCGCCCGCAGCTGGGGGTCGCCGTCGAGCAGCCAGCGGCCGCCGAGCGCCGCGACGACCGGCAGGATGAAGCGGGCCGTCGTTCCCGACGAACGAGCATGCACCATCATCGGCTTGTCCGCGGCACCGACCGATGCCGGACCCCGACCGCCGATGCCGTCGATCACGAGCTGGCGTTTGCCGCGGTTGACCCGCACCACCGCACCGAGAGCGGTGACCGCTTCGATCATTGCCTCGGTGTCGTCTGCGAACAGCACTCCGTCGAGCGTGCTGCGTCCGGTGGCCAGGGCTGCGCACAGCACTGCCCTGTTCGTGATGCTCTTGGAACCCGGCAGCAGCGCGGTGCCAGACGCCCCGTTGGTGAACGGGTCGACGACCCCGATGACCCGCCCCGTGCTCATGCCAGATCGCGTGTGGTGGGGTGGTAGCCCTGCCCGGCCAGGGCCGCGAGAAAGCGCTGGGCCTCGGTGCGTGCCACCACGAGCACGAGCACACCCTCGGCGCCCTCGGGTGAGTGAGCCACCTCGATGTCGGCTACGTTCACATCGCAATCCGCCGCGAGCATGGTGATGGCCGCGATCTGACCCTTGCGATCCGGGATCGGTACGCGCACCTCCAGCAGCTCCTGCGGCCGCACATAGCGCGACGGCAGGTTGGTGCGGGCGCGCCGCGCCTGAGTGAGCACGGCGCGCAAGCCGTCGCGGTCCGCTCCCGCCACTACCTCGCGCATCTGCATCAGCCGCTCGGACAGCTCGTCGAGCACGTTCACGATGGCATCACGGTTCTCGCCGCAAATGTCCAGCCAGATGCCCGGGTGGCCTGCAGCGATCCGGGTCATATCCCGGAAACCGCCGGCCGCCAGGCGCAGCAGCGGCGCATCGTCGTCGGCTCGGTCGTCTGCCAGGCACATCAGCGATGCTGCTGCCAGGTGCGGCACATGGCTGACCACTGCAACAAGGGCATCGTGCCGTTCGGGGGTCATCGTCACCACATCGGATCCGAGTCCCGCCAGCACTGCCCGCGCTGAGCGCAGGGAGCTGTCGTCGGTGGTCTCATTCGGCGTCAGGGCCCACACCGCCCCGGCAAACATGTCGGGGTTCGCGCCTTCGATGCCGTCTTGTTCCGAACCGGCCATCGGATGGCCCGGCACGAAGCGCGGATCGGCGATCGCCCGGGCGACGGGAGTCTTGACGCTTCCAGTGTCGGTCACCACGCCACCCGCAGCAGCGGTGTCGGCCAGCGCGATCGCAACCTGGTCGGCCAGCAGCGCAGCAGGCACCGCCACCACGCAGAACGTCGCCTCCGGGTCGATGCCGACGGCATCGAGGCAGCCGAGCTCAAGTGCGCGTTGCGCGTGATCGCCGACGGCGTCGCGTCCCGTCACATGCCATCCCGATTTGCGCAGCGCCGCTGCGACGGATCCACCGATCAGACCCGTGCCCACAACTTGGGCGCGGCCCGCAGACTCGTCGGCGCGCTGTGGCGCCGCTGCGCCGGCAGACGACAGCGACTGCGTTGTCTCGACGGAACTCGAGGCCACGGAACGAAGGGTACCGATGGCTCTGATCGTCGCCGGTTTGGGCCGGCGAGACTCCTGATCAGCCCCAGCGGCTCAGCCTGGTGTCGCGAGCCCCGCGACGTGAGTCGCCAACTCCGAACGGAACGTCTCCACGGTGGCCATCTTGACATCCTCATAGCCGCGGACCAGCTCAGCCAACCCGGCGATGGCAACGGCCTGTTCATACAGCATGCGCGAGCTCGTCAGGCTTCCCGTGCTGAGGCCATTTGCTTCCCGCTCTTGTTCCCCATTTCTCTTTGAAACGGACTCACGGGCCGCTCGGGCCACGGCTTCGCCTGCCGGCTCAGCCTCCCCTCTCGCTGCGCCTGCATCCTGCTCCAGAGCTTCGAGCGCAGCGTCGAGTGCCGCCCGGTACTCGCCGGGCAGTTCCCGCTCGGTTCGGCGGACCTCGGTACGGCCGAACGGATCGCACCATCGACCCCGGAGGCGCTTGCCTCGCGCCAGCAGCGCGAATACAGGCCGCCACGCCGTCGAGAACCGGATCTTGCCCGTGCGCCCGAGGGCACGCAGCAGCGGCGGGTGCAGGCTCCATGACACCGTGCCGCCGACGGACGCAGCCAAGTCCCGCGCCGCGGCATTCGCCTCAGGATCGGACATGAGCCGGGCCACCTCGTACTCGTCCTTGTAGGCCATCAGCTTGAAGTGCCCTGCCGCAGCGGCTGCTGTCAGCCGGCCAGAGCCGTCCCCAGCGGCCTGATCTGCGCTCGCCACGCGTGCGACTGCGTCCAGGAACTTCACTGCCAGCTCGTCCGACTGGTATGCACACAGCTCGGCTGCGTACCGGTGCAGTGCCGCACGCAGCGCATGGAGGTCGCCCGCTGATGCTCCACAGGCCAGCCCGTCGATCAGTTCGTCGATGCGGGCAGCCAGCCGCTCGGGCACTGTGATGTCAGGACCGGTATTTGTGGCGATGCTGACGTCGGGACCTGCGGCGCTGGCCGTGCCGCGCGCGGCGGCCGCGGTCACCATGGCCGGATCGCAGATCATCGTCCGGCCCCAGCGGAACGCGGCGAGGTTCTGGTCGACAGCGACGCCGTTCAACTCGATGGCTGCCTCCACGCTCGTCGGCGTGATGGGCAGCGCGCCTGCCTGGACGGCCATGCCCACCACGAACACATTCGCTGTCACTGCAGAGCCGCAGAGTGCCGTCACCAGCGAAGCGACATCGGCCCAGTGCTGCCGGCCGTCGACGGTGACCGCAGCCACCCGCTCGAGCAGCTCAGACGTCGCAGGCATGTCGATGCTCGGATCGGCCACCATGGCACCGGTCGGCGTCGGCGATGTCGAACCGACAACCATCGTCCGGGTCGGGTCGGCGACATCGAGTCCCGCTGCCGATGCCGCTACGAGCAGATCGAAGGCCACGATCACATCGGCTTGGCCGCTGCCGAGGCGCGCCGTGGCCGGCCCGCCGATCCGCTTCAGCCGCAGATCGCCCACCACCGTGCCCGCCTTCTGCGACAGCCCGATCTGGTCGAGACCTCGCACCTCGAAGCCGTCGAACATCGCCGCCGTGCCAAGCACCTGGTTGACCGTCACCACGCCGGTGCCGCCGATCCCGCACATGCGCACCGACACCTCATCGGGACCGACGAGCGGTACCGGATCGGGCAGCTCATCGGGCGGTTCGGGTCGAGTGCTGTCGCCGGAGCCATCGCTGCCGCCTGCCGGTTGCTTGCGCTGCAACGGTGCCAGCATCTCGCGCACCGCAGTGCGGAATGGTCCCGGCTCCGTCACCGTCATAAACGACGGGCAATCGCCGTCGAGGCACGAGTAGTCGAGGTTGCACGACGTCTGATCGATGCGGGTCTTGCGCCCGAAGAAGGTGTCAACGGGCTGTACCGACAGGCAGTTGCTCTTGGCGCCGCAGTCGCCGCAGCCTTCACAGATTCGCTCGTTGATCAACACTCGCTTGGGCGGCGTGGACTGTGTGCCGCGCTTGCGGGCCCGTCGCGCCTCGGCCGCGCACTGCTGATCGTGGACGAGCACCGTGACGCCATCGATGCCGGCGAGCAGCTCCTGGGCCTCGGTCAAGCGATCGCGATGCCACACCTCGACACCGGCAGGCAGGGCACGGCCGCGATAGCCAGCGGGATCGTCCGTGGTGATGAGCACCCTGGCCACACCTCCCGCCAACAGCCCGGCTGCCACGTCGGGCACCTCCAGCTGCCCAGCGGGATCCTGCCCACCTGTCATCGCGACAGCCCGGTTCCACAGCAGCTTGTAGGTGATATTGGTGCCGGAGGCCACCGCGCCGGCAATCGCCAGCTGGCCGCTGTGAAAATAGGTGCCGTCTCCCAAGTTCTGGAAGATGTGCTGTGTCTCGACGAAGGGCGACATGCCGATCCACTGCGTGCCCTCCTGACCCATGCACGTCAGGCTCACAATGTCGCCGACCCGCTCCGGATCCATGAACAGCGCCATCGTGTGACAGCCGATCCCGGCGCCCACGACGGCGCCGTCAGGTACCTCGGTGGACCGGTTGTGCGGACAACCCGAGCAGAAGTACGGCGAGCGGCTCTGCCCGGGAGCCAGTGCCACTTCGATGCGCACGCGCTCCGGCTGGCGCTGCACCAGCCGGTCACCGATGCGAGCCTCCAACCTCCCGCGCAGCGGCTCAATCAGCTCATCGGCTGTCAGCGCTCCGTACGAGCTGAGCAGAATCTGATCGCGCTCATCGGTCTTGCCGACGATGCGGGGATGGTGCGATTGGTTGTAGAGGGCGTCTTTGAGCAACGACTCGATATTGGGACTCTTCTCTTCGATCACGAAGATCTCCGTAACCCCGCGGGCGAAGTGCCGGGCCCGATCGGGGCTGAACGGGATCGGCATGCCCATGCGCACGAGCCGGACACCTGCGTCCCGGACCGATTCATCGCTGCCGAGGCCCAGCCGTCGCAGTGCCTCGCGAACTTCGCGGTAGGTGATGCCTGAGGCCACGATCGCAATCCAGGCGTCCGGCGGATCGACAGTGGCGTCGTTCAAGCGATTGGC
Source organism: Acidimicrobiia bacterium (assembly GCA_022821985.1). Classification (GTDB taxonomy): domain Bacteria; phylum Actinomycetota; class Acidimicrobiia; order Acidimicrobiales; family Poriferisodalaceae; genus Poriferisodalis. The sequence continues at coordinate 54,045 of JAJECP010000008.1, forward strand.
AGCTGCGTACGCGATGGCGAGCTCGTAGCGGACCTCGACGATCTCGCGCTCGATCTCGACCGTGTGGGGCGTGAGGAGGTAGCCGTCGGGCCGGTGGCGGTACGGTTCGCCGTCGACGAGCGGGATGACCGGATCGAACCGGTCAGGATCCAGCAGGACCGTCGCAGCGCCGTCCGCCACATCGGCCACGATCTTGAGGCCCGTCCACAGCCCCGTCGTCCGGGACATGGCGATGGCATGGCGACCGAGATCGAGCGCCTCGGCGGGCGTGCCCGGGTACAGCACTGGGATGTGCAAGTCGGCCATTGACCCAGCCGAGCTCGACGGGATCGTGGAGCTCTTGGCAGCGGGGTCGTCGCCCGCAATGGCCACCGCGCCACCGCGAGGATCAGTGCCTGCGAAAACCGCATGGCGCAGCGCATCAGTCGCGCGGTCGACACCGGGCGCCTTGCCGTACCACAACCCGACGACGCCGTCGTAGGTCGCATCGGGGCGGGTCGTGGCCAGCTGGCTGCCCATGACGGCCGTCGCGGCTTGATCTTCGTTGACAGCCGATGAATGGACGATCGGCAGATCCGTGGCGCTGCGGGCAGCTTCGACTGCGGCGTCGTAGCCACCGAGGGGCGAGCCCGGATAGCCCGACACGAACGCCGCAGTTCGCAGGCCCGCGCGCCGGTCGGCCCGCAGCTGTTCGATCGGCAGGCGAGCCAGGGCTTGCAGCCCGGTCATGAACGTGGTGCCGCTGTCGTCGGTGTAGCGCCCCGACAGCCGGTACGTCTCAGCGAGGCTCATCTGCGTGCTCCTGTGTGCTGGTATCGGTTCGGGTCGGGCATGCCAAGGCTCGTCCGTGTGTCACTCCCATTGTGGTCGCTGCCTGTGACATGGCGAGTACGTCGAACAGCACTCCTCGCCGCCTACGAAGCAGCGCACTGCTGCGCCACAGCGCTCGCGTCGTTGCCGAACTGCTCGCGTCGTTGGCGGTCAGCGTCAATCGCTGCGCCGCTTCGCGGCGCGGTGCAGCTCACGGACTTCATCGGCAGACAGCATCCGGTGCTCGCCGGGGCGCAGTCCGGGGTCGGTGAGCGGCCCGATGCGCGTGCGCACCAGCCGTACGACCGGATGTCCTACGGCTTCGCACATCCTGCGGATCTGGCGGTTGCGGCCTTCGTGTATCACGATGCGCAGCACCGACGCCTGGGGCATCGACACGGCAGCAGGCGCGGTGGGCCCATCGTCGAGCTCGACACCTGTGCGCAACTGCGCCAGCGCCCCGCGTGCCGGCACCCCATCCACATGGGCGAGATACTCCTTGGGCACTCCCCACGACGGATGCGTCAGCCGGTGAGTCAGCTCGCCGTCGTTGGTGACGATGATCAGCCCTTCGGAGTCGGCGTCCAACCGCCCGATCGGATACACGCGAGCTGCAGCAGGCACCAGATCGGTCACGCAGCGCCTGCCCCGGTCGTCCGATGCCGCACTGAGCACGCCGCGCGGTTTGTTCACCAGGTAGTGGACCATCGCTGCATCCCACGTGACGACGGCACCGTCGACCTCGATCCGATCTGCCGGGTCCGCACGGTCTCCGACCCGGGCAACTGTGCCGTTGACCGTGACGCGTCCCGAAGCGATCAGATCCTCGCACTTGCGGCGGCTGGCAACGCCGGCACGGGCCATGACCTTGTGCAGCCGCTCAGCGCTGTCCTGTTCGCCGTCGGGCGACACCGCTTCACGGTCATCCGGCATGCTGCGGCCCAGACCTCCCTGGGCACTGTCCTGTTCGCCGTCGGGCGAGGCTGCGTCGCCGTGGTCCGGCGCGCCCGCGGGTGTCACGACGGCTAGCCGTGCTGGGGCACTGCGAGGCGGTCCATGGCTTCGACCGCTTCAGGGTCCACGCGCAGCTCCGCCAACGACGGCAGGTCGTCGAGACTGTCGAGGCTCAGCCGTTCGAGGAAGGTTGCCGTCGTTCCGAGCAGAGCGGCATTGCCCGGACCCGGATCGCGTGCGACCTCGGCGATGTAGCCCTGATCTGCAAGCGTGCGAACAACGCCGTCGGCATTGACGCCCCGGATGGCGCTGATCTGCGCGCGTGAGATCGGCTGCTTGTACGCGACCACCGCCAAGGTCTCCATCGCCGCCGCGGACAGGCGGGCTGATCGGCGACTCCCCACAAAGCGCTCCACGTATTCCGCGACCGCTGCGGCTGTCTGAAGTTGGTAGCCGCCAGCCACCTGCATGAGAGCGAAGCCCCGATCGGCTCTCGCGTACTCCCGGGCGAGCTCGTTGCAGATCGTCGCGACGGTTGCCGTGGGTACGCCAGTGACCATGGCCAGCACATCGACCGGCACCGGCTCGGTCGCCACCATCAGCACCGCCTCGACGGCCGCGTACAGCTCATGATCATCGACCGATCGCGACGCGCCGAGCCCTTGGTCGTCGGCACCAGCTTCCGCTGCGAAGTCAGCGAGGCGATGCGCCGTCTCCGATGCGCCGTTGACGGTGCCGCCGTCGGCGGGAATCGACGGATGGGCCGGCGGGCGAGTCGGGGGTGCAGCGGGCGTGTCGTGCGGCGCATCAAGCGGTTCAGCGACCGTGCGGCCCTCATCGCTGACCAGTCTCAGGCCGCGCGCGGTACCGCTCACGCAGCGTCTTCCCCGTAACCGCCGGCCGCCGCCGGCAGGGCTGCCCCGTCGCCGATCCACTCCACACCGATGTCGCCGAAGCGCTCGGCCTGGGTCAGCTCGACAAGGCCCGATCCGAACAGCTCGAGCACCGCCAAGAAGTACACGACCACCACGATGCGCTCGGTGATGTCGCAGGTGAGCTCCCGGAAGGTCGCTGGGCCCGCCGATGCGAGCTGCTCGACGATCTTCGCCGCCGCCTCGTCCACCGTGATGCCGGCGGCCCTCAGGTGACTGACGTCGACCCGCGGCACGGGCCGCGGCGCAAGCGCCCGTTCCATCGCCGCGGCCAAATCATCTCGAGATGCTCCCGCGAGCAGATCCGGCGCAAAGACCAAGAAGCGCTCGGGGGGACCCGCGGTGCGGGGCCATTGCAGCGCCGCGGCGTCCCAGCGCTCACGGAGCAGCCTTGCGGCTGCGCCGAACGTGCGCCCCTCGACCAGACGTGCCAGTGCGGCATCGCGCAGGCCGTAGGCCGCCAGTTCCTCCTCCAGATCCAATTCGACCGGCGGGGCCGGCAGCAGCCGGCGGGATTTCAGCTCGATCAACGTCGCTGCCAGCAGCGCGAATTCGCTGGCAGCGTCAATGTCGATCCTGCCTTCGGAAGCAGCGTGGCTCACATCCACAGCAGCCATGACGGCGACGAAGTCGTCGACCAGGCGCGTCAACGACACGTCCCAGATGTCCACCTCCTGGGAGACGACCAGCTTCACCAGCACGTCGAGCGGGCCCGCGAAGGCCTCCGTGCGAACCTCGTGGGCCACGCGGCCCGAAGGTACCGCGGCATTCGTGTGCGGCCCGGGATATTTGCAGGGCTCTCGCGGACACCGTTCCGGTACCGTCAGGCACCATGACACGAGTGCTCTCGGGCATCCAGCCCACCGGCGACGTACACCTCGGCAACTATCTCGGGGCACTGCGGCAGTGGGCGATCGACCAGCACGATGCCGACGCCTTCTACTGCGCCGTCGACCTGCATGCGGTCACCGTCCAGCAGGATCCGGCCCAGCTGCGCGAAGCCACCCTGGGCACGATGGCCACGCTGATCTCGGTTGGCCTCGATCCCGAGGTCTGCACGCTCTTCGTGCAGAGCCACGTGCCCCAGCACACGGAGCTGTCCTGGCTGCTGGAGTGCACAGTGTCGCTCGGCGAGCTGCGCCGCATGACCCAGTTCAAGGACAAGTCGGCACGTTCGGAGGGGGGCGAGATGGGCGGCGACCACGTCTCGGCCGGCCTCTTCACGTATCCGGCGTTGATGGCAGCCGACATCTTGATCTACGACGCCGATCGAGTGCCGGTCGGCGACGACCAGCGCCAGCACCTCGAGCTGACACGTGATGTGGCGCAGCGGTTCAACTCCCGTTACGGCGACACGTTCGTCATCCCTGAGGCTGCCATCCCCACGGTCGGCGCCCGCGTCATGGACCTGCAGAACCCCACGTCGAAGATGTCCAAGTCGGCCGAGAGCCCCCAAGGCTCGATAGGCATCTTCGATGATCATGCCGACATTGCACGCAAGTTCGCCCGCGCAGTGACCGACTCCGAGTCTGAGGTGCGTTACGACCCCGACACGAAGCCGGGCGTTTCGAACCTGCTGTCGATCCTGGGTGCCGCAACAGGCCGGAGCCCTGCGGACTCTGCGGCGGGCTACAGCCAGTACGGATCGCTCAAAACCGACACTGCGGACGCGGTCATCGCGATGCTCGAGCCCATCGCGGCGCGCAAGGCCGAGCTCGACGCAGATCCCGCCGAACTCGCCCGCATCATCGCCGCCGGCGCCGACAAAGCCGAGACCGTGGCATCTGGCACCTTGGCCCGCGCCAAAGAGGCCATGGGCTTCCTTCCCAAGTAACTGCCTCAGGCCCTCGAAGAGGGCACGCAGGCCAAGCCAGATGGGGCGTCAACGCACTCACAGCTCGTGGTGCGTGCCAGGAAATTTCCTGAAATTGATGCGCGCGAGTGTTTGCATTTGTCTGCATACGAATGTATGCTCTCTTCATGTTCGGCGACGTCGTGCGAGAACTCGCCCCCGGCTACGTAGACGCACCCGAAGCCGACAGCAGCCTGGCGTCGACTTGGCCCGCTGCTGGGTCGGCATGGCCCAATGAGGCGGCGGTGTGGGCCGGCGGCGGCACGGCCGACTGCAGTGTCGATCTGGGGGCGCTGAGCGGCTGCGAACTCAAGGCGCTGGTCGTCGAGTTGGCGGCCGAGCGCTCCCGTATCGAGGGCCGCTACCTGACGGCGGTAGGCGAGCTGGCGTCGCGCAACGGTGCACAGTCCGCCGCCTACATCCTGCGCGATCAGACGCGCATGAACTGCGCGCAGGCTCGCTCAGAGGCCCGCCTGGCCGAGAGCCTGGTGTCGGAGGGCTTCACCGACACGCTCGAGGCGATGCAGGCCGGCGAGATTCACATGTCCCACGCGAGGGTGATCGCCCGCGAGGCACCCAAGAAGCACCGCCGAAGCGAGGACGATTTCCTGGGACTTGCGCGCGTGTATCCCTCCGACACGATCGCCCGGCACCCCTTCGCCTATCGCAGCCAGCAGGTCGAAGCCGACCTCGCAGCCGAGGGTGCCGCCGAGAACCTGAGCCCCATCGACGCCGAGTTGGCGTTGCAGCGTCATGAACGCTTCGCGTCGCTGCGGGTGGGCGACGACGGCATGTGGCATCTGCACGGCAAGTTCGACTTCTTGACCGGGCGCGAACTCAGCACTGCGCTCGAAGCCCAACTCCGGTCGCTGCGCCGCCGCGCCGAACTCGATGCCGGCAGCGCCGATTCCGCCCACTCGTACCCGGCCGACGACGGCAGGCCCAGCAGCAACAGGGACGGCGACAGTCCGATGCCGACGCGTCGCCAACTGCTGGCCGACGCGCTCAGCGAGCTTGTCGCCGGCACCGCCTCGACGCGCCACGCCAAGAACAACCTCATCATCGTTGCCGACTACGACGTCACAAGCGATCGGCTCGCCAACCCCCGCCTCGACGACGGCACTCCCCTGTCGGCGCAGATGCTCGTCGAGCATGCCGTTGACGCCAAGGTGCTGCCCGCGATGTTCAGCGCCGACTGGTCAGAACTCGCGTTGGGACGCACACGCAACGCCAACGACGCCCAGCGCCTCGTCCTTGCGGTGCGCGATGGCGGCTGCATCGGCTGCAAACTCACCTCCGAGCACACCCAAGCCCACCACATCACCTACTACGAGAACGACGGCCTCACCGAAGTTCCGAACCTCGCCTCGATGTGCAGGCCGTGCCACCGTGACCTCCACACCCACGGCCGCAAGATCCACACCTCACCCGACGGCCGACCCCGCCTCCAACCCCCCGAACCCCGCAACACCGACCCGCCCGTCTAACGCTGCTTCGGTTCGTTTCGGGAATACGCCGGATCCAGACGGCTGCCCAGATCACGATCAGTGATCGCTGGTGACCTGCACGCTGTGGGTGTCGCCGTCGTCGGCAATCACAGCAATCGTATAACCCGCAACGGTCACCGATTCACCGGCTCGCAGAGTCGGGAAGTCGTCGACGCGGCTGTTGCCGGAATCCCCGGCGACCTTGATGGGCACCTGCCCGTTGCCGATGCGGGAGTCCACGGTGTACACCAGCACGCCTTCGTCAAGCAGCCCGTGGCGGGGCATCGCGCCGTTCTGGTGCGTGTGGGGCGCTGTGGCGTCGAAGCCCAGCCGGCGGCGGCTCTCGACCACGATCATCTCGTGCTCGCTGACCGGCACAATGAGCGCCGCTGTTCCTTCACCCGGCTTCGCCACCGGATGCAACCGCACCGTCGTACCTGAGCGGACACCGCAAGCGACCTGCTCGGGGTTCAGCCATCCGAGCTGCCAGCGCGACCAGGACAGCATCTCTACCGGAGTCACGAGCCACAGCGAGTGATCAGAGTCTGAGTAGCGGGCCTTCAGGCCCATCAGTCCGATCTCGACCTCCACCCATGCAGTGCCGGGCGGTGGGTCCCCGACTGCGTGCCGGCTGCCGTCGAATGGGTACAGGTCCAACAAGCCGAAGTTGTGAGCGAGCTCATGTGCAGCAGTCAGACCCCAGTTCCACGGCTCACCCTTGCTCCGAGCCGGTTGCGAATTGATCCTGAAGCTCGAGAGATCGGTGCCATCGGCATGGGATCGACCGAGTGCATTGCCGCCCCCGAAATGGTTGCTCGGGAACACGACCAGCACGATGTCTGTGTCGGAGAAGTCGTAGCTGTCGTCGGCAAGTCGGATCGCTGCCGCGTCTGCCGACGGCCACAATGCGGGGTTATCACCGGCGTCAGGTGCACTGAAGGTCCGATACCCGTTCGGCGAACGCCACCACTTGTGCACGACATCGATGACGAGATCGAGATGCCCGTAGCTCTGCGCTTCGAGGTACTCCTCCATGATCCGCAACCCCGGGTCGATCTCAGCGTGCGTCGTGTAGGTGGCCTGCGCGTCGGGGAAGTCCATGAACAGCACCGTGATCTTCACCTGGCCCGACGAGGGATCGGCTGTTTCGGGAATCGGAAAGCCCGCGGTCGTCCAAGCACCCGCGATGCTCGGCGGACGGCAGGCATCGTGATCGAGCGTCGACAGCGCATAGCCGGTTGGCGTACCCGCGGTGGCGTCACCGGCAGCGCGTCGGCCCACCAACCGCGCGGTGGCCCACCGGTCGGACCCGGACAGACGCGTCATCGAGCGGCCGGTGAACTTCGTCGTCGGCACGGCTGCGGGGCCGCCGACCACGAAACCGCCCGCATCCGCAGCTTCCAAGCGCACCTGCTGATCCGACGTCATGGACTGGTCACGCGGACCGGCCAGCACGATGCAATCGCTGCCAATCACGCCAGCCAGCATCGCCGCGGCATAGACGTCCGACTGCGCCGCCGCATCCGAACCGACCACAATCGGAACCTGACCCACGCACGACCCCCGCGACTGAGGCGGCACGGCAACGCCGTCGATCTTGGGAGGTACGTCGGCAGTCGCTGAAGCATCGGGTTCGACTCCAGCGGCCTGTTGACCCACAATGCGGGCAGTGGCCCACCGATCGGGCCCGAACAGGGACACCATCTCGCGGCCCTCGATCTTGTCCCTCGGTACTGCTGCGGGGCCGCCGACGACGAAGCCGCCCGCATCTGCAGCCTGCAAACGCGCCCGCTGATCGTTCGCCATTGGTTGGTCTCGCGGACCGGCGAGCACGATGCAATCGCTGCCAATCACGCCAGCCAGCATCGCCGCGGCATAGATGTCCGACTGCGCCGCCGCATCCGAGCCGACCACGATCGGCACCTGACCCGCGCACGACCCCTGTGACTGAGGCGGCAATGCCACGGCAGACGCTTGCGCCGACGAGGCACTGGCGGGAACCAGTACCACGAGCGCACCCAGTAGGCACACTGCCACTGCGACGCCCATGCGCCTATGCAGGACTACACAACTCGGGGGGGTCACCGCAAACATGGCAGCAGAAGCTAGTACACGTGATTTTGGCGATTCGAGCAGCGCCATCGAGCTTGCCGGGTGGTAGGAATCGCCTTGGGCTGCGGGCTTCAGTAGCGGGCGCGGGGGTGGGCTTGGCGGTAGACCTCGGTCAGCCGTTCCTGTGACACTGCGGTGTAGCGCTGGGTGCTCGAGATCGACGCGTGACCCAGCAGTTCCTGCACGCTGCGGATGTCGGCACCGCCGTCGAGCATGTGGGTAGCGCAGGAATGGCGCAGGACATGGGTCGTGAGCTCATCGGGCCCGAGTCCGACGCGATCGCCGTGGCGGCGCACGATCAGCCAGACGCCCTGACGGGTGATGCGGCGGCCCCGGGCATTCAGGAACAGCGCTGCGGCATCGTCTCTCGACCACCACGCAGCAGGCTCCAGCGCCTCCCGCCCGGCGCCGCTCAGCCAATCGCCCACGGCATCGGCGGCGTGGCGCCCCACCGGCACGACGCGCTCCTTGCTTCCCTTGCCCCACACGCGCATGAGCCGCTCGTCGAGGTCGACGTCGCCCAGCGAGAGCGCCACCAGCTCGCTGGCGCGCAGGCCCATGCCGTAGAGCACTTCGAGCATTGCCCGGTCTCGTCGCACCAGCGGGCTGTCCCCCACGGGGGATGCCAGGAGCCGCTCGACCTGATCGCGCCGCAACGCCCGCGGCAGCCCGGCCGGCGCCCGGGGCATGTCGAGCGCACCGGCGGGATCGGTCGAAGCCAGATCCTCGGCCACCAGGAACCGGTAGAGGCCACGAAGGCTGACCGCAGCCCGGGCGGCAGTGGAAGCTGCCCGACCGAGATCGTCGCGCAAGTGCGCCAGGTAGGCCGCAATGTCGGCGGAGCTCGCACCCAGCAGATCGGTGCCTCGTGCCTCGAGCCATGCCGCAAACCCGCCGAGGTCGGCCCGGTACGACGCCACGGTGCGCGGCGCTCGGCCTCGCTCGTTCGACAGCCAGCCCAGGTAGTCCTCGGCTTCGACCGCCAGCGCAGCGGACATCTTCAGCCCAGCGATTCGGTGCCCAGCGGCCCTGTTCCAGTCGAAGCCGGCAGCAGCTGAGGATTGCGTCCCTCGGCTCGCGCCAGCGCGGCGCCCACCAGTCCGCAGAACAGCGGGGCCGGGCGGTTGGGACGGCTCTTGAACTCCGGGTGGGCTTGGGTGCCCACCCAGAACGCGTGACCGTCCAGCTCGATGAACTCTGCCAGCCGCCCGTCGGGCGACAGCCCGCTGCACTGCAGGCCGCCCTCTTCCATCCGCTGCCGGTAGGCGCTGTTCACCTCGTAGCGATGCCGGTGCCGCTCGTTGACCAGCGTGTCGCCGTACATCGCCGCCACGCGACTGCGCGGCGCCAGCCTGGCCACGTATGCGCCGAGCCGCATGGTGCCGCCCTTGTCCTCGATGCCGCGCTGTGCATGCATGAGATCGATCACCGGGTGCAGCGTGTTGGCGTCAAACTCGGTCGAGTTGGCGCCCAGCAGACCCAGCTCGTTGCGGCAGAACTCGATGACCATGACCTGCAGCCCCAAGCACAGACCCAGGCACGGAATGTCGTGCTCGCGTGAGTACGCAGCCGCGGCGATCTTGCCCTCGATGCCCCGCGAGCCGAATCCCCCTGGGATCACCATCCCATCGAGGTGACGCAGCCGCCCCGCGGCAAGCAACCCCTCGATCTCCTCGGAATGGATCCACTCGATGTCGACTTCGACGCCGTGGTAGGAGGCCGCATGGCGGAGCGCCTCCACGACGGACAGGTAGGCATCGGGCAGCGCCACGTACTTGCCGATAATGCCGACGCGCACCGTCGCCTGCGGCGCCTTGATGCGTGCGAGCATCGCCTCCCAGTCGGCAAGGTCGGGCTCGACGTCTTCGAAGCCGAGGATCCCGCACAGGAAGCTGTCGAGACCTTCGGACCGCAACACCATCGGGATCTCATAGAGGACCGAGGAGTCGGGGGCGTTCACCACGCCAGCCAGCTCGACATCGCTGAGGTTGGAGATCTTGTTGCGCAGGCCGTCCTCGATGGGTCCCTCACTGCGCAGCACGATGGCGTCGGGCTGCACGCCGCGGCTGCGCAACTCGGTCACCGAGTGCTGCGTGGGCTTGGTCTTCTGCTCGCCCGACGGGCCGATGAACGGCACCAGCGTCACATGGACGTAGCAGACGTTCTGACGGCCGACCTCGAGGCGCATCTGCCGGATTGCCTCGAGGAACGGCAGGATCTCGATGTCTCCAACAGTGCCGCCCACCTCGGTGATGACCACATCTACGTCGCCGTCGGCCAGCTTGCGGATGCGCTCCTTGATCTCGTCGGTGATGTGCGGGATGACCTGCACGGTCCGGCCCAGATACTCCCCCCGCCGCTCGTCGGCGAGCACTTTCTGGTAAATCGAGCCGGTCGTCGCATTCGAGTCACGGGTGAGCGATACGTCGATGAACCGCTCGTAGTGGCCGAGATCGAGATCGGTCTCGCCGCCGTCGTCGGTGACGAATACCTCACCGTGCTCGTATGGGTTGAGGGTGCCGGGGTCGACGTTGATGTACGGGTCCAGCTTCTGCATGGTGACCCGCAGTCCCCGGGCGGCCAGCAGCCGGCCGAGCGAGGCCGCCGTGAGCCCTTTGCCGAGGGAGCTGGCAACTCCGCCGGTGACGAAAATGTGCTTAGCCACGCGGCATCTTCGGTGGACGCTCTCGCATGTGTCATCAAGCTACCGTCGCTTCGGGCGGTGTTGGCTGATACGGGGTTGGCTGATCCTCACGGAAGTCCGGCAATTGCCTGCCGGATCCGCCGAGATCGTCGCCCCGAGTGAACAACCGGCCGGACGGAACACCATGAACGACGCATCAGACAAAGCCCAGGCGGCTGCGACGGCGGATCTGCTGGTGCACGGTGCCGAACTGCTGGCGACGTGCGATGAGCAGCGGCGCGAGATTGCCGGCGGCTGGGTCGCCATCACCGGCGGACTCGTCAGCGCGGTCGGCGAGGCCTCGCAGACGCCGCCTGCGGCAAGCCGGCGTATCGACGCCGGCGGGTGCCTCGTCACGCCTGGGCTTGTGAACACCCACCACCACATGTACCAGAACCTCACGCGGTCGTACGCTCCGGCGCTTCGGGGCGGATTGTTCGACTGGTTGACCACGCTGTACCCGCTGTGGGCGCGGCTCGATGAGCAGGGCGCGTACCTGTCTGCCTGGGTAGGTCTGGCCGAGCTGGCGCTAGGCGGCTGCACCACCAGCACCGATCACCTCTATGTGCATCCGCGGGGCGCAGGCGACTTGATTGCCGCGGAGATCGCCGCCGCCAGCGAATTGGGCATGCGCTTTCACCCAACCCGCGGCTCCATGTCGCTGGGCCAGTCCGACGGCGGGCTGCCGCCCGATGAAGTCTGCCAATCGCCTGAGGAAATCCTGGCGGAATCGGAGCGGCTGGTCGGCGTGCACCATGACCGCTCGCCGGACGCGATGGTCCGGATCGCACTGGCGCCGTGCTCGCCATTTTCCGTATCGACTGAGCTGATGACGGCAACGGCCGAACTCGCGGAGCGCCTCGACGTCCGCCTGCACACCCACCTGTGCGAAGACCCCGGCGAAGACGGCTTCTGCATCGAGATGTTCGGGATGCGCCCGGTGGACTACTTCGAACACTGCGGCTGGGGCTCGAATCGTTCGTGGATCGCGCACGGCGTGCAGCCCAACGCAGCCGAGATCGCCCGCTTGGGAATGTGGGGCACCGGTGTGGCGCACTGTCCCAGCTCGAACCTGCTGCTCGGAGTCGGACTGGCGCCGGTGCGCGAGCTGCGGGCTGCGGGTGTGCCGGTGGGACTCGGGGTGGACGGCTCAGCCAGCACCGATTCGGCGTCGATGTGGACCGAGGCACGCAATGCGCTCCTGGTCGGGCGCTTACGCGACGGCCAACGGCACCTGAGCGCCGAGAAGGGCCTCGACAGCGGCAGGCCCGCCGATGGCCACGTCGGCGAGTCCGCCGATGACGCCGACGGAGGCGATGCTCAACAGGGCAACGCGGTGTATTTCTCCGCCCGCGAGGCCTTGGACCTGGCAACCCGTGGCAGCGCGGGCTGTCTCGGCCGAGTGGGCGAGATCGGCGAGCTGTCGCCCGGTGCCTGCGGTGACCTCGTGGTGTGGCAGCTCGACGGGCCAGCGTTCGCAGGCGCCCTCTCTGATCCCATCGAGGCATGGCTGCGCTGCGGCCCCCTGTCCGCCCGGGACACGATCGTGGCCGGACGCCCGGTTGTCTCGGGCGGCCAGATCGTTCACCCCGGCCTCGAGGAGCGCTTGGCCGAGCATCGCCACTGCGCCGCTGCCATGCAGCGGGCATAGGTGGAGATTCAGTTGCGGTAGGGCGAGCCGAGCCGGTCCAGCCACCGAAGCGGCGGTACTGCATCGATGATCCGGCTGAACGACCAGCGCTCGCTCGCCAGGTTCAGGGCCGCCAACACCGCCAGCACCACCCACTCGACGGTTGCCGGATACGCGACGACCGTCGCCATGCCCAAGATGGCGCCTACAGTATTGACGCCGGTGTCACCCTGCATGTGCTGCTCAGCGAGCTCGCTTCGGAGCAGGCCAGCCGCTGCGCCAACGGCAGCCCCAGCCCACACAGCCCATTCGGTGACCTCGAATCCCAGATCGAAGCGTCCCGCTGAGCCGGACGCCACGAGCGCCGCCGGCGCCAGGGCGATGAGCCACCACCCGAGCGATGCCTTGGCGGCCCGTGCAGGCGCTCGATCCAGCAGGTTCAGCAGGTTCGCCGACAAGGCCACGATCAGCACCCCGCGTATCAGCGCCATCAGGCTCCACATGGCGTCAGGATCCGTGCCCAAGCCCAAGGCATGCGGCACCGGGTCGAACCAATCCCCAGGATTCGTGCCAGTGAAGTAGCGGGCCTCGGCAGGGTCGCCCCACAGGGCGATCTGCACAGCCACGGTTGCGACGACGAGTCCGCCAAGCGCCTTCTGCAGCCCGGTCGTGAGGACTCGCTGGCGCAGACTCTGGCGAAGGTGCCCGGCGAAGCCGCTGGAAGCAACATGTCCGTCTGGTGTTCCGCGGATGTCGTCGCGGTAGCCCAGCCAGCCGAAACCCCCAAGCAGCACCAGCGCAGCGATGCCACCGGCGATGACAGCCGAATCAGGCGAGCGTGCCAGCAGCACAGATTGATCCAGCACATGTACGGCCTCGTGCATCTCGCCCTCTGGCAAGGAAACGATGACGGCGGCTGTGATCGCAACTGCGACCGAACCGGCGATGAGGACGACAAGACCCGAGACGGCGACGATCGGCTGCCCCCGGTAGTTGGGCCGGATCCAGCGATCTCGGCTCATGCGCGAGCCGAACCAGCGCCAGAGCAGGGCTGCAAGGAGAAGCGATCCCGCAAATGCCGCCGTCAACAACGCTCCCGCTTGCGTCGAGTCGATGATCAGGGCCAGCGAGGGCACCAGCGTCATGACCCGCGTGCGCGCCGGCGCCGCAACGAACGCCACGAACGCAGGTGCCGAAGCGAGCGCGGCGGCCAGAGCTGCCGTGCCCGCTGCCATGACTGCCGTACCGCGCGCCCGAGCTGCTGCCCCCGGTCGCGCGCCGGCACACCGCGAGCCGCCGAGATGACGCGTCCCGCCAGTGAGGCGGCCAGGGAGGAGACTGCCTTCGGCCAGCCGGTGCGGGCTACCACGGCGAGGTAGACGTGTCGCCCGATTCGCGCTCGATGCGCGAAGCCGCTGAGGTCACGCCCGGTCTGCCGATGGCTGAATCCGATCTCGACCTCGCTGATGCGGGCTCCGCGATCGGCCGCATCGAGCGTCAGACCGACCTCGAGTCCGAAGCCGGGAGCGAGCTGAAGTGATCTCATCAGCGGACCCCGCACGGCGCGCTGACCCGAGAGAGGTTCAGCCAATTCCAGTCCCGTCTCGGAACGCAGGACACGTGCCGCGAACGCCTTGACGAGCCCGAACCCGCTCGGACTCTCAGCACCACCGAAGACGGCGATCGTCATGTCGGCTTCGCCCTGCCCGACTGGCTGCAGCAAATCGGCAGCCAACGCGGCTGAACCGCCCAGATCGGCATCGATGAGGAGGTACACGTCGGGGGCACCCGACGCCGCGACTCCCGCGGCGACCGCCGCTGCTTTGCCGCGGTTGCGTGCGAGCTCGATGACGCGCGCTCCTGCGGCCGCAGCCGCAGCCGCGGTTCGGTCCCGGGATCCGTCGTCAACCACGATGACGTCGAGCACGTCGGGCACCGTTCGCAGTGCCGTCACCGTGGCACCGACCGTGTCCGCCCGGTCGAAGGCGGGCACGATCGCCACGGCGTGGGTCATGACGGGCCCAATCCGTGGTTGAGATCAGCTCCCGAGAAGTGATCGACGGCAGGCAGCCGCTCCAACGCAACCAGCAGCGCCAAATCGCCCGAGAAGGTATCGACATCGTCGACGCTCGCGAACGCTCTCGCGAGCACGGCGTCGGCGCGAACTCGCTCCAGCACTGCGCCGTAGCCCACTCCTGCTGCCCCTGGAGCAGGTACTTCGACGATGACGCCAGTGCCCGAGTGGCCGTCGTCAACGACCGCCCTCAACAGGTCGAAAATGAAGTCCTGGTTCAACCCGGCCGCCGCCGCATCGGTGACCACCACGAGTCGCAGTTGCTGCCCTCCCAGCAGGTGCAGCGCTACGGCGCCGGTGCCGTCATGAGTCACCAATTCCAGATCGCGGAGCAAGGTGAGCGCAGTACGCGTCGGCGGGACCGCCGAGAAGCCGCGAGAGAAGCCGTCAAGCGCTCCGAAGTCGGTGACCGCATTGACGTCATCAGCGAGCATCTGGCTGGAACCGGCCTCCGCGGGCCTGAACAGTGCCTGAGGCAGCAGGAAGCGAAGCGCTCTGCGCACCGCGTTGCGGCTGTCACCCGCCAGCGAGAACGCGTCGGCGATGCTCTGGCGCACGCCGGGGTCGTGCAGGCGGAGGTCATCGCTGAGCCACAGCACCCCGCCATGGCGCGCGTCGGTCGCATCGAGGCGTGCACGGATGGCTGCCACGGCGGCCCGGTCCGTGGATTCTGGCGCGACGATGAGCGTTGTCGTGCCGCTCAGCCGTCCTTGGGGAAGGTACGGCCGTACGAGATCCTCTACCTCGAACCGCACGGACAGCGCATCTTCGACGCTCGCAAGCGCCGCGTCGCGTGCCGCCTCAGCCTCGCCGAGTTCCGCCTCGGCTTCCGCTTGTCGCTCGATCGCCGATTCGGTGTCGGCCTGCAACTGGTCCACGCGTGACTCCAGGTTGCTCACCAGCACCGAGTCCACAAATGTCGAGCCCAGCGCCAGGCCGATCGCCAAGGCCAGGAAGACCGCCGCGATCGACACGATGTGGTAGCGGAGGTTGATCATTCGCCCGACCGATCTACAGGCCCATGTTGATCCATAGGGTGCGCAGCAGAAGCCGGCCCGGCTCGGTCACCGCGGCGATGACGCCGATGGTGACGAGCGCCGAGACGATCAGCATCGCCATGTCGCGCTTGCGCACCTGGGTGCGGTAGAGACGGCTCACGCCCTTCGCATCCACGAGCGCCGGAGACACCTGCATCCGGGTCAGAAAGGTGGATGCCATGCCGCTGCGGCCCTTGTCGAAGAAGTCGACCATCGACGTATGGGACCCCACCTCGACGATCTGCTCGGCTCGCTGCTCGAACGCCAGCCGCAATGCCAGGTCCTCGCTGGTTCCGGGCGCAGCGATGACGTCGTAGCTCAATCCGGCGTCGTCGAGGCGGACCGCGCCCGGCGCGCCGCCTTCGAGATAGGCGTGCACGATGAGCTGCGCCCCGCACTCGAGTGCCCGCGGCGACACCGAGTCGAAGTCGCCGATGATGATGTGGGGCACGAGACCGGCCTCGAGCAGCGCATCGGCACCCCCGTCCACACCGATGATGACGGGCCGCATGTCCGACATGTAGCCCGACCGGCGTAGTGCCGCCAGATCTTCGCGGTAGTCGATTCCGCGTACCACTACCAGCACGTGGCGGCGTCGCAGCTGGTGCCGCAGCGGCGGGATCTCCAGCTCATCGGTGAGAACCTGCGGTTCCCTCTCCAGGTACTCGAGCGTGTTCCGGGCAAAGCTCCCGAGTTCGCTGCGCACCGCCACTCGCGCCGATTCCAGTACGCGTTCGAAGTGCTCGGCATCGCGGCGGTACCCGGTCCCGATCACCTGGTCGGCGCGCAGCACCTCATCGCCTGAGATGGCCAGCTCCTCGCCGTCTCGGAGCGATGCAAACACACCCTCGCCGATGTCGTCCAGCACCGGTACTCCTGCTTGCGCGAGCGTGAGACCGCCCAACGCCGGGTACCGGCCGGTCATCGTCGGTTCTGCGTTGATCACCGCGATCGCCCCCGCGGCCAGAAGGCCGTCGGCAGCGACCCGATCCAGGTCTGCGTGGTGGATGACCGCAATCTCGCCGCGTTCCAAGCGGCGCAGGAGGTTCTTGGTGCGACGGTCCACCCTGCACCGTCCCGCGATCTCCACGTGGCTGCCGCCGTGATTGCGGCGCAATCGCAGGCGTCCCCACAACGCGCGCGGGCGGGACATGCTCACTCTCGCGTGCCGCCCCGTGCTGCGGCGGCCACCTCCAGCAATTCAGTCGCGTGCTGGCGGCCGCTCGCCCATGCAGGCTGACCCGCGAGCATCCGCGCCAGCTCACTGACGCGATCGGGTCCCGTCACGGCGACGAGGTCGGAAGCCACTGCGTTGCCGTCGTCTGTCTTCCGAACGGCTACCTGGTGGTGTGCGAATGCCGCGACCTGTGGGAGATGCGTGACCACCAGCACCTGGTGCTGGCTGGCCAGCGAAGTCAGCGCCTGGCCGACGGCAACTGCTGTCTCGCCGCCGATGCCAGCGTCGACCTCGTCGAACACCAGGGTCGGCGGGCCGGCGGTCAGCACGAGTCGCAACGCCAGCATGACGCGCGCCAGCTCGCCGCCCGATGCCACCTTCGACAGCGGACCGGGTGGGGTGCCCCGGTTCGCGCTGAAGAGCAGTTCGACGCCGTCGCTCGGCGCTTCGCCGGTGAGGCTGACCTCGAGCGTGCCGCCTGCCAACGCCAGCGACGCGAGGTGCTCGCCCACCGCAGCGGCGAGACCAGGTGCAGCCGCTCGACGAGCTGCAGCCACAACGTGAGCCTCGGCTTCGACGTGGCGTTGCGCCGCATCGATGCCGGCCTCCAGCTCGGCGGCCAGCTCGGTGTGGCGTTCGAGCTGCGACAGCCGCTCTGCTGCCTGGGCACCGAACGCGCGCACATCGGCCAGCGTGTCGCCGTACTTGCGGGTCAGCTCGCGCAGGAGCTGGTGCCGGGCACGGACGTCGGCCAGCGCCTGCGGGTCGTCCTCGACCGTGTCGAGCATTCCTCTCAGCTGCGCAACAGTGTCATCGAGCTCCGCGGCCACGGCACCCAAGCGGTCGCTCACCGGGGCGAACGCCTTCCGGGCGGCCAGCAAAGCCGCCGCAGCGCCCAGCCTGTCGATCGCGCCGTCGTCTCCAGCAAGTGCCTGGCGTGCCGCATGACCATCCGCGAGGACCGATGCTGCATCGGCCAGCAGGTCCTCCCGCTCGGCGATCGAGTTCAATTCGTCAGGATCTTCCAGCTGCGCCGATGCGATCTCGTCAACCTGGTACCGCAGGAGATCGATCTCCTGCGCCCGTGCTCGCGCGTCTCCGCCGAGTGCGGCCAGGTTCTCGGTGAGCGCTGTCAGTTCGTCACGCGCTGCTGCAAGCGGGCGCACATCGATGCCGCCCCAGCGGTCGAGCGCCTCGCGCTGGGTGCGAGCGCGCAACAGCGATTGGTGCTGGTGCTGCCCGTGAAGGTCAACGAGCTCGGCCCCGAGCTCTGCAAGCTCTGCCGCCGACGCCATGCCGCCATCCACGTAGGCACGGCTGCGACCGGCTGCTGGGATCACGCGGCGTAGCACACGCTCGCTGCCATCAGCCTGCACGAACCTGCCCTCGACAACTGCTTCGACTGCGCCGGCGCGCACCATCGCCGGATCAGCGCGACCGCCCATCAACAGCTGCACCGCCTGCACCACCAGCGTCTTGCCGGCGCCCGTCTCGCCGGTCAGCGCGGTCATGCCTGGGCCGAGCACCAAGTTGGCATGGGAAATGACGCCGAGATCGTGCACCGCCAGCTCGACGAGCATCAGCGGTCCTTGAGGCCGAATTTGTGCTTCAGCACACGATGAAAGCTGTCGCCGCCAGCGGTGATGAACCGCGCGTCGTATGGAGCGCGTGTCACGACCAGTTCATCGCCGGTCGCCAGCAAGCTGGCCGAGCGCCCGTCCACAGCGGCGAGCGCCGGCCGCTCGCTGATCACGCGGATACCGATCTCGGTGTCCGGCGGCAGCAGCAGCGAACGATCGAAGAGCATGTGCGGCGCGACCGGAGTGACCTGCAACGACGAGTGCGTCGGCGCTACGACCGCACCTCCTGCCGAGAGGCTGTACGCCGTGGAACCCGTCGGCGTGGACACGATGAGGCCGTCTGCTGCGTAGGTCGCGAACACATCGCCGTCGAGCCACACTTCCAATCTGACCGTGTGCCCCGGATCGCGCTTCTCGAGCACGACCTCATTCAGTCCCGTCCACGTCTCGTCATCTTGGGCGCCAATGTCATCGGCACCGCTGTACCGCACACGTGCGCTGACCATCATCCGCTCCGAGACGTCTAGGGACCCTCCGAGCGCCGCGGCGACCATGTCGGTGAGCTGTGCCGGCTCGAATTCGGTCAGGTAGCCGAGGTGGCCCACATTGACGCCGAGCACCGGCACGCCCGCGGCTGCCACCAGATCGAACGAGCGCAGCATGGTGCCGTCGCCGCCGATGCTCACAGCGAGATCCGGGACAGTCCGGATCGGTTCATCGACACCGAGTTCGGGGCGACCGATTGCCGTGGCCTCCACGCCGCCCATTTCCACCGCGTGACCCTCGCCCTCGAGCCAGGCCACCAGTCGTTTCGAAGCTGTCAGCGCCTCGGTGCGCTCAGCATGGGCGATGATCAGCACGTCACTCATACCGATGCCCCCTCGGAAGCAGCGCTGGGTGCCGTCTCGATAGCAGTCTCGATGGCGCTGTCAAGATCGAACTCGCCTGACGGCTCAGCCTCTAGGCGACGGCAGTGCAAGAAGAACTCGACATTGCCGGCGGCCCCTCTCAACGGCGATGCGGCGAGGCCGGCGGGTGCGAGACCATGGCGGGAGGCATTCGATGCCACGTCGCTGAGCACTCGCCGCCACACGTCCGGATCGCGCACCACTCCCTTGCCGCGCGAGGCCTCGCGCCGGCCGGCCTCGAACTGCGGCTTGGCCAGCAGAACCGCTTCCCCGCCGGGCGCCGTGCACGCTGCGAGGTTCGGCATCACCGTGCGCAGCGAGATAAACGACAGATCGGCGGTGATGATGTCTGCGGGGCCACCGATGTCTTCGGGCCGGACATGGCGCACGTTGCACCGTTCCCGCACGGTGATGCGGGAATCGGCCCGCAGGCGGGCATCGAGCTGTCCCCAGCCGACATCGATCGCAACGACTTCCGCCGCGCCCCGCTGCAGCAGGCAATCGGTGAAACCGCCCGTCGAAGCGCCGGCATCGACGGCGCGCCGCCCCGCCACTGCGATCCCGAATTCGTCCAGCGCGGCGTCCAGTTTCTCTCCGCCGCGTGACACGAACCGAGCCGGCTCACCGCTGATCTCTACCGGCTCGGCAGCCGACACCATGCGGGACGCTTTCTGCGCGACCGAACCGCCCACGAGAACCCGGCCGTCCGAAACAAGTGCTTGGGCCGCTGCGCGAGACGAGGCCAGGCAGCGCCGGACGAGCTCGTTGTCCAGGCGTCGTCGGACGGCGTTCATGCAGCCGAAAGTACCAGCGCGCCCGCGGCGCACCGCAGTGGTTTACGCGACGAAAGAGGTGTCTTCAGACGTACCAGGTGCCGCGCGAGCGCAGCAGCTGCGCAATGTCAGCGGCGCCCTGCTTCTGCTGAGCCGCCGCCAGTTGCCGGGTGGAGGCCATGGCGTACTCGCTGCGCCGCACGGCGCGGAACACGCCGATCGGCGTGGGCTCAAACGGTCCGCGCGCGAGACGCGCCAGCATGAAGGCGGTCGAGGGATCGTGCTTCGTCTCGTCATGGGTGAGCAATTCGTCGGTGCTCACATCGGCGGTGTGGACAACCCGTGCGCAGCCTGACTCGTCGATGACCCCGAACTCGCCGTCGGCTCCGAATTGAATGGGCTCGCCGTGCGTCAACGAGATGAGGTTGGCATCGCGGTTCTGCTTCTTGGTGACCCCTTCGAAGGCGCCGTCGTTGAAGACATTGCAGTTCTGGAACACCTCCACGAACGCGGCGCCGTCGTGCTCGTGCGCTCGCCGGAACGTGTCCATCATGTGCTGGCGGTCCATGTCGTGTGTGCGCGCCACGAACGACGCCTCGGCACCGAGCGCCACGGCGAGCGGGTTGAACGGGGCGTCGAGCGAACCCATCGGCGAGCTCTTGGTGACCTTGCCGATCTCGCTCGTGGGGCTGAACTGGCCCTTGGTCAGGCCGTAAATCTGGTTGTTGAACAGCAGCACCTTGATCTTGACGTTGCGGCGCAATGCGTGGATCAGGTGATTGCCGCCGATCGACAGCATGTCGCCGTCGCCGCCGATCACCCAGACGTCGAGATCGGGCCGGGCCATCGCCAAGCCGGTGGCGATGGCGGGTGCTCGGCCATGGATGCCGTGCACGCCGTAGGAGTTCATGTAGTAGGGGAACCGGGCAGCGCAGCCGATGCCTGACACGAACACCGTGTTGTGCGGTTCGGTGCCGAGGCTCGGCATCAGCATCCGCATCGCGGTGAGGATGGAGTAGTCGCCGCAGCCCGGGCACCAGCGGACCTCCTGGTCGGAGGCCCAGTCTCCGGGCTGTGTGGTCGGCGTGATCGAGGTGTCGGTCATCGTGCTGTTCGCCTCTGTCTGTACTTGCTGAACCTGTACTTGCTGAACCCAGTGGCCCTGGATTCGTTGATCATCGTCTCGTCGGCGCCTAACTGCCCGCCAGTTCCTCCAGGCGCTTGCGCACTGCTGAGGTCACCTCGCCGGTCGTGAACGGCACACCGTCGATCTTGCCGATGTGCTCGACATCGATCAGGTACTTCGCCCGCACCAGATCGCACAGTTGCCCCTTGTTCATCTCGGGACACACCACGGCCCGGTAGCGCCGCAGCACCTCGCCGAGATTCGCGGGCAGCGGATTGAGGTGGCGCAAGTGCACATGCGCCACCCGGTGGCCGTCGTCGCGCAGCCGTCCGGCGGCAGCGTCGATCGCGCCCCACGTGGAGCCCCAGCCCAGTACGGCGAGATCGGCGTCTGCCTCGCCGGCGACCTCGACATCGGGGACGTCGACACCGTCGATCTTGGCCTGCCGCAGATCCACCATCAACTGGTGGTTCTCGGGCTCGTAGGAGATGTTGCCGGTGCCGTCCTCTTTCTCGATGCCGCCGACGCGGTGCATCAGCCCTGGTGTGCCGGGAATGGCCCACGGGCGAGCCAGCGTGTCGGGATCCCGCAGGTACGGCAGGAAGATGCCGTCGCCGTCTTCGTTGGTGCCGTTGAACTCCGTCGCGAAGTCGACACCGATGTCCGGCAGCGCATCGACATCGGGCAGCAGCCACGGCTCGGAGCTGTTCGCCAGGTAGCCGTCGGACAGCACGATGACGGGTGTGCGGTACTTCAGCGCGATGCGAGACGCCTCGATCGCGATGTCGAAGCAGTCAGCCGGACTGCGCGGCGCCACGATCGGCAGCGGCGACTCGGAATGCCGCCCGTACATGGCCATCATCAGGTCTGCCTGTTCGGGCTTGGTCGGCAAACCCGTCGACGGGCCGCCGCGCTGGATGTCGAGCACCACCATCGGGAGCTCGAGGCTCACCGCAAGGCTGAGCGTCTCGCCCTTCAGCGCCAAGCCGGGCCCCGATGTGGAGGTGAATGCCAGCGCTCCGCCGAAGGCCGCCCCCACCGCTGATGCCGCAGCAGCGATCTCGTCTTCGGCTTGGAATGTCCGCACGCCGAAGTTCTTCTTGAGCGACATCTCATGCAGGATGTCCGAGGCCGGCGTGATGGGGTACGAACCGAGGAACACCGGCAAGCGCGCGAGCTGGCCCGCCACGACGCAGCCCCAAGCCAGCGCCGTGTTCCCGTTCACGTTGGTGTATTCGCCAGGTGCCAGCGGGGCCGGCTTCACCTCGTAGTGAGCCTCGAAGATCTCAGCCGTCTCGCCGAAGTTGTAGCCGGCCTTGAACGCTGCGGTGTTGGCGTTGATGACCTGTTCGCGACCCCGGAACTTGGTGTTGATGAACTCGAGCGTCGGCTCGACCGGCCGCGTATACATCCACGAGATCAAACCGAGCGCGAAGAAGTTCTTGGAACGCTCTGCATCGCGCGGCTTCACGCCGTGCTCGGCCACGGCGTCGCGGGTGATCTGGCTCATCGGCACTGGGTACGAGCGGTAGTCATCCAACGTGCCGTCGTCGAGGGGATTGCTGGAGTAGCCGGCCTTTTCCAGGTTGCGGTCGTTGAAGGCATCGGTGTTCAGGATCAGTGCGCCGCCCTGAGCGAGGTTGTGCAGCTGCGCCTTCAGCGCCGCCGGGTTCATTGCCACCAGCACCGTCGGAGCGTCGCCCGGGGTGGTGATGTCAAAGTCGGAGATGCGCACCTGGAACGCCGAGACACCGGCGAGTGTCCCTTGCGGCGCGCGGATCTCGGCGGGGAACTCAGGCAGCGTGGACAGGTCGTTTCCGAGCGCCGCGGAGATGCTCGTGAATTGGTCACCGGTGAGCTGCATGCCGTCACCGGAGTCGCCGGCGAAGCGAATGATGACCTCGTCGATCTCCTGCAGCGGCAGTTCGCGCGATGCGGTATCGGTCACTGTGTCTCCTAGGGGAAGGGCTCCTGGCGGGAAGCGGCCCGCAGTTGTGGACCTTGGGGGATTGCGGTCGCTCCAGGCGACCACGCTAGCCGCGGCTGGGTGAATGCAGCCGGGTTGGATCACGCCTCAGGCGATGGTCACCGCCTGGTCCAGATAGACGTCCTGTATGGCGCCGAGCAGTTCGACGCCTTCGGCCATTGGGCGCTGAAACGCCTTGCGTCCTGAGATCAGCCCGATGCCGCCGGCTCGCTTGTTGACCACTGCGGTGGTGACGGCTTCGGCCAAGTCGGTGGCCCCTGAACTGGCGCCGCCGGAGTTGATGAGCCCAACGCGTCCCATGTAGCAATTCGCCACCTGCCAGCGGCACAAGTCCACCGGATGGTCCGTCGTCAGCTGGTCGTACACCGCCGCATGCGTCTTGCCGAAGCCCGGCACTGAGATGAAGGCACCATTGTGCTCAGGCAGCTTCTGCTTGATGATGTCGGCCTCGATCGTCACGCCGATGTGGTTGGCCTGTGCTGTGGCGTCGGCCGCGACATGGTTGTCGACCTGAGTTGACTCGCCGTCGGCATTGTCGCCGGACAGGTTGATGTCTGGGTTACGCAGGTAACACCACAGCACGGTGAACATGCCGAGGCGGTGCGCTTCCTCGAATGCCGCTGCCACCTCGGTGATCTGGCGGCCGCTCTCGGCCGAGCCGAAGTAGATCGTTGCGCCGACGCCGGCGGCTCCGAGCTCATGTGCTCGCTGGACCGAACCGAACATGATCTGGTCGTAGGAGGCTGGGTAGGTCAACAACTCGTTGTGGTTGATCTTGACGATGAGCGGGATGCGGTGGGCGTAGCGGCGGGAAACCGCTCCGAGAACGCCGAACGTCGTGGCCACGGCATTGCAGCCGCCCTCGACTGCCAATTCCACGATGGAGGCCGGATCGAAGTAGATCGGGTTCGGCGCGAACGACGCGGCACCCGAGTGCTCGATTCCCTGATCCACCGGAAGGATGGAAACGTAACCGGTGCCTCCGAGGCGACCGTGGTCGAACAGCGACTGGAGGCTCCGCATGACCTGCGGAGAACGGTCGGTGCCGGCGACGACTTCGGTCACGAAGTCGGGCCCGGGCAGGGTGAGCAAGTCGCGCCCGATGCCTTCGCACTTGTGGTCCAGCAGATAAGAGGCCTGCTCGCCCAGCAGGCGCACAATGTCGGTGGTCACGATGTACGGTTCGCCTCGCATTATCTGACGGCGCCGGTTTTGGGGCTGGTACCAGGGGCTGGTACTGGGGGCGGCGCACGCCGAATGACGGACTCACTCTATCCGCGCGGTTCCGCGAGAAGGCTGATCCGGAACCGCTCGTCAGGTGTCGTGGGTGCCGAGCGCTGCCAGCCGATCCTCGACGTCCACAAAGCCGGGATCCACCTCCGCGATCCGGGCAAACCCGCGCCGGGCACGCTGCAGGTCGCCCACCCGGTCGTACAGGTCTGCGAGCGCGTACCACAGCCGCAGGTGATGCTCCTTGGGCCGCTTGGGACGCAGCGGACCCGCCTCAAGCAGGCGGATGGCATCACGCGGCCTGCCTTCGTCGGCCAGCGCACCCGCTGCCACGATCCGTCCCTCCGTGATCGTCTGAGCGTCGGGGTCGGCGTGCCTCAGCCGATCCCACACATCGTGCACCTCGTTGAGCCGTCCGAGCGCCCGGTAGCAATCCGCGAGCACCGGCAGCTGATCGACCGCGCCCGTCAACTGCTCGTACTGCTCGAGCCGGTGCGACGCAGCAGTCCATCGGCCGAGCCGGTATAGCGTGAGGCCGTACAGCTCCTGCACCTCGGCGACCGCGGCATACCGAGACGCCAGCGGCCGCAGCGTGGTGAGGGCATCCCCGAAACGCTCTGCGAGGAAGTCCTCCCCTGCCTCTCGCAATCGCTGCGACAGTCGCTGCTGTTCTGCGGACGGCATGCCCCGCACGCCGATCGGATCGAGCTGGGGAACCTCAAGTCGCACCTTGGAGCGGCTACGACGTGGCGCGTCGTGCGGCGCACGCTTGGCGCGCTCGGGCGACGGTGGCTGCTGAGGTCGCGGGCTCTGGCGTTCAGGCACCTTTGCCGCGTAGGCGTCACCCCGGTCGGCGCCGGGAATCGGCCGCAACACCGATGCGCCTTTGCGGGCCACCCCACCCCAGTCGGTGCGGCGAGCTGCCCGGGATGCCACCTCGTCGACGGGCTTATCGGGTCGCCGCGGAGCGTCCGAGCGGCGCTGCTGGGGCCGCCGACCGCGGGTGCGGCGCTGTTGATCATCGCCATCAGAACGGCCCCGGGGAGCGCGATCAGGCTGACCACGACGGCTCCGATCCTGCCGCTGGCCACGGCCGCGATCGGGTCGCCCGTGCGTCGGCTTGCGAGGCGGGCGCCGGTTCTGCGTCACCCCCCGAGGGTAGGCCCGCAAGCGCGAAGAACCCCCGCCGCTAACACGACGGGGGTTCAGGGTTCCGGCAGCGACCTACTCTCCCAGGGGAATTGCCCCCAAGTACCATCGGCGCTGGCAGGCTTAACTTCCGTGTTCGGAATGGGAACGGGTGTGGCCCTGCCGCCATAACCACCGGAGATCTGTCGGTGCAGATTCCTGCACTGCGTACGGGCTTGCCATACGCAGCATTCCGCTCTGCGTACGGGGTTGCCGTAGGCAGCATTCTGCACAGCGATGCACGCACAGCGCACGTACGTGAGGTGCGCTTCCTCGAGGCTGAGTACCGATACCAAGCCCTCGGCCGATTAGTACCGGTCTGCTGAACACATTGCTGTGCGTACACATCCGGCCTATCAACGTGGTTATCTGCCACGGGCCTTACCTGGTTGTACCAGTGGGAGATCTCATCTTGGAACAGGCTTCGCGCTTAGATGCTTTCAGCGCTTATCCCTTCCGCAGGTCGCCAACCAGCCGTGCTCCTGGCGGAACAACTGGCACACGAGAGCTGCGTCCATCCGGGTCCTCTCGTACTACGGACAGCTTTCCTCAAATCTCCTACGGCCACAGAGGATAGGGACCGAACTGTCT
Organism: Acidimicrobiia bacterium; assembly: GCA_022821985.1. GTDB lineage: Bacteria > Actinomycetota > Acidimicrobiia > Acidimicrobiales > Poriferisodalaceae > Poriferisodalis. Next base: position 80,176 of record JAJECP010000008.1, read on the forward strand.
CACGACGTTCTAAACCCAGCTCGCGTACCGCTTTAATGGGCGAACAGCCCAACCCTTGGGACCTGCTTCAGCCCCAGGATGCGATGAGCCGACATCGAGGTGCCAAACCTTCCCGT
>JAJECP010000038.1 GCA_022821985.1 Acidimicrobiia bacterium
CCTCACATACAGTGCAGTCGCGAGGGTGTCCAAGTCCGGGCCCATGCCGAGAACCTCCAAGATCGAAGCGTGACTACACCCCGAGCTTGGACACCCTCACCCCACCAACGGCGGACCCCACCCCTTGGAACTAACCATCTAGCCCCACCCGCATTTCGGCCTGTGGGCCGCCGAAGTCAGCCCTGGCGCTCGGCCAGCCACTCCTCGAACTCGGCACGACGATCCTTGGCGATGGGGAACGTGCCGATCGAGCTCTCACCGGCAGCGACCCGCTCGATGGCCCACTCCTCTTCGAGCTCCTGGGCGTATGAGTCGTCGGCGACCTCCTCGGCGAGCAGTGCCGGGATGACCACGGCACCCTCGCCATCGCCCACGATGATGTCGCCCGGAAACACCGTGACCCCGGCGCATGCGATGGGCACCTGGTGTTCGAGCGGCGTATGCACGCGGCCGAGGGTCGCCGCATGGGATGACTGGTGATACACGGGCAGGCCGACATCGGCCACGGCTGGCGTGTCGCGCAGCGCGCCGTCGGTGACGAAGCCGGAAGCGCCGAGGTGCTTGATGCGCATAGTGAAGATGTCGCCGATGGTGCCGGCATGCGGCTCTCCCCGCGCTTCCACAATGAGCACCTCTTCGGACTCGATGGACTCCACGGCCCGGCGCTGCGCGTTCGGCCCCTGCAGCCGTCGTTCGAAGTCTTCTCGCTTGGGCACGAAGCGCAGCGTGTGGGCATAGCCGACCATGCGCTGGCCCTCGTTGAGCGGTCGCAGGCCGTTGAGGAAGCTGTTCCGCATCCCCCGCCGCTGCATCTGGCCCGCAAGCGTCGCCGTGGACACCGCGTTGAACTTCATACGCATGTCGTCGGTGAGCGCCACTGGGCGGTGTTCTGCGTCGGCCATGGAGTCCCCTTTTGCTGAGCCCGATCGCGCTGGGCTGTTCCAGCGTTGCGATGGGCCTCGCCAATGTAGCCAAGTCCCGTTTTCCGACAGCCGGTCTCACCTGCATGCCCCCGTCGCTGCTCGCTGGTGCTTCGCTCGGCGTACCGGCGACAAGACTGGCAAAGCGGTGGCTGCCGTCGCCCGAGCGTCGGCGGAGCCGAGGTGTATTGCTCGAACCGGAAGGAAGTGTTGTGGCGCCTTCGAAGACCATCGACCCCATCGAGCTGTCGAGCCGGCTCATCGACACCGGCATGGCCGATGAGCAGGTGGTGCGCGTCGACAACGCGCTCAGCGAGATCGACGACAACGTCGCCGTGGTCGAGGCGTTCAGCAACATGGTCGCCTTCGGCACCGACGACGGCCTGGTGTGCTTCGACGCCAGCGGCCCATTCAGCGGCGCAGCAGTGGTGGAGTCGCTGCGCGGCTGGTCCGCCGACCGGGTCAACACGCTGCTGTACACCCACGGCCATGTCGATCATGTGGGCGGCAGCGGCGCGCTGGCGGCTGATGCCGCGGAGCGCCGCCAGCCGCTGCCCGATGTGGTCGGGCATGACAACGTCATCCCTCGCTTCGAGCGCTACAACGCCACCAACGGCTACAACCTCATCATCAACCGGCGCCAGTTCGGAATCGGGCTGCGACAGCGCGGAGTGGGCATCGCTTTCGACGACGACCGCTTCCTGCCGTCGGACGCACTGTGGCCGAACCGCACCTTCAGCACGGAAGACTCGCTGTCGGTCGGCGGGCTCGACTTCGAGCTGCACCACGACAAGGGCGAGACCGACGATCACACGTGGGCGTGGGTGCCCTCGCATCGCGCGATCTGCCCCGGCGACCTGGTGGCGTGGGTGTTTCCGAACGCCGGCAACCCCCAGAAGGTGCAGCGCTACCCGTTGGAGTGGGCCCGGGCGCTGCGCCACATGGACTCCCTCGAACCCGAGCTGCTGATCCCAGCGCACGGGCCGCCGGTCCGAGGCCGTGAGCGCATCGGCACCGTGCTGCTGTCGCTGGCCGAAGCGTTGGAATCTCTGGTGAGCCAGACGATCGAGCTGATGAACGCCGGAGCGTCGCTGGACGAGATCCTCCAAGGCGTCTCGCTGCCCGCCGAATGGCTGGCGCGCCCGTGGATGCGGCCGGTCTATGACGAACCCGAATTCGTCATCCGCAACGTCTGGCGTCAATACGGCGGATGGTGGGATCTGGACCCGTCGAACCTCAAGCCCTCCCCCAGAGCCGAGCTGGCCGGTGAGCTGGTGCGCATGGGCGGCGGTGCGGTGGCGTTCGCAACACGGGCGCAGGAGCTGGTTGAGGCAGGCGACCTCAAGCTGGCCTGCCACCTGATCGAGCTGGCGGTGGCGGCTGACCCGGTATCGACGAGCCTCCACGGCGTGCGAGCGGAGATCTACGAAACCCGGCGAACAGCGGAGCAGGGGCTCATGTCGATCGGCATTTTCAGCGCAGCGGCTGCCGAGTCACGCGAGATCGCCGAGAACAGCGAGAGCGACTAGTCCGCCTCGCACACGGGCCGCTCGAGCCACGGTATTGCGATTCGGCTCAGCCTCTGGGTCTTGGCCCCGAGCAACTGCACCCGCAGTGCTCGCTGGGCGTAGTGTTCCCGGCAGCAACTCTCGTGGTCAGCTCGGCATGCCCGCTGCCGTGACTTGCTAGCCGGAACGGCGGGGCTGGAGCACGCACATGGCCGACATCGGATCGGGGTCGGCGCCGGGGGCGCCGTACGGGGGGCGCGGCGCACCTGCTCTGTCCGAGCGTGCGCTCGGCGTGCCCGCCGCTGCCGTGGCGATGGTGGGATGGGCCGCCTCGGGCGTGATCGCTAAGGGCATCTCCGAGCTGGGGCCGCTGGCTGTCGTGTTCTGGCGGATGTGGCTCTACACGGGGCTGGTCGCGCTGTTCCTGTGGGCCAACCGCACGCCGCTGCGGCTGTCGTCGATCAAGGTCTCGTTCTGGGGCGGGTTCTCGCTGGCGTTCGACATCATGCTGTTCTTCATCGCTTTGCGGATGACCACGGTGGCCAACGCCACCGTGGTTGCCTCGCTGCAGCCGCTGCTGATGCTGTTCCTGGCTCCGAGGATCTTCGGCGAACAGCCGGGCCGACGCCATTGGGGGCTGGCGCTGGTGGCGATCGGCGGCATCGCGATCGTCGTGTTGGGCTCGTCGGGTTTGACCGAGTGGAGCGTGTTCGGCGACCTGCTGGCATTCGGGGCACTGTTCGCCTGGACGGGCTATTTCGTGTTCTCGAAGCTCAGCACGCAAAAGATCGCTGCGGCCCAGTACACGGGCGGCAGTGCACTGGTGTGCTCGTTGGTAGCCACGCCGTTCGCACTGGCCTCGGGGCAGGTCTTCGACTGGCCATCGGCGGGGGCGTGGCTGTGGCTGGGCATCATGGCCATCGGCCCCGGCGTTGCCAGTCACATGCTGATGAATTGGTCGCTGGTGCGCATCCCGTCGTGGCTGGGCTCCACGATGACGCTTGCCATCCCCGTCACCAGCACGCTGATGGCCTGGGTGTTCCTGGGCGATCAGGTGTCGCTGTGGCAGTTCGTGGGGATGGCGGTGGTGATGTTCGCGCTCGCAGCCGTGGTGCTCGACCAGTCCCGCACCAAGCTGTAGTTGCCGGAACGCTGGCTGACGCAGCCGGTCAGGCGGCTGCGTGCACTGGCGGGCGCAGGTGGGCCCATGGGGCGGCTTGCTCCATCTGGGCTGCAATCCGCAGCAGCACATCCTCACGACCGGGTGCCGCCACGAGCTGCACACCGATGGGCAAACCTTCGGGAGACATGCCCTCGGGCGTGCCCAGCGGTACCGAGATGGCGGGCTGGCCACTGACGTTGAACTGCGGCAGGTAGGGCGTGACCTTGGCCAGTCGCTTCGTCAGGGTGCGCTCGTCACCCTCGACGAGGTAGCCGACCGGGGGCGGGACGACGCCGAGCGTCGGCGTCAGCAGCAGATCGAAGCCATCGCCCTGACCGGGTTCGACGTTCCACCACTGCACGATCTGTCGCGTGAATTGGTGCAAGCGCTCACGGCTGGCCAGCAAGTCCGGACCGCTGATCTTGGTGCCGCGCTGGTAATTGATCCACGCCACCGGCTCGACATCGTCTTCGGTCCAAGGTCGGCCGAGCGCCGCCTCGTAAGACCGCAGGGTCGCGGTCGCGCTGGCGCGCATGATCCGGACGTAGTCGTACATGTAGTCATTGGTGGCCATCGGCTCGGGCAGCGCTTGTTCGACCCGGTGCCCGAGGCTGTCCAGCAGGCCGGCTGCGGCTTCGGCGGCTTGGGTGCACAACGGGTCGGTCACTTCGAAGGGGATCGTCGAGCTCACGCCGAGGCGCAGTTGGCCGGGGTGCTGGCCGACCTCGGCGACGTAACCGGCCGCAGGCGCGGGGTGTGCGGGCACGTACGGATCGCCAGGCTCGGCGCCGGCCAGCACATCGAGTGCTAGCGCCGCATCGCGCACGGTGAGCGTGACCGCGCCGTCAGTCGTGCCGCCTCCCCAGCCTTCGCCCGCAGGTGCGCTGGAGATCCGACCCCGAGAGGGCTTGAGCCCGACGAGGCCGTTGGCACTGGCAGGGATCCGGATCGATCCGCCGCCGTCGCTGGCGTGGGCAATGCGCACGATGCCTGCCGCGACCGCGGCCGCCGCACCGCCGCTCGAGCCGAGCACGGTGTGGTCGGTGTTCCATGGATTGCGGCACGGCCCGTACAACGCCGTCTCGGCCGCGGCGGGGCACTGGCCGCCGCCGAGCTCGGGACTGTGCGAGTGCCCGATGCTGACGGCACCCGCTTCGGCAAGCCGGCGAGCGACCGCCCCGGTCTCGGCGTAGCGGTAGTCGAGTTCGGCCAGCCGGCGGTTGCCCTGGTAGCCGGGTTCGCCCTCGGCCGGGCAGAACAGGTCTTTCAGCGCAGTCGGCACACCTGCCAGCAGCCCTGTCGATGCCCCGCCGGCATCAAGCTCAGCTGCCCGCTCTCGCGCTGTGGCATACGTTCGCTCGACGATCGCATTGATCGTCGGGTTCACCTGCTCGCAACGGGCAATGGCCTCGTCGACCGTCGTCGTGGCGTCGGTCTCGCCAGCCCGTACCTGCTCAGCCAGCGCTGTTGCGTCGCTCATCATCACCCCTGTCGTAGACGGGCCCCGGCGCGTCGGGGCCGAGCCGTCAGCGGTGCAGTCTCGCGCAGCGGTTGATCAGCGGCCTTGCCAGTTGGGCTGGCGCTTTTCGGCGAAGGCCCGGGGGCCTTCCTTCACGTCCTCACTAGCCATCAGGCGGGCCACTGCCGGATACGGGTGGTGGAACGCCTCGCCCAGCGGCATGTCGAGCCCACGCATCGCCGCCTGCTTGGTGGCCTGGATGGACAGGGGCGCGCAGCGCATGATGTCGTCGATCAGCCGGTCAGTGGCAGCGTCGAGCTCGTCGTAGGGCACCACGTCGTTGACGATGCCCAGCTCCAGCGCCCGCTGCGCGCTCATGGTGCGAGCCGTCAGCAGGTACTCCATGGCCAGCTTCATCGGGATCTGGCGCGGCAGCCGGTGCACTCCCCCGCCGCCTGCGTACAGGCCGCGCAGCGGCTCGGTCAGGCCGAACTGGGCGTGATCGGCCGCCACGACAAGATCGCAGGCCATGGCTACCTCGAACCCACCACCGAGCGCCACGCCGTTCACCTGCGCGATCAGGGGCTTGGGATAGTCGAAACGCTCGATCAGCCGGGTCACCTGGCCCATCAGCTCACGATCCGCTGCCTGGGTGGCCTCGTCGGACTGGCGGATCGTCGACAGGTGCTTCAGGTCGCGTCCGGCACAGAACGCTTGCCGGCCGACACCGGTGATGACCATCAGCCACACGTCGTCATCGGCGGCGGCGTGGTCCAGGATGTCGGACCACTCCTTGTGGGCCGGGGTGTTGATGGCGTTGCGCACCTCGGGCCGGTTGATGGTGATGCGGGCCACACGCGGCCGGATCTCCTCGTAGACGAAGTACTGCGGTTCGAAGTCGAGTGCCTGCATGGCCCGGGATCGTATGCCGGTCACCGGCTGCGATCAGCGGAGGTCGCTCCCAGAGCAGCACCGCCGCCCCGAAGGCATTACACAAGAGCCGGCGCACGTTGCCGCACGTTGGCAGGCGCGGCGCCGCCAACCGAGCTTCGAGGAGGCAGCAATGTTCGAAGACCACGTCTCGATCGACACCGACGAGGGCGAGATGAGCACGTTCGTGGTACATCCCGAGCCGAGCGAGCGGCGTCCAGGACCGTTTCCGACCGTGCTGTTCTTGATGGACGCGCCCGGCAAGCGCGAGGAACTCCACGACATGGCCCGCCGCATCGCCACCGTCGGGTATTACGTGCTGCTGCCGAACCTGTACTACCGCGATGTCCCCGGCTTCATCGTGCAGCGCGACGACCCGGCCAGCCGGCAGTTCATGTTCGAGCTGATGACCAACCTGTCCAATGCGATGGTGTCGCGTGATGCCGCCGCCCTGATGCGATACGCCGACGCCGACCCGGCTGCCAGCATCGAGCGGGTCGGCACCACCGGGTACTGCATGACCGGGCCGATGGCGATCTGGCTCGCCGCGGACTACCCCGACACCATCACCGCCGCCGCATCGATTCACGGCGTCCGGCTGGCGGTCGACGCCAGCGACTCGCCCCACCTGCGGGCGCCGGACATCCGTGGCGAAGTGCTGGTGATGTCGGCCGAGCACGACGACTACGTGGACCGGGCGCACTACGACCGGCTCTGCAAGGCCTTCGCCGACGCCGGCACCGACGCGCAGACCTACTGGGTGGACGGCACCCATCACGGCTTCGTGTTTCCGGAGCGGCCGGTGTATGACAAGCCGGCCGCCGAGCGCCACTGGGAGCTGCTGCTGGACATGTTCGCCCGCCGACTGCACTGAGCCGCGGAGGCACCGGTCCGCCCCGGCACTGCCAGCCGAACCCCCGATATCGCTGCCGCTGGCCGCCAGCTCGGGCAGGCCCGGCATGCCGATGCCACACTGTCGCCCCATGGAGACACGTGAACTCGTCCAAACGGTGTGCCCGCCCATCGCTGCGCTGGGCTCAAGGTTCTATTTCGACCCGGGAACGCTGGCCCGTGGCAAGGAAGCCGGCCTCGACGGCTTCCGCCTGTACGTGCTGGGCCGCGGAGGCGTGCTCGGCGATGTCGAGGCCACGGTGGTGCACAGCGCCTTCGGCTACTTCAACCCGGCTCTGGTCGCCAAGATCTGGAATTCGGCCAAGGAGACCATGGCGCCACGTGACGGAGGCCGTCTCTACATGGAGTGCGCGGGTGCGTTCGGCTCATCCAAGCTGGGCGGTGTCGCAGGTCTCGACACGTTCAATGCCGCCGCCGACAAGGTGATCGACGCCGGACTCGTCGACAGTTCCGCACAGGCACTCTTCGCAGCAGTCGCCTCCGAGCCGCGCAGCGACGAGACCGCAGCCCGGGCGTTCCAGAACGTGGCCGTGCTGCGCGAGCTGCGCGGCAGCCTGCACCTCGTTGCCATCGTGGCTTCGGGCCTGTCGACCGAGATGGCCCACCGCGTGCGCCGGCCCGACGACGTCGAGATGTTCGGCTGGACGAATGACGCGCAGGTCACCGACGAGCATCGTGCGAAATGGGAGGCCGCCGAAGCGCTGACCGACGAACTGATCGCGCCGATCTACAGCGTGCTCGACAGCGCCGAGGCCCAAGCGCTCGCTGACGGCATCGCCGCCATCGAAGCCGCGCTCGCCGAATAGCACCGCCAGTCAGTCGAACACCAGGATGGAGCGGCCTGCGATCCTTCCGTTCTCGAGGTCGTCGACTGCCTGGCCGATGTCGTCGATCGCGTAGCTCTGCGTCACCAGCGAGTTGAGGTCGAGGCTGCCGTCGGCGTGCCACTCCAAGAATCGGGGGAAGTCGACGGCCGGTTCGCAGCTGCCGCCCAGGCTGGAGATGAACGCCCGCTCGCCGATGAATAGGTGCAAGGTGTCGAGTTCGAGGTTGCGCTGCGGCACGCCGACGAGCACCGCTGTTCCGCCGCGGCTCTGGCCGAACTCGCCTGCGCGGGTGGCCTCGTGAATCTGGGCCATCGTGCTCCGATGCCCGATGCAATCGAAGGCGAAATCGACGCCGCGAAGCGGCTGACGCCGGATGTCGAAGCGGTGCTCGTCGGTTGTGAGCGCCCTGATCTCTTCGACAGGATCGCCGTGAGAGGCGTTGACGCCATGGGTGGCTCCGAAGCGCTTCGCGAAATCCAGCTTCTCCTCGGAGAGGTCCACGGCGATGATCGGATCGGCCCCGACGAAGTTCGCCGCCGCAACTGCGGATAGGCCGACTCCGCCGACACCGAAGACGGCCACGCTGTCCCCGGCCTTCACTCCGGCGGTGTGGAGCACCGCGCCGGCGCCGGTGATGACCGCGCAGCCGATGATGCAGGTGGCCTCCATGTCGATGCCCTCGGGCACCTTCACCACGAACATCTCATCCGCAATGGTGTGAGTGGCCCAGGTGAACACGTTGATGGAGGTTGCCGTGCGGCCATCGCCAAGATCGAGCTGCAGCGGACCGCCCCGGCGGCGCGCGCTCTCCCGGTCCTTGGGCACCCATGTGACCATCACCGTGTCGCCCGGCGCAAGGCCGGTCACGTCGTCGCCCACGGCGATGACCTCGCCGGTGGACTCGTGGCCCAACACCTGCGGCGCCGCCCGCGGGTTGTGAATGGTGTGCAGCTGGCTGTGGCAGACACCCGACGCGTACTGCTTCACCACCACCTCATGACCGCACGGATCGGGCAGCGTCACGTCCATCACTTCTGGCCCGGCACCGGCCTCCTGCGGGATGACAACAACTCTGGCGTCGACGGGCATCGCACTCCCCCTCCTTGCGCTGCCCCGCTGTCTAGCTGGAATTGGCGGATCGCGTCACAGCACTCGCCGTGCGAGGGTGAGGGCGTAGTCACCGTCGGCATCGGTCCACATCCGCTGCACGACGAGGCCTGCGGCACCGAGTTCTGAGCGCACACGCTCGGGCCGGAACTTGGCGCTGATCTCGGTGCGCATCCGCTCGCCCGCCGCGAAGTCGACCGTCATCTCCAGGGCCGGGATGTGCACGGTCTGCGTGCGCAGTGAGCGCAGCCGCATCTCGATCCACTCGTTGTCCGCGTCGAACACTGCCTCATGGGTGAACGCATCGAGGTCGAAGTCGGCGCCGAGCCTGCGATTGAGCACCGATAGCACATTGAGGTTGAACCGCGCCGTGACGCCGGCCGCATCGTCGTAGGCGGCCACCAACCGGTCGACATCCTTGACGAGATCGGTGCCCAGCAGGAACGTGTCGCCTACCCGCATCGCGCTGGCGACGGCATCGAGGAACGCCGGCCGGCGTGCGGGCGAGAAATTGCCGATCGTGCCGCCAAGCAGCATCACCATCGCCGGCTCACGGGGCGGCGCGCCGAACGGTGCGTCGGCGTCGTCGAGTGGCAGGTTCCCGAGGTGGTGCTCGAAATCGCCGACGACGCCATGCACAGCCAGGCCGGGGTACGCCGCGGCCACCTCCCCCGCAGCGGTGTACAGCGTGGCAGCGCTGTTGTCGAACGGCACGTACCGGCGGAGCTGGCCCGCGGCCGCGAACGCATCGAGCAGGATGCGCGTCTTCGTCGAAGTGCCTGATCCCAGCTCGGCGATGCAGTCGGCCCCGGCAGCCGCTGCGATGGCACCGGCTTCCCGTTCGAGAATCTCCCGCTCGCGGCGGGTCGGGTAGTACTCGTCGAGACGGGTGATCTCGTCGAACAGCTCGCTGCCGCGGTCGTCGTAGAACCACTTCGGGGGCAATTCCTTGGGGTTCGAGGAGAGGCCCACCGAGACATCGGCGCGCAGTTCCCGATCCGACCAGCCGGCATCGAGCCAGTTGTCGATCATGGGATCGGCGGCGGGAGGCACCGCCCCCTCGGGGAGCATCATCAGGCGTCGCCGGCCAGGCGCAAGCCCGAGAAGTGCCACCGGGTATGTGGATGAAAGAAGTTGCGATAGGTGGGCCGGATGTGACCTTCAGGGGTCGCGCAGCAGCCGCCTCGCAGCACCATCTGATTGATCATGAATTTGCCGTTGTACTCGCCCACGGCGCCGGGAGCGACACGGAAACCCGGGTACGCGCTGTAGGGGCTCGACGTCCATTCCCACACGTCGCCGTACATCTGCAGCAGCGACGCAGACCCCGAGGCGCCTGCTCGCGGCACCGCCGGAGTCGGGGCGGGGTGCAGCCCGGCACCGCTGCCGATGTTGCCCCCGATGGGCAAGCCGTCGGCAGCATGCTCCCACTCGAATTCCGTCGGGAGCCGGGCACCGGCCCAGCGAGCAAACGCTTCGGCCTCGTAGTACGACAGATGGCACACCGGGTCGTTGGGTGCGACCGCCTTGAGACCTTGGAGTGTGAACACCTGCCAGCCGTCGTCGGCGAGATGCCAGTACGCCGGCGAATCCCAGCCGTGAGCAATGCGTTGGCCCCAGCCGTCAGACAGCCACAGTGTCGGCGTGTCGTAGCCGCCGTCGTCCATGAACGCCAGCCACTGGGCGCAGGTGACCGGGCGGTCGGCCAGCCGGAACGGCTCGGTCAGCACCCGGTGACGGGGTCCCTCATTGTCGAACGCAAAGCCGCATCCGTCGTGACCGACCTCGACCTCGCCGCCGTCGAAGCTCACCCAGCGGGTGTCGGCGGCACAGGTCGCGTCGGCGCTGACCGCTGCTGTGTTGCAGGGCTGTCGGTACGCCGGCCACAGCGCCGGGTTGCACGACAGCACGTGCTTGATGTCCATGAGGATGAGCTCTTGATGCTGCTGTTCGTGATGCAGGCCGAGCGTCACCAGGTCCGCGATCTCGGGGGCGATGCCGCCGCAGAGCAGCCGTTCCATCGCCATGTCGACATGGCGGCGGTATGCCGTGATCTCAGCGCACGACGGGCGCGACAGGTTGCCGCGCTCCGGGCGCGGGTGTCGCTTCCCGATGGTCTCGTAGTACGAGTTGAACAGGAATCCGAAGGCCGGGTCGTGCTCGACGTAGCCGTCGAGGTGCGGTTTGCACAGGAACGTCTCGAAGAACCAGGTGACGTGCGCCCGGTGCCATTTGGTGGGGCTGACATCGGGCATCGTCTGGATGCACTGGTCTTCATCGCTCAGCGGTGCGGTGAGTGCATCGGTGTGCGCTCGGACCGAGCGGTAGCTCCCGAGCAGGTCAGACAACGAGTCGCTGGTCATGGATGTGGCCATAGGGCCCGCCGGAGGGTAGTGGGCCTGTATGAAGCCAATGCAAGCATCAGGTGGACGAACGCTCATGTTTCTGGCGATCATGGGCCGGAATCCGCATGGCCCTGGCACAGATCAGGCGCTCAATCGACGCGAACTGGGCGCTCTGCGGTAAACACGCGGGGCGGAAATGGCGCGCCGTGATTGCCGCGACGGGTTCGCGGCCGTTTGTGCCGGCGCCCAGCAGGGTCGGGAACAGGGAGACAGCATCTATGGGCCTCAAGAAGCTGCTGATTGCGAACCGCGGCGAGATTGCCGTGCGGGTGGCGCGGGCGGCCAGCGAGCTCGGCATCGGCACGGTTGCGATCGCCGGAGACGACGACGCTGCCTCGCTGCACACACGGGTCGCAGACGAGTCGGTCACGCTCGACGGCCGGGGTGTCGCGCCCTACCTCGACGTCGACCAGGTGATCAGTGCCGCTGCGGGGGCCGGCTGCGACGCGATCCATCCCGGCTACGGGTTCCTCGCCGAGAACCCGGCCCTGGCGCTTGCGTGCAAGGCCGCCGACATCACCTTCGTGGGGCCCAGCGCGCTCCAGCTTGAGCTCTTCGGCGACAAGCTCGCCGCTCGGGCGCTCGCGCAGCAGCACGACGTTCCGCTGCTGCCCGCCACCTCCGAGCCGACATCGGTCGAGGCCGCACAGGCGTTCTTCGCCGAGCACGGGCCGATGATGATCAAGGCTCTGGCCGGCGGCGGCGGGCGCGGCATGCGCGTTGTGCGCTCAGCCGACGAGCTCGAGGCGGCCTATGAGCGCTGCGCCAGCGAGGCTGCCGCCGCGTTCGGCAACGGCGATCTCTACGTGGAGCAGCTGATCGAGCGTGCCCGCCACATCGAGGTGCAGATCGTGGGCGATGGCGAGTCGGTCGCCCATCTGGGCGAGCGGGAATGCACGCTGCAGCGACAGAACCAGAAGATCGTCGAGATCGCACCCTCGCCCACGCTCACGACCGATACCCGCCAAGCGGTCTGCGACGCCGCCACCGAGATGGCCAGAGCGGTCGGCTACCGCAGCCTGGGCACCTGGGAGTTCCTCATCGACGCCGACGACCCGAGCACGATCGCCTTCTGCGAGGTCAACGCTCGCATCCAGGTCGAGCACACGGTCACAGAGGAAGTCACCGGCGTCGATCTTGTGGCCGCGCAGTTGCGGATCGCCGGCGGCGCCCGCTTGGCCGATGTGGGGTTGGTGCAGCCAGACGTGCCATCGCCGCGCGGGTACGCCATCCAATGCCGCGTCAACACCGAGACGATGCAGCCAGACGGCACCTCGCGCCCAAGCGGCGGTGTGCTCGCCGCCTTCGAGCCTCCCACCGGTCCAGGGATACGCACCGACACCTACGGCTACGTCGGATACGGCACCAACCCCAGCTTCGACTCGCTGCTCGCCAAGGTGATCGCCTACAGCCCCAGCCGCGAGTACGCCGATGCGGTCCGTCGGGCACGCCGGGCCCTGGGCGAATTCCGCATCGACGGCGTGGCGACGAACCTGGGATTCCTGGCCGCGCTGCTCGATCGGCCCGAGGTGACCAGCAACGAGCTCACCACCAGCTTCGTGGCCGATCACGCCGAGGCGCTGTGCACCGCTGCTGCGCAGGCGGCATCGGTCTGGGCGCCGGCCGAGCCTGCAGCCACCGCTGGTGCCGGTGCCGGTGGACGTGCTGGTGCCACGGTCGGAGACGATCCGCTTGCGGTGCTGCACCACGGCGACATTGATGACGCCCCTGCCGACCGGGCCGCATCTGACGCTGTTCGGGCTCAAGCCATGGCATCGGGAACGGCCTCACTCCACGGCGTGCCGGTCGCGACCGTGACCGGCCCCGACGGCAGCATCGCCGTTGCGGCTCCGCTGCAGGGCACGATCGTCTCACTCGCTGTCGCCGAAGGCGATCCCGTCGCCGAGGGCCAGCAGGTCGCGGTGATGGAAGCGATGAAGATGGAGCACGTCGTGACCTCCACGGTCACGGGCATCGTGCGGATGCTGGGCGTGGCGCCCGGTGACACGGTGTACGAGGGGCACTCGTTGCTGTTCGTCGAGGAGGCCGAGGTTTCCGTGGAGCTCGCCGAAGCAGCCTCCTCGGTCGATCTCGACTACATCCGGCCCGATCTGGCCGAAGTGTTCGACCGTCGCGGCTTCGGCCTCGACGAGAACCGGCCCGACGCTGTTGCCAAGCGTCACGGTCGGGGCCACCGCACGGCGCGCGAGAACATGGCCGACCTCGTCGATGCGGGCACGTTCGTGGAGTACAGCCCGCTGATGGTGGCTGCGCAGCGCCGCCGCCGCTCGATGGAGGACCTGATCGCCAACACCCAGGGCGACGGCATGGTGGCGGGCGTGGCCAGCGTCAACGGCGACCTCTTCGGCCCCGAGCAGTCTCAGGCCATGGTGATGTCCTACGACTACATGGTGCTGGCGGGCACCCAGGGCGGGAACAACCACCGCAAGAAGGACCGCATGTTCGAGATCGCCGAGCACAACCGCCTGCCGGTGGTGCTGCTGGCCGAGGGTGGCGGCGGCCGGCCGGGCGATACCGACGGCATCGGCGGCTCGGGGCTGGACTGCTGGGCCTTCACCTTCTTCGCCCAGCTCAGCGGCTTGGTGCCGCTCGTGGGCGTCACCAACGGTCGCTGCTTTGCGGGCAACGCGGTGCTGCTGGGCTGCTGCGACGTGATCATCGCGACCGAGGGCTCGAACATCGGCGTCGGCGGCCCCGCCATGATCGAAGGCGGCGGCTTGGGCGTGTTCCGTCCCGAGGAAGTCGGCCCGGTCGACGTGCAGTGGCCCAACGGCGTGATCGATGTGCTGGTGGAAGACGAGGCCGAGGCGATCGTGGCCGCCAAGCAGTACCTGTCGTACTTCCAGGGCGCTGTCGACGAGTGGGAGTGCCACGACCAGCGCGAACTGCGGCACCTGGTGCCCGAGAATCGCCTGCGGGCCTACGACGTGCGCGACATCATCGACAAGCTCTGCGATGTGGATTCGGTGATGGAGCTGCGACGCGGCTGGGGGCCGGGTTGCGTCACGGCGCTGGCACGCATCGAAGGACGCCCGATCGGCGTGGTGGCCAACAACAACCACCATCTCGGCGGTGCGGTCGATGCCGACACCGGCGACAAGGCCGCCCGCTTCATCCAGCTCTGCGACGCGCACGACATCCCGCTGCTGTTCCTGTGCGACACGCCGGGGATCATGGTGGGACCCCAAGCGGAGTACGAGGCCACGGTGCGCCATGCGGCCCGCATGTTCGTGACGGCAGCCAACGTGACGGTGCCGTTCATGACCATCGTGCTGCGCAAGGGCTACGGGCTGGGAGCCCAAGCCATGGCCGGCGGCAGCTTCAAGGCGCCGACGTTCACCGTGTCGTGGCCGACCGGCGAGTTCGGCGGCATGGGCCTCGAGGGCTTTGTGAAGCTGGGCTACCGCCGCGAGCTCGAGGCCATCGAGGATCCCGAAGAGCGCATTGCGGAATACGAGAAGCGAGTCGCCCGCCTCTACGAGCAGGGCAAGGCTGTCAACACGGCCACGTTCTTCGAGATCGACGACGTGATCGATCCCGCCGAGAGCCGCGACTGGATCCGCATGGCGCTGCTGGCCGCCCCCAAGCAGCCCCCGCGCACCGGCAAGAAGCGCCCCATGGTCGACACCTGGTAGCGCCCCGGCTCAGATCGACGTAGAGAATCGCTGCTGCAGCCAGTCGTTCAGGAGCGGATCGATCACCTCAAACCGACTGCCGCTGCGGCGGAGGATGCCATCGCCAACAAGCGCCTCGGCCGCATCACGAGCTGTGCCGGGTGACAGGTCCACGAATGATGCCGCGGTGCCATAAATGCTGCCGCCGTTTGCTACCGCCCTGAGGGTCTTCTGGCGACCAGCCGACTGAGAGCTGTAGTAGCGCTCCAGACCGCTGTCCACACTGCGGCGAACCTCCCTGAGCGCGTGTTCCCACGTCCGTTCATCGGCGCTGTCGCCGGGACTGACCGACCTCCATGCGGCGTCGGCAAGCTGCATCGCCCGCTGAGGATGACCTTGCGCGAGCGCGACTATCCGGCCGGGCAGATCGCCTGCCAGTCGCCCGGTGCTGTGGAACCCCTCCTCGACGATGCGATACACGTCCGCGTCATCCAGCGGCTCAATCTCCACTAGGTCCGCCTGAGCGAAGAACGGCTGATCCTGCACGCTGAACAGCGTGCGCATGGTTGGGGGGTTATATCGGGTGTTAGCCATTGATGTCACACCCCCCTTCTACGTTGGGGGACATGAGCAAAGGCAAGGCACCCGGACAGCACCAGCGCAAGGGCATGACGCTGATGGAGTTCTTTGACCGCTTCCCCGACGACGCGGCGGCTGAGCGGTACCTGGCTGAGGCTCGCTGGCCTGACGGGCCGCGCTGCCCGCACTGCGAGTCAGCGAACGTGCTGATCGTGAAGTCACGCAAGCCGCAGCCGTATCGCTGCCGGACGTGCCGCAAGCACTTCTCGGTTCGCACGAACACCCCCATGCACGCCTCCAATCTTGGGTTCCGGGTGTGGCTGCTGGCCATGTACCTCATGGCGACGAACCTCAAAGGCGTGTCGAGCATGAAGCTGCACCGTGACCTCGGCGTGACCTACCGCACGGCGTGGCATCTGTCGCACCGCATCCGCGAGTCGTGGTCAGATGAGCAGATGCGCGCAGCGTTCGCCGGCCCCGTCGAAGTGGACGAGACGTTCGTGGGCGGCAAGGCCAAGAACATGCACGCGGTGGACCGGGAGCGTCGCATCACGGGCAGGGGCGGCGCGGACAAGGCGGTAGTGGTCGGCATCAAGGACCGCCGCTCCGGCGAGGTTGTGGCTGAGGTTGTCGCGGACACCGAAGCAGCGACGCTGCGGCCGTTCGTGGAGGATCACACCCGCCCGACGGCGATGGTGTTCACCGACGGTCACAAGGGCTACAACGCGGTGAAGCGGCCACGCGCCGAAGTGCATCACTCAGCAGGCGAGTACGTGCGCGGGATCGTTCACACGAACGGCATCGAGTCGCTGTGGTCGATGTTCAAGCGCGGCTATGTGGGTACGTACCACAAGATGAGCGATAAGCACCTGCATCGGTACGTGAACGAGTTCACCGGCCGTCACAACATGCGGCCTGAGCACACCGAGACTCAGATGCGCTCGACGGTGCGGGCGATGGAAGGCAAGCGGCTGCCCTACGCGGAGCTTGTCGCCGGTGACCCCGCGGTTGCTGCTGATCTGTCGGAGCCGTGGTAGAGACTTCCTGCACGCGGGTCAAGTACCGTGGACAGCGGCACACACAGACGGGGGACAGCACCATGAGCACCGAGCAGCCCGACCGGTCGCGCGACGCACGCGACAAGCGAAGCGAGCTGGCCGACCCGATCCCTGACAGCTTCGAGAACGTCGTGGGCGCTGTCATGCGCGCACCCGCCAAGAAGAACTGGCGGTACGAGCAGAAGCCGTGACCCCCCCCCCCCCGCACGGGGGTGAGGGGGGGGTGGGGGGCGGGGGGCCGCGGCGACGGGGGGCGGGGGGGGGGCGC
>JAJECP010000015.1 GCA_022821985.1 Acidimicrobiia bacterium
GCTCCGACGAAACACCGACCGCGAACCCCGCCACCGGCTCGCCCAGGTCGCCCTCGCCGTCGCCTTGATCATCACCATCAAACTCATCGACCACCGAGACCGCTGGCAACCCCGATAACCCACCTATCGGCGCATCCTCTAGGTCCCTCAGCAGCCCGCTTCGTCCACCAGTCCTTGCGGGGCGAAGCGCCCTTGATGACGACTGTGCCGGCGAGCTTGTCGTGCCAGCCGCGCCCGTGATCGTCCCAGAACGACATCGCGTAGACGAGTGCCCACAAAGCGGGTCCTGCCACCAGCCCCAGCGGAGCGGCCGACGGAATCGAAGCTCCGAGCATGAAGCCGACGATCCCTGCGACGACGGGGAGGATCGCCCGCCCGAACGATGCGATATAGCCAGGCGGTTGACCATCCCGCAAGCGGACAACGCGGGTTCCGGCTCTGGCATCTCTCCATCTCGGTTGGTCCTTGGACGTCGACCGTGCCTCGTACACCGCGACCGCCAGCAGCGCTGCCACCAAGGCGGTGAGGTAGAGCCACAGGGCCGTATCGAACGTGCCCGGATCGGCCGCAGGTGCGTACGCCATCAATCCCAACAGGAATCCGATGGGGAGGGCTGGGGCAACCAGTATGACCATCACATAGAGAGCCTCGGCGAGCCTGCCGCCGCGGCGGTCGTCGAACGTCGCCGAGGCGACTGTCTCACCATTGCCGAGCGTTACTTCGGGATACTTCGGCCCACGGTGAGTGTGGTCCGAGCCCTCATTCGCTTCAGGACGCAGCGTCGATGCGGCGCCGCGCGGAGGGCGACCAGGCACAGGTCGACGGCCTGAAGGCCTCATGGCGCCAGCCTATGCAAGCCCTGATCGGCGCATGTCTGGCGCGTCCCGCGCTCCTGGTGATTGCCCACGGTCGCTCCGCGCGCCGGCTTCAGTAGATGTACTCGAAGCCGAGCTTGTCGCAGAGGTAGCCGTAGTTGTCGTACATGTGCCGCGCAGGCGCACCGGTCTGGCGGTATCTGCTGAGCGCTTCGAGAAGAAGCAACTCGAACGCGGTCAGCTCTAGGTCGTCGTAGACGGTCTTGCGGTACCCGATGACGGCGCGTGCTCGAGTGCGCCTTCGGAACTCGCGCAAACGTGCTTCGCCGGCGCGCAGAACGGAACAGGATCCGAAGTGGATGACTCGACCTTCGGCTCGTCCGTTGATCATCGTGCCGAGATCTTCGAGCGAGACGCGGTTCCGGCCGTCGAGCCACAGATTGCCCGGGTCTCCGTGGAAGCTGAAGTAGCCGACTTGGTAGGTGGCGTATCGCTTCAGGAGCCACTTGTCGATGTAGTACTTCAGCTCGGGCACGGTTCCGATGTCGCGATGGATGTGCCTGATTCGGCCGAAGTCATGTATCGCACCGAGCATCGTGTCGACGTTCCACCGTTGCCGGAGATCTGTATCCGCGTCGCCCTCAAACGCAAACACCCCAGTTGCGATGGGCTCGGACGGGGCGGTGCCTCGTGTCGACCCTCCGGACTTGCCTGTCTTCTTCGCCATGTGTTGGCTCACTCGTATCGCTCCCGCGCGCCGCGGGGAGGCTACGAACCGGCCGGCCTCGCTGCCGCGACAAATCAGGGCTAAGACGCCGGCGGCGACCTGTCGGCCACTCGGCGCGCCCGAGCGCGAACTGTCGATACCTTTCCGATGCTGGTATGAGCACGGGGGCGAGATCCATGATTGAAGTTGCGTCGCTAGTAGAGGTACCGCTGCGCGATGTCTGGCCGGACGAGGCCAAGCACTTCACACCGTGGCTTGCAGCGCACCCTGACCATCTCGGCAAGAAGCTCCAGATGGACCTGGAGTTGGAGGGCGATGAGGTTGCTGTCGGACAGTTCTCGGCCGACGTCGTGTTTCGTGATGCGAATACCGGTCACCGTCTCGTCGTCGAGAATCTCCTTGAGGCGACCGATCATGACCACCTCGGGAAGCTGATCACCTACGCCGCAGGGCTGGAAGCGCATTGGGCGGTGCTGGTCGCGAGGGCGTTCCGTCCCGAGCACCGCTCGGCGCTGAATTGGCTGAACTCGTTGTCGGGCGAGGGGAGCGGCTTCTTCGGAATCGAAGTGCATGCGGTGCGCATCGGCGACTCACCGGCTGCTGTCCAACTCGATGTCGTCGTCGAACCAGATGACTTCTCACGCCGTGCCCGTGCTGCGGCCAAGCCGATCTCAGGCATGACTGCCCGGTACATCGAATGGTGGACAGAGTTCCTGCCCGCCTTTCACGAGGCACATCCGGGCTGGAGCAACGCCCAGGCACCGTCCACCAACAATTGGACGAACTTCCCCAGCGGGCGCAGCGGTGTCAGCTATGTGCTCAGCTTCTCCTACCCGACCGGGGCGACGAACTACAGCCTGCGCGCCGAGGTGTACCTGAGAAGCGGCGAGCCCGTGTACGAGGCGCTGAAGGCGCAGCGTGCAGAGATCGAAGCGGCGTGTGATCTTGAACTGGTCTGGGAGCCGCTGGAGCACGCCACAGCCTCACGGATCGCGACCTACCTCGACCCGGTAGATCCCGAGGACAGCAAGAGCTGGCCACGGTACCGAGCCTGGGCCATCGAGGCCTTAGGTGAACTGCGCCGGGTCTTTGCTGAACCCATCAAGAATCTGCCGTAGCTGTTGCAGCCCGGCCATTTGCGTAGTGCAGGTGACCCCGAGCTGTCCCGCTCGGTTCGCGCCGTTGCGATCAAGAGACGCCGTCGACAGTCGGTCTTGCTCAGGCCCGGTAGCGCCTCGCGGTCATGGTTGATTACGTTCCATGGCTGCGGGCAGGCGAGTTGCTTGCAGACGGCCGTGTCGCTCTACACGAGGGCAACATCTGGGATGACCTGCATGCTGGCGCCGACATATGGGGCGCAACAGCGTCCGGGGCTCACGCGAACCGAGGGGCGTGTGCCGGCAGGGGAGCGCCGGCACCGGTGGCGGATCAATGGCAGTGGTTGGTGAGGCTGACGGCTAGGGCGATGAGCTCGCGTTCGACCTTGCGCAGCGTGGCGGTGCCGGCCATGGCCGATTCGTAGAGGCCTTGGTGTGCGGCCATGGAGCGGGGGTTGAGCGAGTGGGCGGCCAGGATGTTGTCGACCCGGCGGTGGGTGGGGTGCACGACTCGGGGGTGCAGCTCGCCGAGTTCGCCGTCCCAGGAGTCGTCAGGGATCATCTCGATACTCGCCATGGACCAGCGTGACAAACCACTGGACGAGTTGGCGTATCAAATGCTCGTCAGAATCGAAACCCATCCAAGACGACTGGAGTCAGCGCGGCGAAATCTAGTGGTAGCTTGACTACTCGCCCGAGACGCTGAGACAAACAACGCCACAACATGGATAACTCAGAATTGATAACGAGCCTCGCCGAGAGCCTAGCTTGGCCAGTATCTGTCCTGTTAGCGATATTGGTGTTGAGAAAGCCGATTGGGGATCTCCTGCGTGCTATACGACGTCTGAAGCTTCCAGGCGTCGAATTGGACGCAGATCAACAGATCGAAGATGTTCGCGAGAGCGCCTATGTACTTGACGAGAAGACACAGTCCATCGCAGATCTACCGGAACTCTCTGATTTGTCCGCTATCCGTCCAACTGGTGCAATATTGGAGGCGTGGAAAGCCGTCGAACAATCTCTCCGAAGGCTCGCCGTGGCGCACGGCGTAGATCAGCCTCATCGGCGACAGTCAAGCGCACTTATTGCTAGAGAATTGCAAAATATGGGAGTGCTCGATCCCCAGTTGTCGTCGATCATCTTCGACCTAAGGGTCCTTAGAAACAGGGTCGCTCATGAACAGGACGTTATTTTGTCGCAACATGGTGCCAAGGACTACGTTGGTATGGCAGAACGCCTCGTCTACTTGCTTGAGTCGATGACGGACAAGCACCAAGTGGAATGAATATTGCCAACCATTCGATGCCGGTATTGATGGCTGGTTCTCCAGTGGCCTAGCATTTGGAGGACGCGGAGCGGTGTATCTCAAGGATAGGAGTCAGACTCAACTCTGGAGCCACCGAATCATAGTCGTTGTTCACGGGCTCGGCCAAGACGCAGAGTAGGCCTGACGTCTGAGGCCGAGTCGCTCACTGTAGCTCCGTTAGCGGCTACAGGTACCGATACATGGCGACACGCAACTCGATGGCGAGGATAGCGACTAACCGGTGCTCATGAGGTTCAGTTGTGCAATAGCATCTAGTTGTTGTACAACCTGCCAGAAACTGATACTCTGATACCAGATTGCTAGCAGTATTGCGGTGGCGACTACTTCTCGAATCTTGTGCCATGCGCGCGGTGCAGCAATTAGGATGCCACAAAACAAGAGGCCGGCACCACCCAGCATCAAAAGGCTCCGAACGCCGGATGTCGGAACGATTATAAGACGGAATAGATCTTCTTGACTTAGAGTGTTCCAAAGCGCACTGTCGACTGTTGCAGCCATAACCGAGAAGCCGATGAATCCAGCACCGGTAATCGCACCCAAGATAGTTGCGGCAACGCCTAACCGATTTGTCACAATTTCAGCTACAGTCCGCCCTTTTTCTTTTAGGACTTTCGGTAGCTTCCTCAGCGCCCAACCGCCCCTTCGTTGAAGAATATGCTCGTCAGGAAGGCTGCATAACTTCCTCGTGCCAGCTATGCCTAAGAGAAGAACGATTGCAAGGAAAATCAGCCCTCCAGCTTGCGAAACCTGCGCATCGAGGTGGCTCATTACGGCGTCGCTCGTGTTTCGCTCAGGGGTGTTTCCGAATCCAATCGAGTCTCACGCCCACAACTGGGTGATACACCCAGTCGCGAGCGCGGCATCAGCCTGCCGATTTGATCAAATGGAGGCTCATTGTGAAGTGCGCGCAGAACGTCAACCACTTCGTCGCCCTGGTCGAATCGCTCTGTGAGAGCATCGATGACGACCTCGGTGATCATTGCCGAAGCGGCCAATACCGTGCTCGGTGGTGCGTTGGTGACAGGTCCTGAGCAGCCGACAGCTGGCAAGATCTTGTCGTCATGACTGCCCGGGGGAATCAGAAGGTAGCCGAGGTCTTGAGTGCGCTGAAGTACTGGAGTGTCAGCTGGGAACCCTTGCCGCCGTGCGCGAGAAACGGATCCGCCGCGGTATAGAGCTCCGGACACCACCGGTATGGAATGAGTGATGCCGGATATGCAGAGCGCCTGAGTCGTCGCCTCAGTGCCTGTGGCATCGACGACGAGGTCTACACCGGCGATGGCCCCCGCAACTTCTGCGGGGGTTGTCAGAGATCGTGGGATCTCCTCGACTTTGGTCCATGGAGCATGCTCACGTATCACACTGGCGACTGCCGCCGGTTTCGGTGAGCCGGCGAAGCGCCTGCCGGCGACATGTCTGACTGCGTTCTCTGGCAGGAGGTTGTCGCCGTCGACGAGCCGGAGCCGCGTGACGCCGCTCTCCGCGAGGGAGAGTGCGACGTGTCCACCCAGCGCACCGGCGCCGAACACGGCGAGGGTCTTGTTCTTGAGCAGTGCGGCGTCAGGGCCTGCCCTAAGCATGAGCGACTCCTTGTCAGTCGGGCCGGGTTTGAGCGCTCCGGCACTGATCTCTTCGCCAGCGCCCTTCAGCGCGAGCACGAGCAAGTGCCGTGTGCCCTCGTGATTCCACGCGAACAGGATCAGGTCGACTGCACCGCTTCGTTGGAGTGGGCCGACATCTTGTCGGGACGCCAGGTCACGCTCGAGGCCGCGTGCCTGAGATCGGTTGAGTGCCTTTCGCAACTCCGTCAGGTTGCGAGGGGGGACGTCGAGGGAGTCCGTCTGAAACCAAAGCCCTCGGAGACGATCGCCCTCGCGCCGGTACCCGTAGTGCAGTGACACGCGTTCCACGGAGTTGAGCGTTCCGTGGAACGACCCCCAAGCGCCTGGAGTACCGACTCGCAGCTCGTCTAGGTCGAACGTCGCGACCGCGGCAATCTTTGGCATGAAGTTCAGATAGGCATCGCGCGCGAGCCCGTCAGGGTCCCAGCCGTGCTCCGCGTCGTGACACCACTCAGCGAGTCGCTTGAGGAAACCGTCGAGAGTGACCCATTCGCCGGAGCCATCGCCGTCGTGCCAGAGGCACACGTAACCCCCTGCAGTTTGGTGACTCGTGTGGAGGCCGTCTACGACAAGGCGCGGAAACTCGATGGGCCACCCATCTTGAAGCACCAACTGCATCCGCGTGGCGTGCGTCAGTGGGGCCAAGGCAGGGTCCACGGGCCCTTCCCAGACGCGACGCTTGGTGCCTGGCACCGGTTCGAATCCGGCAACAACCAATTCGGAGGTGAACGACTCAAGCGACGCTTGGTCGTAGCTCTCCACTTCGCGCGCGTCGCTCATCCGAAGCCAGAGGCTTCCTGCGGGCCTGTCGTCATTCCGAGGTTGACAACCCCAGCGGCGGGGATGGCGAACCCTGCGGCGTCGCAACCGGGTGGCAACGGGAACACTTGACCTCGGCTGTTCCGCCCGAGGATTTCCCGCCAGACCTTGGCTGCTGCACACCGGCTAGCGAGGAGAGCGCCCTCGGCACGTTGCGCTAGTCCGTGAAACACATGGGCCGCTTGAAGCCACTCCGGCTCGCTGAGTGCCGGGTGCACTGGAGTGTCAAGCCCAGGGTCACAGAGAGGCCTGTTGGGCACTTGACTAAATCGGTCGGCCACCCTTCGCAACGTGGCCGCGAGCAGCACGCCCCACTCATTGCCCCTGACGAGGCCGCTTCGCCATACGTCGTAGACGGCGAACTCGACATAGAGGCCACCTGGCTTTCGGTCACCCAAGTGAATCTCTCGGACTTGGCGCAACAGCTTCACGGTTGGCTTGTAGGCGCCCTGACCGTTGACCGATGGACTCCAGGCCGCCTTGTTGAGCTCAGTTGACAGGTCACCAAACCGCTCAGGGTCTGTGGTGAACCAGCGGGACGAGATCTGAGCCCAGAGGCTGCGGTCGCGGGCAGGAATCGCCCAACGCAAGCCGTTGCGGACTGCGGGGACGGCATCCACCGCAAAGTCAGCGCGTCCTTGAGCATCTGGGAAGTCCACCTTGATGCTTCGTGCCTGTGGCGTAACCCGACCTCCGTCGCGAACGTGGCCGTACTGACGCACGAGCACCGATTCGACGGCGTTGTATACGGACTCTGGGTTCGCGGATGTGTCGAGTCCCTCGAAGCGCGCGAAAACGTCGACGTCTTTACCTGGGTAGATGGCGGTTTGGCGTCCGTATGAACCGATCAGCCGCGTGCTGATTCCCCAAGCGCGAAGCCGGTCATCCGCATTGAGGACAGCCTGAATCTCGGTGTGGGCCCTTATGGCACGTTCGCGTTTATCGCCGTTGACCTCGACGTTGGTAAGGGCTTTCTCAAACTGGGTGTGGAGCAAGTCCATCATCGATCCTTTCCGTTTCGGTCGACGTTCGGAGGAGCTGTGACGCTGCTGACCGGCGAACCCCCGGAGCCGGAGCGCAACACAAGGCTCGGCACATACCTTGGGCGCACCTCTCCGTCGGAATCGGGTTGGTCTTCCCATTCGTAGAGATGCACGGTGAGTGTGTTGAGGGTGCGCCCGAGCAGCAGTGCGATCGGGTACGGACAGCGCAGCAACAGGTGGATTTCCGTAGTGCGGTGCGTGTTCGCCAGAGTCCGCATGTGTTCGCTGAGTTCACCGACGATCGCAGCGGCGCCGCGCGCCTGAAGGAGATGGTGGCCTCGGCTTCGGACGTGCATGATCCCGGCGAAGGACTCTGAGCGCGATGCAAGTGCCTCGAACGCTCCGTCGCTCCGTTGCGGCAACAGGTCGACGTAGACGAGCACAGGGCCATGCTCAAAGTTGTAGGTGGGGGGTGTGACAAGCTCGCATTGCCGGTCCTTGGAAGGCGCTGGGGCTTGGCCGGTCAATGCCCAGGAATCACCTCGAGTATCAACGGCTTCGACCCGACTAACGAGCGTGGTCGGCAATGCCGCTCCGAGAGCGCAGGCGACTGACAGGTGCGCGCCACCGCGGACGCGGACTTCATCGGCGCCCGCAACTGCGACGAGTCGCGGCAGCTGTCCCAGGAAGTGCTGGAGGTCTTCGAGGCCCCCTCGATGAGGCCGACGCTCTCCATACACAGGTGGCCGTAGGCGAAGCACGAGATCGCCATCAAGGACCGTCGCCGCTGGCGGCACGCGAGTCTGGAGATCAAGAGTCAGCCTCCTACCCGATGATTCGATGTCACTCCGAAGATGCTGAAGTCGCTGCCTCGCCAAGCTGTTGGCGAGATCGGCACGATCCTCGGCCCCCGCGATCGAGTATTGGTTCAAGCTGGACAACGTGCCTTCGGGTTGCCCAAGCAGGCGGTCGGATCCTGCGTAGTCGAGCTTGCCAGAGCTGTCTGCTCGAGAAATCGTCGTACCAATGGCGAGGGTGAACCGAGAATCTTCCGCAAGCTCCAACAGCCGCGGGAGCTCCAGCTCTCGAACGAATTCGGAGTCTGCAATCTCCGGCGTGATCAAGAGCACCGCGCCCGAAAGACCCGATCTCAGCGCTTCATTGAGTCGCTGACCGGTGTCACCAGGCGGAAGGTCCGTCACGTCGTGCCAGACCGGGACACCGGCAGCTCGCAGCGCCCAGGCCATTGATTCCGCCAGGTGTCTTCCATCGCTCTGCCGATACGAAATGAAGATCGGCCCATGCGCATTGACGACGGCTTCGGCCGTAGGCGCGTGCTGTGAGGAATTCACCGGGTGCCCTCGGTCTGTGGCAAGACGCAGTCGCTGTGAGGCTCTTGGCCGGGCACGGTTCGTGTGCCGCGCATCAGGCGTCGCCGCGCGCTGATCGTTGATGCGACAAGTGTTCTCGCTACATCGAGTCTGTCCATGATCATCGCCCGCACAGTTGAACTACACATGTGTAAGCATAGCTTGCGCCTGCATCGTTTACTGCGAATATTTCGATAATTGCAGAATCACGCGCGCATCCAGCGGCAATCGGTCGCTAGGTGCTATCAACTGGCTCTAGAGCGGATCCAGGAGGGGGCGAGATGGCGACTGCGATGGCTGTGCGCGAGTACGAGGTGCCGACGCCCGACGTGGTCGATGGAGCGGGCACGGCCTTGGCTGCGCTTGTAGATCAAGAAGATTGGTTCGGAACAAAGCCGCCAGGGGAGATCCTCGAGTTGGAACTCTCGCTGCCGACATTTGCCGCTCGGCTGCTTGTGGAAGCACTCAAGGCGTTGGCGAGCGGCCATGCGGTAACGGTCGTCCCCGTGCCAGCCGAACTCACGACACAGGAGGCGGCCGACATCCTCAACGTGTCCAGACCCTTCCTGATCAAGCTTCTCGATGATCGACAAATCCCATACCGGCGGGTCGGCAACCGGCGCAAGGTGCACTTGGAGGATGTCCTGCGCTACAAGCAGAGGGACGACCAGGTGCGACAACAGCTTCTCGACGACCTGGCCCGTGAAGCGCAGGCCCTTGGGCTCGACTACTAGCTGAATGGTCTGGGCTGATGGCCTTCACGGCGGTCTTCGATGCCAGCGTCCTTGAGGCGAGCGCGACGAGGGACTTGCTCGTGCAACTTGCCCAGATGGCGATCTTTCGAGGTCGCTGGACCGAGAAGACGATCGAGGAGATGGAACACACTTTGGTCACGCAGCGGCCGAGCATGGCTGGCAGGCTCGGCTCCGTTCGAAGACAGATGCGCGAGACCGTGCGCGACTGCATGGTCACCGGTCACGAGGACTTGATCGAAGCGGTCAAGCCTCCGGACCTTGGTCGCCGCCACGTCATTGCCGCGGCCATCAAGTGTGGTGCCCAAGTCATCGTGACCGACAATCCAGACCAGTTTCCGGACGGTGCCATGGATCACTACGGGATCGAGGCGCAATCAACTGACCAATTCGTACTTCATCTGATCAGCCTCAATGTGTCGATCGTGTCGAGGGCCGTACAACTACGCGCGACTGAGCTCACCCACCCACCCATGACTCTTGGCGAGTACCTGGCGGCCCTTGAGAACGACGGCCTAGTCGAGACTGTGCTCGAACTTCGACGTCACATGCACGCTTGACGTCGGCGATCTCCCGGCGGCAAGCCGATGAATGCCAACAACAGGTCCGAGACTCACCGAGACGTCGGACCGGTCCTGTGTCGCGGACCTATTGTGCGGTTCCATTTTTGAGCCTCTCGTCGCCTGTCGAGGCCGGCATGGGTCTGAGGAGCACCCACTGCAGGGGCATGCGGCGAAGTCGCAGCACGCACGCGCTTCTCTGGCGGCATCCCGGAGTCACGATGTCAACACATGTAGGCTCGCCCGCGCATGGGCCGCTGGGTCGACACCGATGACCTAATCGACGCGCAAGGCGTTGCGGACCTCCTCGGACTCGCGCAGCGCAACACGGTGTCGTCGTATCAACGCCGCTATTCGGACATGCCGAGATCGGTGGTCGATCTCGGGAAAGGCCGCTGCAAGATGTGGCTACGTTCAGAAGTGCTCCTCTGGTCGGCGAAGCGTCAGGCGCGGTGATGGATGTCACAGGCGTCAGCGATGCTGCGGAGATGGGCACACAAACGCTCATCGAACGTCACCGCGCCAACCCGGCCAAGGCGGGTGGGGTGGTGTATACGCCGCCTGCCCTCGCACGATTTCTGGCTGCACAGGCATTCGATGCCTACGAGGGAGTCGGCCCCGTCAGCATCCTCGACCCGGCATGCGGCGACGGCGAGTTGCTCGTCGCTGCGGTGGCTGAGGCCGGACGACGCAAGGTCAGGGTCGAAGCCGTCGTTGGCTACGACATTGACGCGGATGCCGTCGAGCGCGCATCAACACGACTGGCTGAGACGAGAGGCGTCCAACTTCACGTCGCCGACTTCATTGCTCAGCAGGCCAAGTGCAGTCGACATCGGGATCTGTTTGACATGGATCGGCCGATTGAGTCTCTCGGCTTTGATCTTGTGATCTCGAACCCGCCGTATGTGAGAACACAAACTTTGGGATCGGACCACGCTCAGTCGTTGGGCAAGCGGTATGGGCTCACAGGAAGGGTCGATCTCTACCAGGTGTTCGCGGCGGCGATGATCCAGGCACTGGCACCCGGCGGCGCGATCGGGCTGCTCTGCTCGAACAAGTTCCTCACAAATCGAGCTGGCAGCTCGATGCGTCGGTTGTTGCTCAACGAGCTCGTGCTCCGTGAGCTAGTGGATCTTGGCGATACGAAGCTCTTCGAGGCAGCGGTGCTGCCGGTGATTGTCTCAGGGGTGCGTGCGCCCCTGTCTGAGAAATGCGTCGAGGCTCCGCGTTTCCGGGCTGTCTACGAAGTCAAGCCAGATCTGACTGTCTCGAAACCAAAGACAACACCAGTCTTGGAGGCACTGCGCGGGCGAGTTTCCGGACTCATCGAAGACTCAGGGCGGACCTTCGCTATTCGTGAAGGCCTCCTCGACGGTGATGCCGGCCCGGATCGACCTTGGAATCCCGTCGACGAAGAAACTCGGCGGCAATTCGAAGTGCTACGACGCTCGGAGACGATGGAGCTGGGGTCCGTCGGAAAGATCCGAGTTGGGATCAAGACGACCGCTGATTCCGTTTTCGTCCGTTCGGACTGGTCGCATCTTCCGGATGATCTACGGCCCGAGCAGGCATTGATCCGTCCACTCCTGACTCACCAAGACATCGAGCCTTGGTCCGCGGTCCCTGGCCAGCGGCAGATTCTGTACCCGTACCAGTCCAGCGATGGACGAGCGACACCCGTGGATCTCAGTTCATTCCCGCGCACAGCGGCCTACCTTGAGCAGCACCGCGACCAACTCGCAGGGCGAAAGTACGTCGTCGATGCCGGCAGACAGTGGTTCGAGATCTGGGTGCCGCAAAGACCGTCACTCTGGGCGAGACCGAAGGTGGTCTTCCCGGACATCGCAGACGAGCCCAGATTCGCCTTCGACAGCTCTGGAGCGATCGTCAACGGCGACTGCTATTGGGTCATCATCGAGGACGAGGATTTGGCCGAGGTTGTGACGGCTGTGGGCAACTCGAGCTTCTGCACGTGGTTCTACGACCGGGCCTGCGGCAATTTTCTGTACGCCGGACGTCGACGATTCATGACCCAGTACATGGAACGGCTGCCGATCCCCAAGCCAAGTCCTGGGCTCGCGGACGAGTTCCGAGCGATGCGCCGTGAGAACGCGCCCGATCATCTCGATGCGCTCGTGTGGTCCTCGCTAGGCCTCGAACAAATCGGACGGTAGGGGAATTTGACGCTTCGAGTTCGTGACCAGGCCGCCGAACTGGACAAACTCATCAAAGAAGTCGGCACCGCTCGCAACCACAATCTCTGTGATCTCGGTTTCCCCTGACGGCATGATCTCGCCGTACGCAACCAGGTAACGCGCATCACAGTGCCGAAGGCCATAGCCGACCGCCACCGCCGGCCCGGTGTCCGTTGGCAAGACCAATCCAAGGTCAATGGTTGGCGAAGTCTGGAGCTTCACTTCCAAGGCTTGAGAAACAAGATCTGGCCACTGACCATGGTTGTCATGTCGGCCGACTCCCAACGCCGAAGTGACAGCTTCCTGCAACTGCTCACCGCGGACACGGTCCTGCTCTGCACCTACGGCTGGGAGACGCGAGCCAGCCAGCGCGAGCGCCCGGCTGTAGATCTCGGAGATCGCAAGAACCTCGCCCGGCACAGGCCGGGCACCAGAACTCTGCGCGGCGAGCACATAGGCGGAGACTAGTCCTGGTCTGAGAAGCCGAGTTAACGGGATCGTGTCGACCTCGCTGACCAGCGTCGAACCCGTACGTCCGGGGATCCGCTTCGCTTGGAACTTGGAAGTCAGAGTCCCTGTCCGGTCCCACCGCGCTACCTGCTGGCCCCGAACCACCTTGACAGCCCGGACGATTCCCAAGTCGTCAGGGCGAATCAGCACATACCTACGCTCGGGTGATACCTCCTGATTCCAGATCTGCAGGTTGTTGCTTACTTGGACATGAACATCGAGGTCTTGGCTTGGAAAGCGCGGATTGGTCCTCTTGAACGAGGCCGGAGGCCTATATCCGAGCGCCTCCGCGACGACCTGCTTGGCAACTTTGGACCGAGTTCGGATTGGGCCTGACACTTCTTGGCCCAATAGACGGTCCACGAGCAACGCCTCGAGTTCACCGTCCGAGAAGAAGAGTTCAGGATGCTCCAGGAGAACCGAGTCGTAGATCGAGTGACCGGACGCTCGGATCGCATTTGCGCGGCGTTGCGCCGAGTTCAGCAGGGGATTCACGGAAGCCATGGCGCGACAGCATCGCGCGCGTCGGTGATCGCGACGCCAGTAAGCCACACGCGTTCGTCGTGCGCGTGGCGATGTTGCGCCCCATTGGCCAAGCCAGGCTGCCGAGTCCGACCCTCTGCCCGTCGCAGCCCGTCTCTACGGTTGGGGTGTGGCTGACAGGTCGGGGATCGAGTGGACCGAGGCGACGTGGAACCCGACCACGGGCTGCGATCGGGTGTCGCCGGGCTGCGACCGCTGCTATGCGCAGACGCTGGCCAAGCGGCTCAAGGCGATGGGGTCGCCGAAGTACCAGAACGACGGCGACCCGTCGACGAGCGGGCCGGGCTTCAGGCTCACCTTGCATCGGTCGTCGCTCGATGTGCCTCGACGCTGGAGCGCACCCCGCCTCGTGTTCGTGGACTCGATGAGCGATCTCCTTCACGACGATGTGCCGCCGGGGTTCATCGCGCAGGTCTTCGAGGTGATCCGCGAGACGCCCCAGCACACCTACCAGGTGCTCACCAAGCGAGCGCAGCGGCTGAGCCGGATCGCACCTGAGCTCGACTGGCCGCCGAACCTGTGGATGGGCGTGAGCGTCGAGACTCGCCGATACCGGTTCCGCATCGACCACCTGCGCCAGGTTCCCGCAGCGGTGAGGTTCGTCAGCGCCGAGCCGCTGCTCGGCCCGATCGGCGAGCTAGGGCAACGGCGATGCTTCAGGGCGGAGTGAAGATCCGATTCGGCGCCAATTAATTCGCTCCGCAAGTGTGAGAATTTATCGATACGATTTCTTCTCATGAGCGTTGCTAAGACGGTCCGTGAGCATGTCGAGCGCCTGCCGGTGCGGTCGTTTCTGTCGCGAAGCGACCTGCCGACACCAGGTCACGCAGTCGATTGCGAGCTGGCGCGGCTGGCAGGCCGGAATGAGCTGATGCGCGCCCACAAGGGCCTGTACTGGAAGGGGCCCCAGACACGGGCTGGGATGGTGCCTCCGGCGCCACTCGCGGTCGGGATGGCAGTAGCGGGCGCCGGGGCCGGCCCAGCTGGCTTCTCGGCTGCAACAGCACTGGGCTTGACGACGCAGGTTCCCTCTGTGGAGGCGGTGGCGGTTGCCGGCCGTGCTCATCGGCCTCCCCGAGGAGTGGTGTTTGCGGCGAGGTCTGTCGAGCGTCGGTTCCGGGAGCTGGAGCCGCTTGAAGTCGCCGTGATCGAGCTGATGCGCGACGGCACTCGATACGTCGAGGTCAGCTGGGACGATGTCGAGGCTGCTGTCGTAGGCCTGGTTGAGTCCGAAGCCGTCCGGCCGCGTGCGGTCTGCGAGCAGATCGACGACGAGCATCACGTGGCAGCCCGCACACGCTGGCAGGCCATCGAACGTCGGCTCGGCTTGTGAGCTTCCGACTGCGCGACGACCTGGACGAACTAGCGGCGTACGCGAGCGCGGTGTCAGATGTGTCGGGGATCCCTGCGTCACATGTGGAGAAGGATTACTGGGTGACCGAGACGCTGCGGGGTGTCGCGGAGGTCTCGCGCCGCAACGGCTGCTCGGTGATCTTCAAAGGCGGGACGAGCCTGTCGAAGGCGCATCGGCTCATCGAGCGTTTCTCCGAGGACGTCGACCTCTTGATTGTGCTGCCGGAGGCTGGCAAGAAGCGGCGCGACGGCATGCTCAAGGAGTTCATCGCAGGAGCCGAAGCGGCGACCGGCATCGAGGGCCGTCTGGACGTCGCAACGGCCACAGCAGGTGTCAAGCGTTCGGTGAGGCTGCACTATCCGACGGCAGCGCCGAGCGAGGGCGTGACCAGCGGAGTCTTGCTCGAACTCGGAACTCGCGGCGGTGCCCTGCCGTGCGATCGGCGACCGATTCAATCTCTCATCGCCGAGTATTCCCAGCGAGCCGGCCTCGCCTCTGACTTCGAAGAGGTCGAGCCGATTTCATTGCTCGTGTTGGATCCTGTTCGCACGCTCGTCGAGAAGATGATGATCCTGCACCACGCGGCGACCGACGGGGACTCCGAACGGCGCCGCCAGACTGCGCGCCATTACTACGACGTTGATGCGCTGCTGCGGAGCCCTGCCGTCATGAGCAGCCTCGAACAGCACGAGACCGATGTGCTTGCTCGTGAAGTTGCACGGCACTCGATGGCTGCGGGCCTTCCCAGCATCGACCGGCCACCGGCTGGGTTCTCTGCCAGCCCAGCCTGGCGGGAGGATCAGCCGGACATCGAGCGAGCTTACGAAGATGTGCTCGAACGGCTTGTGTGGCCGAGTGCGCTCACGTCAGCGTTCGCGCAATGCTGCCAACGCGTACACGATCACGCGCACCTGCTCTGAGCGTGGCGGCTTGGGCTCTTGAATCGCCAAAATTGCTTTGATGGCATTATCGCATTAGTGCGATGATGGGCTGTGCTGCCGATCGTGACGGAGTCGAGCTGTGGCTAATCGATCTCGCTGGGAGGATGTCAAGGCTGGCCGCGGCGAGCCTTCCCCGTCGACGCGAGCTGTCGTCGAGCAGGATCTTGCGTTGGGTCAGCTCATCCATGATCTGCGAGTGCAGGCGGGCCTGAGCCAGCGCGAGCTGGCCGAGCGCATGGGCACGACGCAATCGGTGATCTCGCGCCTTGAGGAAGGCGGGGGAGCACGTAACCGGATCGACACCCTTGCTCGCGTTGCGTCCGGGCTGAACCGGCACCTCGTGCTGTCGTTTCCGGCGGAACTGCCGAGCCGACTCCACGACGCTGTCCAGGTCGCCTGAGTCGGCCGGTTTTCCGTCGAGGCCGAACCGCCGCCGCGAAGAGGAATTGGCCGCCAGGCAGACGCTGGCGGCCCGATGTCGGGCGTGTGCCGAATAAGCCCGGCGGGCACGCCGCAGCTGGCTTCTGGGATGCCGTCGTCCTGGCGCTGGCGCTCACTCGCCGAGGAAGCTTTCCTTTGGCTTGTGGGCTCGGAATTGCCACAGGGTGATGGCGGTGAACAGCACTGCGAACCCGACGAGCATGGCGATGGCGCGGCCGAAGCCTTGCTCGCCGTTGAGCACGCTGCGGTAGGCGTCGATCACCCAGTACACGGGGCTGGCTGGAGCGATGGCCTGCACCCAGCCCGGCAGCGCTGCGATCTTGGCGATGCCCCGCCGGCGCCTGCGATCGCCATGGTGCCGAGCATCGAGGCGGCGTTGAGCTGAGACATGGTCCGGCACAGCGATGTCAATGCGATCGCCAGGGCGACGTACATCGCCGCGCAGACCAGCGCCGTGATGATGAGCTGGGCCGCACCGCCGGGCACATCGAGGCTGAACACGGCGATGCCGATGGCCACCATGATGAGCTGCGGAGCGGCGGTCACGGCCAGCATCGGGATGGCCTTGCCGGCGACGAGTTCGATCGTGCGCACCGGGGCGATGCGCAGCCGGTCCCAAGTGCCCCAGCCGTGCTCTCGGAAGAACGAGAACCCCATCGACCCGGTGCCCATGAGGGCGAACAGCGAGGCCAGGGCGGGCACCGAGTGAGCCGGTCCGCCGATGAGCGCGTCGGTCACGAAGAACAGCAGCACGCCTGGCATGCCGATCAGCACGAACAGTGGGAACGGGTCGCGCTGCAGCAGGCGCAGTTCGTTGCGGGCGATAAGGAGCGTGCTAGTCATCGGCGCTGCTGCTTCCGTCGCCGGTATCGCTGCTGGCTTCGGTGCTGGCGTTGCCCGTGCCGGCGCTGCCCTTGCCCGCGCTGGCGCCGTTTGCGCTGCTGTCGATGACCCGCTCGTACAGCCTTCGGACCGACGGCCGCTCCACCACCACTTCGGCGATCTGTTCCTGATCGACGGAGTTGATGGCCGCCATGAGGTCACGGTCGTCGAATGACACCGTGTCACCGTTGCCGAGCCGGATGATCGTGGCCGGGTCGGGGTAGGCGGCGAGCAGGTCCCCGAGCGGCCCAGCCGCGACCCTCCGGCCGTGGTCGATGATCACCAGCGAGTCGCACGCCTCGTCGGCTTCCTTGAGGTAGTGGGTGCTGAAGATGACCGCAGTGCCCCCGGCTGCGAGCCGTCGGATGGCGTCGATCACCCGTCGTCGCGCCGACACGTCGAGAGCCGCGGTCGGCTCGTCGACCAGCAACAGCCTGGGTTCATGGATCACCGCCGACGCCAGGTGAACCAGCTTCGCCTGCCCCACGCTCAGGTCGTTCACCCGGCGGCCGGTCAGCGGGTCGAGGTCGAACAGGTCGACGATCTTCGCTACCGCCTCTGCCAGCGCCCGGCCCCGCAGCCCGTACAGGCCGCCGAAATAGGCCAGGTTCTCTGACACACGCAGCGACAGGTACAGCGCTGTGCGCTGGGCCGCATACCCGACCATGGCGCTGACCGTCTTCGACTTCGGCGCCAGCCCGTCGACGGCGATGTGGCCGCCGTCGGGTTCCAGCAGGCCGACGATGCAGCCCATCGTGGTCGTCTTGCCGGCACCGTTGGGGCCCAGCAGCCCGAGCGTTTCGCCGGGGGCCACAGAGAACGACAGATCGTCGACGGCGGTGATCGAGCCGTATCGCTTGGTCAGCGATTCGACCTCCAGCAACGTCACGGCCGACATTCTGGCCGTCCGCGGTGGTCGGCCGACATTGCGCGGGGCCGGCTGGCTAGAGCTTGGCTGCGATGCGTTCGAGCGTGTTCCAGTTGCGGGCGGTGGCGGTCACGCCGAAGTGGCGCTCGAGATGTGCGTACGTCAGGCGGAGCGCCTTGATGCCCTCGGGGGCCCAGACGTATGCCTCCGAGCCCTCGACATGGAGGACTTCGGGGGCGTGGTCGGCTTCGGTGAGTTCGCGCACGGCCACGGGGCTCGGTTCGTCCGACAGGAAGTTGACGAGGTAGCGCGACCCGTCATCGGCGAGGTGGCGGAGGGGATTGCGCTCGAGGATGGCCTCGATCTCGGCGGCGGTGCGGGCCACGCAGGCCACGTGGACGTCGAATTCGTCGGCCAGTAGTTGTTGGACGGATGCGGCCACTGCGGCAGCTACTGCGGAGGGGTCCGGGGCATCGTCGGGCTGGTCGGCGGTGACGATGATGTTGCCGCTCTGCAGGATCGTGACGGGGTCGGCGTAGCCGGCGTCGACCAGCTTGGGGCGCAGCTCGGCCATGGGGACCCGATTGTGCCTGCCCACGTTGATGCCCCGGGGAAGGACGACGCAGCGGGCGCTCATGGCTGGCGGCTCACTCGGCCTCGCCGGCGAGGCGATCGAGGATGCGGCGGTGGCGCTGCATGGAGGCAGCGAGGCGTTCTGGGAACTTGTCGTCGGCGGTGGGGCGGCGAGCTTCGGCGTGTCCCTCACGCGCGCAGGGGGTCGATTCGGCCATGGGGAAACCGTAGGGCGACGGCGGATTCGCGACCGCACCATTTCTGACCGCGGTGGCGCCAGCATCAGATGTGCCCGACAACGGGCGGCGTGATCAGTGCAAGCAGGCCAAGAACTGGACCACCGCACAGCGGATCGAAGGGCTCCAAAGTGGCCCCGCGACGGCAAGACTGCAACCAGCAAAGGGACGGGCGATGAACGGACGGGTCAGCGACTCCACGGCACTGCGGGAGATCTACCGCCAGCCATCCAAGCTGGTGGCCAACAAGAACGTGCCGGCGATCGATGATGAGTCGGCCCAATTCCTGGCGATGTCGCCGTTGTGCGTGCTGGCCACCCATGGCCCGGGCGGGACCGACGCGTCGCCCCGTGGCGGGCCTCCCGGATTCGCCCGGGTGCTCGATGACGGCGCACGCTTGGCCTTCGGCGACCTCGCTGGCAACAACCGGCTCGACTCGTACACCAACTTTCTGGACAACCCCCAAGTGGGTCTCATCTTCTTCGTACCCGGAAGCGACCACACCGTGCGGGTGAACGGCACGGCATCGCTCACCACCGACTCCGACGTCTGTGCGGCGACAGCGGTGGGGGATCGGGTGCCCAAGACGGCCGTGGTCGTCGATGTCGACGAGTGCTTTCTCCACTGCGGCAAGGCGCTGATACGCGCCAACCTCTGGGACACGTCGACCTGGCCGGATGGCGAGGTGCCCACGGCGGGCGAGATCCTCGCCTCCCAGCACGAGCTGCAGGCCGAGCCAAGTGCCATCGACCAAAACCTCGAAGCGGGCTACGAAGCAACGCTGTGGTCCGACGCGGGTTGACGCGGGGGCTCAAGATTGGGCACAAGCCGCGCCGCCGGCGTGGTTCAGACAGTGCGAAGGGTTTCGGTATTGCCGTCCACGCTGAGGACTTGGCCCGATACATAGCGGGCGGCATCCGAGAGCAGCCAGCAACAGGCTTCACCGATGTCGGTGCCGGTGACGAGCGTGTGCATCGACACCTGTGCGGTGTAGCCGGCCTTGATCTCTTCGGCAGTAGTGCCGGCGGCGGCTGCTTCCCGCTCGATCACACCGTCCATGCGCGGGCCCTCGACGGTGCCGGGGCAGACGGCGTTGACCCGGATGCCGCGCTCGCCGAGTTCCATGGCCCACGTCTTGGTGAGGCCCACCACCGCCCACTTCGAGGCGGCGTAGGGGCTCCGCAGCGGGTAGCCGAAGATGCCAGCGGTGGAAACGATGTTGACAATCGAGCCGCCCGCACCTAGCAGCGGCACCGCCGCCGCAGTGCAGCGGAACGTGCTGCCCACGTTCACCTTCACGCAGTGATCGAACGCTGCCGGATCGAGGTCTTCGACGCGGCCTGTCGGGCCGGCGATGCCGACGTTGTTGACCAGTCCGTCGATGCCACCCATCTGCTCGACGGCGGCTGCGAACAGCTGGGCCACATCGGCCTCGTCGGCGACGTCGTAGTGCCCGTCGACATCGGTGTCCCGGTCGATGTCGGCACCGAACACCTTGGCCCCGTAGCCACGTGCCGTTTCCGCAATGGCAGCACCGATCCCGGCCCCCGCCCCGGTCACAACGATCCGCTTGCCCTCCAAGCGTTGATCGGCCGACATGTCGGAAAAGCGCTCTAGCTCGGGGTCGTCAATCTGACGCCTCGAGCATCCATCGGAAAGCGAACCGAGCCATGACGAGCACTGCTGCGCCGGTCAAGAACATGGCCAGCGCCAATGCGGGGCGATCACCGATCATTGTCGCGGCTGCGGCGATCGGCACGATGGCGCCGACCAGCATGAGCAGGGTCGTCCAGAAACGAAAGGACGCCGACACAGGAAAACAGTAACTCTTGGGGCGGGACACTCCGTTCCTGCTTGACTGCCCCTACGGGGCTGCGATGTAACCGATAGCCGGGTCGTACGGCTGAGTCGGGGGACCCTTGAGCTCTACGGTATTGCCGTCGGGATCCTTGACGTACATCGACGGGCCGCGCCCGTCGGCGCCCCAGTTGTTGTAGAGGCGGCCGGCTTCGACGCTGTGGGCCGCGAAATGCGCACGCAAATCGGCTTCGTCGAATGGCTCGATCCGAACGCAGAAATGGTCGACGTTGTGCGCAGTCGGGCCTGGCGGCGGGCCACCCTCCTGCCCGAGCACGCCAGCCACGTCGACGAGATCGATGATGCAATCGTCGGCCCGCAACTGGTACAGACCGATCTCGTCGTTGATGTGCTCGACGCTGCAGCCCAGCACCGTCGTATAGAAGTCCATGCTCCGCTCGACGTCGACGACCCGCAGCACAATGTGGTCCAGCGATGTCAATCGGAACATCGGGCAACCTCCCGGCGCTCATCGGCCGCTGAAACTGGCACTGCCGACCACGCCAACCGCCGCCCGCAACTGCTCGCGACCGAGCGTACCGATGAGGCACAAGCAGCTTCGAACGCTGCTCAACGGAAAGGTGGTGAGGGCAGAGTGAACCCTGCCGCGTCATAGGGTGGCCGCGTGCGGTTCCGCATCCTCGCCCGATCCATCACGGCGTTGTTTGCAACCACCCTGCTGGCCGCGGCTTGTGCCACTTCCGACACGAGCACGCCGCCGCCGGGAACCGGACCCACATCGGAT
This sequence comes from Acidimicrobiia bacterium, assembly GCA_022821985.1. Taxonomy (GTDB): domain Bacteria; phylum Actinomycetota; class Acidimicrobiia; order Acidimicrobiales; family Poriferisodalaceae; genus Poriferisodalis. The sequence goes on from JAJECP010000015.1 coordinate 21,218, forward strand.
ACGTCAGCAGAAGCGTCGGGCGAGGACTCTGACCAACAAGCCACGTCGGCAACGTCTGCCGATGTGACTGCTGATGCCTCGGGGACCACTGCTGACACGTCGGCAGGGGTCGCCAGCGAGGGTGAGAGCGGGAGCGACGTGGTTCTGGACCCACGCGAAACCGGCCAGCTGCGCAACTTCCTCGGCTACACGTTCCCTCCCGCACCCGAAGTGCAGACAGGCCCGCTGCAACGCGCCGCGCTCAACGACCTCAACATGATCTGGTCCGGCTTGCAGCGAGGCGGCATCAGCGGCGACGCCATTGCCCGGCTCGGCCAGACGGGCGACCCTCGACTCGGGTGGATCCTCTCCGACCTGCTCAGGTTCGTCCCTCCCGGCGAACTCACCGACGGGGCCATCTCGGCCTTCCAGTCGCTCACCGGCGTCAGGCTGGCCGACGACCCCGTCGCCTTGCGCAGCCCATGGCAGTCGGTGACCGACCACCTGCTCGCATGGGACCTGCCCGTCTTCGACGGCTACGCCGAATACAAGGAGCGGCTGTTCACGCTGGTCGAGCCCGGCTGGCAGCCATTCTTCGACGACGCCGACTCAGACATCGACTGGCGCATCGTCAGCTGGGGCGGCGTGCTCATCGACAACCGCGAGCTCGGCGACCCCCGACTGTGTCCCCGAGGCTGCATCCCCGCCCTCGACAACCCCGGCGTCACCGACGCCGAGGGCGGTTCCTGGTACCCCGACGACGGCATCGTGTTCGCCGTCGTGCTCGGCGGGGAGGCCCGGGCGTACCCCCGCCACATCATGGAAATCCACGAGATGATCAACGACACGCTCGGCGGTCGCCGCATCGGCATGCCGTATTGCACGCTGTGCGGGTCGGCCCAGGCGTACCTGACCGAGGAAGTGCCCGACGGCGTGGCCACGCCGGTGCTGCGCACCTCGGGCCTGCTGTCACGGTCGAACAAGGTCATGTACGACCTCGTCACCAAGTCGGTGTTCAACACGTTCACGGGCAGAGCCATCTCGGGCCCGCTGCGCCGCCAGGGTGTCGTGCTGCCCCAGACCACCGTGGTCACCACAACCTGGGGCGAGTGGAAGGCGGCCCATGCCGACACGACGATCATCGCCCCCGACGGGGGGATCGGGCGCAGCTACCCGTTCAATCCGCTGGGCGGCCGTGACGACAACGGGCCGATCTTCCCGGTCGGCGACGTCGACGAGCGTCTCAGCGTGCAGGACCAGGTCTTCGGCGTGGTACTTGACGACGGCACGCCGGTCGCATTCCCCGTCGACGCGGCCGTGGCCGCGCTCGAGGCCGGCAGGACGGTGGAGCTCGGCGGCGTCACGCTGCAGCTCGACGGCGGCGGGGTGCGTGCGGTCGACGCCGCCGGTGAACCGATCGAAGGCCACCAGTCGTTCTGGTTCGCCTGGAGCCAGTTCATGGCCGACACGCTCCTGTGGGAGCCCTAGCGCCTGAGCAGGCTGCCGAGCGCGGTCATAGCGGCAGTGGCCGTCGCCTGCGGATCCCGCCACGCGACATGGCCGTCGGGCCGCACCAGCACGGCACCCATCTGGCCGATGCCGTAGGCGGCGGCAATCGCGCCGCCTGGATCATCGAGATCGGCACACAAGCGCAGCACGCGCGGCGCCGGATCTGCGCCGGCGCTGCCGAGGCTTGCCTTCGCCCCGGCTTCTGCCCCGTCAGCGGCGACGGCGATGTCAAAATCGGCACCGCACAGCAGCACGAACTGCGTGTCGTACAGATCCAGCGTTGACGTGGCCCCGTCGAGATCGATCGGCACATGGGGAGCGCGGTGTCCCGGCCGCGCCGTCGGCACATACTCGGATACCGGGTCATCCACCTGCGGGGGCTCAGTGCCGTCAGGAATCAGGCACCCCTCGTCGTACCGCAGCCCCAAGTCCATCCCGAGCCAGTTGCCGTACTGCGTGGAAGCTCGCAGGGCCTCCCGCTTCTGCTCGACGGTCGCCGTGCCAGATTCGACCAACCGCCGGATCCGCCCCACGCTCCGGGAATTCTCACGCGACCGGTCAACGTTGTACTGGGCGACGGGCACCCGCTCGGTCTCGTAGGTATCGAGCAACCCCTCGCCGGCATGGCCGCCGGCCACCGCAGCGAACTTCCACGCCAAGTTGTGGGCGTCTTGAACCGCCGTGTTCATGCCGAAGCCGCCCGTCGGCGGCAGCTGGTGCGCCGCATCACCGATCAGGAACACCCGCCCGTCCCGGAACCGCTCAGCCACCGTCGAGGACATGACCCAGGGGATGACATCGGTGACCCGCAGGTCGAAATCCTCGGGCAGATCCGGCCCGATCGACCGCCGGATCCACTCTGCCGCCACCTCAGTGTTGAAGTCCTCCGCTCGGTGCATCGACGGGTCGTAGTTGAGCTGGCACAGCCAACGGTTGTCGACATCGATCTTCTGGAAGACGTTGCGGGCCGGGCTCGTCGTCCAGTACAGCGCAGCGGGGCGATGATCGGTCCACGGGCCTAGGTCGGCGTAGAACTGGCAGTTGATCATGGTGCCGAAGCTGGCGATGCCGTCCATCTCGATGTCGAGGCTTCGCCGCACGCTCGAGGCCGCGCCGTCGGCACCGACCAGCCAACGCGCCGTCAAGTGCCGCGTGCCCGATGGTCCGCGCACTTCGGCTGTCACCTGCTCGTCGCCCTGGGTCACCTCGAGAAGCTCGGTGTCCCAGCAGATCTGCACCCCGTCCATGCCCGCCAGCCGGCGCAGCAGGATTTCCTCGATCCGGTCCTGCGACGTCAGCAGCCACGGCGCCGGCGACAGCTCCACGCCGTTCACAACCGGCTGCACCCCCGTGATCACGCGGCCGATCTCGGTGCCCGCCAGCGTCTCGCAGTACACGAACTGCTCCGTCCACGGCAGGGGAAGGCTGGCGGCCTCGATCTCATCGAGCACATCCCACTGGCGCATCAGCTCGGCCGTTCGCACGTTGACCGACCGGGCGCGGGGATGAGGGTTGATGCCGCTGCGACGCTCCACGACGATCGAGTCGAGCCCGAGACGCTCGAGCAGGATCGCCATCGACAGCCCCGCCGGCCCCGCACCCACGATGAGCACAGTGGTATCAGTCACGGGCGTTTTAGGGCAACAGCCCAGACAGCGTGGCCAAGGCCTCCCGCAGCTCGGCGTCGAGCTCGGAGTCGGACAGAACACCCGCTTCGGTATCGAAGTTCTCGCCGAACCGGGGGACGGCCAGGCTGGCCAGCACCTCGTTGCCGAAGTATCCGGCCAGGTGACCGGCGGTCCGCAGCACGAATCCGCCCCCGCCGCCGCCGGGCGACGTCGACAGCATCACAATCGGCTTGTCGTGGTACACCCGCATGTCGATCCGCGACGCCCAGTCGAAGACGTTCTTGAACGCAACCGTGTACGAGCCGTTGTGCTCGGCGAACGAGATCAGCAGCGCATCCGCCGCCCCGAGCGCGTCGTAGAAGTCGTGCGCCGCCTGCGGGATGCCACCCGCCTCCTGCCGATCGATGCTGTAGATCGGCATCTCGAAGTCGTTCAGGTCGAGCGTGCTGATCTCCAGCGCACCGGCCGGCACGCCCTCGATCTCGCCGTCGGCAAGCAGCCCGATGGCGTAGTCGACAAGCTGACGGTTGATCGACTGGCTGCTGTTGGAGGCGGCAAAGGCCAAGAGTTTCATGATGTCTCCGCGTGGGCAGTCTCCGCGTGGGCAGTGTGGCTGATGATCGCATCGATCAGGATCGGCCACAGCGGTTTCGGCAGGTCGTGGCCCATGTCGCCCACCATCAGCAGGTTGGCACCCGGCACGAGTTCGGCCGTGCGCTCACCGCCGTTCGGCATGATCAGCGGGTCGTCACGGCCGTGGATCACCAGCGTCGGCACGCCCAGCCGGCGCAGCGCCTCGACCCCGAGCGGCGAGCACCGCACGGCCGCCATCTGCCGGGGGAGGCCCTCCGGGTAGTACATGCGGTCGTACGAGGCGGCCACCATCTCGGACGCCTGGTCGGGGTCGAAGTGGCGGGGGCTGGCGCTGATCTTGCGAGAAGCGACGCTGGCCGCGATGTATCCCTCGCGGTCGGGCGGCGGCGGTGTTGTCAGCGCCGCCATGGCCTCGGGCGTGGCCTCGAAGTAGCCCGGCTCACGGGTCGTCGACATGATCGACGTCATCGACAGCACCCGGTCGGGGTGATCGATCGCCATCTGCTGCACGATCATCCCGCCCATCGACACCCCGGCGATGTGCGCCGCCCCGATGCCCAGATGGTCGAGCAACCCGGCGGCATCATCGGCGAAGTCGGACAGCGTGTACGGCACCGGCGGCATGGGCTCACCGGCGGCCGCAGCCTTCACGGCAGTCTTGCTCACCGCACCGAGGTCCACGTCGACACCGTCCAGGTGCGTCGACAGGCCGACGTCACGGTTGTCGAAGCTCACAACGAATCGCCCCCGCTCGGCGAGCTGCTCCCGGAAGCCGGGGTACCAACCCAGGATCTGCGACGAGTACCCGTTCACCAGCAGCAGCGCCGGGTCGGCCGGGTCGCCGTGGGTCTCGTAGTAGAGCTCGATCGCTGTCGCTTCATGGGTGTTGACGGTCGCATACGGCATCGTGGGTGCTGCTCCTGCTGGCGACGCGACGGGCAGCGCGTCGGCAGCGCCGAAGAGTCTGCCGCAAGAACTGCACGCGAGGGCCATCGCAGTACCCGCCACATCGCCGGATGCCGGCCAGCACCATTCAGGCCAGAGATACGTCCGTCAATGTCCTTTCGTGCGAGCCATGCCGCGCCCTATCGTTCGAGCCATGCGGCGCATGCACATCGGTTTGCAGGTCGACGACCTCGACGAGTCGATCGAGTTCTACACCCGGCTATTCGGCTGCGAACCCACGATGCGGCGCGCCGACTACGCCAAGTGGATGCTCGACGATCCCCGGGTCAACTTCTCGCTCGACACCCACGGCGACGGGCCGGCCGGCTCGGCCCACTACGGCATCCAGGTGGAAACGCACGACGAGCTCACCGACCTGCGTTCCCACATCGATGCGGCCGCCCTGCCCCGGTCCGACCAGGACGACTTGGTGTGCGGCTACCAGCTCCAGCACAAGTCGTGGGTCACCGATCCCAACGGCCTGTGGTGGGAGGCCTTCTTCACCGAAGGTGTGGTGGACGAGGGCTACGGCACCGCCGAGATGCCCGACCCCGCCTAGCTGAACTACAGGTACACCGGCTGCGCTCGTCGCCGCCTCGGGCTGAGCGGGTTCGGCACGAACATCGGCACCGCAGCCTGGTAGCGGCTGTAGGCGGGATACCTCTCGCCCGAGATCTGCTCAGTGAGCCTCGTCGAGACAGCGAACAGCAGCAGCAGGATCACCCAGCCCAGCCCGGTCCAGTGCCACAGCCGGCCCGATGCCGAGATCGCGAACAGGTAGAACACGATCCACATGGCCTGCTCGCAGGTGCAGTTGGGATGGCGGCAGTAGCGGAACAGCCCCTCGGTGAGGAACGGCCGCTCCACCTCGGCGTCCTCGGCCACGAGCCGCGCCTTGTTCTGCTGGAACCGCCACACCTGCTGGTCGGCGATGGTCTCGAGTACCAGCAGCACCACGAACGCCACGATCGCGACGTAGTCCAGCCAGCCCAGCGGCACGTCGGCGTGCTGCCACGCCTGGTGCACTGGCGACGTGAACAGCCAGATGAGCGCCATCTGGCCGAACGACACGAAGAGCACGTTGAATGTCTGGAAGCCCACCTCGCCGATCTGCCAGCCGAGAACTCGCCGCTGGCTGATCTGCTCTCGGAGATGGCTCCATCGATAATCCTCGCTGTCGCGCCGCCACCCGCCCCGGCGGATGAGGTTGAAGGTGAGCCGTGCTCCCCACGCGCTCGCCAGCGCTGTCATCACGGTGATCCGAGTCGAGCCGAATCCCACGTCGGCGAGAACGATCCCGCCGTACAGCGCCGGCACGATCGACCACAGCCGGTCCACCCAGGAGGCATCCCGCGTCAGCATCGACGCCATCCAGCTCAGCACCGCCACCGCAGCGCACACTCCCAGCGCCACGCCGTACGGCGTGCCCACGAGGGGATGGTCGATGGCTGCGTAGGCGATCCAGCCGGGCACGAAGGCCACGACGCCAACGATGGCGACTACGAGTGCCCTCAGGCGAACGCCGCGCACGAGAGCCTCTCGGGGTCTGCCGCTGCCGGTGCCGTCAGTTGCAGAGACCCTGCGCGCTGACGCCGCGATCGATGTAGCACATCAGGGTGCCTTCGACGTTGCGCAGCGTGAACGTTCCGTCGCTGTTGCGGGTGGCGAACACGCGCAGCCGGAAGCCGCGGATGGAATCGTCGGGCTGACCGACGATGTCCATCGTGACTTCGCTGAGTTCGCCGACCGTGGGCTCGCCTGCGATCCTCACACGCGATTCGGGTTCCTCCGATGCCACGGCGCCGGCGACAGCGCGTCCCAGTGCCGCCAGGTTCGCCGCGCTGGGTGCTTGGCCGAGGCGTGCCACGATCTCGGTGGTGGTGTCGACGGTCGCGCCCAGCGGCGTCACATAGTCGCCGCTGACCCAGCCGATCACGCCGGCCGCGTGCACTTCGTGCCAGAGCACCCCGGACACCTCTTGCCTCGTGCCGGTGGGAACGATGCCCGTGCCCATCGAGTCGAGCTTGGCCACGATCTGGCCGCCCGGCTCCTCGCGCACGTTGAGCGTGCTGTCGTAGCCGATGCCCACGACCGACAGCACCAAGCGCTGCTCGGCATCCTCGTCGGCTTCAGCCGCCGTCGTGGCGGTCACGACCTGCTGCGCGGATGTCGTCGTGGGCGCGGGCGGCAGCGTCTGGACCGTGCCGATAGTGGTGGTGGGAATCGGTGCCGGTTCGGTCGCTACAGGCGCCGACGTGACGGCGGTGGCCTCAGGCTGGTCATCGACCGCAGCGGCGCTGTCGTCGTCGGAGTCTCCGAGGGCGACCACCAGCGCCGCGATCGCCACGATGAGCGCGAGCAGCGCGACGCCCAGCGGCAGCCGGTCCTTCAGCGCGATGAATCCCTCGGAAGGCGCGCGCTCCATGCCCTGGGGCTCCGGGAAATCAGTTGGACCGGTCATCGGTGTCCTTCGTGTAGCTCTCGGCGTCGAGGGGGGAGCCGAAGCGACGAGGACCGCCAGGACTGCCCTGTGCGCCAGGCCAGCCAGCGATATCGACTCGCTTGGCATAGCGACGCACGAGTATCGAGAGTACGACCTTGCGGGTCGGCGGAAAGAGCATGATCAGCCCGGCAGCATCGGTCAGGAAGCCGGGTGTGAGCATGAACGCGCCGGCCAGCAGGATCAACAGCCCATTCATGAGTTCATTGCCGGGAATCTCGCCCTGTGCCAAGCGGGTGCGGATCTGGTTCAGCACGCCAAGCCCGGAGCGCCGCACCATCCAGGCACCCACGACGGACACCACGACCAGCAGCAGGATGGTCTGGCCGGCGCCGAGCCCGCCCGCCACCTGCACGATCACGAACAGCTCCAGCAGCGGCACCGAGATGAGCAACAGGATCAGCACGGCCAGCACGCCGACCACCCTACGGCTGCCCGCCGGGTCCGCTCCGTCACGTCCCGTCAGCGCCGGAGAGTCACGCTGCCGGATTAACGAGACGCCCGACGAAGAGCACGGCCTGTGTCTCGCGGTGGATGATCGCCCACAGGAAGGGCCGATCGGCGACCACCGTCAGATCTGGCGGCGGGGGCATGGACTCGGCGAACGCCATGGCTGTTGCTGCGGCCGCTTCGGTGCCCTTCTCATCGACGATCACCTTGGCGCTGTGCAGCGCAGAGGTGATGAAGATGCCGGGCGCGATGCCGTCGAACGCTGCGCCGGCGCAGAACCCTTGCGGGCAGAGCCATTTGAAGAGATCGGCCGGCGGCAGCGTCTGCTCCCACTTCGGCATGGTGATCTTGACCGTGCCCGAAAGCGCATTGCTGGACAGCTCGGTCAGAGCCGCGGCGTCGAGCGATGCTTCAACGGGAGCGAGGCCGTCGGGAGCATGGGGGACGATGAGCCACATGGCCAATTCGCTTCTGACATAGGGAAGTTCCACGGCATCGGCGTCGTCCATCAGGACGTAGCGGCGATCCACCGCTTCGTGATCGCGCATGAACGGCACGGTCACCGTCTGGCCAGAGTTGGTGGTGAACTCGCCGTCGCGGGTGAGGTCTGCCAGGAAGGGCTCCAGCCAGTTGGCCTTGAGGTAGACGGTGTTCACCAGGATCAGTTCCTGATCTTGGACTGTGGCTTGGTTGACGATGGCGGGGATGAGGCCGCGGGTGCGCCCTGACACCCACTCGTTGATGACAGCGGCCGCCGAGTCGCCGTCGGCCGTGTCGACCGGTTGCATCGTCGCGCCGTAGTGCAAGGCGGCCGTCTCGAGGAACTCGGCCAGCGGCGAGAATTCGTCATCGGGGAAGAGGCGGTTGGCTACTTCCACAGTGTTCGGCGCAACCGAAGCTTCGGCCAGCATGAGATCGACCGCATTGGCAGCGCTGTGGCTGCCCTCTTCGGGGAACTCGAAGATGTCATCGAGCACTGCCGCAGAGTCGGCTGACGCGCCGGCCCGGCTCAGGCTGAAGGCGACGCCGATGCTCAACGGGCTGGACACTGCGTTGCCCTCGAGGTGCCGGTGGAATTCCCATCCGGCCGCGTTCACCCCTGCGACCCACTCAGCCGTCGGAGCACTGCGGTCAGCCGCCAAACGATCAGTGACCGGCTCGATGGCTGCGGGAACGACGGGCTCGGAAGCAGTTGCATCGGCAGTGGACAGCGCTGCGGGAGCGTCTCCTCCGTCGGCCGCGGGGTCACCGGCGTCCGTCGAGGTGCCGCAAGCCACAGCCATGATGCCGACCAGCACCAGCGACCCCATCAGTCGCACCCGCACCCTGCCCACCCTACGGCTGCCCGCCGGGTCCGCTCTGTCAGGCCCAGCGGCGGGATGGTCGAATACGCACGACGCCGCGCTGCGCGCGAGCCGTAAGTTGTCGGGTCGCTGACGGGTCGAGAGGCTGCGCTGTGATCGAGTCCTACCTTGCTGGCGTGCCGTGCTGTCATGCCGTGCCGTCGTCGCCGTGGCAGGGGAGACCGAGCTGTGACTAGTCCGAACCTCGAACAGCGGATTCGCAGTGCTTGGATCGGCCGCATCAGCGGCTGCATGCTCGGCAAGCCCGTGGAACTGCTGTCGATGCGCCAAGGCCCCGCGGTGCTGCAGGACTACCTCGCCCAGGCCGGCGCCCTGCCGCTGCGGAACTACGTCCCGCTTCTCCCGGGAGCGCCTTCGGCCGTCGAGCGCAACGCCGACGCCTGCAAGGACCGCCTGGTCTCAGCCGTGCCCGACGACGACATCAACTACACGGTGCTGTCGCTCATGCTGATCGAAGAGCACGGCACCGGCTTCACCACCGAGGATGTGGCCCGGGCCTGGTTCCGCCTGCTGCCCGGCGGTCTCACCTTCACCGCCGAGCGGGCCGCCTACGCCGTGCTGATGGCCAAGGCTTCGACGCCATTCGCCTTCGGGCAGCCCGCCGGATTCAACCTCGACGAATGCAGTGACAACGAGTTCAACGACTGGATCGGGGCGCAGATCCGCGCCGACATGTACGGCTGGGTGGCGCCCGGCGATCCCGCGCTCGCAACCGAACTCGCCGCCCGTGACGCCCGCCTGTCCCACCGCGGCGAGGGCGTGTACGGCGCCCAAGCCGTTGCAGCGATCGGTGCAGCCATCCCGTCGACCCCGTCCGTGCTGGCTGCGATCGAAGCCGCCATGGAATTGCTGCCGGCCGACTCGGCGTGCGTCGAAGCCATGGCGCTCGGCATCCGCTGCGCAACGGCCAACGACGGCCCGGACCCGATCCATGAGGCCTACGACGGCATGTCGCCGGTGCACACGGTGAACAACTTGGCATTGGTCACATGGGGCCTCCTTTCCGGCGAACACGACTTCTCGGCCGCCATAGGCGACACTGTCGCCGCGGGGTGTGACACCGACTGCAACGGCGCAACCGTGGGCGCCCTGTGGGGCCTGACCGGCCGCCCGATCCCGGCACACTGGCCCGACGCATGGAACGGCCGTGTGCAGGTCTCCCTCGCCGGCGTCGGCGAACTCGCTCTCGACGATCTCGTCGCCCGAACCGTCGCCGTCTGCGGTTGAGCGACTGTCTGCGGAGCTCGGCGCGCCTTGCGCGGCGCCCGTGCGACGCGCCTAGAGATCGAGTCCGATCGCTGCAATCGGCGTCGTCATCTGCATCTGCGGCGGCAAACCCATGAGCGGGCCGAACTCCGCCATGGCCTCCTGCATGGCAGGGGTCTGGCCGTGGTGCTGCATCGACTCAGCGTCGCTCATGAGAGCGAAGAACCAGAACTGGTTTCCCTCGCCCCGGTGGTACGAGTAGATCTCGACGCCCGGCTCACCCTTGGCGGCCTCGACCATCGAAGCCAGCACCGCCTCCATCTCGTCAGCCTTGCCGTCTTGACACGTAAAGCTGCCGATCACCGTTGCCTTGCCCATAGCTGTCGCTCCCGATGGTGGATTCGCCTCGGCGCTGTGCGCCGCGGCGGAATGCCTACCACGCTCGCAACTGGCCTGAAGCAACGGCGTCGCCTAACCGCCGGCCCATAGGGGAGGGGTGGGCATCGGGCCACGAGCCGCCTCGTACGCCGCTGCCAGCGACAGGGACAGGGTCTCGTCGCCGCCCCGGCACATGAACTGGATCGATGTCGGCAAGCCGCCCCCCGGTCCCGCCGGCGACACGCCCGTCGGCACGGTCGTCGAGCACAGTGCCAGGAAGTTGCCGGCCCGAGTGAACAGCGCCGGGGTGTTCGTCTCGTCAGCCTCATCCACCGGCAACGGCAGCATCGGCGTGGTGGGCGTCACCATCGCATCGAAGCCCTCGAACGCCTCGGCAAATTCGGCAAGGTCGATGCGCCGCTGCACCATCGCCGCGATGTACTCGCTGGCCGAGATGCCGGCGCCCGGCAGCACCCTGGCCCGCACCCGCTCGTCGACCTTCGAGGCCGGATCCTCCATCATCTCGCCGTAGTAGTGGTACGACTCGGCCGTCACGATCACGAAGCGGGTGTTCTTCATCTCCTCGAACGACGTCGGCGGGTCGAAGGGCACCACCTCGGCACCCAGCCCGACCAGCACCTCGAGCGCCGCGTCATAGGCGGCGAGCTGAGCAGCGTCCACACCCACTCGCTCGGCATCGCTCAGGCAGCCGATGCGCCGGCCGCCCAAACCGCCGTCGAGCGCTGCCTGCAGCGTCCCGTAACGACCTCCCCCGGCCAACCAGTCACGTTCAACCTCGGCGGCAGGCGTGCCCAGCATGGCGTCGAACATCAGCGCCGCGTCCAGCACCGTTCGAGCCAGCGGCCCCGGCGTGTCCAGCGTGTGCGACAGGGGAACGATGCCGTCGATGGGCAGCAAGCCCTCGGTGGTCTTCAGCCCCACGATCCCGCACAGCGCCGCGGGCAACCGCACCGACCCGCCCGTGTCGGTGCCGACCGCACATGGCGCCATGCCCGCTGCCACTGCCGCGCCCGACCCAGACGACGAGCCGCCCGGCGTGCGCAAGACATCCCTGTCCCACGGATTCCACGGTGTACCCATGTGCTGGTTGGTGCCCCAGCCGCCCATGGCGAACTCGACGGTCTTGGTCTTGCCCAGCAACACGCCGCCGGCCTCCAGCAGTCGGCGAGCAACCGTGCCCGTCGCCGGAGACACCCGGTCGGCCCACTCGGCCGATCCCGCCGTGGTCACCCGGCCCTCCACGTCCACGATGTCCTTCAGCGCGAACGGCACACCCCAGAACGGCCCCACCGGCTCGCCCGCCCCCAGCGTCAGCGCCACCTCGGCAGCCTCGGCCGACGCCCGGGCCTCATCCGCGTACACCGCTTGCCAAGCCCCCACACGCCCGTCCAGCGACGCAATCGCCGTCAGGCATTCCTCGGTGGCCTCCACCGGCGACCGGGACCCATCCCGGTAGCCCGCCGCCAGCTCAGCAATCGTCGCCGTCACAGTTCCCCCCGCCAGCCCGGTCTCATCGCAGCGAGCAGTCTCGCGCCCCGGCCAGTCCCTCTCACGCCCGGAAGCTGCCGCGCCGACCGCCGGGGTTCTCGCGCGGCCCGTAGTAGCCGAAGGTCCAACCCGGCATGTGCTCCCACTCGATGCGCCCGACCGCCTCCGCATAGCGCTCGGTCGCAGCAATCAGCGCGTCCTCGGCGGCGTAGTCGAATGGATCCTGCAGTCGGGCCGCCACACCAGCATCGCTGGGAAGGTTCTCCGCCTGCCATCGCACGGTCCGCCGCAACCCGTCCTCGGGGTCGACCTTGTCTCGATAACCGAGCTGCTGGCGAATCTTCTCTGTGCTGAGAATCGAGTGCGCCGATGAGTGGTTGAGCAGGAACGGCCCGCCGGTCGCGGCCAGCTCACCCGGCACCGAGACGAGCTCGAACGGGTTGCCGAGCTCGTCGCCGATGATCTGCGCGATCTGCGCATACGTGAACTGCCGGTCGTCGCCCACGTTGTAGACCTCACCCGCCGACGCATCGATGTGATCCACCGCCAGCAGCACCGCTGAGGTGGCGTTCTCGACGAACGCCGACGTAGCGACGGTGAGCCCGCCGTCGGGCACGATGACCCGCCGCCGGCCGTCGAGTGCACGCTTGACCAGCGTCCACTCCCGCGGCAGCACCTGGTTGGGGCCGTAGATGTACGGGTACCGGAAGTGCGTCGCATCCGGATGCAGCGAGAATGTCAGCTCCTCCGACTCGGCCATCTTGAGCGGCTTGGGCCCCGAGCGCTCATCGCCGACCAGCAGATCGTCCTCGTTCGTCGGCACCGCCATCCCTTCGGGAAACTCGACAGCAGGCTCGGCGTACCCGCTGTACACCGGCACGCCGCCGATGGAGATGAGACGGGGCGTCCGGCCGACGAGCACTTTGACGATCGACCGCAACCGGCCGTACATCGCAAACACCACATCGAAGTTGCGGCCCTCGATCGACGAGCGGAACGCATCCTCGTCGAAGGGATCGGTGTGGATGTGCTCGAGATGGTCGGGAATGGTGTCGACCTCGTGGCGCCCGGTGTGCAGGATCGTCACGGTGTGACCGCGATCGACCAGACCATTCACAATGTGGGGCCCAGTCGGCCCCGTCCCTCCGATGACGAGGATGTTCACTCCGTCAGCTTGGCCCACCAGCGCAAACGACGCTCAGTCCCGGCGCACCTCCGGCGGCGTGAAGCGGGTCGGGGCGGTGGGTTAGCTTCGGCGTTGGCGCGGCGCATCGACGAGGGGGCTTGCGATGGTCGGAGAACTGGACGGGCATGAACTCGACAAGATGCGGGGGCTGACGTTCCTGTGGGTGGTGCTGCTGGGCGGCGGCCTTGCGTTGATGTTCGGCTTGACGCAATGGGGCCTGCTCGACGACGTTCCGATAAGCGAGAGCGCGGCCATCGCCGTGGGCACCAACAACGGCATCGGGATCGTCGCGTTCGGCGGATGGAACGCCATCGGCATCGTGGCCATCGGAGGAGCGAACTCCATCGGGATCATCTCGATCGGCGGGCTCAACAGCATCGGGGTGATCTCGTTCGGGGGTCTGAACTCGGTGGGCTTCCTCGCCCACGGCGGCGTCGGTGCCTTCGGTGCTCGCAGCACACGGTTTCTCGCGTGGTCGCCGCTCAAGATGCGCGGCAGCAAGCCCTGCTGAATGGACGTGCATCTGCCCGCAGACAGTTCGCTCGGCCGACGCCTCACCGGAGCACTCGGTTGCGATGACGGCCCGGCAGTGCCGTTCGGGGCGTAAGCGGTGACAGCGGTCGAGTCAGGAGCGCCGCAGGGACCGCTGGCGGGCATCCGTGTCGTGGAGATCGCCACGTTCATCGCCGCGCCCGGCGGCGCGCACCTGCTGGCATCGCAGGGCGCCGAGGTCATCAAGGTGGAGGACCTGGTGGTCGGCGACCCGCTGCGCATGTTCGGGTCGAGCCGGGGCGGCATGTCGGGCTGGTTCGCCAACCTCAATGCGGGCAAGCGCTCGCTCGCCATGGACATCGCCTCACCCGAGGGCCGCGAGCTCATGGCCGACCTGCTCGCCACCGCCGACGTATTCGTGCAGGCGTACCGCCCGGGCGTGGCCGAGCGGCTCGGCATCGGCGAAGCCGACGTGCGCAAGCGCAACCCCGACGTCATCTACGTCTCGATCAGCGGTTTCGGCCGTGATGGGCCGTATTCGAAACGGCCGGCCTACGACGCCGTCATCCAGGGTTGGTCGGGCATCGCGGCGGTACAGGGCGGCGACGGCGAGCCGCAGTTCGTGAAGAGCTTCATCCCCGACAAGGTCACCTCGCTGACGTGGACCCAGGCCGTGTGCGCAGCGCTGTTCGCCCGTGAGCGCACCGGCCGGGGTGAGCACGTCGAGCTGTCGCTGCTCGACTCGGCGGTCAGCTTCATGTGGCCCGACGCGATGATGGACCACACCGTCCTGGCCGAGGACGCCGACCATCGCCCGAACGTGCTGGCCGGCTACCGCTTGCTGGCCTGCCGGGACGGCTACGTGGCGGTCATGCCGCTGACTGATGCCCACTGGAAGGGCGTGGCCGATGCGTTCGACCGGCCCGACCTGCTCACCGATCCTCGCTTCGCCGAAGCGGGGAGGCGAGCGGCGCATTTTGCCGAAATGCTCGACACGCTCGGCGAGGTGGTGGCCGATGTGGCCCGCGATGACGTTGTGGACTGGCTGGTTGCCGCCGACGTGCCGGTGGCACCGGCGCTGCGCCCCGAAGAGGTGGCCGCCGATCCGCAGGTGCAGCACACAGGCGTCGTGCGAGGAGTCGACCACCCCATCGTCGGCCGGATCCGCCAGCACCGCCCCGCTGCACTGTTCGCAGGCGACACGCCCGAGCTGCGCCCCGCCGTCGAGCGCGGTGCCGACACAGATCAGATTCTCGCTGAGCTCGGCAAGACCTCCGACGCCATCGCCGAGCTGCGTGCCGCCGGAGTCGTGCGTTAGGAATAGTGAGATGACGGTCACCGACGCACCAGGCGCTGCAGCTTCGGGCGATCCGGCCCCCGACCTGCGCATCGACGAGCATGCCGGCGCGGTCCTGGCCGAGCACGCCGCCTGGAACGAGGAACACCGGCACCTGTCCGAGCACTCCCTGTCGGCCCTGCGCGACTCGGGAGCGCTGCGGCTGCTGGTGCCCGACCGGGTCGGCGGCGACGAGCTCACCTTCGCCGACATGGTGGCCAACGTGCGCGAGGCCGCCCTGCACGACGGCGCCGCAGCCTGGGTGCTGATGGTGCTGGTCGGCCACAGCTGGATGATCGGCTCGATGAGCGAAGACCTCCAAGATGAGGTGTACGGGGCCGACCTCGATTCGATCGTGCCGGGCTCGCTGGCCCCGGTCGGCTCGGCCACCGAGTGCGACGGCGGCTGGCTGGTCGACGGGCGCTGGCCGTTCACGAGCGGAGCGGTCTGGGGCGACTGGTTCCTGCTGGGCTCGCAGGTGCGCGAGCCGGGGGAGCGACCCCGCCTGATCCACGTGGTGATGCCCCGCTCCGACATCACCGTCGACGACAACTGGTACGCGATCGGCCTGCGGGGCACCGGTTCGTGCGATGTCACCGCCGAGCAGGCCTTCGTGCCCACCCACCGCATGCTCGACTCCGGCGAGCTGCTCGGCGCCCGTTCGCCGTGGTCAGCCCGCCACCGCACGTCGCTGTACCACACGCCCGTTCTGCCCGGGCTGGCGGTGCATGTCGCGGCTACGGCGCTCGGGCTCGCCCGGGCCGGGCTCGATGATGCCGCCGACCGCTTCGGTGTCCAGGACGACCGTTACATGGGCACGGCCAAGTCGCGCCGGCCCGGGCTGCACATGCGCCTCGCCGAGGCCAACACCGAGGTGCGCTCTGCCGAGATGCTCATCGACGACACGATCGGCCTGCTCCGCCAAGCCGCCGAAGGAGACGACTCCAAGGCGCTGCGAGCCCACGCCAAGTACCAGGGCAGCTACGCCATCGAGCTGTGTCGGCGGGCGCTCGACCGGGTCACCACGGCCGCCGGCGGGCGGGCAGTCTTCGACGGCAGCCGCCTGCAGCAGGCCTTCCGGGACGTCACGATGGCCTCCCAGCACCAGGTCGCCGATCTCGACACGGTGGGCGAGGCCTACGGCCGCACCCGCCTCGGCATGGACCCCGGCCCCCACCCGCTGTAGCTCGCCAGTCGGCAACACGAAATATGTGACCGTTGGCGGACATGGCCAACTGAGATACTGGCCTAAGGCCGGTTCGTGTCCGCGACGCCCAGCAGATGGCGCCGCCGTTCCGGCAAGGAGATGATGAACGTGAAGGCTCGCAAGGCGAGGCTCGCGGCGGCCGTCGCGGCCGTGACGCTGGTCGCCGCTGCATGCGGTGGCGCCGACGACGGCGATGGGGGAGATGCCGCGACGCCGGCGACATCGGCGCCGACGACTACCGCAGCGCCTCCGACCAGCGCGGCTCCCACCACAGCGCCGCCGCCGACGACCGAGGCAGCCAGCGAACTGCCGACCGATGCGATGGGCTTGCTGATAGCGGCAATCGAGAACAGCGCCGCACTATCGGTGCGCGGTGACATGCGCTTGGACATGGCCGAGATGGCGAGCGTGGCCGTGCAGTTCGAGGCCGACGCCAACCAGAACCAATCGATAACGATGCAATTCGGGGAGATGATGGGACCCGACGGCGAGGGTCCAGGAGTCGAGGTCCGATTCGTCGACGGCAACCTGTACCTGCAGTTCGTGGTTCCCGAGGGGATGCAGGGTCTGCTCGGCGGCGCGATGCCGCAGGGCTGGTTCACGCTGGATGCAGAGGCCGCTGCCGGGATGGGATTGGTGTGCCCCTCGCCGGTGCCCGGCGGGACGCCGATGGGTGGTGTGTGCCAGCTTCCCAACGACAACACCTTCCTGATCGAGCACCTGACGGGCGCCGAGATCGTCGGCCAGGACAACCTCGACGGGCTGGCTGTTTCTCACGTTCGGTTCACGGTCGATGCAGTGGCCCTGGCGGCGGAAGCCGTCGCCTCATTCGGGGATGACAGCGGCGCTGGGGGCGCAGTTCCCTTCGGCGGCGATTTCGGCCCCGACGAGCTCATCTTCGACGTCTGGATCGACGCTGATGGTCTGATCAGGCGCCTGAGCCTCGACTTGGGCGCCGTCATGGAAGAGCTCATGGGCGACTCGGACGAGACCGAATCGGACAGCTTCGGGGACGCTTTCGCCAGCCTGTTCGACATCACCAACGTGATCAGCTACTACGACTACGGCGCCGACATCACCATCGAGGCACCGCCCGCGGACGAGATCGTCGGCGATTTTGGCGACCTGATGGGATCCGACTTCGGCGAGGCTTCAGCCACCGCTCCGGGATACGAGAACTCATAGCCGCGTGTCAGACTGCCCCGTGGATGGCGCCGGAACCGGGGAGCGGGCATGTCGCTGGAACTTGAGACCGTGCGGGTGGACGGCGACGGGCCAGTGCGCCACTTGGTGCTCAACCGGCCCGAGGTTCACAACGCCGTCAACTCCCAGCTGATAGCCGACGTTCACGCTGCCTGCTTGGCGCTCGACGCCGACCCGAGCGTGCGGGTGGTGATCGTGCGTGGCGAGGGCCGCAGCCTGTCCTCGGGGGCCGATCTCAAGCAGGGGCGGGGCACCAGCCTCGACGCCATGCTCGGCTCCAAGGCGGGCGCCCGCATGTACGACACGCTGATGAATCTCAACGCGATCACGATCTGCCTCTGCCACGGCTACATGATCGGAGGGGGAGGGGTGCTGCCCGCTGCGTGCGATTTCCGCATCGGCAGCCCGTCGATGAGCCTCACGCTCAACGAGGTCAGCATCGGCTTCAACCTCACCTGGCACTCGGTGCCGGCGCTGGTGAACCTGGTGGGGCCGCACCGGGCCAAGGAGATGCTGATCCTCGGGCGCACGTATGGCATGGACGAACTCGACGGGTGGGGCTTCTTCACCGAGACCGTGTCCAGCGACAACGAGCTGGTGCCGGCCGCTGAACGCCTGGCCGCAGCCGTCGTGAACCAGCCGCCGGTGCCGGTCACGTCGTCGAAGGCATCGATCAACGCGCAGGCGATGCCGCTCGGCCGGGCCATCAACCACCTCGATCACGTGGCCGTCGGCTACATGGGCAAGAGCGACAGCTCCCGCACGGCCGTGCGCAGCTACTTCGACCGGGACGATCCCGACGCCCGTACCTGGTCCGACGACTGAGCAAGGCGATGGCTGGGTCCGGCAGCGCTGAGTCTGACGGCGTCGAGCCCGACGACCTCGAGCCCAGCGGCGCATCGAGCGGCGTGAGCGGGCCGAGCCGGCGCGACCGGGGCTGGCCGAACCAGCGCACCCTGCTGCTGTACTTGCTGGGCGGGCTGCTGATCGCGGCGATCCCCGTCATAGTGGCGCGCTTCGTCGACCAGCCCCCCGGCGACACCTACACCATCGACATACCGCCGGGAACGGCCGCCGCCATCGCAGCCGGCCAGGACGTAGACGTCGTTCCTGACGAGCTGGACCTCACGCTTCGAGACGTGCTGATCATCGTGAACCGTGACTCGGTGGCGCACACCATCGGCCCGTTCGAGATCGGACCCGGCGAGCAATCCGAGCACTCGTTCAACGAGGTGGCTGCCATCAGCGCCTATTGCTCGCTGCACCCCTCCGGCAGCATCAGCATCTCCATCGGCGAGTAGCTGAGGCTTCGAAGAATCAGACCCGCAAGCCCAGATGCCACAGCGGGCTCACGTGACTCTCTACGACTCCCGGCAGGCCGGCAAGGCCTCATCGGCGAACTGCACGACCGCATCCTCGGGCCGGCCCATGCGCAGCGCCGCAGTGTTGATCAGCAGCCGCTGCACACCGTGGTCGCGGTACACCTCGAGCCCTTCAAGGCCCTCGCGGTGGTAGTTCCAGTACGCCGTCAGCGCCAGCTCGGCCGGGTCGCGCCCCTGCCGGTCGCACTCGGCTCGCATCTCGCCGATCAAGCGCTTGAAGTCGTCGAGATCCTTGTGGATCACATACCAGCCGTCGCCCCGCGCCACCAGGCGACGGATGGCCGGCGGCGTGGTGCCGCCGATGAGCAGCGGCATGCGGGGCCGCTGTGCCGGTGTCGGCAGCATCGAGAACCCCGTCCAGTCCAGGAACTCGCCCCGGAAATCGACGTCCTCGCCGGACCACGCAGCGGTCATGGCGTCGATGTACTCGTCGGCCCGGGCGCCCCGGCGGTCGAACGGCACGCCGAGCGCGTCGAACTCCTCCTCCAGCCAGCCCACGCCGATGCCGAGCTCCAGCCGCCCGTCCGACAGATGGTCGAGCGATGACGCCTGCTTGGCGAAGTACAGGGCGTTGGCCTGGGTGACGATGTTGACGCCGGTGCCGAGCCGCAACCGCTCGGTGGCCCCGGCGACGAAGGTCAGCGCGATGAACGGGTCGGTGAAGCCTGCGTCCGTTGGGAGGCCCAGCTTGCCGCTGGGGTTGTACGGGTACCGGCTCTCGTAGTCGTGCGGCACGATCACGTGCTCGAACGTCCACACCGATTCGTAGCCGAGCTCCTCGAGCTGCTGGGCGAACGACCGCAGGTATCCGGGGTCGAGGTAGGCGGCCGAGTTGATGGGGGTGATGCCGACGTGCATCTGCGGGACTGTACGCAACACCCGCAGCGGGTGCCGGTGGCTTCGACGGCCCGATCAGCCGGCTATCCCGATCCGCTTGCCGAGCCCGCTAGCACGCTGAGCTCGCCCAGCCCACCAGCCCGGCGTTCCGCGCAGTCGTGCATGCGGCGGCCCGGTGCGCCAAGCTGTTGCGGTGCGGGAGGGGACAGTGTTCGCGGTACAGCGCGCCTCCGCGTACACGCGCGCCGACCAGGAGCGCGTCCAGCGGCGCACGGTCGTGGTGCTCATTGCCAGCCAGGCCGCCGGCGGCTTCGGCCTCGTGGCCACCTACATCGTGAGCGCCCTGCTGGCCGAGGACATCACCGGCAGCTCCACGCTGGCCACGATCGCCGCGAGCAGCCTGTCCATCGGCTCGGCCTCGGTCGCCGCGCCCATGTCCAAGCTCATGAACAAGTACGGCCGCCGTTCGGGCCTGCGCTTCGGCTACCTGGTGGGCGCGGGGGGCGCCACGCTGGCCGTCCTGGGGGCGATCCTGCTCAGCTACCCGCTGCTGTGCCTGGGCGTGTTCGGCGCCGGCGCCGGCAACGCCGCCAACCTGGCGACCCGCTACGCCGCGTCCGACTTGGCGCAGGAGAACCGGCGCGCCAGCACCATCAGCATGATCGTGTGGGCCACGACGTTCGGGTCGTACACCGGCTCGGTGGTGTCGGGCTATGCGAGCGAAGTGGGCGTCTCGCTGGGCCTGCCCGACAAGACCGGCTCGTACGTGTTCGCCGGCGTGATGTTCCTGCTGGCAGCGGCGATCGTGGAGATCTTCCTGCGGCCCGACCCGCTGCACATGGCCAACGAGCTGGCGGCCGAGGGAGTTGCCAACGGCACCCAGAAAGCCCAGGCCAAGCCCACAGTGCGCGAGGCGGTCTCGCTGATCATGCAGCAGAGCCAGGCCCGTCTCGCCGTGTTCGCCATGATCGTCTCGCAGGTGACGATGGTGGGGGTGATGGCGCTCACCCCGCTGCATATGAACGCGGGCGATCAGTCCCAGAACGTCATCGGTCACATGATGGGCTTCCACATCCTGGGCATGTACCTGCTGTCGCCGCTCATCGGCAGGCTCACCGACTCGGTCGGCAAGTACCCGATGCTGTATGTCGCGGGCGGGCTATGTACCTGGGGCGCGTGGTGGGCGGCGGTGACGCCGCCAGCGGGCGTCCTCGGCGTGTTCATGGGCAACTTCCTGATCGGGCTGGGCTGGTGCTTCGGCGTGGTGGCGGCGTCGAGCCTGCTGGTGGAGCTGTACCCGATCCATCAGCGGGTGTCGGTGCAGGGCGTGGGCGACTTCGCCATGCTCGGCGCCGGTGCGATGGCAGGGCTCAGCTCGGGCGCGCTGTACGAGACGTTCCAGTACCGCGGCGTGAACTACGCGAATGCGCTGTTCGGCGTGGCGCTGGTGCTGGTGACGTTCTTCACCTACGCAGGCGTGCGCCGGGCGATGCGCCGACCCCGCCGCCAGCAGCCCGCAGTCGCCGTCGGCGGCTGAGCCGAAGCGCCGCGGGATCGCCGCTCGCCTAGCGGTCGCTGGACGGAATGCTGTTGCAAGGCCGACCGGGGCGCGTTGTGCGCGGCTCCGCTGGCTAGGGCGCGGTGAAGGTGAAGGTGCGCTGGCCATTCAGGACCACCTCGAACATCTCGCCCGAGATGAATCCGTCGCCGAGGTGGACGATGGTGTCGAGTTCCAGATCTCGCTCCGAGCAATCCTGCGCCCACGGCACCGGTGCCGGCACCCATGCCGTCACGGCGACCTCGAAGCGGCTGCCGCTGCGCACGGCTTCCTCCCTGCCGATGTGGTAGCAGCCGTCTTCGCTCGAGGTCACGAACACGACTTGTAGGTAGCCGCTGCTCTGGCTGCCGGTTGAACCCTCCCAGATCATTCCCACGTCGGTGGCGTGGACGGGTGCCTCGACCCGGTCGGGGTCGGTCGGGCTCCAGCCGTCGGGCGCCAGCTCTGGCGGCGGCTCCACCATCACGAGCGTCATGTCGACTCTGCGCGGGTTGCCCCGGGTGATCACGTCGTACGCGGTGTCGTTCGTGAACGCCATCCGACCGCCGCCCTCGGTGATAACTGCCGAGACTGAGTAGACGTTGCGGTCGTCGATCTCGTCGCTGACGTAGCGCAGGTTGAAGTCGATCGGCACCTGGCCGGGACTGCTGATGATCTGCTCGGCGACGAGCACCGAGGCTGCATCGGCGAGGGACGTGTCGCGCAGCTGCACCGTCACGACGGCATCGGGCGTCAGCGCGATGCGCTCGCGGTAAGTGATGGTGCCGCGCACCGACGCGTCGGCACCCGGCGGTGCGGGGGTGACGACCTCAGTGGTGTCGTCGTAGTAACCGCATGCACTGACGATGAGCGCGACGCAGGCGACCGGCATCGCTGATCGGAGTGCGCGGCGTCGGGCCTGGCTTCGAGCTGCACGCGTACGGTGTGCGGACGTCAATGGTGCAGACATGGGCGCCGTCTCCGAGAACTATCCGGCCGCAGGATCGCTCTGCAGCGAGGCCAGCAGCGAGCCCTGCCGGCCTAGCGGTTCGACGCCGAGCGTGCGGAAGATCCGCCAGTGCAGGCTGATGTCGGAGGCGATGATCGGAACGCCGAGCTCCGCTTCGATGTCTGCGGCCAGGCTCACGAAGCGGCGCGGCAGTCCGTCGGAGCCCCGGTAGTTGGACATGCCGTTCACCAGCAGCGCGTCCACGTCGGGCACCTGGCTCAGGGCGTGCGCGCACGATCGCAGCGCCAGGTCGCCGGGGAAGATCCACGTGCAGTCGTTCACCTCGTCTTGGGTGGCGTACCAGCCCTGGTCGACGAAGTTCCCCGCCCACACGACATCGATGCCCGCACTGCGCAGGAACCGCACCACGCCGTCGCGCCAGTCGGGCCAGAAGTACACGGCATTGAGGGCGATCCGCTCGTAGCCGTGGGTCTCGCAGGCCTCCACCAGCGTCAAGCCGGCCATGTGGAACGGCGTGTCGTACTTCTCGGACATCTCGGCGGTGAACCGGCGGATATCGGCGCAGTCGGTGCCGGCGGCGTGCACCCAGTTGGTGCCGACCTGGCCCACCACATCGGCGCCGCTGCCCGACAAGCAGTGCACGGTTTCTTCGAGCAGGTGAAACAGCCCGGCCCGGTCGCTGAGCCGGTGTGCGTAGCCGGGGGCGTGCAGCAGGCGGCCGTGCACGCCCACCGACGGCGGGCACATGCGCAGGAAGTCGGTAGGAGCGGCGTCGAAATCCATCGGCGGCGCCGTAAAGCCGACCTGGTGCGGGAACAGCTTCTTCGCAGGGTCAGCCCACTTAGCCGGCTTGATGGGCGTACTCACCGGATGTGACTCCTCGCGGCCGGTGTTGTGCCGGTGCTCCGTCGGGCCCCGGGTGTGAATGCAGGGCAGCTGGCCGGCACTCAGGCGCTCCAGCCGCCGTCGACGTGGATCGTCTGGCCGGTGATGTAGCTGGCGCCGGCGCATAGGAACAGGCATGCGTCGGCGTATTCGGCCGCGGTGCCGGGGCGGCCCAGCGGCAGCGATTCGGAGTCTTCGAAGACCGTGGCCCAGCGGATCGGGAAGTTGGTGGAGTCGGGGTGCACGTAGCTGGGGGAGATGGCGTTCACCCGCACCTCCGGCGCGAGGCCGCGCGCCAGCTCCTTGGTGAGCGTGATGAGGCCGCCCTTGGCAACGCTGTAGGGCGAGCTGGAGCCGCCGCCTCGCCAGCCCGACATGGATGCGGTGTTCACGATGGCGCCGCGTGCTTCGGTGAGGTACGGCGCAGCGGCCTTGGCGGTGCGGAACGCCGACAGCAGGTTGATCGACAGCGCTTCGGCCCACAGTTCCTCGGTCTGCGATTCGAGATCGCCGGCAGGGATGGTCTGCAGGGTGACGGGATGCCCGGCGATGTTCAGCAGGTAGTCGATGCCGCCCATCCGGTCGGCGGCAGCTTCCACCATGGCCACCACCGAGTCGTTGTCGCGCAGGTCGCACGGCGCTTCGAACACGTCGAGGCCGTCTTCCCGCAGCGCCTGAACGGTGCCGGTGAGCCGTTCGCCGGACAGGTCGGCGATGGCCACCGTGCTGCCGTTCTCGGCGAACGTGCGGGTGACGCCGAGGCCGATGCCGCTGGCCCCGCCGCTGACGATGCTGCGCTTACCGGTGAGATCGGCGCTGATCATGTGGCGGCCTCCTTCGTGGATCGCTGAGTGTTCATGAGCCCTGCGGCAGGTACTGGTCGTGGCACCACGGGTCGAGCTGCAGGCTGAACTCGCGCAGGCGGCCGTGGAACTCGTCGCGGGGCACGTGGCACAGGCGGATGTGCCGGCCCGATGCGGGGTCGAACTCCGTGCGGCCGTGCATGACGCGGTGGTTGTCGATGAGCACGCCCTGGTCGGGCTCGACCCGGATGGCGGCGGTGAATTCGGGGCTCAGCATGCGGTCGCTGAAGGCCCGGATGGCGTCGTAGAGGCGGTCGACGTCGCTTGGCGGCACGTCGAGCGGCCCTAGCGCCCGGTCGAAGTAGCGGATGCCGCTGAGGCGTCCGAACTCGTCGAGCCGGATGACCGGGCTGCGGCTGCGCAGGTTGATCTCGCCGGGGTGGCGCCGCACATGGGTGACGGGCAGCGTGGTGAGGGCCTCGAATGCGTCGGGTTCGGCGGCACGCAGCGACTCGGCGATGGCGAAGCCGTCCACGTAGGTGCTCATGCCGCCGACATCGGTGTTGACGAGGCAGTGGAAGATGTCGATGCCGGGCGGCGAGTAATAGAAGGCGTCGTCGATGTGGGGCGCCTGGGCCATGCCGGTCTTGGCGCCGAGCTTGGCCACCGGCTCGGCGCGCACGTCATAGATGCGGCCATAGACGGTCGTCTCGTGGATGGGGCCGACGAGGTTGGCGAGCTGCTCGGTGCACGCGGGGTCGGTGCCCAAGTTGTCGATGCGCACGATGCCGTAGCCGGCCAAGAGCCGGTAGGCGTGCAGTTGGCCGGCGCCGCCGTCGCTAGCGTCGGCCCAGTCGTCGGTCGGGAAGTCGTCGGCCAGTTCGGCTCGCCAGGCGGTGGGCCGCCACGCGGCCCTGCGCTGGCGAGCCTCGTCGTCGTAGGCGTTCGCCGCGAGCCAGTCGCTGCCATAGGTGGAACAGTGCCCGTCCGGCCACATCAGCACCAAATCGCCGTTGCAGGTCCCGGCGCTCACCGGTGCGATGTCCGGCGGGATGGTCGCCACGGTCGTGAAGCGGATGCCGTCGGCGGGGTTGCCGCACTCGTCACACCAGCAACAGTGCCGCAGCCACTGCGCCGAGTAGGCGCGCTGGCGGCCGTCGGCGAAGGTGACCTGCACCTGGCGCTCGTTGATGGTCGCGCCGGTCACGGCAGGTGCGTCACCGATGCCGAGCCGGTTGCCGAGACGCGGGTTGTAGGTGGTGATGCCGCCCACAGCACCGTGCTCGCTCACTGGTCAATCGCTCCCGTCGCCGGCTGTATCGAGTGTGTGGGCAGCCACAAGTTCTTCGTTCAGTTCCACGCCAAGCCCAGCACCGGTAGGCAGCGCTGCGTAGCCGTCGACGATCTCGGGCTCGGGCGGGTGCACCAGCTCGGTACGCAGGCGGGACGGTCCCAGCCGCGACGAGCGGAATTCGACCATCGGGATCGTCAGCGCCGCCGCTTGGAGATGGAAGTTGGCGACATCGGTGATGCCCGTGGCGAAGCTGTGGGGGATGAGCTGCGCGCCGTGCAGCTCGCACAGCTCGGCGATGCGCATCAGCTCGGTGAAGCCACCGGCGCGGCTGACGCCGGGCTGCACCAGCGACACCCCGCCGGTGGTCAGCCATTCCCGCACTTCCCAGCGCCCCGCGGCGAACTCGGCACCGCCCACCCGGATGGGCGAAACGGCATTCAAGCGGGCATGGCCGGCCAGGTCGTCGTGGCGCAGCGGGGCCTCAGCGAAGGCCACGTCGAAGTCCTCGATGCGCCGCAGCGTCCAGGCGGCATCGTGCCAGTCCCACCAGCGGTAGCCGAAGTCGAGCGCCATGGTGAGCTCGTCGCCGAGCGCTTCCCGGCAACTGCCGACGAAGTCAACGACGGCCCGGTCGGAAACCTCGGCGCCGAACAGCACCGGCACCTTGACCGCGGTGAGGCCCTGGTCGGCGGCGATGGCGGCCTGGCGGGTGACTTCGTCGAGCACCGCCGACATCGGGCCGTCGTAGATGTCGCCGGGGTAGCAGGTCGCATACGGCCGGATGCGCTCGGTGCGGGCACCGCCGAGCAGCTTGTACACCGGCAGGCCGAGCTGGCGCCCGGCGAGGTCGTACAGCGCGATGTCCACCGCCGAGTACGCCTGGATGTAGGTGCCGCGGCGGCCGTGGTAGAAGCTGCCGTGGTACGCCCGGTCGTACAGCGCTGCGGCTTCGATCGGGTCGGCGCCCACCACCACGTCGGCGATGCCTTGGCTCCAGAAGTGGATGGTGCGCTGGTCGATCATCGCCTTGACGACGGCGGGCGTGCACACCGACTCGCCGATGCCGACCCGCCCGTCCTCGTCGGTCACCTTGACGAGCAGCGTTTCCTCGGAGCCTTCGGCGAAGGCGTTCCCGACGGCAGGCACCGACACGATGAGCGCTTCGACGGACGCAACGGCACAGACACGTCTCACCGGACTGTCAGCCAAGTCAGCCGCCGATGGGGCTCTGTGCTGTGAGGCCACCGTCCACAGTAAACACGCTGCCTGAGACGAAACTGGCCGCTGGGCCCGCCAACCAGGCGACCACTTCGGCGACGTCATCGGGGGTGCCAAGGCGGCCGACGGGATGGCGCTTGATGGCCGCCTGCCGGGCCGCGGCGGGGTCCGCTTCAAGGTCGAACACGGCGTCGGCGAGCGCGGTCGCGATCCAGCCAGGACTGACCGCCACGCAGCGGATGCCCTGGTGGCCGTGGTCGACGGCGATGGCCCGGGTAAGGGCTTCGACGGCACCCTTGGACGCGTTGTAGACGGCCATGCCAGCGTCGGCGTGGGTTGCGGCGATCGACGCGATGTTGATGATGACGCCACCATCGGGCCGACCGGCTCGCTGGCCGTCGGTCTGGCTCGACATGTGACGAACGGCAGCACGGCACATGTTGAACACGCCCCGCACGTTGACGTCCATGACGTGATCGAATTCCTCGTCGGAGGTGTCGGCGATGGTCTTCTCCACCTGCACACCGGCGTTGTTGACCACCACGTCCAGGCGTCCGAACCGCTCAACCGCGGCAGCCACGAGCGCGTCGGCCTGCGCCGGATCGGCGACATCGGTCTGCAGCCACTCGGCGCCTGCAACCGCGGGCTGCCGCCGGCTGCCGGTCAGCACATCCCAGCCGTCAGCCACGAACCGCCGAGCAATCGCCTCGCCGATCCCCGAGCTCGCCCCCGTCACCACCACACTGCTCACGGCGCCTCCCCAGCGTTCCCATCGGGCAGGCTTGCAGCATGTCTCACGGGCGACGTTCTGTTTGCCCATTTGCCGGTGACCAAGGAGCAGACACGTGAAGATCGTCGCCGTAGATCACGTGCAGCTCGCCATGCCTGCCGGCCAGGAAGCCGCCGCCCAAGCGTTCTATGAGGGCCTGCTCGGGTTGCCGCGAGTGCCCAAGCCGCCTCATCTGGAGACCCGGGGAGGATGCTGGTTCGAGAGCGACTGCGTCAAGATTCATCTCGGCGTCGAGGACCAGTTCAGCCCTGCTCGCAAGGCCCACCCTGCGCTGCAGGTGCAGGACCTGCCGGCGCTTGTCGAACAGCTCCGTGGTGCTGGCGTCGCCGTTCGGGACGACGAACCGCTCGAGGGCTACGACCGCGTCTATGTGGACGATCCCTTCGGCAACCGCATCGAGCTCTTGGAGCCTCAAGCCTGAGTTGCGCCTCCGGCTTCGTCAGGGACGGAACGATTCGAGCTTCAGCACCGGGTCGGTCCAGCCCGCTTCGGTGAAGAGCTTGCCTGCGAGCCGACCGATCTCATCGGCCGACTTGGCGGCGGAACCGCATCCGCCCACCGCGACAGCGACGCGGTCGTCGACCCAGTCGATCCACGGCAGGTCGTGCGGCGTGTTCGTGACCACGCAGGGCTTGAAGTCGCGCGACCGGATCGTGCGGTCGGGGAGGAACTCCCGCAACCGGGCCTCAAGGTCGTCCGCTTCGGCCACGCTCCCGCCGCTGCGGAACCAGTCGACCACGGTGGGCACGTCGTCGGCCATGGTGGCAGCGGGGTCGTAGCCGCCGATCTTCAGCATGACCCGACCGTCGGGAAAGCGAACGGGCGGCACCCAGTAGACGTCGTGGCGAGGATCTTCCTCGCAGGTAGCCGGGTCGGTCCGGGAGATGAGGCTCGGCAGCGCCGGGCCGTCGTCGAGTTCGGCCATCAGGATCGTCCGCAGGCTGCGCTCGAGCGGCAGGTCGACCCCGACCAGCTCGGCCGCCCACGCGCCGGTGCACAGCAGCACGCCTTGGGCGGCGACCGTGTCGTTCCCGACGGCTAGCTGCACGCCGTCGACCGTCGGTACGGCCGCCGAGACGGGTGCATCGATGACGGTCCCGCCCGCCGCGGCCGTCAGCATGCTCTGCGCCGCGACCATCCGCCGCGGGTTGATGTGCCCCGCCGGCGCGGCTTCGAGGATGATCGCGTCCGCGCTCGACATGTCGATCCCGAAGCGCTCTGCGACCTCGTCAGCGGTGACCTCGCGCGCATCGACATCGAGTTCGACCGCATGGGCGAGATCCGCATGCGGGTTCGCCCCCGAATAGACAAGCCCGGTGCCCGAATGAAACCCGATGCCCGAGCGTTCCTCGATGTCGGCGTACCTGCCGATCGAGCGGATCGCCAGGTGTGACCAGGCGGGATCCGGATCGATCATTCGGGTGATGCGGCCCTCGTCGTAGTGGCTCGCAAACGGACCGTTTGACGAGGCGTAGTCCTCCGGCTCACCCGGCCCGATCAGCGCCACCGAATGCCCGGCCTCGGCGAGATGCCTCGCGGCAGCACTGCCGATCAGCCCCCGCCCGACAACCGCTACCTCAAAGCTCGACACGCCCGCAAGCTAGACGGGCGGGGCTAGGACCGCAGTGCCGAGGTGCGGACGATGGTGCTGTCGCGGACTCGGTCTGCAACCGTTCGGGGCTCGTCGCTGAGCGCGAGCAGTGTGATGTCGATGACGATGCCGAGGCCGAGCGTGAAGCCCCAGGTCATGAGCTTGAAGATCTCGCGCACGAACATCTGACCCCAGCCGAACCGCTCACCGTCAGGCGTGACGGCTGCCAATCCGAAGACCTGCTTGCCGGGCGTCTGCCCACGTGTCAGGGCGAAGAGCCACCAGGCGGCATAGCCGATCACGATGTACCAGGTCACCAAGGCCGACATCAGAATCGCTGCGTCCAGCGCGATGGCACCGAGGCGGCGAGCCAGTGTGGCGGCCATCCCGTCAGGATCCGAGCGGTCGTCTGGCGGCTCAGGCTCCCCGGGCACGAGCGGAGTCTGTCAGCGCGCCACCTTCGACGCTGTGATCGATGTCGCGGGGATGCCGGATGAGTCGGGACACGGCAGGCTGTGCGGATGGCGGATGTCACGCGACCCACCGATCAGCCGGCCCAGGCAACTCACGACGCCGGCTCCGACGACGCCGTGTACGACGACGGCTACCGCTTGGCCAATGGTCTGGCGGGCGAAGCGCTCGCCATCCCGTCGGCGAACCCCACGAACTTCCGCCAGGCCATCGCGGACACTGCTGCGATGCCCCGCCAGGACATCTGGGCCAAGTTGTTCCTGCCTGACGGCGCCGGGCCGTTCCCGGTCGTCATCGTGGTGCCGGGCAGCCTCGGGCTGCAGCCCCACCATCTCGCGCACGCGTCGGCCATCGCCGACGCCGGCATTGCTGCGTGCGGCCTCGACCCGTTCGGCCCCCGCAGCGTCACTTCGACCGTCGCCAACCAGGTCCAGTACTCGTTCGCGGCCAGTGCGTGGGATGTCCTCGCGACTGCCGAGGTGCTCGCGGCCCGCCCCGACATCGATTCGGCACGCGTCGGCGCGCAGGGCCACAGCCGGGGAGGATCGGCGGTGCTGAGCGCGGCGTCGGTGCACCTCGCGGCAGCTTCCGGCGCCCCGAAGCTCGCCGGCGTGTATGCGGCCTATCCCTGGTCGGGACACCAGTTCGCTGATCCGTCGATCGGCAGCACCCGAGTACGGGCGATCATCGGCGATCAGGACGACTGGTGCTCGCCAATGCAGGTCCAAGCCCATATCCACGCCATGCGGGTGGCCGGCGGCGACGCCACGGTGCGGATCGTGCCCGACGCCCACCACAGCTTCGACCGCTCCACCCCGCTGGAGCACATTCCCGATGCGGCCGTGACGCCGGGAGCACCCACGGTGTACATCGCCGACAACGGAGCCTTCATCCCGCCGACCTCCGACGAGCCAGACCCATCAATGGTCGATCTCGACGGTTTCCTCTTCTCGATCAATGCCGGCTACGGCGTCCGCGGCGCCCACATAGGCGGCAGCCCCGAACTCGCCCCCCTCTTCACCCAAGACATGCTCACCTTCTGGTCCGCCGTCATGTCCCCAATCCGATGATCCGGCACATCACATGGTCGCTGACCGCACCGGGGAGACTTACCGTGCCACCCCAGTCGTTGTGTCAACAAAGTTGACGGACAGGTCGTCGAGCACGCCCTCGGCCTCGGCCCATTCACGGATGGCATCCATGAGATCCGGCAGTTGGTCAGCCCCGCCGGTGAAGCCGAGATCGTCCTCCGCCCACCAGTTGGTGCCGTCCTCGGTGTTTCGGTACACGCGCACGGTGTGCATCTGCCTCTCCAGTGGTATTGCGCCTACTTCCATAGTAGGTCTCGTATCTCGGCCTCAGTCAGGCCGACGCGATCGCTGAGGATGTGCCGGAGCGCCCGCGGCGGCACATCGTCGCGATCGTGGAACGCGAACCCGATCGGCGGCCGGTTGGGCGCAACGAGCTTGCGATGCGAACCGGCCTGCCGTTCGATCCGGTAGCCCAGCTTGGCGAGCAAACGCAGCACCTGTCGCGCCTTCAGTGCCGGGAACTGCGCCGCCGGAATGACCATTCGAGACACACTACTGATATATGTTAATCAATTATCTTAATTTTCAAGATACTTCAATCACTAGAGCACTCGCGTCTGATTCCCCGTCTCCTGCGCACCCGCATTGAACGATCGCGGCCGGTCGCGCCGAGCGTCTACAGCGATGACTCATGTATCGGGCGGGTTGCGGGCACACAGCGTCGGAGCGCCGCTCGCGCCCCGGGCGGCATACCCGTGCGGCAGGATGAGGGCATGGCGGATGCGGGACGAGTGATTGATTTGTCGGTCGAGGTGATCGGCGATGTTGAGACGGTGTGGCGGGCTGTGGCGACCGGGCCGGGGATCTCGGCGTGGTACGTGCCCCACACTGTCGAGGAGCGCGCTGGGGGAGCGGGCGTGGCATCGTTCGGCCCCGAGCCCGAGATGCAGATCGAAGGCCGGGTGGCTGTCTGGGAGCCGCCGCATCGGGTGACCTTCGACGGGGGCGAGAGCGTCGAAGGGCTGACGTTCGAGTGGATCGTCGAACCGCACGACGACAACACCTGCACCGTGCGGCTGCACAATGCCGGCTTCGGCGACGACGACCCGCAGTACGACGCCATGGTCGATGGCTGGAAGCTGTTCATGTCCAACCTGCAGCTCCACCTCGAGCACTTCGCCGGCCAGACCGCCACCTCCGCGCTCCCGATGGTGATGTGGCCGGTCACTCCCGAGCAGGGCTGGGAGATCCTCGCCGGCGGGCTCGGCATCGGCCAGATGCCCAGCGTCGGCGACCGGCTCGACGTGGCCGCCGACGACGACACGAAGATGGGCGGCACCGTCGTCGGCATCGGCCCGCGCCGCATCAGCCTGCTGCTCGATACCCCCGCACCCGGCACCGGCTTTCTGACCTCCGAGGACGGTGGCGGGTTCACGATGGTCTCGGTGTGGCTGTACCTCTACGGCGCCGACGGCGCAGCCGCCGCCGAGCGCGACGACGCCGGCTGGCGCGCCTGGCTCGACAGCCACGCCCCCGCGACTGACTGACGTCTCGACTGTCTTCCCGCTGGCCCGAAACAGGACTCGCTGCAACTCAGTCGGGGTACACCTGCGTGCGGCGGTGCTTCAGCATGCGGTCCTGCACACGCCAGCCATCCGGCGTCTTCACCACGAGGTCGTGATACGAGGCGGTGCCGACCTTGCCGCCGCCGAGCAACGCCAGGATGCGGAACTTCAGCTCCACGCCGTCCGCCGTCTCGTTCACGTAGATGTTGGTCATGGTGTGCGTGCGCGGATGCTCGGCCTCATCGGCCATGAAGTCGCGGATCGCCGTCAGGCCCTCCAGCCGCGGCGCGCCCAGATCGGTCAGATCGAACACCGCATCGTCGGTGAAGATCGTCCCCAGCCGGTCCCAGTCGCGGTCGTCGATGATGTCGCCGTAGCGGCCCGGCAGCTCGTGCAGTTCCAGACGGTCAGCAATGTCCATGCCGGGACCCTACGGCACCGCGGGTGCCGCTGGCCGGGCGTCGAGGCGCTAACTCGGGCGCCGAGGCCTACCGCTGCGCCCACAAGCCGAGCGCGCGAAGACGCACAGGGCCGCTAGGCCAAGTTGGCGCGCACCCTAGGAATCACGTCACTAGCCATGCGCTCTAGCGAGGCGTTCATCACCGTCGGGGGGAGGCCGGGCGGGCCGCCCCAGGTGACCAGGTCGGTGACGTCGTGGTCGCGGATCATGGAGGTCAGCTCGGCGACGCAATGGTCGGCGTCGCCGACGGTCCAGACCAGCGGGTTCAGCGGATCGGGCTGGCGCGGACCGGTGTGGGCCGCACGCTCGCGGGCCGTTTGCTTGTGGTCGGCGCTGGCCTTGATGATGCCGATATAGACATCGCGGCGGTACTTCTCGGCCGCAGCCACCGCCTCCCAGACGGGGTCGTCGGCCGGGTCGGAGCCGTCGGTTACATACACGCCGCGGATGATCCCCACCCGCTTGTCGCCGGAATCCCGGCCGTCCGCCGCCAGGGCTTCCTTCCACGGATCCAGCACCGCAGCCTTCGGCCCTTGCGGTAGCAGGTTCGTATCGAAGCGCGCTGCCCGCAGGGCCCCGGCCTTGCTCGTAGCCGCCACCCACAGCGGCGGCCCGCCTGGCTGCACCGGATCGGGCGTGACCCGCAAGTCCCGGTACGTGTATCGCTTGCCCTCGTAGCTGAACGGCTCGCCCGACCACGCCAGCCTCACGATCTCGATGGCCTCCTCGGTCAGCGACACCCGCCGGCTGAGCGGCAGCCCGAAGCCGGCGAACTCATGCGCCGCATAGCCCATGCCGATGCCCAGCTCCATGCGGCCATCGGAGATGTTGTCGAGCACGGCCAAGTCCTCGGCCAGCCGCACCGGGTCTCGGAATGGCATCAGGCAGATGTCGGTGGAGAACCGGATGCTGCTGGTGAGCGCCGCTGCCGCACCCGCCACCGGCACGAAATTCGGCAGGTAGCCGTCGGCCATGAAGTGGTGCTCGGTGAACCAGCACAGCTCCATGCCGAGCTGCTCGGCCAGCACCACCTGCTCGAACGTTTCGGCGTACACCTGCGGCATCGTCACATCGCTGCCCGGCGGGCAGCGGAAGTCGTGCACGATCCCGAACCTGAGCGATTGCGCCATGCGGCGAAGCTAGTTGGGCGGCCCCAGCCCGGCCCGGGAGAGCTATGGCACCGCTGGCTACTGTGCTGTCGCTGCACACACGCAGCGGCTGCTGAGCGAGAGGATGCCGAGATGTCCGACGGCTACGAGAACCTGAGCATCGATGCGCCCGCCGACGGCGTTGCCCGCATCACCTTCAACCGGCCCGAACGGCTGAACGCCATCACGCACGGGCTGGTCAGCGATCTCCATGACGCGCTCAGCGCTGTCGACAATGACCACAACACCCGCGCCATCGTGCTCACGGGCGCCGGCCGGGGCTTCTGCGCCGGGCTCGACCTGACCGGCTACGGCACGGTGCCGGGCACCGAGGATCACGGCGGCCCCCAGCGCGGCATGGCCGTCCAGCAGGAGATCGCCGAGCTGGTCCATCACATGCGAGACGTGCGCCAGCCGATCATCGCAGCCATCAACGGCGCGGCCGCAGGCGGCGGGTTCGCCATCGCCTGCGCCTCCGATGTCCGCTACTGCGCCGAGACCGCCAAGTTCGGCACCGCCTTCGTGCGCCTCGGCATCTCGGGCTGCGACATCGGCGTGAGCTGGATGCTGCCTCGTCTCATCGGCGCCTCCCGAGCGTGGGAGCTGCTGCTCACCGGCCGGGTCATCGATGCCGCCGAAGCCGACCGCATCGGGCTCGTCAGCGCCGTGGTCCCCGACGACGACCTCATGGACACCTGCCTCGGCGTGGCAGCCGAGATTGCCGCCAACAGCCCCTTCGGCGTGTGGATGACCAAGGAAGTCATGTGGTCGAACCTCGAGATCGGCAGCTTGCGCGCTGGCATCGACCTCGAGAACCGCACGCAGATCATGTCGTCGCTCACCGAGGACAGCCGCGAGGCCATGGCGTCGTTCCTGGAACGCCGTCAGGTCAAGTGGTCCAACCGCTGACCGCGGTAGCCAGCCAGCAACGGGCTCGACCGGCCCGGCGCAGGGTTAACCGGCGGACGGTTTCGGACTAGCCGGCGGGCTGGGCTACCTGGTCGGGCTTGAACTCGAACAGGTACGGGTCGAGCGATTCCTGGGCGGCGATGCGCCACTTGTGCCAGTAGCCGCCGCCGTAGTACGCCAAGCTGCCCGGCTCGGCGTCGCCATGACCGTTGTAATACGACAGGCAGTCGCGCAACGGGGCCGTGGTGATGTCGGCCACGCGGCAGTGCTCCGCGTAGTTCACCTCTGAGTCGGCGGTGATGTCCACCACGTTCCACGCCTTGTCGCGCATCTCGGTGAGCATCCAGACGATGTAGTCGCCGTGGGTGTCGATGGCATCGGTGAAGTTG
Source organism: Acidimicrobiia bacterium (assembly GCA_022821985.1). Classification (GTDB taxonomy): domain Bacteria; phylum Actinomycetota; class Acidimicrobiia; order Acidimicrobiales; family Poriferisodalaceae; genus Poriferisodalis. Next base: position 55,984 of record JAJECP010000015.1, read on the forward strand.
AAGCTGCCGCCTCCGCCCTGCGGGCCCGACACGATGAACAGGTTCGGGAACCCGTGGCTGTGCAGGCCCAGGAACGTCCGGGTGCCCTCGCTCTGCCACTTCTCGCTCAGCGTCACGCCCTCGCGGCCCGAGATCATGTTGAACGTCGAAGTCGCCATCCACTGGAAACCGGTGGCGTAGATCAGCACATCCAGCGGGTACTCCACGCCGTCGTGCACCACGCCCCGCTCGTTGATCTCCTGCACGCCCATAGGCGCCGTGTCCACCAAGTGCACATGGGGCATGTTGAACGTGGGCAGGTACTCGTCGTGGAACGTGGGCCGCTTGCAGCCATAGGGGTAGTACGGCTTGAGCGCCTCGGCCGTGGCGGGGTCTTCCACGATCGCGTCCACCCGGGCCCGGATCTGCTCCATGATCCGGAAGTTGGTGTTGAGCTGCTTCTGCACCAGCTCCTCGGGCGACAGCTTGCGGGCATGCTGCTTGCGTTCCTTGAAGTCATCGACCCGGCCGGCGAGATAGTCGTCGTTGGCCTTGATGGCGGTGCGGCCTGAAGAGATGCGCGAGAAGCGCTTGCGGCGGGCCCGCGCCCAGCCGGGCTCCTGGGACCACTCGGCGACCTCCTCGGGGTCGGTCTCGCGCTGGTCGCGCACGTCGATCGACGACGGCGTCCGCTGGAAGACGTACAGCTCGCCGACCACCTTGGCGATCTCGGGGATGACCTGCACCGCGGTGGCACCGGTGCCGATGATGCCCACCCGCTTGCCTTCGAGGTCGATGTTGTAGTCCCAGCGTGAGGTGTGGAACGACTCGCCCTCGAAGCTCGCCATGCCGTCGATGCGGGCCAGCTTTGGGCTGGTGAGGATGCCGTTGGCCAGGATCACGTAGCGGGCCCTCATGGCATCGCCGCGGTCGGTGTAGACGGTCCAGCGCCCGGTCTCCTCGTCCCACACCGTGGAATCGACGGTGGTGTGGAACAGGCACTGATCGTAGAAGCCGAACTTGTCGGCCATCGCCTGGCAGTACTCGAGGATCTCGAAGCCCGAGGCGAACTTCATCGTGGGGATGTACTCCATCTCCTCGAGCAGCGGCAGGTAGCTGTAGGACTCGACGTCGCAGGCGATGCCCGGATAGCGGTTCCAGTACCAGGTGCCGCCGACGTCGCCGCCCTTCTCGCAGAACCGCACGTCGGTGAAGCCGGCGCTGCTCAGCTTGTGCCACAGCAGCAGCCCGGCGAAGCCCGCGCCGATGCACAGCACGTCGCACTCGTCGTCGAGCGCCTCGCGTTCGATCGGCGGTTCGGAATAGACGTCGTCGAGATAGCGCTTGAACTCGCCCTCCATGGCCATGTAGTCGGCCGCGCCCCGGCGCGCTTCCTTGAAGTCGCGGTACTTCGCCTGCTCTTCGGCGTTGAACACTGCGCCGGGCGGGGGCGGGGGCAATTCCTTCAGTTGCTCATCGGCATTGACCGAGTAGCCCACGCCGTCGATCTTCTCGGACGCCTTCGCCGCCTTGGTGTTGAAGATCTTGCGACCCGTCGCGGGGTCGATGCTGATCGCCGGGCGCCTGCCCGCGTCTGTTGCCACCTGGCCCTCTGACATGGTGCGACCTCCGTGAATGCCCCATTCGATGTTAGGGGAGGCGCCCGACGGCGCGCCGGGGTGTGACACCCTTCGCAACGACATGCAGCGCGACACGCCGCGAACCTTCGTGTGGGCCCTCACGGGGGCCGGCGTGCTCTTCGCCGTGCTCGCTGTGCACCTGCGCACCGCGATAGCGGCCGGCGGACCGGTCGCGGTCCCCGACATCCCGGCCTATCTGAGCATCGCCCAATGGGTCGGCGGCGACGGGCTCGCGCTCAGCAACATCCCGTTCCAGCCCGGGTACGGGCTGCTGATTGCGCCGCTGGTCGCCGTCTCGAAGGTCTCGCTGCTGGAGACTCAGGGCGAGGCAGTGCACTACCTGGCTCTGGTCGTCAACTCGCTGGCGGCAACTGCCGCCGTGGTGGTGGCAGGCCGGCTCGGCCTCGTGGGCTCGCGGCGCTGGTGGGTGGCCGGGGCGGCGGGACTCCTCGCGGCGGTGCACCCGTCGCTGTCGAGCGCCTCGCGCATCGCCTGGCCTGAGACCCTGCTCACCCTCGCTGTGCTCGCGGTGGCCTTGGCAGTGGGCTTCGCTGTGACAGTCGACGGCTCAGCCGCGAGCCGACGTGCGTGGGCACGCGCGGGCCTGTTCGCCACCCTGGCGGTGGCGCTGCATGCCCGCATGATCGTGCTGGTGGTTGCGGTCGTGTTGACGGCACTGCTGTGCCGGATCGGTCGGCGGGCATGGTCAGCGCTCGGCGCCGGCTTGCTCGTTGGCGGGGCTGCAACGGCAGCGGCCCTGACCCTCACCGACACCTGGCCGACCGAACGGCTGAGCGAGGCAGTTCAGCTCGACAGGGGAGCGGAGCCGTTCGCCACCGTGTCGGGCCAGCTCTTGGCGCTGGGCGGGGGAACGCTGGGCCTCGGCCTGGTCGGCCTGGTCACCGGTCTCGGTACGACGCTCTGGTTGATCCGCAGGCGGCGCGACGGGTACCCCAGCGGATCGTCAAGTTCGATGACTCAGACCGTGCAGCAGGGGACCGCGCCGGCCCGCCCCGACGCGCTCACTGCCGCATTGCTGTGCCTCTCACTCGGAGCGCTCGGCGCCGTGATGCTCGGCGGCTGGACGCTGACCGGCAGTGAACGTCCTGACGCGCTGCTCTACGGGCGGTATGTCGACCCGTGGGCTGTGCCGCTCGCCGTCGCGGCGCTGGCGCGGCTCGCGACCCGGCAACGAAGCCGGCCGGACACGCCCGCTCTGCTCGGCGTGAGTGCGGTCGTGGCGGCTGTGGCATGCGTCGTGGTCGTCGGCGCTGCTGGCGGCTACGGCGCTGCGCCGCGCCGCATCATGACCCTGTCGTTCAGTCCTGCGTGGAGCTGGCTCGATGAGCGCTTGGGTGCGGTGGCCGTCGCGGCTCTTGTCGTGACCCTGCTCGGAGTTCTGCTCGCCGCGGTGACCCAGCGCGGGCGTGCACAGGCGGGCCACGGCGAGATCGTGCCGTCAGCCCCACCGCCGACATCAGACGCAGCAACCGTCGCTGCCCGCGTGCGCACGGCGAATGCCCCCGGAGTTGCCATGGGCGTTCTCGTGGCGGCTGTGCTGGCGCTGGGGGTGATCGCCACCGTGTTGAACCACCGCCATCTCGCCGACGTCGGCGCCGTGGCACGCGACCAGGTCACCGCGGCCGCGGCGGTGTCCGACGCGATCGAGGACGACGGGCTGGCCTGTCTCGCCCACGACCGCACCGAGGTCCCCGACTACGCGCTGTGGCTGTACCGGCTGGAGCTGCCCCAGATCTCCCACGAGCGCGTCGACATCACCATCGGCGACCGGCCGTGCTCAGCGATGGTGATCGCCCATGACGACCTGCCGGCGCGCTGCTCGAACGCCCGGCATCTCGTCGACGAACCCGCAGCATCGTGGGCGCTGTGGCACCTGCCCGAAGGCCGATGCATCGGCTGGTGAACATTCCGTTGCGGTTCACGGGGGTAGCGTCGCACGATGGCTTCACAGCAGCGGCATCCGTTCCGGCTGAGGTGGCTGCCATCTCGACGGATCGCGAGCGGCGTGATTCAAGCCGCGGTGGCCGCAGCCCTCGCTTTCGTCGCGCTCGGCTGCTCGGACACGTCATCCAGCGACGACGAGTCCGCTACCGAGGCACCCGCCACGAGCACCGCCGCGCCCGCGACAACCGCTGCCTCGGCAGAGGCGCCGGCGACGACGCTGGCGATTATCCCGCTGCGGGTCGAACAGATCCCAGGCGACCCGCCCGAGGTCACCGTCTCGGCGCTGCGCGACGGCATCTCGGCGCCGCTGCTGCCTGAGCCGCTGGTCTCGCCGCTCGACATCATCTCCGGCGGGCCGCCGCCCGACGGCATCCCCCCGATCGAGGTGCCCGAATTCGAGCGAGCCTCCGAGGTCGGCTACCTGCAGCCCCAAGAAGCCGTCGTGACGCTCACCCTCAACGGCGACGCCCGCGCCTACCCGGCGCAGGTGATGATCTGGCACGAGATCGTCAACGACACTGTCGGCGGGGAGCCGGTCACGGTCACCTTCTGCCCGCTGTGCAACACTGCCATCGCGTACCACCGCCGGCTCGGCGACCGCACGTTCGACTTCGGCACCTCGGGCAAGCTCTACAACTCCGCACTGGTCATGTACGACCGCCAGACCGAGAGCCTGTGGACGCACTACACCGGCCAAGCCATTGCCGGGGCGCTCACCGGGGCCCAGCTCGAACTGATCCCGATGGCGACGGTGGCCTTCGAGACCTTCTTGGCGGAGCATCCCAACGGGCTCGTCTTGAGTCGCCCCGGCGGCTTCGGGCGGTCATACGGCACCAACCCCTATGTGAACTACGACACGCCCGATGGCAACCCCGACTTCTTCGCCGACGTGCCCGACGGTCGACTGCCGCCGCAGACCCGCGTGCTGGTCATCCGGCACGGCGGGGGCGTTGCCGCAATCGTGCACGACACGCTGCAATCCGAGGGCGTCATGACGGTCGATGTCGGCGGCACCGAGGTCGTGGCCTTCCACCTGCCGGGCACCGCAACACCGATCCAGAACCCCCAGGTGGCCTTCGGCCGGGACGTGGGCGCGACGGCCGTCTATGACCCGACGGTGGACGGTCAGCAGCTCACGTTCGCTCGCAAGCCCGATGCTGCGAGCTCGGCGGAGCCCGGAGCGTTCGTCGACGATCAGACGGGTTCGACATGGTCACTGCTCGGCCGCGCCCTCGACGGCCCGCTGGCCGGAGCGCAGCTCGCACCCATCGAGCACATCGACACGTTCTGGTTCGCAGCAGCCGCCTTCGACCCCGACCTCCAGCTCCTCGACACCCCGTAACGCGGTACGTACCGCACAAAGACCACCGCCATGCCAATCCGGCTCTCACAGATTCTCAGACGATCCTTGGATCCCGAAGACGTCGAGTCGAGCGTCGGTGCGCACGAAAGCAGTTTCGACTTCGGGCGTCGCAAGGGTCGAGACCGGCGGGCCACCCATCACCGGGGCTTTGTAGAGAACTACTACGACCTCGCGACCGATCTGTACGAGTACGGCTGGGGTGAGTCGTTTCACTTTGCTCCGCGGGTTCCCGGCGAGAGCCGTCGTGCGTCGATTGCGCGACAAGAGCACCTCTTTGCACTCAAGCTCGGCCTGCAGCCCGGCATGCGCGTCGCCGACTTCGGCTGCGGCATCGGCGGCCCGCTGCGGGAGATCGCCCGCTTCTCGGGGTCGCAGATCGTGGGAATCAACGTCAGCGCGTACCAGATCAGGCGCGCGGTTGCCTATACCGAGGAGGCAGGGCTCAGCCATCTCGGGACCTACCTCGAATCGGACTTCACCGACATCGACGAAGCGGACGAGTCATTCGATGCCATCTACGCGCTCGAGTCGACGTGCCATGTGCCCGACCGCGTGGACGTTTTCGCCGAAGCGTTCCGCCTGCTCAAGCCGGGCGGCTGCTTCGCGTCGCACGAGTGGTGTCTCACGGATCGATTCGACACGGGCAACTCGCATCACCGGCAGCTCAAGCACGACATCGAGCTCGGCGCCGGGCTGCAGGACATCATCTCGCTGCACGAGGTGGATGCCGCCTTGGACAAGGTCGGCTTTGAGGTGCTCGAAGCACTCGACATGGCCGATCAAGCCGGGCCGTCGATCCCGTGGTACGAGCCCCTGGCCGGTCCCAAGCTGTCGCTGACAGGCCTCAGGAGCTCCCGTGCCGGGCGATCGGCGACCCACACGATCCTCCGGGCGCTCGAAGCGCTTCGGGTCGTGCCGCGCGGCACATCGGGAGCATCGCGAATTCTGAACATCGGCGGGGCTGCCCTCGCAGAATCGGGGCAGCTGCAGATCTTCACCCCGCTGTACTTCGTGCTCGTGCGGAAGCCGGCGTAGCCGGTCGCCCGGCGCTGCCGCCCAGAGCGCCGAATACGGCGTACAGGGCGGCGATTCCCGCGAGCACCAGACCGCTGACGACGGCGACGTAGGCCGGGTAGTTCGAGTGCTCCTTGCCGCAGACGGTGTACCACTGCACGTCATGCGCAGGAGGCGTGGTGCACGCAAACGTGAAGTCCTCCGCGTAGTCCTCCACGCACAGGTACTTGTCGCGCGTGTTGCCGGTGATGTCCGATTCTTCGACACCGCAGGGGCCGGGCACCTGATGCAGACCGCTGCTCACGTGGGTCTCCGGCGCGAAGAACGCCATGCAGATGACCAGAGCGATCAGGTAGGCGGCAGCTCCGCGCCCCAGCCAATCCACCGGTTGCCCCTCCGGACGCGCAGTGCGGCGCCCCAGGAAGGAAACAGCGCCGTAGATGACCGCCCCGGTGCAGAACGCGACCAGTCCAGGCGTTCCCCCGTCGAGCAGCTGCAGAACGAACATCTGCGCCATCATCAACGGCGTCGTGATGCACGCAGTCAGCACGATGTCGGCGACGAAGCGCCGCCTGGTGACAAAGCTCTGCTGGGTGACATCGTGGCCGCGCAGGACCAGATCGAGCAGCAGCGCGAATGAGCCGGTGAACGTGAGCACCCACAGGCTGCTGCTCAGCGGGGCCCCGAAGAGCCGGTCCGCTATGGCGGGATCGGTGTCATGCCATGTCCACCAGAGGAACTTGGCGCCGACGATGTCGTAGGGCGCGTACAGCACCACCGCCACCAGTCCGGTGAGCGCCGCGGCCGACCACCGCCCCAGTCCGAGACGACGGATGCCGACCGTCGGCCAGTACAGGAAGACGATGTACACGCACGGGATGTACAGCGGCAGGCGCGGGGTGATCATGATGGTCGCCTGGGCCTGCCAGAAGGTGTCGACGACCGGCAGCGCCATGAAGATCACGTCGTTGGCTGTGCCCGTGATGAGCGCGGCAACCCAGGTCAGCCGGTCTTTGCGCCCGGCGCGGACAGCGTGGATCAGCGCCAGCACTGCGCACGCGATGATGACGTACTCGCCGATCAGGAACGTCGGCTGGTTGGCCCACTGCTCGGCGGGGCTGGTGAACGTCTTCCAAGGAAGGTCTGGCGACACCTCCCACGGCAGCGTTCTCACTGTCGGAACGTCCGCTCAGTACCTGACGAACGGTTCGAGTTCGCGCCCGGCGACGGCATCGCTGAGGTCTCGTTTGCCGCGCCCGCCGAAGACCTCTGGGCCGTAGCGCCTGCCGTGCCTGCGCAATGTGCCGTGCAGCCGGTCCCAGATCAGCAGATGCTGGCCGAAATTCACATGGACATGGGCGTGATGGTCATCGTGAAACTGCGCCGGCGGCTGCCACGGCAGCACCGACTCCAGCTTGACGCCGGAATGGCCAGCGACGTTGTAGACAACGATGTACAGCAACACGCCGACGACAGACAGTGCATGGAAGGGAATGACGAGCAGCGGTGCCAGTGTGGCGGCTTGCAGCATCAGCAGTTCCGCCGGGTGCATTGCCATCGTCACGTAGGGATTCGTCGCGACGAACCGATGGTGAAATCGGTGCACGTGGCGGAACATGAACCGTGTGTGCAGTAGGCGGTGCACCAGGTAGGCGATGTATTCGGCCAGCAGGAACAGCAAGACGGTGGAGCCGACCGTGTACGCCCAACCGCCCCAGCTCGTGACATCGGTGTAGATGGGCGCGTCGAGGTTGCCGCTCGCGATGGCGTAGATCAGTGCGCCGCTCAGCAGGCCGCTCAGCAACATGTTGCGGGTGCTGGCCCAAACGGCGAGGCGGTGAAGCTCCGGCGACAGGAAACGGTCAGGCTGCAGCTTCCACGATTGCGCTGTCGAGGGCTGCCGGACGTAGTACCGGAAGTAGAAGTAGCCGGCAACCGCGTGATACGTGACAATGCCCGCGAGGCTGGCGCCGCCGATGCACGCAATGAGGAGGCTCCAGTCGACCCCTCCCATGTCGATCGCTCCGTCCCGCGCCGATCCTCGGCGCTAGTCGTCGCCGATCTGGCTCTGCAGGTAACGCTCGATGCCGATGTCCTCGATGAGACTCTGCTGGGTCTCGATCCAGTCGAGATGTGCTTCCTCGCCGACCAGCAGGTGCTCGAGCAGCTCGCGGGTGCCGGCGTCGCCCTGGTCGAGGCACAGGCGCACGCCGCTGCGGTACCGATCGATGGCGTGCTCCTCGAGCTGCCGGTCGAGGGCGAGCTGCTCGGGCACGGTCTCGCCGATCATCACGGTGCCCAGCCGCTGCATGTTGGGCAGCGCATCCAGCAGCAGGGTGCGCTCCATCAGCTTCTCGGCATCGCGCATCTCCTCGATGGACTCCTCGTGGTACTTGGAGGCCAAGCGGTCGTATCCCCAGTTGCTGGCGATCTTGGAGGCGGCGAAGTACTGGTTGATCGCCGTCAGCTCGGCCGTCAGCGCTTCGTTCAAGAACTCGATGACCTCGGGTGATCCCTGCATGAACTCCACCCTAGGCGCACAAGAATGCGGCCAGAGTCAGCCCAGCGAGACTGAATGCGCGCCGTCAGCGAGGCCCGCTATGCGCCCACCGCGATCGTCTCGAAGGCGATCGAGTGGACGGAGTGATGCTCTGGGTCGATGGCCTCGAGCATGCACTGGTCGAGCACGGCCTGGATCATGGCGACGCAGCTTCCGCAGTCGGTGCCGGCGCCGCAGGCCTTCGACACGTCGCGGACCGTTGTGCCGCCGTGCGCGGCGAGCCGCCGGATGGCGGCCTCATTCGTCGCGAGACATTGGCAGACGATCATCGACGTCGGTGACCCCGGTGCAGCGCTGGAGCGCGCAACGACGTGGTGCACGACTCCTTATGGTCTATGTTAGGCATTGCTAACGCACCGCGCGCAAGCGCGGAATGTGACAGCGCGCAAGTCAATGCACGCAGAGTTGGGCCGGGCGCACGCCGCGGCAGGCGTCAGATCGCTCAGTCGCCTGCAGTGACGAGGATGCGTGCAGCGGTGTAGGCGCTGACGCCCACCGTGCCCTCGTCCATCGCCACAGTGGCGGTGCCGTCAGGCGACACCGACATGACGGTTCCCGACCGGCCTGGCATGAGCCCGGATTGTTCCAAGAACTCGAGCTGGCCGGGTGCGAATTCCAGTTCCTCGGGAATGCGTTCCACGGTGAAGCCACCGGTCTGGCCGACATCTGCGAGCGGCATCGCGTCGGTTGGCGCGGTGTAGTCGGAGCCGGGGATGGGATTGCCGTGCGGGCAGGTGTTCGGATCGTGGAGCAGCTCCATCATCGCCCGTTCCACGACTGGCGAGATCACGTGCTCCCAGCGGCCGGCCTCGTGGTGGGCATCGGCCCAGCTCAGCTTGAGCACGTCGGTCAGGAACCGCTCGGCCAGCCGGTGCCGGCGCACCACGGTCGTGGCGATCTGCTCGCCCTCGTCGGTCAGGCTGATGTGCGCGTCTTCGTCCACATTGACCAAGCCCTCGCGCTGCATTCGGCGGATCATCTCTGACACTGCTGGACGCGAGACCTCCAGCCGTTCGGCAATACGCGCCTGGATGACTTCGACGCCGTCCTCGGCCAACTCGTACACCGTCTCGGAGTACTCCTCGAAGGCCGGATGATGCTCAGTCGGCTCGTACCCCATGGCCGCCACCATAGCGGCAGCCTGCAGACCGGCTGTGCCGGATTTCGAAACCCGGTTTCGAGGGCGCACAAGCGAACATGACGGTTGCGCTCACCGCCATAGCAGCGATCTGGCGCAGGGTTTCGCGGGCACACCGGCTCGGGGCAGACTGAGGGAGTCCCATGCGGCCGACGCCAACGAATCGGAGAGTGCGATGGATCTGCAGCTGGCGGGAAAGAATGTCCTTGTGACAGGAGCGGGCCAGGGACTCGGTCTGGCCATTGCTGCGGCGTTCGCTGATGAGGGTGCGAACGTGGCCTTCGCCCACAACGCTTCGAGCGAGGGTGCGGAGAAAGGCGCAGCCGCAGCCCAAGAAGCTGGGCGCACGGCGCTCGCAATCCGCTGCGATGTCACCAGCGGCCATGACGTGCAGCGCACGGTCGATGAGGTGGTCCGCGGGCTCGGCAGCATCGACGTGCTGGTCAACAATGCGGCCTACACCGACACCGGGCCGTTCCTCGACATCGACGCCGACGATCTGCAACGGATGGTGGACGTGACGGTGATGGGCAGCTTGCGGGTGACCCAGGCCGTGGTGCGCCACATGGTCGATGCCGGCATCGAAGGCTCGATCGTGTCGCTGATGGGCGACTCCGGACGCGTAGGAGAGAGCCGCTTGGCGGGAGTGGCTGCCACCCGAGCGTCCACCATGGGCTTGATGAAGTCGGTCGCCAAGGAATTCGGCCGAAACGGCATTCGCGCCAACACCGTGTCGCTCGGGTTGGTGCGCTCGGAGCGGTTCGCCCACCACACCGGCAATGCCGACGACGAGCGCATGGCCCGCATCGCCAAGATGTACCCGCTGCGCCGTGTCGGCGTGCCCGACGATGTGCCGCCGATGGTGCTGCTGCTGGCCTCGCCTCTGTCGGGATGGACGACGGGCCAGACCGTCTCCGTCAACGGCGGCTACTCGATGGTGTGAGACGTGTTCCAACTTGACGAGACGGTTCCGACGAGCGGCGGGCCGTTCGGCGAGCCGGTCCCCCGACGCGAGGACGCCCGACTGCTGAGAGGCCGGGGGAGCTACATCGCGAACATCCGCTACGACGGGCAGCTTGCCGTGGCGTTCGTGCGAAGCCCCGTCGCTCATGGGCGCATCGTCTCGGTCGACGTATCTGCCGCCCAGCAGGCCCCTGGCGTGGTCGATGTCGCGACCGGCGCCGATCCGGATTTCGCCGGCTTGGCGCTCATTGCCGAGTCGGCGTTGCCGACCCATGTCGCCACCCCTCAGCCGGCGCTTGCCGCCGACAAGGTGCGCTATCAAGGCGAGGCGGTGGCGGCGGTCGTGGCTATCAGCCCGGCAGCCGCTGCCGACGCAGCCGAGCTCGTGGAGGTGGCCTACGACGAGCTGGGTGCCCATGTCGACACTGTGGCTGCAGCAGCGCAGCCTGCCGACCCGGTGCATGACGCCGCACCCGGCAACCTCCTCGTCACACGGACCTTCGATGCGGGCAATGTCGATGCGGCCCTCGACAGCGCTCACTTCGTTATCGAGCGCGCCTTCCGCACCAACCGGCACGGTGCTGTGCCGATGGAGGGCCGCGGTGCCGTGGCTGTCTGGGACGCCAGTCGAGCCAAGCTCACGCTGCACTCGGTCTCGCAGGTGCCATACCTGCACCGCAACAGCCTCGCGACCGCGTTCGGCCTGCCCGAGAGCGCAGTGCGCCTGGACGTCGGCGATGTCGGCGGCGGCTTCGGCACCAAGGCCGCGCTGTATCCCGAGGATGCGGCCGTGTGCCAGCTGGCCCACCGCGTGGGCCGACCGGTGGGATGGGTCGAGACCCGGTCGGAGCACATGACCACGGCCCTGCAGGCGCGTGATCACCACTACCGGGTTCGAGCGGGCTTCGAGGCCGACGGCACGCTGGTAGCCGTTGATGCTGTGCTGCACGCGAATGTCGGGGCATACAGCTCGCCGCCGTGGACGGCAGGCATCGAGCCGCTCATGGCCGGCGGCCTGCTGACAGGCCCCTACAAGCTCTCCCACTATCGCTGCGAGGTGCTCGGCGTGGCCACCAACACCGCGCCGACGGGCCCGTACCGGGGTGTGGCCCGGCCGGCGACAGTATTCGTCATGGAACGCCTGCTCGACGATGCAGCCGCTGCGCTCGGGCTCGACCCGGTCGACATCCGCCGTCGCAACCTGGTCGCACCTCAGGACGTTCCGTACACCGCTCCCACCCGGCTGGTGCACGACTCGCGCACCTACCTCGACTGCCTCGACCAGGCCGTCGAACTCATCGACTACGAGGGATTCCGTGCCGGCCAACGCGGCGCCCGGGCAGTCGCATCGAGCACCGACGTTCCGGACGGCGATGGCGGCGCCAACGACGGAGGCGCCGGGCGAGACCGTCTCATCGGGATCGGCTTCGCTTGCTACAACGAGCTGACCGGGCTCGGGCAGAAGGCGTCAGCCGGGCCGCGGCTGCCGTTCCGCACCGGTCACGAATCCGCCGAGGTCCGCATCGATCCGTCGGGCGCTGTGACCGCAGCGATGGGCGTGACGGCCCAGGGTCAGGGCATCGAGACCACCATGGCCCAGGTGGTCGCGGCCGAGCTCGGGGTCGGCGTCGATGACGTGGCCGTGGAGATGGGCGACACCGATCGCCTCGCCTTCGGCTTGGGGGCATTCGCCAGTCGCCAAGGCGTCATCGGTTCGGGCGCTGCGACGCTCGCAGCGCGCACGGTGCGAGCCAAAGCGCTCGTCATTGCGGCACACCTGCTCGAAGCCGAACCCGAGTGGCTGAGCATCGACGACGGCTTCATCCACACGCAGGACGCCCCATCGGTCGGCGTCACGCTCGCTGAGGTGGCGCGCTTGGCCTACTTCGAGCCGCACCGGCTCCCGCCCGGACTCGAGCCCGGCTTGGAGGCCATGCGCTTCTACGACCCGATGACCGGCACGTTCGCCGCGGGCGCGCAGGCCGCAGTGGTCGCCGTGGACCTCGACACCGGCGAGGTCGACGTGCAGCGAATCGTGTGCGTCGAGGACACTGGCCGCGTGATCAACCCGATGATCGTGGAGGGCCAGATGCACGGCGCCATCGCGCAGGGCGTGGGCGGTGCGCTGTACGAGCACTTCGTCTACGACGCCGACGGCCAGCTGCAATCGGGCACGTTCATGGACTACCTGGCAATCACGGCCGACCGGATGCCCTCGATCGAGCTGGGCCATGTCGCCGATCCGGCGCACAACCTGAACCAGATCCGCGGTGTGGGCGAGGGCGGCACCCTGGGTCCCTACGCCGCCATCGCGAACGCCGTGTGCGACGCCCTCGCACCGCTGGGCATCACCATCGACGAGCTGCCGCTCAGCCCCGCCCGCATCCACGCCGCAATCGCCGCTGCCTCATAACACCCCATCTCTATGTTCATCGCATGTCAAATCCATGCATTGAGCGCAGCGCTCCCACCCGAGAATTGCTGTCCTGGTGCCACGATCGCTTCGGTGCCGGTGCCAGCTCGTTCAGCGAGAGTGTGAGTATCCACCCAACAAGACGTCGAGACGTCTACGGTCGCTGCCGTGAACGAAGCGGTGCTGCACGAACGTCGTCGCCGCCCCGGCGAAGTTCGCGATGCCATCGAAGATGTGCTCGCTTGTGCAGACGGGCCCTTGCCGGTGGACGTAATCCATGCACGAGTTGAAGCTCGACTTGGCGCCGATGTCGCCGCCTCGTCGGTTCGCAGCTACCTGCGACTCAACGCCGACGGAGACGGACAGTTCTCCAGAGTCCGCCGCGGTGTCTACGTCCTTCGCTGAGCCGTTCGCGGTCGTCGGCAACGCGGCTCTGTACCACGCCGACTGTCTGGACTGGCTTTCTGCCCAGCCGCCGGCCTCGATCCAAGGCGTCGTCACCGACCCTCCATACGGCTTGGTGGAATACTCGCCGTCGCAGCAGGAGAAGCTGCGAAACGGCCATGGCGGTGTCTGGCGGCTGCCACCGAGCTTCGATGGGCATCAGCGAGCTCCTGTGCCGCGCTTCACCACGCTGGGTCGCGATGACCTTGATCGCCTGAGCTGCTTCTTCAGCCGCTGGACGGCTGCCCTGATGCCGGTGCTTGTTCCCGGCGCCCATGTGCTCGTCGCGTCGAATCCGCTGGTATCTCATCTCGTTGCAAATGCCATCTGCACGGCAGGGCTCGAGCGCCGGGGCGAGGTTGTGCGACTTGTCATGACGATGAGAGGCGGTGATCGCCCCAAGAACGCGCATCACGAATTCCCCGATGTGACGGTCATGCCACGTTCGGGGTGGGAACCTTGGCTGCTCTTTCGCAAGCCGCTCGACGGTCGCGTGCAGGACAACCTTCGGAAATGGGGCACCGGGGGCCTGCGACGCCATTCGCCTGAGCGCCCGTTTGCCGATGTGATCAAGTCAGCCCCGACGCAGCCCGCGGAGCGGCACCTGGCGCCGCACCCCAGCCTGAAGCCGCAGTCGTTCCTTCGTGAGGTGGTCCGAGCCGTCCTGCCTCTTGGCGAGGGAACTGTGCTCGACCCATTTGCGGGCTCAGGCTCGACGTTGGCCGCAGCCGAGTGGCTCGGCTATCGCAGCATCGGCGTCGAGAGCGACATGACCTACGCCGACATGGCAGTGAGCGCCATCAAGCGCCTGCGCGACTACGAAGTTCCCTCATCAGGCCCGTCATCGAGGTAGACCCAACTCTGGCGCAGCTTGGCGATGCCGTCGCGATGCAGCGTCGCCGTCCGCGTGCCGAGTTCGCCCCGCTCGTTGCGGCGGAAGTCGTGCGTGGTGACATGGGCCAGATACACCTCGGTGAAGCGCAACGGGGTCCGGGCCGTCATGGGCTGGGTGGCGCGATCGACGGTGTAGACGAAGACGCAGAACCACTGGTCTCGGGCACCGTGGGTGTCCACCGCTCCGCCGCGTTTGGTTGTGGCCTTGACCTCGACGCCGCGTTCGCCGGCTTTCACGGCATTGTCGGGATAGGCGCCTGCAACCACGAGGTCGGGATGACCGTTGTGGTAGCTGTTCGGCACGAGCGTTCGAGAATGCGCCGACAGATAGGCCGTCAACATGTCGGAGACGACGCCGGACAGAATCGCTCCCCGCACGGTGTCTTCGAGGCGTCCGAGTCCCTTGCCGGCAAGGTGTTGGTTGACGTCGTAGAAGAAGTCGTAGACGTCCTGCATAGCCGATTCGAAGTCGAGCAGGCGAAGCTCGTAAGGCAGTGCGATGTCGGCGTTGAGGCGCTCCCGACGGACGATTCGGCGCTCTACCTCCACATCGCGGCAGCATAGGTCGGGCCATCTCAGCACACCGTGCGTGGCGCAACGAAGACGATTCTTGGCGGCTCGGTCTTGAGTGGGAGGACTGGCCGACTGGCGTGCTCACGTGTGAGCGCCTGAGCCCAGGTAGGCATCGACCACGGTCTCGTTGGCCCGGATCTCCGCTGACGTGCCCTCCGCGATGATCTGACCGAAGTTGAGCACATAGATGTGGTCGCAGATGTCGAGCACGAGATTCATGTCGTGGTCGATCAGCAAGATCGACACGCCTTCCGAGGCCACGTCCAGCAGACGGACGCCCAGCGCGATGCTCTCCGCAGTGGTCAACCCTGCGGCCGGCTCGTCAGCGAGCATTACCCGGGGTTCCGACGCCAGCGCGCGTGCAACACCGACCAGCTTCTGGCGGCCAAGCGGGAGGTTGGCTGGTCGTGTATCGGTGTCACCGACCAAGCCGACAATTTGCATCGCTGCATCAACCCGCGAGGTGTCCGCTGGCCGCTCGGGTACAACGAGATCGGCGAGCACCGAGCGCATCGAAGACCGCTCGGCGGCGACCTGCACGTTCTCGCGCACGGTCAGGTCACCGAACAGCTCCAGCGACTGCCATGTGCGCGCCAGCCCTCGCTGGGCGCGCACATGGGGGGCTTCACGGGAGAGCCGTTCCTCACAGAACGTCACGTGCCCACGGGACGGCACGAAACCAGTCAGTGCGTCGATCAGCGTCGTCTTGCCGGCGCCGTTCGGCCCGATCAATCCCACGATCTCGCCCTCGCGAACTCGCAGCGACACCTGGTCCAGTGCCTTCAGCCCGCCGAAGCGCACCGTGAGATCCTCGACTCCTAGCACGACCGGTGCGCCCTCGAAGCTCCTCTGGCGCTCCTTGCGCCGATACTCCGACAGGCGGACCGACTCGCCCGCTGTCCCGGGGCCGGGCTCGGCGGGCATCGCTCCGAGATCGCTGCGTTCGCGTGCCTCTGCCCGGGCCCGCCTGCGTGACCGGAATGCTCGCAGGCGTGCGAGATTCTGGCGGTACGCGCCGGCCACACCTTCGGGGAAGAAGATCGCAGTGGCCACCAGGGCGACACCAGCCACCAATTGGTACCACCGGCCCAGTTCGGCGATCCGGTCTGCGGTGATGTAGACGATGCCGAGCGGGGCGAACAGCCCCGCGATGATTGCACCGGGAACGCTCGTGATTCCGCACAGGTAGGCCAGCGCCAGGAAGCTCAGGCCGATGAGCACGGCGAAGCTCTCCGCCGAGAGCTGTCCCCGGCTGTAGCCGATGAACGCGCCGCCCACACCGGCCAGGAACGACGCAAGCGCGAATGCCAGCATCTTCGTGCCCGCGACATTGATACCGACCGACGCGCCCGCCCGCTCGTTGGAACGAACGGCCAGGAAGCGGCGCCCTGTCGCACTTCGGGCCAGGTTGCCCACGGCAATGGCGCACACGGTCACCACGGCCAGCACCAGGAAACCGAATTCCATGCGGGCAAAGTTCCTGCCCTCGCGAATGCTGAGGTTCGCCCCGAAGAACGAAGGACCGGTAATGGGATTGCCGTACAGGCCGGTGATGGCGGAGTTGCGAAACACGAACTCCTCGAGCGCGACCGCACCGGCCAGCGTGACGACCGCGAGCTGCGCACCGCGGATGCGCAGGGCCGAGACGCCCACCACGAGCCCGAAGGCGGTGGCCATGAGCGCCGCGAGCAGCAGCGAGATGGGAAACGGGATGCCAACCGAATCGCCCAGCTTGCTGAGCGCGAAGCCAGCGGCTCCCGCGATGGCGGCCTGGGCCAGTGAGATCTGACCGACGAGGCCGGTCAGCACCACCAGCGACAGCATGACGATCGTCATGATCATGCTGGTCATGATCCCGATGCGGTAACTGCCCTGCGCCACTGCGGTCAGCACTCCGGCCGCTACCACGGCCGATGCGACCACGCTCGGCCGCATCTTCGGCCGAACGACCTCGGGCAGGGCATCGGCTTCGACGGCGCCACGGGTCGGCAGGTTGTGGCCCAAGCCGAACAGGGCGATCACGATGACCCCGAACGGCAGTGCGTCGGGTATGCCGGTGATCGCCCAATCGGGCCACCACGGATTGGTGGTCTGGTACACGACGATCGACTGGAAGATGCCGAGCCCGAACGCGGCCGCCACGGTGACGGCGATCGACAGCAACCGACCGATGACCGCCGCGGCGAGCGCCGGAACGATCGCGAGGTAGGTCCACGGGCTGAGGGAGACGACCGGCGAGGCCATGATCAGCAGGAAGCCGACGAGGGTGCTCGACAGCACCCACGTCGAGCCGGCCAGCACTTGCGGCGAGTAACGGGCCAGGCTGACCGCCCGCTCATTCTCGGTAGAGGCCCGCGTGGCGAGCCCCAAGCGCGTGAAGCGGAACCACGCCCATGCCGCGGCGGCGGTCAGCAGCACGACGGCCGTGAGCCAGAGTCGATCACGAGAGAAGCTGACCCCGGCGAAGCTCACCGGCTCGTTGGGCAGGATCGGAGCGACGACGCGGGCGCTGCTCATGAAGTGCATCACGATCAGGGCTTGGATGACCAGCAGCACGCCCACCGACGCGACCACGCGGGCCAGGATCGGGGCTCGTCGGAGCGGCCGGAAGACCAGGAAGTGCACCATCAGCCCGATGAGGCTGCACGACAGCACTGCAAGGATGATGGCCACCCCGAAGGGCACGCTGCCCGAACTGCCTCCGAGGCTGATGCGGCTGCGAATGATCACCAGCGGCAGCACGAGATCGCCGGTGTCGCTGAGTTCGTCGTAGACGTACGCCCCCCACATCGCCATCGCGCCAGTGGCGAAGTTGATGATGCCGGTGCCCCGGTAGGTGATGACCAGGCCCATCGACAGCGCCGCGTAGAGGCAGCCCGATCCCAAGCCGATGATCGCGAACAGCAGGTACTGGTCCACTTCGGCAGATCCGCCTCAGATTGCCCGGCAACTCATCCGCAGATGCTCGCAGATGGGCCGGCGGTTATGTGGATAATGACTGTTGTCTAGAGCCCGCTCAGCTCGTATGCGTCGAAGAGTCCGTCGCCGACCACGATCCGGCGCAGCGATCCGTCATCGGCCTCGACCACCTGCCACACCATGATGTGCGACATGCAGTGCGAGGACTCCGGCGGCCACGGTGCCTGCCCGCAGCGCAGGTTGGGGCCGAACCATCCGGGTGTCTCGCCGGCGGTCGCGAACGCCTCGGTGATCGAATCGGAGGTGATCGGGCCCTCGATGGTCTCGAGAATGAACTTGATCTCGCGCCATGCTCCGTAGGGGGCGATGGCGAAACCCTCGATGAGTTTCTCGTGCCCGGCAGCGGTCATGTGGTCGGCGTATTGCGCGAGGCGTTCTTGGATCTCGGGCGGCGCGAATTCGGCAACCCACGGGACCCACTGGTCGCCCTGGGTGTAGGTGCCGAGAGCGGCAGGCCCGAGCACGTCGATGTACAGGGTGCAGGAGCCGGCGAAGATCGGCTTGTCGAAGCCGCTCGCGGCGGCCGATCCCACCATGCCGATGCAGCCGAACTCGTCGAGCTGGCCCATCATCCCGTCGACGCCAGCGGACTGCGCCGCCGCGATGGCAGCGGTCCAATCGGGCGCCGCGATGTCGACCACGACGCGCTCCATCTCGATGCCGTAGTGCGCGAGCACCGGGGCGATGATGTTGTCCATGAAGTCCAGCGCGGTGGAGGAGTCCTGGACGACGACTGCGATGTGGTCGATGCCGAGTTCGGAGAAGGTCTTGGCGGGGCCCACGGCAAATGCCCCGGTCGCCACGTGGAGCAGGAAGGAGCCGGGACTGTTCCTCTCGGTCTGGCCCCACGAGTGGGACGAGACGTAGGGAATTCCGGCGTCGAGCCACAGTCCGAACGCCGCTTCGGAGCCCAGTTCGACGCCCATGTACGCCATGTCGACGTCTTCTTCGATCAGCTTGATCGCGCAGTTGATGGCGCTTTCGGGCGTGCCGTCGGAGAGGCAGACGATCGGCTCGATCATGGCGCCGTGGATGCCGCCCGCGTCGTTGATCACCTTGATGGCCACTTCGCCGCCGATGCGCAGCTCGGGCAGCGAGATGGTGCCGCCTTCGTTGTTGACATAGCCGACCCGGATGACCTCGCCGGTGCGGTCGATCGGCGCCGCATCGCCCGACGCATCGTCGCCTCCCGCTGCAACGCCGCCAGCGCCGTCGCCGGTCGTGTCATCGGTCGCCGTGCCGGTGTCGGTGGCGGCGCCGCTCGAGGCTGTGGTGGTCGGGGCGTCGTCGCCAGTGTCGTCTGAACCGCCGCACGCAGCTGCCAGAAGACAGAGCGCAACGAGCAGCGCCAATGATCGTGCATGTAGATGTCTCATGGAGTCCCCGACGCTACTCGTGGTCGAGGGTGCGCTCCCCGAGGTAGCTGGCTTCGAGCACCTCGGGTCGCTGCGCCAACTCGTCCGCAGTGCCCGACAGCGCCAGCTCGCCGTGATTGAGGACATACGCCCTGTCAGTGATGGCGAGGGCGGCATGCACGTGCTGTTCCACCAGCAGCACGGCCGTGCCGGTTTCGTCGGCGATGCGCCGCACCACCGGCAGCAGGCGCTCCACGATGATCGGCGCGAGTCCGAGGCTCATCTCGTCCACCATCAGGAGCTTCGGATCGGCGATGAGCTTGCAGCCCAAGGCCAGCATCTGCTGCTCGCCGCCCGAGAGCAGCCCGGCCCGGCGGTCCAGGAGCTGCTCGAGGGCCGGGAACCAGCCGATGATGTCGGCCTCGGTCACCTCGCTGCGACGGTGCCGGTGCAAGCGCAGGTTCTCCGCCACGGAGAGCTGGAAGAAGATGCCGCGGTCCTCGGGCAGCAATGCGGCGCCCCTGCGCGCCACTTGGTGCGCGCTGGCGCCGTCGAGCGGCTCGCCGAGCACGTCGATCTCGCCGTCGATCGGCCGCAGGATCCCCGCGATGGTCAGCAGCGTGGTGGTCTTGCCGGCGCCGTTGGGCCCCAGCAGCGCCACCACCTCGCCGGGATGGACATGCAGCGAGAGGTCGCGCACGGCGGGCACGCCGCCCCAGCCGGCCACGAGGTTCCGCACGTCCAGGGCAGGGGTCGTGGCTGGCCCGAGTGCATCGGCCGGTGTCTGGGTGTCGGTGCTGCTCATGCGTGTGCCTCGGAACCAAGGTAGGCGTCGATGATCGCATCGTCGGAACGAATGTCAACGGATTCGCCGGACAGCATGCGTGACGACGCCGCGAAAGAGTCAGGCGTGAGCGGACATGACAGCCATGATGGCTGTCTGCATGCTCGCCGCTCACGACGAGGCCTGGTTCCGGCACCTCTATGCCGAGGCGTACCGGCCGCTGCTGGCGTATGCCCGCCGCAGGGTCGATGCCGCAACTGCCGACGAGGTTGTCGCTGACACGTTCCTGACAGCGTGGCGCCGTCGCGACGACGTTCCCGAAGGCTCCGAACGTCTGTGGCTGTTCGGCGTGGCCAGGAACATGATCCGCAACGCCACACGCTCCAGTCGCCGGCGCCAGACGGCGCACGATCGGTTGCGACTGGTCCGCCCCGCCGCGGCAGACGAAGCGGTCGCGCCTGAGGTCAGCGAGCGCTCGACGCTGATCACAGCGGCCCTCGCTGCCCTGTCTGAAGCCGACCGGGAAGTGCTCATGCTCGTGGCGTGGGAGGAGCTCAGCCATGCCGAGATCGGCCAGGTGCTCGGCATCTCGGCGAACGCCTCGGCCATCCGTGTTCATCGGGCCCGCAAACGACTCGCTGCGCGCCTTGATCGTCTTGATGACGCAAGCGGCGGCGAAGGGAGTGCTTCATGACTGGTAGCGGCATCGAAGACGAACTGCTCGCCGATCTGCGCCGGGCGAACCCGGTCGACGTCGATGCGCTCGCCTCGGCGACGGACCCGGAGCCGGCCCAGTTGCTGGATTCGATCCTGGCGGACAGCGCGGACGCATCTCCGCGGCTTCGAGTGGTTCACGGGCCGAAGAGATCGTCATCAGTCGGCGCGCCCGCTCGTCGACGCTGGATCAGCGCAGCGGCCGCGGCGGCGGTGATCGCTGTCGTCGCGGCTGCGACGATCGTGGTGTACGACACCGGCACCGGTCGCGATGCAACCGCTGCCGTGCACGAGGCCGTCCAGACCACGATCGGCGTGAGCAGCTCGGCCACCACATCCACGACGGTCACATTCGACTTCGATGTCTTGGCCGAGCCGTGGGAAATGACGATCGAAGGCGTGTTCTCGGACCGCAGCTTCGAGTACCGGCTGACATCCGGACCTGCAGTGCCCGAGGCAGGCATCCCGGATCTGGGCTCCTACGCCGAAGTGGTCATCGGCGATCAGGCGTATCGAGCGACCGGTGACGGACCGTGGGAGGGCCCCCATCCATATGTCTGGGCTCCGGAATCCGAGGATTCGAGCGCACCCGTCAGGTCAAATCTGACGTTCGGCGTCACCATCGACGATCTCGGCGCCGTGTTCGACTTCGTCGAGGTGGGCGACACCAGTCTCGACGGCGTGACGGTCGCCCACTACCGCACGCACTCCCTGCCTGCTGGCGCAGGGGCCGGCTTCCTCATGTCGCTCGGCATGTTCATGACCATGACGAATCAGGAGCCGCCTCAGCGACTGGACAACGTCCAGCTCGACGTGTGGGTGGATCGCGACGACCTGATCAGGCGGGTCAGCTACACCGCCGTCATCGACGGCGCCGGATCATTCAGCGTCGTCACGGATTGGGCTGACTTCGGCACAGCACCGCCGATCACGGCGCCGACCACCTGAGCGCGGAAGTCACCCGCGGCCGCGCAGCGTCCTGTAGGGACACCGTCGGCATGGGCGAGTGCATGCAGCTACTGCCATGATGAGCCCCGAATTGGCGGCCGTGTGGGCCGGCATGGCACGAAGGGCAGGTCATGGAGATACACGGCACGTGCAAGGAAGGATTCGAGGCAGTCCGCGACGCCTTCGAGCGGAACTTCGGCGAAGGCCTCGAAGTTGGTGCGGCGGCGGCGGTGACCGTCGACGGCGAGTCTGTCGTGGATATCTGGGCTGGAGACGCCGATACGAACGGCACCCCGTGGGACCGGGACACGATCGTGAACGTGTACTCCACCACCAAGACCATGGCGGCGACGTGCATGCTCGCGTTGGCCGATCGGGGCGAGCTGGATTTCGATGCGCCGGTGTGCGAGTACTGGCCCGAGTTCGCACAGAACGGCAAGGAGGGCGTGCTGGTGCGGCACGTCATGTCGCACACGGCGGGCCTGCCCGGATTCGTGCCGCCGGTATCGGCCGAGGATCTGTACGACCTCGACGCGATCGCCGAACAGCTCGCTGCTCAGGAACTGTGGTGGGAGCCAGGAACCAAGTCGGGTTACCACGCCGTCACCCAGGGCAACCTCGAGGGCGAGATTTTCTACCGCATCACCGGCCAGCGCATGGCGGATTGGTTCCGCACCGAAATCGCCGAGCCGCTCGGCGCGGACTTCTGGATGAGCCTGCCCGCGTCGGAAGACCACCGCGTCGGCGAGCTGCTTCCGCCCCCGTCCCTGCTGGAGGTTCTCGAAGCGAGCGGGGTGCCGATTGACCCTGATTCGATTGCCGTCCGCACCTTGGCGAGCTGCTCGCTTGACGCCACCGAGCCCCGGACGCGTGCGTGGCGAGCAGCCGAAATCCCGGCGGCGGGCGGGATCGGAAATGCCCGCGCGGTTGCACGGATCCATTCGATGCTGGCCTGCGGCGGAGAAGTGGACGGCGTCCGGATCATGTCCGAGGCCGGGGCGCGCAAGGGCCTCGAGGAGCAGGTCGACAACATCGACGAGGTGCTGATGCTGCGACTGCGGCACGGTTTGGGATTCGCTCGCCAGCTCGACGGCTGGGTGACCAGCCCGAATCCGAACCACATGTACTGGGGTGGCTGGGGCGGATCCATCGCCGTCGTCGACTTCGACGTGCGCACGTCGCTGGCCTACGTGATGAATCGGATGGATGCCGCCATCACCGGCGACCCGCGGGGCGGTCGCATCGTGGATGCCGCCTTTGCCAGCATCGCTGCGATGGACTGAGCGCAACGAGCTCGCCGCCGCCCACTGGCGGGCGCGCCGAGTCGCGCCAGTTACGGCACACTACGAGCCGCTCATCGCCGCTCGAAGGGAACCGGCATGCGCTTCAGCATCTTCTACGAACACCAACTGCCGCGCCCGTGGGACGACGGGGCCGAGGCCCGCATCGTGCACGAGGCACTCGAACAGGTGCAGCTCGCCGACAAGCTGGGCTTCAGCACCGTGTGGGAAGTGGAGCACCACTTCCTGGAGGAGTATTCGCACTCCTCGGCACCCGAGGTGTTCCTGTCGGCATGCGCCGCAACCACCCAGAACATCCGCATCGGGCACGGCATCGTGCCGGTGCTGCCGGGCTACAACCACCCGGCTCGGGTGGCTGAGCGCATCGGCACGCTCGACATCATCTCGAACGGCCGGGTCGAGTTCGGCACCGGCGAGACGTCGAGCGACATGGAGCTGGGCGGCTTCGAGATCGCCCGCGCCGACAAGCGGGCGATGTGGGAAGAGGCCGTCCCCGAGATCGCCAAGATGATGGCGCAGTCGCCGTACGAGGGGCACACCGGCAAGTTCTTCTCGATGCCGACGCGCAACGTGGTGCCCAAGCCGTTGCAACGCCCGCACCCGCCGATGTGGGTGGCGTGCAGCCAGCGCGACACGATCCTGATGGCGGGCCAGCGAGGCCTCGGCGCGCTGAGCTTCTCGTTCATCGATCCTGACGAGGCCCGCCAGTGGGTGTCGGACTACTACGAGGCCTTCGAGGGCTGCACCGACCCGGCGGGCCTCGCGCCGAACCCCAACATCGCGGTGACGACGGGCTTCATGTGCCACCCCGATGAGCAGACGGCGATCGACCGGGGCCTCGACGGCTTCCACTTCTTCGCCTACTCGCTGCTGCACTACTACGCGTTCGGCACCCACACGCCGGGCGCCACCGACATCTGGACCCAGTTCGAGGAGAACCGCGAGGAGATGGGCTTTGCGAAGCTGACCGCCACCGTGCAGGCGGCCGTCGGCTCGGAGGGCGCGGAGAACCTGGTGTCGGCTGGCGGCCTCGACTCGCTGCGCGGCTGCATCGGCACGCCCGACCAGATCCGCGAGTTCGTGCGGGCGTACGAGGACGCTGGTGTCGACGAGCTGATCTTCGTGAGCCAGGCGGGCCGCAATCGCCACGAGGACATCTGCGAGTCAATGGAGCTGTTTGCCCGCGAGGTCATGCCCGAGTTCGCCGAGCGTGCCCCCGAGCGGGAGGCCGCAAAGCGCGAGCGCTACGCCGAGACCATCGAGCGGCTCCAGAACTTCCACGATCTCGACTTGGCGCCCGAAGTCACCACCACAGTCCAAGCAGCCGCCAGCGCCTGAGGCACCGCGCCAGTACGCCACCTGCGCACGTTCAATCGGTGTGAGCAGTGGCGGGTTCCTGAACGACTCCCCGGGCGATCAGGTCGTCCACCGCATCGGGCGCGTACCCCAGCACGTCGGCCAGGACCTCGACGGTGTGCTGGCCGAGCAGCGGCGCCGGGCGTCGCAGCCCGTTGGGGCCGTCGCTCAAGCGCCAGGGGACGCCAGGCACCACCCGGTCGCCGGTGAGTGGATGGTGAGGCCGCTCGAGCATGCCGATGGCTTCGAAGTGGGGGTCGCCGGTCCACAGCTCGTGCGATGCCAGCGAGGGAAAGGCGGTGACGCCGACCGCCTGCAGCTCCTCGGTGATCTGCCAGCGGTCCCGCGTCTGCGTCCATGCCGAGACTGCGGCATCGAGCTCTGCCTCGTTCCGCTTGCGATCCGCGGCGCCGGCGAATTCCCGGCGGGTCGCGAGGCCGGGGTCGATGACCGTGCAGAGCGACTGCCACATGACGTCGTCGGTGCAGGCGATCGTGACCCATTGATCGTCTCCGCTGGCCGGGTAGCAGTTGTGAGGCGACCAGATCGGGTCGTGGTTGCCGATGGGAGCCGGCGACTGGCCGCTTTGCTGGTACTGCATCCAGCCCTCGCCGACCGTGGCGGCAACGGCTTCGGCCATGGCGACATCGATGGTGGCGGCGACGCCGCTGCGACGGCGAGCGGCGAGCGATGCCACCACCGCCCACGCGGCGGTGATTCCTGTGCATGGATCGCCGATCGCCACGCCGGTCTCGTACGCCGGGCCGCCTTCGTAGCCGTTGGAGGCGTACAGGCCCGCGAACGCCCCGCCGGCAGGTCCGTACGCCACATACTGCGCGCAGGGGCCCGTGCTTCCGTAGCCGGACAGCGAGGCGATGACGACATCCGGGTTGATCGCACGCAATTGCTCGACGCCGAATCCGAGTCGATCCATGACGCCGACGCCGAAGTTGTCGACCACGACGTCGCTGATGGCGACCAGTCGTGCGACGACCGCCGCGGCATCCGGATGGGACAGGTCGATGCCGAGGCTGCGCTTGTCGCTGTTGTAGAGCTGAAACAGGCCGGAGGTGTCATGCGACGGCGGGCTGTCGGGCGGGCTCAGCGGCAGTCGCCGGAACATGCACAGATGATCGGGAGATTCGAGCTTGATGACGTCGGCGCCGAGGTGGGCCAAGATCTGCGTGCAGAACGGGCCGGCCCAGATCCACGTGAAGTCGCAGACCCGCACGCCCTCGAGCGGGCGGCCTCCTGCAGCTGCGGGCGTTGTGCTGCTGGCGCTCGCGGCGGCTCCGGCGCCCTCAGCGGCAACCGTCCTGTGCCGCCAGCTTTCCCCTTCGTGAGCCCCGGCGTCAGGCGCTTCGGCGGCGAGATTCCACCACGGCTGATCGATCTGGAACCCCGGACCCGGCAGCTTCAGCCCGTCAGGCGTCATGGCAAAGAACCGGCGTTCGGCGAAGTGCCCATCGGCTTCGAGCTGGGCCATGGTGTTCACCGGCGTCACGGCAATCCGAGCAGCTTGGGCGGCGTGGTAGATCTCGTCGGCCCGTTGTTCGGCGAACCACTCGGCCAGGTACATGTTGACGACATCGGAGTTCTGGGTGCGGTCGGGACCGGTGGCGAACACGTCGAGTGATGCCCACTCGGGGGAGCCCATGAGCTCCACGAACGACTCCCACTGGGACTGCTCGGGGCAGATGAGCTGCAGCAGCCCGTCGACGCACTGGAAGATGCGCCACGGCACCACCGTGCGCGTGCCCAGCCGGGAGGCCTTCACGCCCAGGAACGAGACCGACGCTGGAGCGACCTCGGTGAGCTTGGCCGCTGCGGCGACAGCCGAGAAATCGATGTGCTCGCCGTGGCCGCTCACGGCGGCACGTTCGGTTGCCGCGAGGGCCACGATCGCGGCCACCGAGGCCACGTTGATGTTGGCGTGATGCCCCGGTGCCTTCAGCGGCGGGAGGTCGGGATCGGTGGCGCCCCCCGGCGACAGATTTCCCCAGCTCGAACCGTGGATGACATTGATCTCGGCGGCGTCGTAGTGCGCGTAGGGCCCCGTGAGCCCGAACGGGGTGATGGACAGCACAACAAGCCGGCTGTTCTGCTGCGTCAGATCGGCCAGGTCACGACGATCATGAATCACCAGGTCGGCGCCGGCGATCAGCTCGTCGCTCACTGACCAGACGGAGCGCTTGTTGGAGTTCAGCCAGCGGTGGACATCGTGGGGCCGCGACCGGACCAGGTCGTGGTCGTCCTCGATGCGTATGACGTCAGCGCCCAGGTCGGCGAAGAGCTTCGCCGCCCAGGCAACTCCCACGCTGCCGGCCAGCTCCAGCACTCGCACATGGGACAGTCCGGCTTCGGGCGCAACTGGCGGCGGGCGGCGGGACGGCATCGGCGCTGCTTCGGCCATGACTGCCCCCGTTCGTCGCGCGGCGATGGTAGGCGCGAGCGATTGCGCTCTGGGCTGGAGCGCTGTCGCCCGGACCCCTCCGACGACCGCGAAGTAGCGTGCGGGGGCTCAGAGGCTGAGCCGTGAGGCGAAGCCGTGGCCCGAGCGGCCCGTGAGCGTCAGCGAACAAGAGCGGGAAACGACAGGTGCGACAACCAGTAGGCGCACCTCTCCGCGCGACTGCTCTCGGGGGACGGCGGTGAACGGCGAGTGGCGCCGGGTGCTGCTTTACCTCGGCGGGATGATGGGCCCGCTCGGCACGTTCGTGATGCTGCCGATGATCCCCGAGCTGCGCGAAGCGTTCTCGGTCAGCACGAGCCAGATCGGCTGGGCGCTCAACGTCTACCTGGTGCCCTTCGCCGGCCTCCTGCTGGTGTCGGGCACGCTCGGCGACAAGTGGGGACGGGCGCGCACGCTGCGCAGCGCCGTTGCGCTGTATGCCGTCGCGACGCTCGGGTGTGCCCTGGCGCCGAACTACGGATGGTTTCTCGCGGCCCGTGCCGGCCAGGGCGCCATGAATGCGTTCATCACGCCGCTGCTGCTGGCGACACTTACCGAGACCGCGCCGACCGGGGGAATCGGCCGCATCGTGGGCCGTTACGCGGCATGCCAGGCACTGGGACAGCTCGCCGCTCCGATGCTGGGCGGGATCGGAGCCGACACGAACTGGCGCATCGCATATGTGGTGACGGCCGCCGTCGGTGCTGCGATTGCACTCCTGTTGCCGGCCAGCACAGCCCGACCCGAGCCGGACGCTCGCCAGCAGGCAGGTTCTCCGCCCCGATTACAGTCCTTGATGCGCCGCCCGACGCTGCTGATAGCCGCCACGGCATCGCTGTGCGCTATGGGCCCCATCGGGGCCAGGATCCTCGTGAGCTTGAGCGGCCGCGATGTGGTGGGACTGTCGGGTTCGCAGGTGGGAGTGCTGCTGCTCGCCGGCGGCTTGGCCGGCATGGCTGCGGCTCCGCTGTGGGGGATCGCGCTCGACCGCTTGGGAGGGCGGCGGGCGGCCACTATTGCCATCGCCGTGTGCTCGGGACTGGTGTCCCTGCTGTCAGCCGCGGACGCGGTATGGCTGCTCGCCGTTCTCTGGTTCGTCACTGGCGCGGCAACGCAGGCCGTCGTGGTCAGCTTCCAATCGCTCGCCTCCATTGCGACACCCGACAATCGCGCGGGAGCGCTGTCGTTCACGCTCTCGCTCCGATTCAGCGGCCATGCGCTCGGTGCGGTGATCTGGTTGCCCGTGTTCACCTTCAGCCCGACGTGGGCCTATCTCGGCTCTGCGGTGGCAGGCGCGTTCGCCATCGTCGCCGTTCTGGCCAGCCGGATCGACACTGCTGGCCCATCCTGAGACAGCGGTGCAGCGGTCGTCCTGGAACCTCAGATGTCAGGCCAAGTCAACCCACAGGTAAGCGAATTCTTCGCCCCGAGGTTCCACCGAGACACGCACCGGCTGCCCGAGGCCGGCCTGGCCGGGCTGCACGTCGCGCAGCGAGCCGACCACGCGGGGGCCCTCGTCGAGCTCCACGACGGCGGTGATGTACGGCAGCTCGTCGGCCCAGCCGCGATCCACCGTGAAGTGGTTGACCGCCATCGAGTAGATCCGCCCGCTGCCTGAGACGGGGGCGAAGTCGTAGTTGCGGCTGTGGCACGACGGGCAGTACCAGCGCTGCGGGTGGCGGAACTGGCCGCAGTCGGTGCACCGCTGGATGCGCAGCGTGCCCGCTTCCAGGCACGCCAGGTGGAATTCGAGGTTCAGCCCCTCGGGCTTGGGCACGTACTTGCGGGCCGATTTGGCTGTGCTCATGGCATCAATCTCATCCGCACCGGCTCAGCCTCGGGCGAGCACGGCGATGCTGCCGTCGCCGAGGTCGCCGTAGCCGGTCACCACGCCCAGCTCGGCGTCGCGCACCTGCGCGTCGCCGGCCTCGTGCCGAAGCTGGCGCGCCGCTTCCACCACGTGGTTGAGGCCCCATGCGTGGCCCTGCGACAGCAGGCCGCCGTGGGTGTTCATGGGGTAGCGACCGCTGAGCGAGATGTTCCCGTCGGCCACGAACTCCTTGGCGGCGCCCTTGGGGCACATGCCGATGGCTTCGAGCTCCATCATCACGACGTAGGTGAAGCAGTCGTAGATCTGCAGGAAGTCCATGTCGGCCGGCTGCACACCGGCCATCGCGAACGCCCGCGGCGCTGCGGAGTCGAGTCCGAGCTTCAGCATGTCGGGCCGGTTGGTGATCTCATCGGCGGGGTAGGGGTGCCCTTCGGCACCGCCGAGCCACAGCACCGGCGCGTGGGGCAGATCCATCGCCCGCTCGGGCGATGTCAGCACCACTGCGGCCGCGCAATCGGTCTCCAGACAGCAGTCGAACTTGCGCATCGGCTCGGTGATGAGCGGCGAGGCCAGGTAGTCGTCCATGGTCATCGGCCGGCCGCCCATGAGAGCCTTGTCGTTGAGGTGCGCGTGCTCGCGACAGGTCAGCGCGACCTGGGCGGCGTCGGTGGGCTCCACGTCGTACAGGTCGACATAGCGCTGGATGTACATCGAGTACCACTGCACCGCCGAGCGCACGCCGTAGGGCGCGTAGAAGTTGCGGCTCACGTCCACGAATGGGCCCGGCTCGAGGCGTCGCTTGGTGGGGCGGGCATCGGGACGGGGCCGCATTGCCGAGTAGCCGTTCCAGCCCACGGTGATCACGACATTGGTGGCGATGCCTGCCGCAATCGCCATGGTGGCCGACTGCAGCGCCGCGACCGGGCTGGCGCCGCCCATGTGCACGGTGACCGCGTAGCGGATGTCGTCAGCGCCGAGGTTGGCGGCGATCTCCTCCGACGAGATGAACCCCGGCGGCGGCAGGATGCCGTCGATCTCGCTGGGGTCGAGCCCGGCGTCGGCAATGGCGGCCATGGTCGCTTCCAGCACCAGCTCGGGCACGCTCAGCGAGGTGCCCCGCATGTAATCAGTCTCGGCGACGCCGACGATGGCAGCGGCTCCGGATATGTCCACGGTTCACCTCATCGGGAAGCGGTCACGTCGGCGCGTGGATCACAGGCCGCGGCCCTGTTTCAGTCGTGCCGATCCGGTTCAGCCGACGCCGACGGCCGTGCGCTCGGTGGCGAACGACACGCCCTCGTAGTCGTGATCAGCGATCTCGTCGATCCGGCGCTTGTACTTGGGGGCGCCGCCGTTGTACACGAGGTAGCGGATGGTGCCCTGCTCGTGGCCGTCCACGTTCGAGTTGTAGCCCGTGAACCAGCCCTGCGCCTTGCGCATCAGCATCATGCTGTACATCTCGATGACGTGGTTGGTCCACTCCGTCTCGGCATCCTCGTCGGCCTCGAAGCGGGTGTAGCCGTGCTCCCAGACGAAGTCGAGCATGCCGGTCACCCAGTCGACGCCGATCTCGATGCCCCGCGGGTAGTTGGTGGACGCTGAGCCGCTCTGCGGGCCGGCAATGGTCATGAGATTCGGGAAGCCATTGACCATCAGCCCGATGTAGGTGACTGGCCCGTCCGACCATTTGTCGCGCAGCTTGAGACCGCCCGAGCCCCGGAAGTCGATCCGGTCGAAGGAGCCGGTGATGGCATCGAAGCCGGTGGCATAGACGATCAGATCGAACTCGTAGTGCCGGTCGGCGGTTTGGATGCCGGTCGGCGTGATCCGGGTGATCGGTGTCTCCTTGATGTCCACCAGATCCACGTTCGGGCGGTTGTAGGTCTCGTAGTAGTGGGTCTCGAGCGGCACCCGCTGCACGCCGAAGCCGTGGTCCTTGGGGATCAGCTTGTCGGCGACGATCGGGTCGTCGACCCGCTCGCGAATCTTGTCGGCGATGAATGACGACAGCTCGGCGTTGGCCTCCTCGTCGAAGAAGATCTCGCGGAAGTTGGCCATCCAGATGCCGAAGCCCGGCTCGCCGTACAGCTTCTCCCACATGGCGCGGCGCTCTTCGGGTGGGACATTCCAGAAGCCGCGGCGGTCGGGCTCGTGCTCGAAACCGCCGGGCGTGCGAGCACACTTGTCGAAGATCTCGTCGTAGCGGGCCCGGATGCCGACCATCTCCTCGTCGGAGATCTCGCTGTTGTGCAGCGGGGCGCACCAGTTCGGCCGCCGCTGGAACACCGTGAGGTGGTCGGCCTGCTCGCCGATGGCCGCAATGGCCTGCACGCCGGTGGCACCGGTGCCGATGACCGCCACCCGCTTGCCCTTGATCTCGACCGGATCGGCGGGCCAGTGGTAGGTGTGGAACGACGGGCCCTCGAACACATCGGTGCCGTCGGCGTTGACGCCCTCGATGCGGGGGTAGGTAGGCGCCGACAGCAGGCCCAGTGCGGTCAGCAGGAAGCGGCAGCTGAGGTCGCGGCCGTCGCCGAGGTGCAGTCGCCAGATGCCCGCATCGTCGTCGAAGTGCGCCGTCTCGACGGTGCAGTTGAACTGCATGTACTTGCGCAGGTCGAACTTGTCTGCGACGTAGTTGAGGTAGCGAAGGTTCTCGGGCTGGCCAGAGAAGCGCTCCTTCCAGTGCCACTCCTCGAGCAGCTCGTCGGAGAATGAGTAGCCGTAGGTGTAACTCTCCGAGTCGAAGCGGCAGCCGGGGTAGCGGTTCCAGAACCAGGTGCCGCCGAGGTCGCTGCCCATCTCGAGCACGGTCGCGTGGACACCGCGCTCGGCCAGCCGGTACATCTGGTAGATGCCGGCCACGCCCGCGCCGATGATGATGACTTCGTAGTCGTTCGTGCCGTCGGCGCTGCCGTTTGAGGTTCCGTTGGTCGCTGTTGCTGCCATGTCTGGTCTCCCCCAATTGAGATCGTACGGCGCATCGCCGGATCGAGCGGCTGCGAATTCGCCAGAGTCGACGCCGACGCTCCGGACCCGTCTCTTCACAATAGTCGAACGCCCATTAGGAAATTTCGTGGGGGCC
Source organism: Acidimicrobiia bacterium (assembly GCA_022821985.1). GTDB lineage: Bacteria > Actinomycetota > Acidimicrobiia > Acidimicrobiales > Poriferisodalaceae > Poriferisodalis. The sequence continues at coordinate 87,735 of JAJECP010000015.1, forward strand.
CAGCGTCGAACGGTCGGCTCGGCTGGCCTGGCCCTAGTCTCCGGCCATGGCTCAACCACTGCGCTTCGGGGTCGTCCACGATCTGCGGAGTCCGCCCGGCAGCGATGTGCCGCTGCCCGAGCTGTACGCGCAGGCGCTCGACCAGCTCGAGATGGCCGACGAGCTGGGGTTCGACCTGGCGTGGTTCACCGAGCATCACTTCCTCGACGACGGCCACCTGCCGAACTTCGTGCCGGTGGCCGGGGCGGTGGCTGCTCGTACGTCGAGGATCCGCCTGTCCACCGACATTTTGCTGGCGCCGTTCGCCCACCCGATCCGGCTGGCGGAAGACCTGGCGATTCTCGACAACATCTCCGGCGGGCGCATCGAGCTCGGTATTGGCATGGGCTATGCGGCGCATGAGTTCCGCGGCTTCGGGATCCCCCAATCCCGCCGGGTGTCGCTCACCGAGGAGTTGGTGCAGATCCTGCGCCTGGCGTGGAAGGGCGAGCCGTTCAGCTTCCACGGCAAGCGCCATCGCTTCGACGATCTGCTGGTGACGCCGGCGCCGGTGCAGCGGGGAGGTCCGCCGCTGTGGATCGCTGGCATGAGCGCCAACGCCGCGGTGCGGGCTGCCCGCTTCGACACGCACCTGCTGCCGCAGGGTGCGCCCGAGGTGGTGATGGATCCGTGGAAGGACGAGCTGCGGGCGACCGGGCGTGATCCCGACGACTACCGGGTGGGCATCATCCGCTCGGTGTTCGTCACCGACGATGTCGAGCGCGAGTGGAACCCCATCAAGGCCGCAGAGCGCTACCGGCTCGGCGTGTACGCCAAGTTCTTCGCCGAGACGCCCGACGAGTTCACCGCATTCGACCCTTCGAAGGGTGCGATTCCCCAGAACTGGATCGTCGGCGATGAGGACCACTGCGTCGCCGAGCTGACTGGGTTCATTCAGCAGTACGGCTTCACCGACGTGTGCACCTGGGGTGCCTCGCCCGGCATAGCCCCGTCGCTGTTCAACACGTCCCTCGAACGGCTCGCTCGAAACGTCATCCCGCGGGTGCGAGCCGCCGTCGAGGGCTAACCGTTCGGTTCGTAGCGGTGTGGCGGACGGTGCAGGCGTAGCTGGCGAGCGCCGCCGCCGCAATCAGGTGCTGGCGTTGTCGACGAGCCAGCGGAAGCAGGGGTCGGCGAGTGCCCCGGTCATCAGCTCGGGGTGCCACTGCACGGCCAGGATCGGCAGCTCCGCGTGCTCGATGCCCTCGATGATCCCGTCGGGGGAATGCGCCGTCGCGATGTAGCCGTCACCGAGCTGATCCACCGCTTGGTGATGCAGCGAGTTCACCGCCACCTCCGGGCCGTACATCTCGCGCAGCTGGCTGCCTTCGACGGTGATGACGGTGTGGGGGGTGGCGTCGGGCGGCCCGTCGGTGGCTGCGTGCTCGGGAAGGTGCTGGTGCAGGGTGCCTCCGGCGGCGATGTTGATGAGCTGCGGGCCGCGGCAGATGCCCAGCACCGGCAGGCCGCTGTTGACGGCGGCGTCGAGCAACGCGATCTCGAACGCATCGCGCAGCGGCACGCGGTCGGCGGCGGGTGAGTTGCTGTGCTCGCCGTCGCTGCGAGCGAGCATCGGAACCGCGTCGACGGCGCTGACGGTGTCGTTGTCGAATCCTGCGGCGCGCTCGGCAAACGGGTCGATGCCGTCGTACACCTGCTCGTGCAGGCGATCGGCGTACAGGCACGCGGCCACGTCCTCACCGCCCGTGAGCAGCACGGCGTCGAGGCGCGGCACCACCTCGGCCGGATCGGCGTCGAGCGGCACGTGCACCGCAATGGCCCCAGCAGCGTGCACCGCCTGGGCGTAGTGAGCGATGTACAGATCGACTTCGACGTCCACGAACACCGGCGGGAAGCCGCGGATGCGAGCGCCGGCGCGGCGCCGTCCCGACAGTCCGATCAGCGGCTTGGGCACCGGGCCACCCTAGAGAATCCGCTTCGCGCGTCCTCTGACCGACTGTGCGCAATCGGTTGCAAGTACGGTCGCGCGCATGGTGGTGTCGAGCTCAGGCCGCCGCGGTCGTCATCAGCCTCGAACGCGATGGTGGCTGGTTGCGGCCGTCGCTGGCCTATTGCTCGTTGCTGCTGCCGCCGTCAGTTCGCAGCTGGGTTCGAATGGGGCCGCCGACGACGCCGAACCCGCAGAAGCGGCCCCGGAAACGAGCGCAGATGCTGTTGCGCCCGAGGACGATGCCGCGCCGGTGACGACTGCTGCCGCTGCCGAGGCACCGGTGGATTCGGAGCCTCCCCAACCTGAAGACGAACCAACTGACACAACCGACGCATCGGGCTCGGAGCTGTCGGAGGCCTTCGGCGAACCGGAGCACCCGGTGTCGGGCGTCGAACCGTACATCCCCAGCCGCATCCGGCTCGACGAGCCTGGCCCGCCCGCTGCCGTCTGCAGGGGAGTGCTGCCCGCCCAGCGGGTGCAGCTCCCCCTGAGCTTTGCGAGCACCAAGCCCGAAGGCGTCGATCATCTGTCGTGGTCGCCCGACTGCCGGCGCATGGTGTTCCGGCTTGGCAGCACCCTGTGGGTTGCGAACGGCGACGGAACCAGCGACCTGCCGTTCCTCACTGCCCAGTACGGCCTGAATGCTCCGGTGTGGTCACCCGACAGCCAGTGGATCGCGTTCTCGCAGGGCGCAGTCGTGGAGGGAGAACGAGCCAGTCACATTTTCATGATCCTGCCCAACGGTCTGGGCCTTGCTCAGATCACGCAAGGGAGCGTGTTGGATCAAGACCCCACCTGGTCTCCCGACGAGGGCCGCATTGCGTTCGCCCGCCGAATGCGGGTGACTGAGGCCGATGGGACCAGCCGCTTCGAGCACCGCATCGTCGTGGTGGATCTGCTGGACGGCGCCGAACAGGTGGTTGCGGCCAGTGGCGGGTGGTTGTCAGCGCCGTCGTGGTCTCCTGATGGCAGCGCCATCGCCTACCGGATCGGCGACGAGCTGAGAACGGTGCAACTCGACGACCTGTCCGAGTCGCTGCTGTTGACGGGCGTTGTCGGCGGCCGCGGTACGTGGTCGGCCGATAGCTCGGCAATCGCAGCGATGCGCGAGTGGTCGGACGGCCATGCCACCGCCGCGATCCGCTCGCTGCAAGATCCGACCGCCACCGAGGACTTCAGCCTCACCGTGAATGCGCCGGGCGAGATCGCTTCAGGCAGCACGCCGACACTGCGATGGAGCGAGACCGGCGAACACCTGCTGTTCCACGCGATCGACCCAAGAGGTGGCCACTGGATCTACCGCCTCCCCACGCCTCACCCAGACGGCTAGCGCCAACATCCGCTCGCCTCCGACGCCTCCCGTATTGCTGCCAGGGCAAGTCCGGGTGTCATGGGACAATCACAGCCTTGCGGTTTGGGGGCGAGAGTTCGGAGCATTGTCATGAGCGAGATCGACCAGCCTTCGTCCGGACCGGCGGCTTCGGGTCACTGCCTGTGTGGTGCCGTGAGCTACGAGGTGCACGGGCCGATCCGGCATGTGTGGAACTGTCACTGCTGGCGCTGTCGGCGGTGGACGGGGCACTTCATGGCAGCGACGGGCTGCAAGACCGCCGATCTCCGGCTGATCTCGGATGCCTCCCTGGCGTGGCACCACCCGGCCGACGACCCCAACGTGGCCTACGGGTTCTGCCGAGAGTGCGGCGCGTCGCTCTTCTGGAAGGTGGCCGAGGGCAAGTCGCACCAGGTCGACACCATTGCCATCTGTGCTGGCACGCTCAACCTTCCCTCGGGCCTGCACACTGAACGGGCCATCTTCGTGGACGATGCCGCCGACTACCACACGCTCGACCTGGCAGTCCCCAGCGAGAACCGCGAGTGAGCGGATGGCGGGCAACCTTCACGTGCCGTAGATGGCCTCGTCGATCTCGCTAGGTTCCGCGCTCAATCCCTGCGGCCCGAAACCAGCTTCGGTTCTTCAAGGATCATCAACAGTCCGTGATGCGTTGAGTCTCGTGTCAGGCGTGCGGTGGGCGAGGTTCGCGACGGCAGTGGGCGTGGCGATGCCATCGGTGAGGTCGGCGGCGGGGGTGGGCAGTTCGAAGCGGGTGGTGAGGGGGACGACGCCGGCCCACCAGTTGCCAGCCATGTCTTCGGCGTCGTCGACGGGATCGCCGGCCCGGACCTTGGCAGAGGCCTCCGCCAGCGGCAGTTCCAGCACGAGCGTCGCCCGCAGGTCCTCCGCGGTCGGTGGCCGGGAGGTGTCCCAGTTGGCGACGATGTGGTCGGTCACCAGCTTCAGTGCCCGTTCCTTGGCCGCGGCGTCGGTGACCCGGTGAGCGAGGCCGCGCACCACGACGCAGCGGAAGTTCATGGAGTTGTGGAACGGCGTGCGTGCCATCACCAGACCGTCGAGGTGGGTCACCGTCACGCAGATCTCGGTGCCCTCGCCGGAGTTCAGCAGGTGATTCGCCAACGCCCCGTGCAGGTACAGGTTCTCGTCGTCGCGGCCGTAGGCCATCGGCAGCACCAGCGGGCCGTCAGGTGTGTCGACGCCGACGTGGGCGATCAGCCCGGCGTCGAGGATCTCCCGCACGTCGTCACTGCCGTAACGGCCGCGCTCAGCCATCCGCCGCAACTTGGTGCGCGCCGAGGGTGCCTGGTTGCTGTTCTGGTCTGAGGGGCCTGATTCGCCTGATTTGCTCACGCCCGCACGGTACGCGGCACACGTACCGCCGTCATGGTGATTTTCGGGTTCCGGTCCAGCCGCTCTCCGTCAGTCGAGCAGGTCGTCCTCGCGCACGCGGCTGCGCTCGGCTTCCTCGTGCTCGGCCAGGACGCGGCCGAATAGCTGGCGGGTTCGCTCGACTCGCCCGATGACACCGGGCTGGTGGGTGTAGGCGAAGATCGCCGCATGGCGGGGTTGCGAGCTCGCAGCCACCCGGGTCACTCGGTGCAGCGAGTAACGCCCGCGGAAGATCTGCAAGTCGCCTGGCTGCAGATCCAGCGTATGAACGCCGTCGCGCCCGCCGTCCAGCAGCCCGCCGATCGCCTCGAAGCCCTCGTCATCGGCCGACCGCACTGCAGGCGCGTACTCAAACAGTCCGCTCTCGTCGGCGGGCTGCACCAGCACCGTCACGGCGAAATCGTTGGTGTCGAAGTGCCAGGGGAACTGCTGACCTGGATCCAGGATGTTCGCCGTCAGGCCCGCTAGCGGATCGGCGTAGCAGTGCAGCTCGTCGATCTCGAGGCAGTCAGCCAGCAGCCGGCACAGCTGCGGCGCACGGAACACAGCGTCAATGGCGCACACCGACGGCCACGCGTCACCCGGAATGAAGCCGCTCGAACGTTCGGTGAACGTGTTGACCGGGTGGTCGTCGCTGAACTCGGGATTGACCTGGGTGTGGAAGTAGGGATTGATGACCTGCGTCGAGAAGTGCGTCTGCGGTTTCGCAGCGACAATCTCGTCGTTGAGCTGCCTTACGCCGTCTGGCGTCACGAATCGCTTCAGCACTGCACAGCCGTCTGACCGCAGCCCGCTGCGAGCGTGCTCGACCACGTTCCAATACGCCGAGTGACTGGGGTTGGCCGCGGGCAGGTCGCGTCCGTCCAGCGGATAGCGGTCGACATCGATCAGTCGCCCCAATTCGGCTGCTTCGCTGCCGTCGTCCAGGCCCGACGGCGCAGCGGCGGTCGTGCTCATCTCGTCATGCCTCCCAGTGCGGAACCCAGTCGCCGTCGAGCCGCAGCGACAGGCCGGCGTCGTCCTCGATGCGGCGGGCCACGCTCAGCTCGGGTCCGTCCACGCCGTAGCGCTCGGCCGCTCGTTCGAAGGCAGCCCGCGCTGCGGCGGTCATCGGCAGCTCGGCGCCCACGATGGTCTCCAACTCGCCCAGCAACCCGAGGTCCTTCACGCACAAGCCCAGCGAGAATGACGGGTCGTAGTGCCCGGCGAAGATGCTGGGCGCGTCGTGGCGGGCAACGAAGCTGTCGGCGACGCTGCCCTTGATCGCCTCCCAGAGGTCGCCGAGCTCAACCCCATTGCGCACTCCGACCGCCAGCCCTTCGGCCAGTGCGGCAGCGCCCACAAACCACAGCTGATTGGTCACCAGCTTCGTCACGCACCCCGTGCCCAACGCCCCGCACACAATGACCCGCCCCAAGCGTTCGAGCAGCGGTTGCACCCGCTCGACGACCGTCGACTCACCGCCTGCAAACAAGGTGAGCGTGCCGTTGCGGGCACCATCCACAGCACCTGTGACCGGCGAGTCCACCACCGCGACGCCCTCGGGAGCCTCGCCCGCCAGACGCCGGATCAGCTCAGGACGGCTCGTAGTCAAATCCACCCACACCGACCCCGCCGACAGCGCCCCGAGCGCTCCTGCATCGCACATCACCGCCTCGACATGCTGAGGAGCGGGCAGCGATGTCAGAAAGACATCTGCACCAGAGGCCGCTTCCGCTGCCGAGCCAACCGCCGACGCGCCGACCGCAACTGCGGCCTCGAGTGCCTCCGGATTGAGGTCGAACGCCCGGACCCGATGCCCCGCGCCCGCCAGGCGAGCGCACATCGGCCCGCCCATGGTGCCTAGTCCCACGAATCCAACGGTGGTCACACCCACATCTTCGCATCGCCCCCATCCCCATCCAAACACCCCTGTATGTGGCGCCAGCGGAGGGGTGGGTGGCAGCGAACGGGGCCCCCGCAGCCCGCAGCTTGCGAGGACTGCGGGGTATTCGCTGACAGGACCCGCCCCGGTCAGCACCGACAGCCGCCGACCGGACAAAGCTCACCGATCAGCCCAGCTACCTAGGATGACCGGCGGTCCAGCGCACAGGGAGACACAACATGAAGTTCGGGATCTTCTACGAGCTGCAGCTGCCGAGGCCGTGGAACGACGACTCCGAGTACGTCCTGTTCCAGCAGGCGCTCGACCAGATCGAGATGGCCGACAAGCTCGGCTACGACTACGCGTGGGAGGTCGAGCACCACTTCCTCGAGGAGTACAGCCACAGCTCGGCGCCCGAGGTGTTCCTGGCGGCAGCCAGCCAGCGCACGAAGAACATTCGGCTCGGGCATGGCATCGTGCAGCTGCCCACCAACCATCCGGCCCGCGTGGCCGAGCGGGTCTCCACGCTCGACATCGTGAGCGGCGGCCGGGTCGAGCTGGGCATCGGCGAGGGCTCATCGGTCACCGAACTGCATCCCTTCGACCGCCGTTTCCGCGACAAGCGCGTCGTGTGGGAAGACGCCGTGCGCTGCCTCATGCCGATGTTCCAAGAGGTCAACCACAGCTACGACGGCGAGATCTTCAAGTTCCCCGCCCGAAACGTCGTGCCGAAGCCGTACCAGAAGCCGCACCCGCCCCTGTGGGTGGCGTGCAGCCAGCTCGACACGATCGTCATGGCGGCCCAGCGTGGCATGGGCGCGCTGGGCTTCTCATTCGTGTCGGCCGACGCCGCCCGGGCCTGGGTGAACGCCTACTACAACAACTACCTCAACCATCTCGACCTGCTCTGCGACTACCAGACCAACCCCGGCGTGGCAGTGGTGAGCCCATTCATGTGCGCTGAGACCGACGAGGAGGCCCAGGCCAAGGCGGAAGGCTGGACGTTCTTCCAGTTCTCGCTGGTCTTCTACAACTCCCATGGTCCGGTCGAGCCGGGCTCGGTCAACCTGTGGGACGAGTACCAGGAGTGGAAGAAGTCGCCGAAGGGCCAGAAGGCCAGCAACAACGTCGGCCTTGTGGGCTCACCTGAGACCATCCGCCGCAAGCTGGAGATGTACGAGGACGCCCACGTCGATCAGCTCATCCTGCTCAACCAGGCCGGCAAGAACACCCACGAGGACATCTGCTCCAGCCTCGAGCTGTTTGCCGCCGAGGTCATGCCGGAATTCCACGAGCGCGACGCCGAGCACCAGGACTGGAAGTCAGCAGTGCTGGCCGGCGATGTCGTCCTCGACGACATCGACACCGACCTGTACCACGTAATCACCAACCAGACGCCGGTGGAGAAGCGCGAAGAGATCGAGCGCAAGCAGCGCGAGGCTCGAGCCCGCCAAGCAGTCGGGCTCGGCTAGCGAGAGAAGTTGACCCGCTGGCTAGCGGTTCTGGAGCCAGTCGGCGATCGCTTGACCGATCTCGTCGGGGCTGTCTTCCTGGCAGAAGTGATTGCCCGCGACGGTCACCTCGGTCTGGTTCGGCCAGGTGCGGCAGTACTCGAGCTGCGGACCGTTGAGAATCGCGCCCGGATCGGCGTTGACCAGCAGCTTCGGCACGTCTGAGCCCGACAGCCACTCGCCGTAGTCGGTCACGATCTGGGTGACGTCGGCAGGCTCGCCCTCGATCGGGATCTGTCGCGGCCATGTGAGGGTGGGACGCCGGTGCTCGGGCTCGACGAACGGGCGCCGGTACTCGTTCATCTCCTCGTCGGACAGCTTGCGCTGGATCGAGCCGGGCAGCACCGCTTCCACGAACAGGTTCTTGGTGATGACCATCTCTTCACCGGCCGGCGACCGGAAGCCTTGGAAGATGCCGGCTGCCGCCTCGGGCCACTCCGCCCAGCTCATCGGCCGCACGATGGCTTCCATGTAGCAGAGACCCGCCACCCGGTCACGGTGCCGGTTGGCCCAGTCGAAACCGAGCGCCGATCCCCAGTCGTGGATCACGAACGTGATGTTGTCGCCCAAGTCGAGCTGGTCGAGCAAGCCGTCGAGGTACTCGCGGTGCTCCACGAAGCGATACGAGTCGGGCCCGGTGTCGTCCAGCTTGTCGGAATCGCCCTGGCCGATCAGGTCCGGCACTACGACCCGAGCGTGCGGCCGCACATGGGGCACGATGTTGCGCCACAGGTACGACGACGTCGGGTTGCCGTGCAGGAACACGACCGGATCGCCCGAGCCGGAGTCGTGGTACGCCATCTGCTTGCCGTTGACGGTGGCGTAGGACTTGGACAGCGGTTCCGCAGAGAGGGTGGCCATGGGTGCTCCTCGGGGTTGGGGGGTGCGCCGGATCGGCGCCACATCATGCCCGCCCCGTCGCACCAATGCTCCGGCTGCCCTCGTTGCTAGCGGTACGAGACGGGGATGCCCTCATTGGTGTAGGTGACTTGCGGATCCCACAGCAGCCAGTCGCTGATGCCGAGGTCGGCTGCGGCATCGATCTGGGCGCGCACCTCGGCTGGGCCGTAGTTCACCCGCATCGAGAAGTCCTGCAGCCACGGCACCACCGCCGTGTTGGTGCCCGCAAGCACGCGCTGGAATTGGGCCAGTGACGCCCTGGTGATGTCGTACGGCTGTGCCTCTGGGTGCACCACGCCGTACTCGCCGCGCCCCCAGTGCGACGGGTACACCATGGGCGCCACATAGTCGACGTGGTCGGACATGGCGCCGATGTCCTGCGCCACCCACTCGCCGCGGTCTGCCGCGATGCCGAACACCGAGACACCGTGGAACACCTGCGCCTCGCGCAGCATGGAATTGGCCTCGGCCAGGAAGCTCACGATGACCGGCGACGGATCGCCGCCGTCCCAGCCGGGAATCCGCATGCCGCTCAGGTCGCCTTCGGGCCGGCGCATGTAATCCCACAAGATGTCGTCGATGCCGGCTGCTGCGGCCTCGGCGGCGATATCCAGGTTGTACTGCCGCACGACCGGATGGTTGAAGTTGGTGAACCCGCCGTACTTCGCCAGCGGGCGCCCGTCGGGCGTCTGCACCACCCAGTCCAGGTCGCCGTTCGCCGCGGCGTAGCGAGCCAGCGTCGGGTCGTTGAACGCCACGATGCGCCCGATCACCCGCACACCGAGGTCATGCAGCTCGTCGATGGCTTCCCGCAGGTCGTAGAGCTCTCTCGACGCACCTGTCAGCTGAGCCAGCCGGACGTTGGTCCAGTGGCCGATGCGACCATCCTCGTCTTTCAGATCGAGCTGTACTGCGTTGATGCGACCTTGCTCGATGAGCTCCACCACCGACTCGCGCAGCCCGTCGTGGTCCCATGCGGCCGCCGTCACGTGAACCCCCGTGGTGTGCGGGTAGCCGATGGGCACGATGACGTCGAATTCGGTGATGTTGCCGGCAGCGTCTGTGGCGATCACCGGCACCGGGCCGCCGGGCGGACTCGGCAAGGTGAGGCTGAACGAGCCCGATGCCGTATCGACGCGCTGGTCGCCGATCTGCAGCGACACGCCCGGCTCGACCGACCCGGCCAACACGACCGGCTCGTCCAATGCCACCGGTTCGAAGATCCTCGGCAGCTCCACCGCTGGGGGCGTCCCGTCGACCGTGAACGTGACCGCTGCCGTTGCCGTGCCGAAGAAGCGTCGATCGACATCGAGCGTCACGATGTGCGCGCCTTCGGTCAGTTCCGGCACCGGCCACACGATCCGGTTGTCGTAGCGCTGCACTCCGCTCACCGGGAAGCCGTCGAGCAGCATCTGTGCCGAGGTGACATCACCGCCGTCGATGCTGAACTCCAGGACGGTCCCGGCCAGTCCAGCCGGGCGCACCATCGCGCCGTCGTTGATGCCCGAGACAGTGATCTCGGTGACGCGCAGCGCGTTCATTGCCACGAAGCCCACACCGATGGTGGCGGCGATCAGCAGGATCGCGACGATCGCACGGCCGCGGCGACGGCGCTTGGGCGGCGGTCCCGCGATGCCGATCACGGCGCGGTCGGCCGCTCGGCGCGCACGCCGGCTCAGGCCGGTCGCATAGAGCGGCGCTTCGGGCTTGGGCGGACGCCACGGAAAGCCCCAGCCCTCGGCCGGGTCGGTCGGACCGGTCGCCTCGTGGCCATCGGGGCCGCCGGCGAGGTCGCTGCCGACCAGCGACGGCCCCACTTCATGGCCGTGCCGGGTGAGCGACCAGCGTGCGCCCCGCAGGCCCGGCACGGAGCCGGCCTGCGCCACGATGCCCGATTCCTGCAGGGTGTCGAGCGACATCTGCACGGTCTGGTTGTCCAGCGCCACAGCCGCGCTGATCTCGCCGATCTCGGCCGTCCCCCCACGGCTGAGCAGCTCGCGCAGAATGCGCCTGTCGGCGGGCGCCAACAATGGCATCGGATCGAGTGTATTGAGGCCGCCAGACAGCCTTCGGTCAGGCGTGCCGCCGCTTCAGCCCAGAGATGCCTGGGCGGGATGGCGGGCCGTGACCGTCGTGGTGATGCCGCCCCGCACCAGCCAGCGCGTCTCCACCGTGGCCTGCTTGGGTGCGACGGTCGCCACCAGGTCGTCGAGGATGCGGTTGGTGATGGCTTCGTGATGGACCGGCTCGTCCCGGAAGCTCCACAGGTAGAGCTTGAGCGACTTCAGCTCGACGATGCGACGATCGGGGATGTACGCGATGTCGACTGTGGCGTAGTCGGGCTGCCCGGTCACGGGGCATACGCAGGTCAGCTCCGGCGTGGTGCAGCGCACCTCGTAGTCGCGGTCGGGGTAGGGGTCGTCGAGCGCGATCAGGTCTCTGGACGGTTCGCTTCCCATGTCGGACCTCCTCGACTGACGGGCACGGGTGCCCGTCAGTACGACAGGGTGGCGTGCGGGGTGTTCTCCGCCAACCCGAGCGGCGTCACGGCGACAAACTCGGTGCGCTCGGTGAATTCGGCCAGATTGCGGGCGTTGGTGTAGCTCATGGCGCTGCGCAGGCCGGCCATCAGCTCGCCGATCAGCTTGCCGGCCTCGCCCCGGTAGGGCACGGTGCCTTCGACGCCCTCAGGCGCCCGCTGTTCGAAGTACTCGTCGTCGATTTCCTCGCCGTGGCGCTCGGCCCGGGCCTCGATGGCTTCGAAGCTGGCCATGCCGCGGATGCGCTTGCGCAGCCCGTGCGGGCCCTGCTCGACCTCGCCGGGGCTCTCCTTCGTACCGGCGAGCATGCTGCCGATCATCACGGTCTCGGCACCGACAGCCAGCGCCTTGGCGATGTCGCCCGATGTCCTGATGCCGCCGTCGGCGATGACCGGCACATCGAATCCCGCATCGGCGAGCCCGTTGACCACGCTGTCGGTCGCAGACAGCTGCGGCACGCCGACTCCGGCCACCAGCCTCGTGGTGCACACGCCGCCCGGTCCCACGCCCACCTTGATCGCGTCGGCACCGGCTTCGGCCATGTCGATCGCGCCGTCGATGGTGGCCACGTTGCCGGCGATCACGTCGGTGTCGGCGAAGTTGTCCTTCAGGCGGCGCACCCCGTCGATGGCGTGGTCGGCGTGACCGTGCGCTATGTCGAGCACCAGCACATCGGCTCCTGCTGCCACCAGCGCCTTGGCCCGGTCGCCCATGTCGTGGTCGGTGCCTACCGCGCCGCCGGCTACCAGTGAGCCGTCGTCGGCATTCTTGATGGCGGCGATCTGGGCCGCTTGCGCGTCGATGGGCATGAACCGGTGGACGATGCCCGCACCGCCCAGACGGCCCATGGCAATTGCCATCTCGTGCTCGCAGACCGTGTCCATGTTGGCCGCAATCACTGGCAGATCCAGCGGGATGTTGCGGGAAAGGCGGGTGCGCAACGACACGTCGCTGCGGCTGCGGATCGACGACCGCTGCGGCACGATCAGTACGTCGTCGAAGGTCAGTCCGGTTCTCAGGTCGCGCAGTTTCATGAGCGGCCCCAAGCTACCGTGAGCCGCCATGAGCCCCCGGCGCCGGACGGTTGTGACGGTGGTCGTACTGCTCGTGATCGTCGCGGCCGCAGCGGCCGTCGGCGTCTGGCGAGTGCTCGGCGACGCCCCCGAAGAGGTCAGCCTGGCCGAAGCGGTCGAAGTCGCCGAACAGGCGCAAGAAGAGGCCGAGGCGGAACCAGCCACGCCGGACACCGGCAGCGATGCCCGGCAAGGCGACGACGCTGCGCAGGACGCCGAGGACAGCAGCGAGACAGGCGATGCGGGCGACGGCGATACGGGCGACGGCGCGGCCGACGCAACCGGCGGCGACAGCGGCACCGATGACGACACAGCCTCCGACGGCGTCGCAATGGCCACCGCTGAACTTGACGGCACGTGGGCGGTGGATGCCGAGACCGGGGAATTCACCTTGGAGGACGCCACCGGCTCGTTCGCTGGCTTCCGCGTTGACGAGGAGCTGGCGCGCATCGGCGCATTCACCGCCGTAGGCCGCACCGGCGATGTCAGCGGCACGTTGGTGATCGCCGGGGAGTCTGTGACCTCCGTGGAGATTGAGGTTGACCTGACCACGCTGCGCACCGACGACAGCCGCCGCGACGGCGCGGTCCAGCGAGCGCTGGGGACCTCTCAGCACCCCACGGCCACGTTCTCGCTCAGCGAGGAATTGCACATCGAGGGCGCCGTGGAATTCGGCGAATCCATCAGTCTCATGGCATCGGGCGACCTGACGGTCAACGGCATCACGCAGCCAGTGACCATCGACATCGAAGCCCAGCTCGTCGGCAGCCTCATCGCCGTCGTCGGCTCGGTCGAGATCACCTTCGCCGACTTCGACGTGACGGTGCCGCAGGTGCCCATCGTCCTGTCCGCCGAAGACCACGGAATCATGGAGTTCCAGCTGCTGTTCAAACGCAGTTAGTCGAAGCGTTCGCGCAGCCGGTACTTCTGGATCTTGCCGCTCGGCGTCATCGGGAACTCGTCGACGATGACGAGTTCCTCGGGCCAGAACTGCCGTGTCACCTGCTGGTCGTCGAGGAACTCCGTGAGTTCCGCCAGGGTCGGCGCCTCGCCGATGGCTTGAACGAACGCGCAGCCGATCTCGCCGAGTCGTTCATGGGGCTTGGCGACGATTGCGGCCACACCCACGGCGGGGTGCCGCAGCAGCACGTCTTCGACTTCCTTGACCGGGACGTTCTCGCCGCCGCGGATCACCAAGTCCTTCGTACGGCCCGCAATGCTGATGTATCCGTCGCTGTTCATGACCGCACGGTCGCCCGTGTCGAACCAGCCGTCTGTCCAGAACTGCTCCGTGAACTCCCGCCCGGCCATGTAGCCGGCGAACAGCGCGCTGCCACGGCACTGCAGGTCGCCTTCGGCGTCGGTCACTGCCTGGCCGGCTTCGTCGATCACCCTCACTTCGTTGTCGTCCACGGCTCGGCCGTCGGTCAGCCGGCGCTCGAGCGGGTCGCTGGGCCGGCCCACGGTCAGCAGGCCGGTTTCGGTCATGCCCCAGCCCGGCATCACCACGCAATCGGGCAGCAACTCGAGCGCACGTTCGAGCACCGGGCGAGGGATCGCCGCACCTGCACACAGGAATCGCTGCCACGTGGAGAGGTCGTAGCCGGCCAGATCGTCCACATTGAGCACATCGGCCAGGAACGGCGTCGCACCCATCGACAGCTGGATGCGGTGCCTGCCGATGAGCCCCACGAACTCCACCGGATCCCACACGTCCTGCATGACGACATGGCCGCCCGTGTACAGCGGCAGCCGCATCCCGTAGAGGTAGCCGGTCTGGTGGCCCAGGGTGGAGGCCATGTGGGTGACGTACGCCTGCGGCGCGCCGGCGCCAGGGTGCGGATCGAGCCCCTCGCACACCGTGTCGAGGAAGGCATCGACGGCCACCGACAGGATGTTGTGGGTGTGCATGACGCCCTTGGGCAGGCCGGTGGTGCCCGAGGTGAACATCATCTCGCACACGTCGTTGGGCCCCGGCCGGCACAGGTCGACGGCGGCGCGGTCGTACGACGAGAACCGGCCTTCCTCGACCAGGTCCTCCCAGGTGATCGCGCCCTCCGGCAGCCACGACTCGTCGCCGTCGGCATCCGACTGCAGGGTCTCGGGCGATGGCACCACCACCAGCTCGGTGACCCATTCGCATTGCTCGCGCAGCTCCGCGTGCATCTCGGCGAGCTTGAAGCCCCGGTAGCTGTCGGCGGTCACCACCACCATCGGCCGGCCGAGTTCGCTCATCACCGTGAGCTCGTTGTGCCGGAAGATCGGTGCCACCGGGTTCACCACTGCTCCGATGCGGTCGCACGCCACTGCTGTCACCACGAAATGGCGCCAATTCGGCAGTTGCAACTGCACGACCGTGCCGGGGCGGACGCCGATCTCCAGCAGGCCCTTGCTGACAGCGTCCACGTCGTCGCCGAGCTCGCCCCAGGTCATGGTGCCGAAGCGATCGGTGATGACCGGCTCGCCGGCCCGCTCGACAGTCCACCTGTCGATCCGATCGTCGAGCAGCCGGTTCGGCCACGCTCCCGAAGCGCTCGTCTCGTCGATGCGCTCCGCTGTCAGCGTCGTCTCGAAGAATCGCTTTGCCGACATC
Source organism: Acidimicrobiia bacterium (assembly GCA_022821985.1). Taxonomy (GTDB): domain Bacteria; phylum Actinomycetota; class Acidimicrobiia; order Acidimicrobiales; family Poriferisodalaceae; genus Poriferisodalis. The sequence goes on from JAJECP010000015.1 coordinate 102,949, forward strand.
GGGTCCCTTCCGGCGATTAGGCCTGCCCCTCGCGGAAGCGTGGAAGCACCTCCGCTGCCCAGAACCGTTCGCTTTCTTCGATATAGCTCATCGGCGAGGCGGCGCTCAATACGACAGTGCGCGCACCGGCGTCGATGTACTCGCGCAGCCGCGCTTCGCAGCGGTCGGGATCGCCGGCGATGGCGAATTTGTGGACGAGCTGGGAGAAGTCCTGCGCGTACTGCTTGGACAGGCGCTCGGCGGCGTATTCGATGGCCGTGTCGTTGTCTTCGTGACAGCAGAAGAACACGAACAGGCCGGGCTCCACCGGGGTCGGGTTGCCCTCCTCCTCCCGGTAGCCGGCGATGGCCTCGATCGACTGCGCGAGCCGCTCGGGCGTGTACATGTACGGCAGCCAGCCGTCGCCGTAGCGGGCTGCGCGCCGCCACGCGGCGTCCTGGCGCCCCGAGACCCACACCGGCGGCGGCGACGCCGGCTTGGGTGCGAGCGTGACGCCGTTCAAGGTGTTGAAGCGGCCCTCGAAGGTGACGTCGTCTTCGGTGAACAACCGCCGCATGATGTCGAGCGCCTCATTGGTGCGAGCGCCGCGCTCGCGCACCGGCACCCCGCAGGCCTCGAACTCCGACGGCATCTCGCCGCCCACGCCCACGCCGAGGTGGAAGCGCCCGCCGGAGGCCACGTCGAGCGAGGCCGCGAGCTTTGCGCACAGCGCCGCCGGGTAGAGCGGGATGAGCGTGATCGACGTCATCAGCTTGAGCGTGGTGGTGGCGCCCGCTGCCACCGCCAGCGAGATGAAGCCGTTCGAGGTGGGCACGTGGAAAAAGACGTGCTCGCCGGTGGTGGCGTAGTCGTAGCCGAGCGCTTCGATCTCACGCGCGGCCCCGGCGATGTCGTCGCTGCGACGAATTGCCAGCCCGAACTCGATCTTGCCGTTGGCCGGTGTGCTGTCGCTCATTGGGTCCCCCTGTCCTTGCCCGCTCTTGTTCGCTGGCGCTCACGGGCCGCTCGGGCCACGGCTTCGCCTGCCGGCTCAGCCTCTGGCCCGCTCTTGTGGAGCGAGACGGTAGCCGCGGGTGCTAGGCCAAGGCCGTGAGCACAACAACTGACGCTGCATCCACTGTCCAACCGTCGCGCATCGATGCGCTGCTCGACCGCTGCAAGCGCGAGGTGGAATCGGGTCTCCTGCCGAGCTGCCAGGTGGCTGTCGCATTCGAAGGCGAGATCGTTGCGCAGGCCACCTACGGCGATGCCACCGACGAGACCCGCTACTGCATCTTCTCGGCCACCAAGCCGTTCGTGGCCTCCACGATGTGGCAGCTCATCAGCGAAGGGGTGGTGGAGCTCGACGCCACAGCAGCCAGCTACGTGCCGGCATTCGGCGAGAACGGCAAGGACCAGATCACGGTGGAGCAGGTGATGCTGCACACGTCGGGTTTTCCGCACGCTCCGCTGAAGCCGCCGCAGTGGGACACGTCGGAGTCGCGGCTGGTCGCCATGGCGAACTGGCGGCTCAACTGGGAGCCGGGCACCCGGTACGAGTACCACCCGACGTCGGCGCACTGGGTGCTGGCCGAGATCATCAACGCAGTCACCGGCAACGACTTCCGCGACGAAGTGCACGACCGTGTCACCGGCCCGCTCGGGCTGCCCCGCCTGCTGGGCTTGGCACCCGACGACCAGGACGGTATTGCGGAGCTGATCCTGGTGGGCGAGCCGGCCACGCCCGACGAGCTCGAGGCGACGTTCGGCGTGCGGGAACTGCCCATGACCGAGGTCACCAACGAGGCAATCCTGCGCTTCAACGAGCCGACGGTGCGCGAGGTGGGCGTGCCCGGCGGCGGCGGGTTCGGCACTGCGGTTGACCTGGCGCTCTTCTACCAGGCCCTGCTCCACAACCCCGACGATCTGTGGGACCCCGGCATGCTGGCCACCGGCACGGGCGAGGTGCGCAACACGATGCCCGACCCGATGGGCATGCCCGCCAATCGCTCGATCGGGCTGTTTCTGGCGGGCGACGACGGGCTGTCGAACATGCGCGGGCTGGGCCGCACCGTGTCGCCGTTGGCGTTCGGCCACAACGGCGCCGGCGGGCAGCTCGCCTGGGGCGACCCGGCCACCGGCCTGTCGCTCGGCTACACCACCAACGGCTACGACGAGCACGAGGTTCGCCAGCCCCGGCGTGACACTGCGATCGGCAGTCTCGCCGGGCTCTGCAACACCCCCGGCTAATCGCCCCTGACCTACCGCGATCGCCAACGTGGTAGCAACGGGGGCGATGCGGCTCCTCGTCCTTCAGCACATCGACTGCGAGCATCCCGGCCGGCTGCGCGACTTCCTGCGTTCCGACGGCGTGGAGTGGACCGCGGTGGAGCTCGACGAGGGCGAGCCCATCCCGCCGCTTGAGGACTACGACGCCATGTGGGTGATGGGCGGCCCGATGGACGTATGGGACGTGGAGGACTGCCCCTGGCTGGTGCCCGAGAAGCGTGCCATCCGCCGCTGGGTGCGCGAGCTGCAGCGGCCGTTCCTGGGGCTGTGCCTGGGGCACCAGCTGCTGGCCGACGCGCTGGGTGGAACCTGCGGGCTCCAGCGCCCGCCCGAGATCGGCGTGCTGGCCGTCGATCTCACGCCAGAGGGCCGCAGCGACCCGATCTTCCGCCAGATGAGCGACCGCCAGCACGCGCTGCAGTGGCACTCAGTGCAGGTGGCGCAGCCGCCCGACGATGCGGTCGTTCTGGCCAGCTCGCCTGAGTGCCGGGTGCAGGCGATGCGGGTCGGCCCACGGGCGTGGTCGATGCAGTACCACGTCGAGGTGGAGGACGACACAGTGCGCAACTGGGGCGCCATCGACGCCTACCGCGACGCCCTGGAGTCGACGCTCGGCCCCGGCTCGCTGGACGCGCTCGCTGCCGACGCCGACCGCGCCATGGTCGGCTTCGCTGCCGACGCCGAGCAGCTCTACCGCAACTTCATGGCGGCTTCGTTCGACTAGCGGGCGGCCTGCAGGGGCCCGACTCACCATGGGCTGATGTGCGCGCCGGGGCTAGCTTCGGGCCGTCATGAATCAGCCCGCCAAGCCTCGCAGTCGCGACTCCTCGACAGTCCACGGGGCGCTGTCGGGACTGCGTGTCGTCGACCTGACTGGAGACGCAGGCCGGTTCGCGACGAAGCTGCTGACCGAGATGGGTGCCGACGTGGTGAGAGTCGGCACCGGAGCGCCGGGCCTGCCGCTGGCCGATCCGGCTGCAGCAGCGCTCGGCGGGGTCGCCGACTGGTGGTACGACGGCGGCAAGCGCCGCTGCCCGGTGGACCTGAGCACCCCTGAGGGTCAAGACGCTTACCGTCGATTGGCTCTCGCGGCCGACGTGGTCGTGGAGACCGAGCGCCCTGGCCGGCTGGCCGAAGCGGGCATCGACTACCCCGACATCAGCGCAGTCAACCCGGCGCTGGTGCAGGTGTCGATCACGCCATTCGGGCGCACAGGCCCGCGGGCGCAGTGGCTCGGCTCGGACCTGGTGGCCGCTGCGATGGGCGGGATGATGGCGTTGACGGGCCTCGCCGACCGCCCGCTCAACGTGTGGGGCCGCCAGGCGTACAACTACGCGGGTTTCGTGGCGGCGACCTCAGGCGTTGCGGCGGCATTGTCGGCCCGCTCGACGGGCCGCGGCGCACACCTCGACCTGTCTATCCACGAGACGGTCACCGGTTCGATCGAGAACCTGTTCATGCAGTACTTCTTCGACGACCTGCTGCCGCTGCCCAAGGTGGCCCCGCGCCAGGGCGCCCTGCACTGGCTGGGCGCATACGACCTCGCAGAGTGCCGGGGCGGCGACGGCGGCTACGTCATGATCACGCCCACGCCGACGCCGGATCTGCTGTTCGAGTGGATGATCGAGGTCGGTCCCGACGAATCCGGCCGCGAGGTGAAGCGATGGCTTGGCGTCGATCCGGCCGACATGCTGCTCGACGTCGTTGAGGTCATGGATGCCGTCCGGCGCTGGATCGCTCCGCAGGATGCACACGAGGTTTGGTGGGAAGCGCAGGAGCGGCACGTGGCCTTCGGCGGTGTGCTTGACATCGCCGAAGTCTGCGCGAACCCGCAGTTCGCGCATCGTGGGTTCTTCGCCGACGTCCTGCCGCCCGGCGCGGCGGCTGCGAACGGCTCGCGAGTGCCCGACCGAGCTGCATCTGGCCAGCCGGGCCCGGTGCGAGTGCCGAGCCGGCTGGTTCGCTGGAGCGACGCCGGCCGCTCGGGCACCGTCCCGCCGAGTCCGCCGGCCAGCATCGACACGCCGCTCGACGAGGTGCTCGCGTCGTGGGCCGCACCGCCAACCGAGGCTCGCAATGGCGGCACTGGCAGCCTGTCTGGGGCAGTGTCGACCGGGAACGAAGGCGCCCGGCGCCCGCTCGACGGCATCCGTGTGGCCGACTTCACCTGGGTGCTGGCCGGGCCGTCGGCCACGAAGCTGCTCGGCGACCTCGGCGCCGACGTGATCCGCATCCAGAGCGAGGAGCGATCCACCCTCGTCAACTCGCCGGACTTCCCCTACTACTTCGTGTGGAATCGCTCCAAGCGCAGCGCCACGCTCGACATGAAGCATCCCGACGCTCTGGCGGCAGCCCGGCGACTGATCGAGACGTGCGATGTGCTCATCGAGAACTTCAGCGCCGGGGTGCTCGACTCGTGGGGCCTCGACTGGGAAACCGTGCATGAGTGGAACCCGCGGCTCGTGTACGTGACGATGTCGGGCTGCGGCCACGACGGGCCGTGGCGGCATGTCATCTCGTACGCGCCGACAGTGCATGCCGTGTGCGGCATCACCCACCTGACCAACTTCGCCGACCGCGGTGACGTGGGCCCGGGCTTCTCGCTCAATGACCACCTGGCCGGATTCGCTGCGGCGGTCTCGACTGTGGGCGCGCTGTACGCGCGCGAGCGCACTGGCGAGGGGCAGCGCATCGACATGGCGCAACTCGAAGTGGGCACATACGCGATTGGCGCCGCGATCATCCGCCAATCGGCCGGGGTGTTGCCGCCCCGTCCCGAGGGCAACCGCGACGGCATAGCCGACCATGTGCCCAACGAGGTGTACGCGACGGGCGACGGTTTCGTGGCCGTGACGGTGACTGAGCCGGCGCAGTGGCTCGGGCTCGTCGGCCTGCTCGCCGATCCCCGGCTCGACGATCCCTCGCTGGTCACCGAAGCGGCCCGCCGAGACCGCAGGTCGATGATCGATGCGGTGCTGGGGGAGTGGGCCGCCGGCCGCACCGCAGCTGAAGCAGCCGATGCCCTGCAGGGTGCCGGTGTGCCGGCGGGCCCGGTGCAGAACTCACACCAGCTGTTCGCCGACGATCCCCAGCATGCCGAGCGGGGATTCTGGCAACCGGTAGATCACGCGGTGTTCGGCGAGCGGACCGTCGACGCGTTCGCGGGGCTGTGGAACGGCCGACGTTGGACGCCCCGCTATCTCAGCCCCGCGTACCTGGGCGAGCACAACTTTGACGTCTGGGCCGATGCCGGCTACTCGCCAGAGGAGATTGCCGAGGGCATCGGCGACGGCCTGTTCCGCTAAGCGATTGGCGGGCTCGGACAGCAGTTCCGGGTGCAGGCATCCCGCTCGCCGCGTATGTGCCGTATCGCTGACCCGCACCCTTTGACCTGTCACACCGGCCTTCTAGGTTCCTTCGCGTGCACTCGAAACAGAGTCCCCCACTGGGGTCCGACCGCCGATGAACACTGCCTCCTCAGCCCCTGACGAGGTCGCTCTACTGCGTCGGCTGACTGGCGACCCCGACGCCGCATTTCGTCCCGACCAACTCGACACGATTCGCCGCCTGACGGCCCAACGCTCGCGGGTGCTGCTGGTCCAGCGAACGGGCTGGGGCAAGAGCGCTGTCTATTTCATCGCCACCAAGCTGCTACGCGGCGAAGGTTCGGGTCCGACTCTGATCGTCTCACCGCTGCTCGCACTGATGCGCAATCAGATTCAGGCCGCTCAGCGCATGGGTGTGGAAGCCGTCACGATCAACAGCGACAACAGGTCTGAATGGGACGGTGTCACACAGAGGATTGAGGACGACGGCGTCGATCTGGTGTTGATCTCGCCGGAGCGCGTGGCGAATCAGGACTTCCGTCGCGATGTGCTGCCCATGATCGGGCAACGATGCGGGCTTCTCGTCATTGACGAAGCACATTGCATCTCCGACTGGGGCCATGACTTTCGGCCTGACTACCGTCGTCTGCTCCGTGTACTGGAACTGCTGCCGCGTGGAGTTCCGGTTCTGTGCTGCACGGCAACTGCCAACGATCGGGTCGTCGACGACGTCACGGCTCAGCTCGGATCAGATTTTGCTGTAGTTCGCGGACCGCTGGCGCGTGATGGGTTGCGTCTGCATGCGATCACGATGAACTCGCCCGTTGAGCGGCTGGCCTGGTTGGCCGCGGCTGTCGAACGCTTGCCGGGCACCGGCGTCGTCTATTGCTCGACTGTGCGCGACACAGAGCGGGTCGCTGATTGGTTGAAGTCGCGGGGCATTGAAGCTGTGGCCTACAGCGGCTCGACGGACAGGGACGCAAGGCCGGAGATCGAGCAGGCGCTCTTGTCCAATGCATTCAAGGTCGTCGTCGCTACGTCGGCGCTCGGTATGGGGTTCGACAAGCCGGACCTGTCGTTCGTGATCCACTACCAGTCGCCCGGTTCACCGGTGGCGTACTACCAGCAGGTCGGCCGCGCTGGCCGCGGACTGCGCGAGTCCTGGGGTGTGATGCTGCGTGGGAGCGAAGACTCCGACATTCAGGAGTACTTCATCAACAGCGCGTTTGCAGAACCCGAGCTTGCACAGCAGGTGGTGGCCCTGCTCGAAGCCGATCACGAGCCGATGGGGCTCGTGGACCTGCTGAACCACGTCAACGTGCGGCAGGCACGGCTGGAGGGTCTTCTGAAGAACTTGGAGGTTGACGGTGCGGTCGAGCGATCAGGCCAGCGCTGGCAGCGAACCCTGCAGCCATGGCAGTTCGACTTCGACCGGGCCGAGGCCGTGACGGCGCTTCGCTACGCGGAGCTTGAGCAGGTTCAGCACTACATCGAGTCCAGCGAGTGCAGGATGCAGATGCTGCGTCGCTTCCTTGACGATCCCGCCGCCGAGCCGTGTGGACGTTGTGACAACTGCACCGGCGAGTCGCTCGCTCTCGAACTCGATCCGGACCAAGCGCAGGCAGCGGCCGAGTTCATCCGCAGCGCCCGCCTGGTCATCGAGCCCCGCAAGCAGTGGCCGGACCGGAAGCGCATCTCCGCCGAGTTCCGGCTGGCGGAAGGGCGTGTTCTGGCACGCTGGGGCGACGCCGGCTGGGGCAGCCTTGTGCGTACGGGGAAGCAGGAGGACGGCAGGTTCGACGATCGGCTGGTGGATGCCGCGGCCGAATTGCTACGTGAGCGCTGGCGGCCGCAGCCCGCACCGACATGGCTCACATTCGTGCCGTCGCATCGGTATCCGCAGCTGGTAGCCGACTTCGCAGAACGGCTCGCCTCTCGTCTCGGCCTGCCGTGTCATGATTCGGTAGCGAAGGCGGGCAACTCGCGCCCGCAGAAGATGATGCACAACAGTTTGCAGCAGCATCGCAACGCCGAGTCGGCGTTCACGGCCCGAGGCGCAGTGCCCGAGGGTCCGGTTCTGCTGATCGACGACATGGTCGACTCCCGTTGGACCCTGACAGTCGTCGGGCAGCTGCTGCGACAGGCAGGTGCCGGCGTGGTCATTCCATTGGCACTAGCGGACACCTCGGAGGGCGCGGGCAGATGAGACGCAGCGATGACGCGCTCGCCACGGTCGCATTGGTGAGTCGGCTCTGTGCTGACGGCCTGCGGCCTCTCAAGGCTGCGGAATTCTGGAAGCTGACATCGCAGGTGGACGAGGGTCCAAGTCGACTCTTGGGCATGAGTGCAAGCGATGTCGCTGAACTCCGGGTTGTACCGATGTCCGAGGCTGAGCGAACCGTGACCCTGCTGGAACGGTCGACTGCGCTCGCCTTCGAGCTCGAAGGACTTGAGCGTTCGGGCATCCGGACGCTCACACCGTTCGACGAGCACTATCCAGAGCGCCTGACCGACCGTCTCGGGTTCAAGGCACCTCCGCTGTTGTACGCCGCAGGTGCGAGCGACTTGCTGGACTTGCCGGGGCTTGGCGTCGTCGGCAGCCGCAACGTCGGGGAGGCCAGTGCCGAGGTCGCGAGGGAAGTGGCCAAGCGTGCGGCTGCCCGCGGGATGCCTCTGGTCTCGGGCGGCGCGCGAGGCGTCGACCAGATGGCGATGGATGCCGCGTTTGAAGCGGGAGGCACGGTGGCGGGCGTCTTGGCCGACTCACTGGTGCGCAAGCTCCGAAATCCCGCTGTCCGTTCGGCGATTCACGATGAACGAGTTGTCTTGTGTACGCCCTACAACCCCTCCGCGGGGTTCAGTGCTGGCAATGCGATGGGCCGCAACAAGCTTGTCTATGCCCTTGCCGCGGTCACGCTGGTCGTAGCGAGCGAACTCGGCAGCGGCGGAACCTGGACAGGTGCCAACGAGTCGCTCGATCATTGCTTCGGGCACGTAGCGGTGTGGCGCGGACTCGGCGAGGGCTCCGGCAACGCCCGCCTCGAGCAGGCAGGCGCAACTGCCGTCACAGACATCGCAGAAGTGGACGCCCTGCTTGATGAACCCATTGTATTTCCATCAGCCGACACCCAGCTCGGCCGCGCAGAGCCAGCGGTACCTGACGAACAGGGGACCCTGTTCGAAACCCTCGCCAGTACGGACTGAGGTCCTTCGGCGTCAGCGGGCGCTGTTTGGCACGCCTGTGCTCTCCCTGAAGGTGCCCGCCGCAGGCGCGCGGACTCAGCCAGCGGCGATCTCCGCGATCAGCGAGAGAATCGCGTCGGAGGTCTCGCGGTCCTGTTCGATGCGGTCGTCGGTCTCGTAGGTGATCTTGCGGGCGATCCGCGTGCCCGAGTCGCCGACGGCGGCGATGTGCGCGCGGTCCTCGCCGCGCCGGGGCGGATCGGTTACCAGCGCGGCCGTGCACGAGATGCCCGCCAGCGGCCACGGCTCAGTGCCCGGCTTGGGCGTCGAGACGAGGTACTGCGCCCGGGCCAGGCAGCCGTCGGCCATCGCCAGAGCGGCCTCATCGGACACATGCGGCTCCAGCTCCGAGCCCATCAGCTCATAGAGCGACTTCACCGAATACGGCACGCCGGCCTCGAGCATCGTGCGCGAGCCGCCCGGCACTGTCAGCAGGTCGCTGACCGCCAGCATCCCGCCTCCCGTCACCGACAGCACGATGCGCAGCGGCGAGTCATGGATGGCCCGGATCGTCGCCAAGCGCTCGTCAGCATTCATGTGCGAACCTCGCCTTCGAGGGTGCGTGCCTACGAAGTCACCGTGATGGTCTGCCGGTTGTAGCTGCTGTCGTCGAGTTGGCTGACGAGGAAGCCAGCGAGCGCAGCGCGATGAATGCGGCCCGTCTTGTTCGTGTTGGAAGCGCTCACGGTGCGACGGTCCAACTTGTCAGACAGGACTGCTGCGCGGACGATGGTCCAGTCAGCAGTGCTGGCGCGCACCACCTCCTCTTGCGTCCGATGGTCTGCGAGCACGTTCCGCAACATGGTCCTGAACATCAGCTTCGAACTCCACGGAACCTGAGACCAGCTGTCGCCGACGCCCGCTGCAGATACCACCACGAGCCGCCCGACGCCGTGACGGCCGACGGCGTGGACGATGTGCTCGGTGCCTCGCGTCAGCGTCGAGCGGTCCTTCAGGTTCGCGCTTCCGAGGCACACAATGGCGGCGTCGTGGCCGGCGACGGCATCGCTGACCGTTTCGGCTTCGAAGACATCGCCCTGCCGCAGCGTCAGACCGCTCTCGACGCTGAGCTTCCCCACGGAGCGTCCGAACGCTGTCGCTTCATGGCCCGCGCTGAGTGCCTGACGGGTCGCGTGCTGCCCGGTCTTGCCGGTGGCACCGAAGATGATGACGCGCAACCCGGCTCCTCAATCGCCTCGGCGGCGCAAGCGGCCAATGCTGCGCCTGCGGCCGCACACCCTACTTGTGACCCGACGTCCAACCCGGCGCTTACAAGCGTCACGAGGATGGCCGGCGACCGGTCCCCATGCTGAGGTGCTCGGTCGCGTCAGGACGGGGCAGTACTCAGAGTGGCAATAGTGCGGAACGTGATCGAGACACGCCGTCGCCGTTCGATCTTCCGCCCGTCCCATACGTCGGACTTGCGCTTGGCGATGCCGTGCTGCCAAGCCGAGCGCGCCTCGTCATGCATGATGACGAGGCTGCGCGGTTCCAATCGCACGACATGGCGCTCGCACGTCGCGTTGCTGCCGAAGTCCATGTTGACCGCCGAACCCATGCTCAGGGTTGCAACGACGGGGCCGAAGCAGTCGCGGTCGATGTGGGGCGCGATTCCCTGCCCGCGCAGGTACTCGTTGATGATTGCCTGTTCGAAGGGCCGTTGGGGATCCAGCAGCCGCTGAGCGTCGTCTGAGGCGGCCTCACGAATCCTGTGGGTCAACTGCGCCAGCCATTCGGGAAGCGGCCCGATCCGCGCTGTCTCGTCGAGTCGGCGGTTCGAGTAGTCGTACTTGTAGCCGAAGTGCAGTACGCGCCTCGAGAGATCTGTGAGCCACTCGGCACCATCGATCCGCTTGAGCAGTTCGGCCTCCTCCTGCGTTGCCAAGAAGTCGTGGTGGTACTCAAGTCCAGCGGGAACCGTCGAAGTCTCTTCAGCGAGTAGGGATAGCTGCATGCTTACGATCTCAGGGTCCAGCGTTCTGCGTCCACTTGCCACATGGCGCTCCGTTCGCTCCAGCGTATGCGTCCTGTGTCGGCCGCAACGTCCGGATAGCGCTGCGGAACCTGAATTCTGATGGGGTCGATGCTGCGCTTGAACCCGGCCTGTTCGAGCTATGCGTCGGTCGGCGCTGCGCAGCGGGGCCAGGCAGCCGTTGGCCATCGCCAGCGCTGTCTCATCGGACACATGCCGCTCTAACTCTGAGCCCATCAGCTCGTGCATCCCCTTCACCGAATGCGGCACGCCGGCCTCGAGGATCGTGCGCGAACCGCCCGGCACTGTCCCTCGCGGTTATCGGCAACCGCGGAGCCGCGGCGAACGGTCGTTGTCACACCCCTCACGCAAACTGCGGGAACTGAGCGGATCGGCTCCTCACCGGGCGTGGAGGTGCCGTATGCGAAAATTCGGGCAGGTGTCAGTGACTTCGACGAACGCAACGTCCTTCGACCCTGCCGAGCCGGGGTTCGGCTGCATGAGCGACGAGCGCGCCCTGTGTGCTGCGGCGTGGGCGCTGGCTCGCGAAGGCCGCTTGGCCGGTGTGAGCCGCGCCGAACAGAAGCTCGTCGAGGCTGCGGCACCATTGCCCGAGCCGAACGTGCTGAAGGGCTTGGACGCTGCGATCCGGGCGGGGGACGACCCATTGGGTGAGACGTTCGCCTCGCTGCGATCAGCGGCGCAGCGCCGCCTGCGAGGCGCGACGTATACGCCCGCGGCAGTTGTCGAGCCCATGACGGAATGGCTGGCTAACCACAAGCGGGCAGCGCGAGTCGTTGACCCTGGTGCGGGGTCTGGCCGGTTCCTCTGTGCCGTCGGCCGACGCCTTCCCGATGCGCGCCTCGTGGCTGTCGAGATCGATCCGCTCGCCGCTCTGACGATTCGGGCGAATCTGACCGTGCTGGGCTTCGACAAGCGCGCAGAGATACACGTCGGTGACTACCGCGCACTTGATTTGTCGCCTGCGCCTGGCCCGACCGCGTTCATCGGCAACCCGCCCTATGTGCGCCATCACGACATCGATCCCGCATGGAAGGCGTGGCTGCGAGAACGCGCTGCCGATTTAGACCTCAAGGCATCGGCGCTCGCTGGCTTGCACGTCCATTTTCTGCTCGCCACTGCGCATATCGCGCGCCCTGGCGACTTCGGTGCATTCGTCACTTCGTCGGAATGGCTGGACGTCGGCTACGGGCAGCTGGCACGAGACTTGGTGACCGGGCCGCTAGGTGGTCTGTCCCTGCACATCCTCGACGCTCGGATGCAGGCGTTCGCAGACGCCGCAACGACGACGACGGTAACCGCCTTCGAGGTCGGCGCGCCACAGCGCCCTATTCGCGTCTGCCGGGTCAAGCGGGTTGAAGAACTCTGGGGCTTATCCGGAGGCCAGAGCTTCAAGCTCGAGGAACTACGCAGCGAGCGCCGTTGGTCGACGCTGCTGGTGCCTCGCGCGTCGGTTCCTCGCGACTTCGTGGCGCTCGGTGACCTCTGCCGCGTGCATCGAGGCGTCGCCACCGGTGCCAATGCAACATGGGTGACCTCGCAAGACGACCCGCGGCTGCCCGCGTCGGTGCTCTACCCCGCCGTCACGAAAGCGTGGGAGCTCTTCGGCGCACCGTCGGGTGTGCTGGCCGACTGTGGCGGTCTGAAGGCCCTGATCAGTCTGCCCGAAGACCTCGACGACCTCGACGCTACCGAACGCGAGCTAGTGGGGCAGTTCTTGGACACTGCGCGCCAAGCCGGTGTTGCCGACGGCTACATCGCGCGCCACCGCAAGATGTGGTGGTCGGTCAAGCTGCGCGCGCCCGCGCCGATCTTGGCCACCTACATGGCCCGTCGTCCGTCGGCGTTCGTGCGCAACCTCGCTGCCGTCCACAACCTCAACAACGTGCATGGCATCTACCCGATCGAGCCGCTGTCTGAGGCAGCACTGTGCAGGTTGACGGAGGCATTGCGCGACCGCGCTGTCCTCGCAGATGGACGCACCTACGCGGGAGGTTTGACCAAGTTCGAGCCTTCCGAGATGGCACGCATCATGGTCCCGCCGCCGAGCTGGCTTGAGGCAGACGAGCCGTGGCCCCGCTCGGCGTAGAGTCCACACCCGCGACGGACCGGCGAGGCATGTCGCGAGGGAGCTGCTGATGGCCGCGCAAGAGCAGCAGACGATCTTGGACTGCCCAGCAGCCCGGACCCCGACGAGTCCCAGCACGACCGCGGCCCGAGGAACGAGCGGCATCTCGGCCATCGATGTCTTCTGTGGCATCGGCGGCCTGTCCTACGGCCTGGCCGCGGCAGGCATCGACGTCGTGGCGGGCATTGACGTGGACGGGTCCTGCCGCTTCCCCTTCGAAGCCAACGTGGCCGGCGCACAGTTTCTTGAGCGCGACATCCGCGATGTCACGGCGGAGGAGCTGTCCGTCCTGTGGCCCGAGGGCTCGCTCAGGCTCTTGGCCGGATGCGCGCCGTGCCAGCCCTTCTCGTCGTATCGCAAGGGCGTCAGCCCGTCGAGCGACGACCGATGGGTGCTGTTGCGGGAGCTGGGTCGGCTCGTAGAGGAGACGCAGCCGGAATTTGTCACCACCGAGAACGTCCCCCGCATTCACGACAAGACCGTGTTCGGTGACTTCGTCGAGATGCTCCATCGCCTCGGTTACTCCGTGGACAGCGACATCTGTAAGTGCACCGATTACGGCCTCGCCCAGAGTCGCCGCCGCCTCGTGCTTGTCGCCTCCCGGCTGGGCACTGCCGCGGTCCCGGAAGGAGACTGGCGGGACCGTCCCGCCAAGACCGTCAAGCAAGCGATTGGGAACCTGCCGCCCATCGGTGCCGGCGATACCCATGAAACCGATCCTGTGCATCGAAGCCGTGGCCTATCGGCACTCAACCGCAAACGAATGGTTGCGTCCAAGCCAGGCGGCACCTGGCGCGATTGGCCGACCAAGCTGCGAGCGCCCTGCCATCAGCGGTCCAGTGGGGCTGCGTTCAAGAACGTGTACGCCCGGATGCAATGGGATCGACCGTCCCCGACGATTACGACCTACTTCCACAACTTCGGCGCAGGCCGTTTCGGCCATCCCCAACAACACCGCACCATCTCGCTGCGAGAGGCCGCCATCCTCCAAGGCTTCCCGAAGGACTACCAATTCGCTCCAGACGGCAATGTCGTGCCCTTGACGACGCTGGGTCGGCATATCGGCAACGCTGTCCCGCCACCGCTCGGAGAGGCCATTGGCAGAACCTTCCTTAACTCATTGATTGAGGTGAATGTGTGATGACGGAACAGCCACCGTTCACCATGAGCATCGACATGTCGGTGCTTGAGGCGCTCGGCATCAAGTTGTACAGCAACGCAGCTGCTGTCCTTACCGAACTGGTAGCGAACGCGTATGACGCCGACGCAACCTTGGTCCAGATCAGCTGGGACGTGGACGAATCCAGCGTCATTGTTTCTGATAACGGCTGTGGAATGACACAGCAAGAACTCAATGATCGATTCCTGAAGACCGGCTACCAAAAGCGGCCCGCAGAAGGCCCGCACTCCAAGATATGGAATCGGCCGTTCATGGGCCGTAAGGGCATAGGGAAACTGAGCGCGTTCTCTATAGCGGACGAGATCTTTGTCTATACAACTAAGGACGAAGAGAGCATCGGTTGCCGGATCTCGGTCAGCAAACTGAGGAAGCAGATATCGCTCGGCCTTCCGTACCATCCGGAGAAAGTTGAGATTCCTGAGGAATACTCAGGAGCTGGAACTACGATTGTTTTGCGGCGACTCACTAGTAAGCGTGTCAGGCTTACTGCGGCAGCGCTTCGTAAGCGACTCGCTCGGAGATTCGACGTACTCGATCAGACGCCGCCGGAAGAGGGTGGTTTCAGAATCGAAATTGATGGACAACAATTGACATTCGAGGATCGGCAAGAACTCAAGCGGCTCGAATTCCTTTGGGAGTTCGGTGAGCAACGGCTGCCTGACCATGCGTTGCCAGCCGGAGTCAAGAGATATGTGATTGGTGAGTGCATGGTCGGAGGCCGAGACGACTGGGAGGTACGTGGCTGGATTGGCACTGCTCGTACCCCATCAGACCTGGCCGATGACGGCGAGAGTGGTTCGCTCAAGAACATCATGGTGCTGGCCCGAAAGCGCCCTATCCATGAAGGAATAATCGACAAGCTAGATTTCTCCCGCGTCTTTGGCAACTACGTCACCGGCCAGATCGAAGCCGATTTCTTGGACGATGACGATGAAGATGACATCGCTACCAGCGACCGCCAGCGGCTCATTGAGGATGATCCGCGAGTTCAGGGTTTGCATTCCTTTCTGCGCGATGCCTTTCAGGCTGCATCGGAGCAATGGAATGCGGAGCGTCCGCGGAGAAAGGCACGCGACGCATTCGAAGAATTTCCCGCTCTCAGAGAATGGCATGACTCTCTGCCAGGCTGGCAACACGAGCCTGCGACGAAAATGATCTCGACCATTGCGGCCTTGACGCTGGACCAACGCAATGAAAGAGAATATAGAGCGTCGCTGTATCGTTCGGGTGTTCTGGCGTTTGCCCGGATAGGTTTGCGTGAGAAGTCTGACGAACTTGATCAACTGAGCACGCTCGATGCCGAGCACTTGCTGCAGCTCTTTGGAGCTCAAGGAGAATATGAGGCGAGCCTTTGGGCCGATATCCTCCGAGGGCGCGTGGGTGCAATACAGAAGCTAGATCAGCTAAGTGATGACAACGAGATTGAACGAGTAGTGCAGGAACATGTTTTCAGGCATCTGTGGCTCTTGGATCCATCGTGGGAACGGGCCACTGAAGATGCGCATATGGAAAAGAGCCTGCACAGGATAGCTCCAGGCCTGTTTCCTAGGGATGTCAAAGGAAACCAAATCGACGGTCGTATCGATATCAGATATCGGGAGGCGGCTGGTACGCATGTAATCGTGGAGCTTAAGCGGTATGACCGCTCTTGTGATATTGACGAGCTCGTGTCACAAGGGTCAAAATATTTCGATGCACTGAGTTCAGTGTTGGAGCAACAGAACCGCAGCGACGAGCGTATTGATGTCGTTTTCGTGCTTGGCGGAGCGCCGACAGTCAAGAGCAGACACTCAATGCGCGACGACGATGAATTGATCGCAAATCGACTACGAGAGATTAACGGCCGTTACAGGTTGTATCGACAGCTCGTTCGCAACGCACTTAAGCAGTACAACGATTATCTCGATGCCACTACACGGGCACATGAGCTGGAGCGCCTATTGACTTCACTCGACACCGAGTAGACCCAGCCGGACTTGCGATGCACGCCATAGGTTGCGCGGCAAGACTCGGGTGCGCCGGTTGCGCAGTGGATCGTTGTGGCTTGCAGATCGATCAGGCAGTTCATCGGTGCTGAGGTTCGGGGACATTGCCGCCGGTGTGGATCTGCTCGGGGTGGAACCTGGTGGGGTGGTCACGGTGGTGGCGGTGCAGTGGCATGGCACGCAGGCGGTCACGCTGACGTATCGGCGGGCGGACGGCACGCTGGGGGAGCGGGTGCTGTTTCGGGACGACGAAGCCGCGCTGCGGCTGGTGGCGCCGGAGACCAGCGGGTCGTTCACGTTTGACGGGGACGGGTGGCTGTTTCGGTTGGCGGCTGAGGCTCGGCGTATTCGGTTGGCGCACCTGTTCGATCCGTACTTGGCGCTGGATGCGAGCCGGGTGCGGCCGTTGCCGCACCAGATCGAGGCGGTATACGGGCACATGCTGCCGCGCCAGCCGCTGCGCTTCCTGCTCGCCGACGATCCGGGCGCGGGCAAGACCGTCATGGCTGGGCTCTACATGAAGGAGCTGATGCTGCGTGGGGCGCTGGAGCGGGCGTTGGTGGTAGTGCCCGGCAACCTCACAGCCCAGTGGCAGGAAGAACTGCGGGACAAGTTCGACCTGCACTTCGACATCGTGACCAAAGACGACCTCGACGGAGTTGCCAGCATCAACCCGTTCGAGCGCAAGCGGCTGCTGATCGCCCGCGTCGACCAGATCGCCCGGCGGCAAGAAGAGCTTGGGCCCTACCTGCGTCGTGGCGAGTGGGACTTGGTGGTGGTCGACGAGGCGCATCGCATGGCGGCGCACTTCTGGGGTGACGAGATTCGCAAGACGCTGCGGTACCAGCTTGGCGAACTGCTCGGCGAGGCGGCGCAGCACTTGTTGTTGATGACCGCAACCCCGCACAACGGCAAGGAGGAGGACTTCCAGCTGTTCTGCGCGCTCCTCGACAGCGACCAGTTCGCTGGCCGGTTCCGCGACGGCGTCCACGCGACGGACCCATCGGCATTCATGCGTCGCATGACCAAGGAGCGGCTGCTGACCTTCGAGGGACGGCCGTTGTTTCCCGAACGCCGCTCCACGACGGTTCGGTACCGCCTGTCCGACGCAGAGATGGCGCTGTACGACGAAGTGACTTCGTACGTGCGCGAGCAGATGAATGCGGCGGATCGACTGCGCGAAGGCGGTGACGGCCGACGGGGCAACACAGTGGGGTTCGCGCTGACCGTGCTGCAGCGGCGGCTGGCATCGTCGCCAGAAGCGATCTACCAATCGCTGCGTCGCCGTCGCCGACGGCTCGAGGCCCGGATAGCCGAAGAACGGCAAGCGGTTCGATCCGCCCGGCTGGGAATGTCAGGCCGCGAAGAACGCCTGTCACGACTGCTCACCGACGACGGCGACGCATCGACGCTGGACCCCGATGCCTACGACGAACTCGACGAGTCCGAACAGGCGGAAGTAGATGCCGAGGTCGTGGACGCCGCTACCGCCGCCGCGACTATCGCCGAGCTTGAGGCCGAAGTCAGCACGCTGCGACAGCTAGAGGAACTGGCGCTGCGGCTGCGTTCCGAGGGCACCGACACGAAGTGGGCACAGCTGTCGCGCACGCTCAGCGACTCCCCGCAGATGCGCTCGCCCGCAGGCGACCGGCGCAAGCTGATCGTGTTCACCGAGCACCGTGACACCCTCAACTATCTCGTTGACCGGCTGCGGACGTTCCTGGGCTCCGACGAGGCAGTTGTCCACATCTCCGGCGGCACGGGCCGCGACGAACGTCGCCGCATCCAGCACCGGTTCACCCAAGACCTCGACGTGCTGGTGCTGGTGGCCACCGATGCCGCAGGCGAGGGCATCAACCTCCAGCAGGCGCACCTGGTCGTCAACTACGACCTGCCGTGGAACCCGAACCGCATCGAGCAGCGCTTCGGGCGGGTCCACCGGATCGGCCAGACCGAGGTATGCCACATGTGGAACCTCGTGGCCGAAGACACCCGCGAAGCGCAGGTGTACGTGCGCTTGCTGGAAAAGATCGAGCAGATGCGTGAGACCTTCGACGGGCAGGTGTACGACGTGCTCGGCGAAGTGCTGTCCGGCCGCGAGCTGCGCGGCCTGCTGCTCGAGGCCATCCGCTACGGCGACCGTCCCGACGTACGACGCCGACTCGACGAGGTCATCGACGCCGACGTGCCTGCCCGTGTGGAGGCGGCCATCACCGACCCGGTGCTGGCATCGGAGGTGATCGGCTACTCCGATCTGGACCGCATCCGGCGAGACATGGACGAAGCAGCACTGCGGCGCATCCAGCCCCACTACGTGCGAGCGTTCTTCGAAGCGGCGCTGGTCGACTTGGGCGGCACCATGCAGGAGAAGGAACCGGGCCGGTTCCAGATTCGCCGGGTGCCACTATCGGTTCGCCAGCACAGTCGATCAGTCGCGTCTCGGGGCGCTACCGCCGTTCTGGAGCGCTACACGCGCGTCACCTTCGACAAGGACCTGACCGAGGCCACCGGCGTGCCCGACGCCGACCTGCTCGCACCTGGCCATCCGCTGCTCGACGCCGTGGTGGACCTGACGCTCGAACATCACAGCGACCAGATCCGTCGAGGAGCGGTGCTGGTGGATGATGCCGACGCGGGAACGGTTCCGAGAGTGATGGTGATGCTCGAGCACGAGGTGGCCGATGCCCGCCCTTCGGCGAGGGTGCCGCACACGGTGGTGAGCCGCCGCTTCGAGTTCGTGGAGCTTCCCGAGACCGGCGAGCCGTCGGCCAGTTCGCACGCCCGCTACTTGGACTACCGACCGGCGACCGAGGCCGAAGTCGCAGCGGTGGCGCATCTGGTGGAGTGGCAGCGGTCCGAGGGCCGAAGCGCAGAGACGCTCGGCATGGATCACGCCGTCAACGTGTCGGCACCTGACCACTTGGCCTCTATCCGGGCACGCACGCTGGCTCGGGTGGAGCACACCCGCGAGGCGGTGCATCAGCGGCTGACGAAAGAGATCAACCACTGGGACAACCGGGCGGCGCAGTTGCAGCTCGATGTGGATGCCGGCCGAGTACCCAAGATGAACGTCGACACCGCCCGCCGGCGTGCCGACGAGTACGAAGCGCGTCTCAAAGAGCGGCTTGCAACGCTGGAGCAGGAACGAGCCGTCAGCGCCTTGCCGCCGCGGGTGGCGGGCGGTGCCTTCGTGGTGCCCGCCGGCCTGCTGGCAGATCTGCTGTCGGCAGACAGTGAAGTTCTCGACGTTGCCCAGCCTGAGGCTGCGGTCGGCGACCATCTGTCGAAACGGGAGACTGAGCGTCGAGCCATAGCTGCGGTCCTGGCCGCCGAGACAGATGCGGGGTGGGACGCGGTCGACCTCAACGAAGAGCGTCCAAACCATCCAGGCTTCGACATCCGGTCGAGCCGCACCGAGGGCACGGTCACCAGTTTCCGCTACCTGGAGGTCAAGGGTCGGCTGGCTGGCGCAACCACGGTCACCGTCAGCCGCAACGAGATCCTCACCAGCCTCAACGAACCCGACCGTTGGATTCTTGCCTTGGTCGAAGTGGTGCCCGACGGCGACGGAGACCGTGACCGAGTGCGTTACGTGCCAGGACCGCTCGATGTGGGCTCGGAAAACCGCCTGTTCGAAGTCACCAGCGTCAACTTCAACTGGGCCTCGCTGTGGTCACGCGGCGTGACGCCAGCCGAGTTCGGCAACACACCCGAGGATGCCGCGGCGCACGACGCCGGCACCGGTGCCAACTCTGCGTCCGGTGATGCACCGGAGGCCGGCGTCACTGCGAAAGCGGACGCTCCGAGGACTGTCCGATGATTCAGCGAGATGGGGCCGTGTAGATGAAGAAGAAGCTGATCGAGGTTGCGCTGCCGCTCGATGCCATCAATGCGGCGTCGGCGAAGGAGAAGTCGATACGCCACGGCCATCCGTCCACGCTGCACCTGTGGTGGGCGCGCCGACCGCTGGCCGCCTGTCGGGCTGTGCTGTTCGCGCAGCTCGTCGATGATCCGTCCGCACACCCGGACCGCTTCCCGACCGACGAGGACCAAGACGAAGAGCGGAACCGCCTGTTCAAGATCATCGAAGCAATGGTCCAATGGAAGAACACGTCTGACGAGGCCGTGCTCGAAGCCGCCCGAGCCGAGATCGCCAGGTCGTGCGACGGAGAACTGCCTGCGGTGCTCGACCCGTTCGCGGGCGGTGGCAGCATCCCGCTGGAGGCCCAACGGCTCGGATTGGAGGCACACGCCAGCGACCTCAACCCGGTGGCCGTGCTGATCAACAAGGCGCTGATCGAGATTCCGCCCAAATTCGCCGGCCGGACACCGATCAGCGATCAGCTTGCGTCGTTGGAAGCCGACAGCGGTGTGCTTGAGACGACTGATCCATCGGAATGGTCCAGAGCCCAGTTCCGTCAAGCGCTGAATCTCGAAGACGACTGGCCGGGCGCGACTGGTTTGGCCGAGGACGTACGGCACTACGGGGGCGTGCTGCGAGACCTCGCTCGCGACCGTGTGGGCGAGCACTACCCGACGGTGGAGATCCCCGGCGACGAAGCCGCCACCGTGATCGCATGGATGTGGGCCCGCACGGTCCCGTGCAGCAACCCGGCGTGCGATGCACGGATGCCGCTGCTGAACTCCTACGCCCTATCGCGGCGTCGCAACCGCGAGGCGTGGCTGGAACCCGAGGTTGACTCGACAACATCACAAGTGCGCTTCCGCGTCCGCCACGGTGCAGGGTGCCCGTCAGGCGGCACTGTCACCCGGCGGGGCGCCACCTGCTTGGTATGTGGCTCCGCGGTGCCGCTGAAGGACGTCCGCACACTGGCCCTGGCGGGCGGCCTCGGATCGCAACTGCTGTGCATCGTGGCCGAAGGCAAGCGAGGCCGCGCCTACGTCGAGGCGACTGAGGAACATCTCGAAGCCTCGCGGCTCCCGATCCCCGACGGCGCGCCTGTCGGCGATCTTCCTGCCAAAGCGCTGGGCTTTCGCGTGCCGCAATACGGCATCCGGGCATGGTCCGAACTGTTCACGCCCCGCCAGCTGACCACGATGTGCGCCTTCACCGGGTTCCTACCGCAGGTTCGCGATCAAGTCATCGCTGATGCCGAGGCAGCGGGTATCGAAAGCGATGCCGTGCGACTTCACGAAGGCGGCACCGGTTCCGTCGCCTATGCCGATGCCATCGGCCACTACCTCGCCCTCGCGATCGGTCGCCTCGCTAATCGCAGCTCCACCCAGTGCTTTTGGAACCCAGGACGCGACACCATCGAGCAGGTATTCGCCCGGCCGGCGCTACCGATGATCTGGGTGTACGCCGAGGGCAATCCGTTCTGTTCGTCGACCGGTAATTTCTTAGGTCAGCTCGATTACTTGGTCGAAGTCCTGAGTCGCGCACCCGCCGCGGTGAAAGGCACCGCCATCCAGCGCGATGCCCGCGACACCAGCGATCACGGCCCCGGCGTGGTGGTCTGTACTGATCCGCCGTACTACGACAACATCCCATACGCCGATCTATCCGATTTCTTCTATATCTGGCTGCGGAAGAGCTTGGCTGATGTCCATCCCGACCTGTTCCGCACGCTGCAGGTGCCCAAGGCGCAGGAGCTGATAGCGGAGCCCGCCCGCCACGATGGCTGGGTCGCAGCCGCCGAGTTCTTCGAGCGCGGCTTGCAGCAAGCTTTCACTGCGATCGGTGATGTTCACGACGACCGCTTTCCCTACACCGTCTTCTATGCGTTCAAGCAGTCCGAGACTGACGCTTCGGGCACCGCATCCACAGGTTGGGAGACGATGCTGGAAGGGCTGCTCGACAGCGGGGCATCGATCGTGCGGACCTGGCCGGTGCGCACTGAGCAGCCCGGAGGCTTGCGTGAGGTTGGCCGAGCGGCGCTGGCGTCGTCGATCATCTTGGTCTGCCGCCGTCGGCCCGACGAAGCTCCGGTTGTCAGCCGCCGCGACTTCCTCACTGCGCTTCGGAATGAGTTGCCGGAAGCGCTTGCTGAACTGCAAGCCGAGAACATCGCACCAGTCGACCTGGCGCAGTCGTCCATCGGCCCGGGCATGGCCGTGTTCTCCCGCTACTCACGAGTGGTGGAGCTCGATGGCAGCACGATGAGGGTCCGCGATGCGCTGGCCGAGATCAACCGTGCCCTCGACGCCGTGCTCGAAGAGCAAGATGCTGACCTCGACGCCGACACCCGCTGGGCACTGGCGTGGTATGCCCAGCGCGGTCACGGCAGCGGTCCCGCTGGGGACGCCGACACGCTGTGCAAAGCCAAGAACACCTCCATCGCAGGCCTCGTTGAGGCGGGCATCCTGTGGCAGCAGGGCAACGAGTGCCGCCTGCTGACCGTCGACGAACTCGACGAGGACTGGGACCCGTCCACCGACCGGCGCCTGACCGTCTGGGAGACCACCCTCCACCTGCGTCGCAGGCTGATGAGCGACGGCGAGCAGTCAGCATCCGCGCTCCTGGCCCAAGTCGGCGTGATCGACGATGCCCCGCGCGATCTCGCCTACCGCCTGTTCCACATCTGCGAGCGCCAAGGCTGGCAGCCCGAAGCCGTGGCCTACAACGCCCTCGTCACCTCTTGGCCCGAGATCATCCGCCAGGCCGCAGCCCCCACCGACCTCACCCTCATCTGACCCGCACCTACCGGGTCTGCTCGCCGCGTCCGGGCGGTCTCTTCAGCGTGTCGCGGCGTCGAGCTCGGCCTGTTCGTAGACGAACACCCTCACGCCCGTTCCGTCGAGGTGAGACGGCCAATGCTCGTTGAAGTTGTGGTGCGCGATGTGCAGTTCGCCTTCGGTTTCGATAGCAGTCCCTAGCAGCTCGGCTGCGTAGAGACTGACACCGCGGCGGCCGTGGCAGCGTGCGGTCGCATCGGTGAACGACCGGGGGTCGCTGACCGTGAGCAATCGGGGGTGTGGGTTCAGTGCCGCTTCCACTGGGATGCCTGCGGCGAGCCGGGTGAGACGGCCCGGGACATTGCTGTGCCGGATTGCACGGATCAAGCGAACATGGCACAGCCATGGAACGGTAGGAACCCGGCCGGTCCAGAGATCTGCGGACTTGCTGTGCAGTGCGATCAGCGCGAGATGGTCATCGACGAGCAGCATGCGCTCTGTGCCGCCGGGCTCAGGGCTCGCCGGGGCTCTTGGGCGCGATGTGGCTGGTCAGGTCGGGGTCGTCGTCGAACAGAGCCGCCGCAATTTCCTCGTAATGGGCAGCGAGGTCTCCGAAGGCAGCAGCGACTTCGGGGTCGTAGTCGTCGGGCGTCACATCGACAAAAGTCACGCTCACCTCACGCTCCGCGTAGTCGGGTCGGCTCACGCTGGCATCGGAAGGCTGCGGTTGCGTGCTGGCGAAGACCGTGGTCATCGATCGCTGCTCCTTGCTGCTGTCCCCGAGGCTACTGCGCATAATGGAAACACCCGCCCGGGGGCCGTCCGTGCGGTCGGCCCAGCGGGCGGGGATCAGATATGCACAGGCTACCGGTGACAGTCGCGCGGCGATGTCGCTTGAGAGCACAATTGCGGTCGCAGCAAATCTCGCATCAACTGAGTGGAGGCCGCGAATGGCTGAGATGAGCAACCGGGCGCGGGTGGGGGAGGCGTTTGAGGTCTTGGCTCGGGTGTTGCGCCCGTTCGTCGATCGGCACATGTCGAGCGGGGCCGGTGGCGGTTCGGATTGGGCAGCGACGTTTGCTGCGACGGCGCGTCCAGCACTGCGGGAATACTCCGAGGACGACCCGGCCTTCTTGTTGCGGGCGATTGCCGACTGCTGGCAGGGCAGGTTCGAACGGCAGCTGCCACGCGGCGCTCGCAACATCGTCTTCACCCTTCGTGACAAGCGCAACGAGTGGGCTCACAACAAGCGCTTCCAGCTGCACGACGCGCAGTACACGCTGAGCGGGATCGTGACGCTGATCGAAGCGGTCGCACCTTCGGAAGCTGCTGCCGTGCAGGAGTTGCTCGACGACCTGAACCGAACGCAGTACGAACGCACGCAGCGCAACGACGAGAGCGAGCACCCCGGCGCCGTGTTCAACGTGGTGGACTCGCCGCCGACTGGATTGAGGCCATGGCGAGAGGTGATCCACCCCCATGAGGACATTCACTCGGGTCGTTTCAGCGTTGCGGAGTTCGCAGCCGACCTGGAGATGGTGCGCCGGGGCGAGGGCAGTGAAGAATATGCCAACCCGCGTCGGTTCTTCGAGCGCACCTACTTGACGGCGGGGTTGCGCGACCTGCTCACGCTCGCCGTCAGGCGTGTGTCGGGGCAAGGCGGACAGCCGGTCATCAGCTGTCAGACCAACTTCGGTGGCGGAAAGACGCACAGTCTCATCGCGCTGTACCACCTGATGTCGGGTCTCGACCTGTCTCAGATGCCGGCGGAGATCGCCAATCTGGTTCTCGATGCCGGCGTCGACAACCTGCCCGAAGTGAACTGCGCCGTCGTCGTCGGCAACCGTTTCGGCGCCGGTGAGATTCACACCAAGTCCGACGGCACTGAAGTGCAAACGATCTGGGGCGAGATCGCGTGGCAGCTCGGTGGAGCTGCGGCGTACGAACTGGTCGCCGACAGCGACCGCAACCGCACCAACCCCGGCGAGGCGATCCGGGACGTGCTCACCGTGTGTTCGCCGTGCCTGATCCTCATTGACGAATGGGTCGCCTACGCACGGGAGCTCTACGAGCGCACCGACCTGCCCGGCGGCAGCTTCGATTCTCAGTTCAGCTTCGCCCAGACGCTCTCAGAGGCAACGAGGGCGACCGACGGGGCGCTGTTCGTGGTGTCCATACCCGCTTCGGAGGAAGCCGACACCGACGAGGACAGTTTCGCGGTGTCGAGCTTGGAGGTGGGCGGCACGGCCGGGCGCGAGGCGCTGCGGCGGTTGACCAATGTCACGAACCGCCTCGCGGAGACTTGGCAGCCCGCGAGCGGCGACGAGAGCTACGAGATCGTGCGGCGGCGGCTCTTCCAGCCGCTCAGCGATGAGGCACGAGCGCACCGGGACGAAACCGCAGAGGCCTTCGGCCGGCTCTACCGGTCTCGGCGCGCCGACTTCCCTTCCGAGTGCTCCGAGATCGCGTTCGTCGAGCGCATCAAGGCGGCATATCCGATCCACCCGGAAGTGTTCGACCGGCTCTATCAGGACTGGTCGTCGATCGATCGCTTCCAGCGCACTCGCGGTGTGCTTCGGCTGATGGCCGCAACCATCGACTCGCTCTGGGCGAGCGATGACAAGTCGCCCCTGATCCTGCCGTGCTCGATCCCCTTGGGCGACGACCGCGTAGTCAATGAGCTGGCCGGGCGGCTGCCTGACTATTGGCATCCGGTCATCGACTCTGACGTGGACGGGCAGTCCTCGCATGCCGGGCGCATCGACCGAGCAACGCCTCACCTGGGGGCGTTGCATGCGGCGCGTCGGGTTGCTCGGACCATCTTCGTCGGCGCGACTCCTCGAGTCGGAGGGCCGAACCAAGGCTTGGATCTGCGTCGCGTACGTCTCGGGGCCACTTTCGTCGGCGACCCGTCGGGTCCGGTGTCTGATGCGCTGAGCCGGCTCGCGGCTGAGGCGCCATACCTGTACGTCGACCGCGACCGGTACTGGTTCGACCGGCAGCAGAACGTGACAAGAACCGCACGTGACGAGATCGAGAACCTGCTTTCAGGTGACCGTTTCCAGTTGCACGCTGAGATCGTCAGGAGGCTCCGCGAGCGGAGCGGCAGGGTTGGCATGCAAGCCGACACATTCGCAAGTGTCCATGTCGCTCCGGCGAGCGGCGCCGACGTGGCTGACGAGCCGCGTGCGCGCCTGGTGGTTCTGGAACCCGGGACCACACTGACGCTGAACTCCGACGATTCGCCCGCCGTGTCCACGGCGCGAGAGATACTCGAACAGCGAGGTGCTGGACCGCGGCAATACAGGAACATGCTGGTGTTCGCCGCAGCTGAGCAGCGCGCCGCAGAGGCCCTGGAACAGGCCGCCGCGGAGTACTTGGCCTGGGACGGCATCTGCACACGTCAAGACGACCTGAATCTCGACGCCCAGCAGATGAACCTCGCGCGGACGCAGCGCGAGCGGGCTGACCAGGCCACTGGATTGCGAATTGCGGAGGCTTACCGCTTCCTCTTGGTTCCCCAGCAAGAGGATCCTCGCGGTTCGGTCACGCTGGAGGTTGTCAAGCTGGACGCGGACAGCGCAGCCGGCGAGCGGAACGGCCGCAGGCGCGCTGGCGACCATCAGCTCAGCGCGATGCAGCCGGTGGCGCGCATAGCCGAGAACGCTGCCCGACGGCTCGTAAACGATGGCAGCTTGGGCGCGCAGTTCCCAGCGGTCCTCCTACGGCAGCAACTCGACGGGGTACTGGCATCACGCTGGGCGGAGGGCCATGTGCCGCTAGCGGCGCTCTGGGAAGACATGGCACGGTACGTGTACCTGCCGCGCTTGCGTGACCAGGATGTGCTGATGTCCACGGTCGAACGCGGACCCGAGGGCATCGCTTGGACGACCGAGGGATTCGCCGTTGCTGTTTCCTACGACGAGACAACCGGTCGCTACTTGGGGCTGAGTCCGCCGGGGGAACGAACAGCGGCAGTCACGCCATCCCATCTGATCGTTCATCCCAACTTGGCGATGCAGCAGCACGAGCGAGACCGTGAAGCTGCTGCGCCTGACGACACTGAAGGAACAAGCGGAGATGGTGGCGACTCGGGCGATGGCCGCGGTGGCGCCTCAGGCGCGGACGACTACTTCGGGGGTGGTGCAGACGACGAAAGCGAGGGTTCCGGTTCTCAGACGGATCCGTCGCGTTCAGCCCTCAGCGTCTTTCGAGGGTCGATTGTCTTGAACCCCGATCGCCCCACCCGCGCATTCACTCAGGTCAGCGATGATGTGCTCACCCATCTCATCGGTCATCCCGATGCAGAAGTCGTCGTACGAGTCGAAGTCGAAGTCCGCAAGCCGGGAGGCTTCGCTGGCGATCTCGTCCGCGACGTCAACGAGAACACCCGAGTTCTCGGCTTCGAGGAAGGCACCGGCTTCAGCGAGGACTAGGGGCGTTCAGCCGATGGCGCCGGCCACGGCGAGCTCGACAACACGGTCGTCGTCGTAGCCGAGGATGTCCCGCAGGACCAGGTCGTTGTGCTCGCCCAGGCTCGGTCCTGACCTGGTGACCTCGTGAGGTGACGCGCTGAGCTGCAGGCGGGGCGCTTCCACGATCATGCGGTCGTACACCGGGTGCTCCACGTCCATCCAGTGGCCGCGGTGAATGAGCTGCGGATCGGCGAAGCAGCCGAGACTGTTCTGGCTGACGTGTGCGGGCACGCCCGCGGCTTGCAGCGCAGCTTCGGCTTCGGCCGGCGCGCGCCCGGCGGCCCATGCCGCGATGGCGGTGTCAATGTCTGCGTTGCGCGCGACGCGTCCCGCTGCGTCGAGGTTGGCGAGTTCCGCCGGCACCGGCTGGCCGTCGCGGCCAAGCACGTCGCACAGCGACTCCCACTGGTGTTCGGTCTCGCACACCACGGCGATCCACGCTTCTGGCGGCTCGAGCGGGTTGTCGGGGCTGGCATCACCCGGGTCGCACGGGTACATCGCATGGGGGCTGCTGAACGCATCGGCATTGCCCGATCGGGTGGCAGCAACGCCATTGACCGTGTGCTCGAGCACCTCGGTCGCAAGGAAGTGCACCGCCGCCTCGGCCTGAGCGAAGTCGAGATGCTGGCCCCGGCCCTGCGGATCGGCGTCGCGGGCGTCGAGCGCGGCCAGCAGCAGCGGCACCATGTACTGCGGGGTGACGTAGTCGGTGTAGGCGAGGAACGGTCCCGCCGGCGCCCGGTCCGGCCAGCCGGTCATCTCGTAGTAGCCGGTGATGGCACCGGCCAGATTGCCGAAGCCGGCGAATGTGGCGAGCGGTCCGCTCTGGCCCATCAGGCTGGTGCTCAGCAGAATCAGGCCCGGGTTGCGGGCCGCCAGCGTCTCGTAGCCGATGCCCCAGTCGTCGAGCGTGCCAGGTGTGTATGACTCGACGTAGATGTCGGCCCATTCCGCCAGGTCGCACAGCACGTCGCGGCCCTCGGAGGTGTTGAGATCGATGGTCACGCCGAGCTTGCCCGCGTTGAGCGTGCCGTACTGGATCGAGGCGTCAGGTCCCATGTCGCCCCGCAGGCCGCCGCCGCTGCCGCGTGCAGCGTCGAATCGCGCTGGCCCTTCCACCTTGATGACCGTGGCGCCGAAGTCGGCGAGCACCCGCGTCGTGAACGGCCCGGCGTACACCCACGTGGTGTCGAGCACCTTGATCCCCTCGAGGGGCCGCGGGCTCGACGGATCGCCGCCGCCGTCGCGCAGTTTCTCCGCGGCGTCCAGCAGCGCCGAGCGCGGCTTCGCCTTGATGGCCGCGGTGTGGGCGCCGAGATCCGGCGGGGTGCCGAGGGAGCGGAGTGGCGTGCGGCTGGGCTTGCACCATGCGCCTGGGGTGATCACGCTGCCCCACGCAGGATCGGCGACAGTGTCCCAATAACCGCGCTCGTTGAAGTGCTCCACCTCGGTCAGCTCGGCTGGCGTGTACACGGGTGCCAGCAGCAGCTCGCGGCGCTGCGCTTCCGCGAACAAATCGGCGCGGGTGCGCGTGCTCGTCAAGCGGGTGATCGCGGCCTTGGTCTGCTTGAGCTGGCCCGGCGCAACCTCAGGATCGGTGAACAGGCGCATCCCGAAATCGACCCAGTCGAGTGCCGCGAGCTCGTCGTCACAGCAGCCGTTCTCATGCACCCAGTCCATCAGCCGCTTGGTGAATCGGCCGATGGTGTCGCCGAACAGCAGCGTGATCGAGACGTAGCCGTCGGACGCCGGATAGACGAACTGCAGGTGGAAGTTGAGGAAGAGGATTCCGCCTGAGGTTCGGCGGGCCGACGGGTATTCGTTAGGGGCGTGGATGATGCCGGGGAATGCCGTCTGCATCATCGCCTGCTGTGCCGAGATGTCGACGTGCTGGCCGTACCCGCTGCGGTCGCGTTGGCGCAGCGCGAGCGCCGTGCCGACGGCGGCATGCGATCCCGCGTGCAGCCAGCTCTGCGGTGCCGTGATGCGCAGCGGCGCCCGGTCGGCGTCGCCGGTGATTGCAGCGCTGCATGCCGAGGCGGCAATGGTGAGATCTGATGCTGCCCAGCCGGCCTTCGGTCCCGTGCTGCCGAATGGGGTGACGGTGGTGTGCACGAGTCCCGGGTTGACCGCACGCAGCTCGTCGTAGCTGAGGCCAAGTCCGGGGTCGGGCGATTCGATCAGTGCGTCGGCGCTGGCGACCAGCTCCATCAGCTCGTTGCGATCGTCAATGACGCAGCTCTGCGCACCGCGCCGCAGGTTCCACCAGCTCAGCGATGTGCCGTCGGGGCCTGTTTCCCGATGGTCTCGCCCGCGGCCATCGGGGCCTTCGATGAGGATCACCTCGGCGCCCAATGAGCCGAGGATCGAGGTGCACATCGCGCCCCGGTGGTCGGTGAGGTCCAGCACTCGGTATGGCTTCAGCATCGCCGCGAAGCTAACGCTCGCTCTCGACGCCGACCGACGACCGGGCACCGGCGCAGATCGGGCACCGTGTCGGGGGCGGCGGCTAGCGTGCCGCCGGTGACGATTCGAGGCAAGGCGCTCATCGCCGGGGTGTACGAGCATCCCGGCCGTGAACTGCCCGACCGCACGCTGCCGCAGATCCACGCCGAGGTAGCTGCGGGCGCGCTGGCCGACGCCGGGCTGACCCTGGCCGACGTCGACGCCTACTACTCGGCCGGCGACGCACCCGGCTTCGGCGCCCTGTCGATGGCGGAGTACCTCGGCCTCGACCTCACCTACATCGACGACACCGAGACCGGCGGCTCGGCGTACTTGGTCCATGTTCAGCATGCCGCTGCGGCCATTGCTGCAGGCCACGTGAATGTGGCGCTGATCACGCTGGCCGGCAAGCCGCGCACCGGCGGCGCCGGGCCGGGCGGCAGCGCTCGGTTCAGCTCGGCGCCGGAGGCATCGTTCGAGAACCAGTTCGGCATGTCGGTGCCCGGCGGGTACGCGCTGGCCGCTGCTCGGCACATGCACGAGTTCGGCACTACCTCTGAGCAGCTGGCCGAAGTGAAGGTGGCGGCCTCCACGCACGCCCAGCACAATCCGCACGCTTTCCTCCAAGACGTGGTCACCGTGGATGAAGTGGTGTCCTCGCCCATGATCTCCGACCCGCTGCATCGCCTGGACTGCTGTGTGATCACCGACGGCGGCGGTGCCCTCGTACTGGTCAGCGAAGCGGTGGCGGCATCGCTGAACCGCCACTGCGTGCCCGTGCTCGGCACAGGAACCGCCATCAAGCACACATCGGGCGGGCGCATCGATCTGACCCACACGGGCGCGACGCGCTCGGGGCCGCTGGCGTTTGCCGAAGCCGGCGTGACACCCGCCGACATCGACTACGTGTCGATCTACGACAGCTTCACCATCACGGTGCTGATGACGCTGGAGGACCTCGACTTCTGCGAAAAGGGTCATGGCGGAC
Organism: Acidimicrobiia bacterium; assembly: GCA_022821985.1. GTDB lineage: Bacteria > Actinomycetota > Acidimicrobiia > Acidimicrobiales > Poriferisodalaceae > Poriferisodalis. Next base: position 133,616 of record JAJECP010000015.1, read on the forward strand.
GCTTCGTGTCCGACGGCGCTCTGCAGTCGCCCGGCGGTGCGCTGCCGTTCAACACCGACGGCGGCGGCCTGTGCAACAACCATCCGGCCAACCGCGGCGGCATGACCAAGGTGGTCGAAGCCGTGCGCCAGCTGCGCGGCGAAGCCCAAGCGGCCGTGCAGGTGCCCGACTGCGAGCTGGCCCTAGCGCACGGCACCGGAGGCAGCCTCGCCACCCGCATGGGAAGCGCGACGCTTGTGATGGGCAGGTCGACGTGAGCGAACTCGGGCAGTTCGGCCTGCCGGTACCGCCGCCGACGGTGAATCTCGAGACGCAACGGTTCTGGGATGCCACCGCCGAAGGCCGACTGGTGCTGCCCCGCTGCGACAACAGCGGTGACGTCGTGTGGTACCCGCGGGAACGCTGCGATGGGCCCGGCAGCAACTCGGTGACCTGGTTCGAGGCCTCGGGGCGAGGCACCGTCTACAGCTGCACGGTCACCCGCCGCATCCCGGGTTCGTGGCGCAAGGCGGCCCCGTTCGTGCTCGCCTACGTCGAGTTGGAAGAGGGTCCCCGAGTGCTCACCAACATCGTCGGCTGCGACCCCGAGACGGTCCATATCGGCCAAGCCGTGCAGGCGGTCTTCGACCCCACACCCGACGGCCCCGCACTGCTCCGCTTCACGCCGGCCTGACCGCTGTTCAGCGGGAGCGCCGGAGTCAGACTTCGAGCATCAGCGTGACCGGGCCGTCGTTGGTCAGCTCGACCGCCATCTCGGCCCCGAACGAGCCAGTGGCCACGGTGGCGCCCAGGCGACGCAGTTCGGCAACCAATTCGTCGATCAGCCCGGTGGCCTGATCGGGCGCTGCCGCGGCGACGAACGACGGGCGGCGACCCTTGCGGGTGTCGCCGTAGAGCGTGAATTGGCTCACCACCAGCACCTCGCCGCTGGTATCTGCTACTGACCGGTTCATCTGGCCGTTGTCGTCGGCGAAGATGCGCAGGTTCCAGATCTTGCCGGCAAGCTTGTGTGCCGACTCAGTGCTGTCGTCGTGCGTCGCACCCACCAGGCAGCACAGCCCGGGACCGATCTCGCCGATCACCTCGCCGCCGACTCGCACCCGGGCCTCGGCGGCCCGCTGCACCAGTGCTCGCACGCGCTCAGGGAATGATCGCGTCGACTTCGATCTCGATGACGAGGTCGGGATGGATCAGCCCCGACACCTCGACGAGCGTCGACGCCGGCCGGATGTCGCCGAACACCTCACCATGGGCGCGGATGAAGTCGTCGAGCATCCCGATGTCGGTGACGAACGAGCGGGTCCGCACGACATCGCTCATCTGCGCTCCCGCCTCAGCCAGCGCCTGCTCAATAACGCCCAGCGTGTAGATGGCCTGCCCGTAGCAGTCGCCCGGGTGCGCCACGCCGTCGGGGCCCAGCGACGTGCTCCCCGATACCGCGACCCAGTCGCCGAGCCGCACAGCCCGCGAGTAGCCGGCCACGGGCTCCAGCGGCCCGCCGCTCGAAATGTTCTGCCTGTCGACGCCTGAAGCGCCGCTGTCTGTGCTCATGCTGACCTCAATTCGGCATGGTCGGGTTCGGTGGAAAGCTGACGGAGCGTTCTAGGCGAGGGCGCCGGCTATGACGAGTTCGGCGATCTTGTCGCCGTCGTAGCCGAGGATGCCTTCGAGCACTTCCATGTTGTGCTCGCCGAACATCGGGCCGCCCCACAGCGGCCGGCCGGGCGTGCGTGACAGCTCGAAGTTGCTGTTCTCGACCCAGGTGTGGCCGTGCTTGGCGTGCGGTACCGACAGAAAGTGATCGCGGGCCACGATCTGTGGGTCGGCCATGAGATCTGCTGCATCGCTCACACGGTGGGCGGGCACGTCTGCCGCTTGGAGCGCCGTCTCGATGTCGGCTGCCGCCTGAGGCTCTGTCCACGCGGTGATTGCAGCGTCGATGGTTTCGGCGTGCGCTCGACGGCTCTGCGCATCGAGGCCTGCAAGGTCCCCATCGGCGCTGGCGCTCAGCGTGTCCAGCGCCTGTGCCAGATCGGCGTTGCCGGTCGCAGCCTCAGCGAGCAGCGCCGTCAAGGCGCCCCACTGGGCCTCGGTCTCGCAGGCGATCGCCACCCAGCGGTCGTCGCCTGCGGCGGGGTACACGCTGTGGGGGCACATGTGGCGGTCGGCGTTGCCGGCCCGGCCCGCGGTGCGGCCGTTGATCTCCTCGTCGGCGAACTCGGTTGCGAGGAAGTGCAACGCCCCCTCCATCTGGGCGAAGTCGATGTGCTGGCCCCGCCCGGTGCGATCGCGCTCTGCCAGCGCGGACAGGATCAGCATCACGCCCAGCTTCGGCGAGATGTAGTCGGTGTAGGCGGTGAACGGCCCCGCCGGGATGCGGTCTGGCCATCCGGTCACCGGGTAGAAGCCGGCGATGGCTGCCGCCATCGTGCCGAAACCGGCGTACATGCGCATCGGTCCGGTCTGGCCCATCAGGCAGCTCGAGAACATGACCAGCTCGGGGTTCACCTCGCGCAGCACGTCGTAGGTCAGGCCCCAGTTCTCCATGGCCTTCGGCGAGAACGACTCGGTGAGCACGTCGCACCACGCCACGAGGTCGAGGACCACGTCGCGCGCCTCGGGCAGCGACAGGTCGAGCGTCAGGTCCATCTTCCCGGCGTTGATCGAGTGGAACTGCAGGGCGTTCTCCTGCCCGCCCTCCTCGCCGATGAACGGGTGGACGCCGCGCAGCACGTCGGGCTTCAGCTCGCTCTCGACTTTGACCACGGTGGCGCCGTAGTCGGCCAGCGTGCGTGTGGCACCGGGGCCGGCGAGCGCCCACATGAAGTCGAGGATCTTGACGTCGTCGAGCGGACGCTCCAGCGAGCGGCCGGTGGCGGCGATCTCGGTACGAGGGCGAGCGGTGATGGCAGTGCCTGCAGAACCGTTGTTGTTGAGGTACAGCTCGGTGTGCTCGCCCAGCTTCGGTGCGACGGGCAGGACCGGCAGCGGATCCGCCGTGGTCTTCGCCAGCGAGCCGCACAGACGCACCGGTGCGGGACCGGCAGCCCGGGGCACTTCGACGTGCTCCCAGTAGTCGCGCACCTCCAGTTGCTCGAGGGCGAGCACATCGGCCGTTGTCGTGATGGGCGCGATGAGCAGGTTGTCGATCAGCGCCCGTTCCAGCAGCTCGGCCTTGGTCTTGGTGGCCACGAACGAGGTCAGGGCCTTGATGGCCTGATCGAACGTGTCCATCGACTCGCGGCCCTCCACTATGGCCATGCCGAAGTCCACCCAGTCCTTGTCGCGCAGCTCGGGCTCGCAGAACCCCTCCTCGCAGGCCCAGCTCAGGATCCTGCTCGTAAACGGGGCGATCATCGGACCGAACAGGAACGTGACGGTCACGTGGCCGTCGGCGCATTCGTACACCCAGGGGATCAGGAAGCCGCCCAGGTTCACCGCTCCCGGAAGCCGCACGGGCACTTCGCCGCCGGTGAGCACCGCCATCATCTGGAATTGCGTGCAGTCCACGAACGACTGCTGGGCCGACGTGTCGACGTGCTGGCCCAGCCCGGAGGTCTGCCGTTCGTGCAGCGCCATGAGGATCGCGCCGGCGGTGTCCACCGCAGCGTTGTGCCAGGTCTGCGGCGGCCCGATGCGCACCGGCGCCCGGTCGCGGTCGCCGGTCAGCGACATCGTGCCGCTCGAAGCGGCGATGGTGAGGTCGGTAGCGGCCCAGCCGGTCTTGGGGCCCGTCTCACCGAACGGCGTGATGGCCGCGGTCACCAGCTGCGGGCTCGCAGCGCGCAGCGCATCGAGGTCGACGTCGAACGCGCCGCACGAGATCACCGCATCACAGCCAGCAGCGAGTTCGGCAATCTGCGCCGGATCCTCGATAGCCACCGAGTGCTTGCCCCGGTTGTAGACGAGGAACTCGATGGAGCGCTCGGGGTCGGCGACGTCATCGACATACGGTCCACGGTGTCGGGTGCGGTGCCCGCTGGGCGGCTCGCAGAGCAACACCTCGGCGCCGAGCTGAGCCAGCAGCATTCCGGCGAGATGGCCCCGGTCGTCGGTCAGATCCAGTATCCGGTAGCCGTCCAGCACCTCGGTATGCCCCCAGTGGTCGCCAATGAGCCGGAGTGCCCGGCCGAGTGCCGCAAACTCTGCCAGAACCGCTCACCGCATGCGTGCCATGTCGTCAACGCACACGCAGTCGGCTTGGCAAAACACCGACGCGGAACAACATCGCGGCCGAGTGCCAGAGCGTTACGTTTCTCGCATGACATTGCTTCATGCGCAGGGGCGAGCGCGGGGCTCATCCCGCTCGTTGAACTCTTCAGGGACGCGGTTCTTCCGCGGCTGGCGGCTGGTGACAGCAACGCTGGCTGTGCTGCTGCTGATGGCGGCGTGCGGCAGTGACACGTCCGCCGACGAATCGGCACCCGACGAACCTGCATCCGAGTCTGCGACCACTCTCGCGCCCGACAGCGGGGAAAGTTCCAGCGGCGGCACGCTGGTGCTTGCGGTCGAGCAATGGCCCGAGTGCATCAACCCCGTCACCTCGTGTACCAATGCCACCTGGACGATCTGGTCGGTGCTGATCCACTACCTGCCCAGGCTCATGGAGCTCGACCAGAGCAACACGTATGTCGCGTCGTCGTTGCTGGTCGAGGAACCGACGGTTGCGAACGGCGGCCTCGTCACCGCAGACGACGGCACCTTCACGCTCACCTACCGGCTGAACCCCGACGCGACCTGGAGCGATGGCGAGCCCATCACCAGCACAGATGTCTGGTTCAGCTGGCGCGCCGGGCTCGACACCACGGGCACGCTCAGCACCATCGGTCTGGATCTCATCACCGAGATTGACCATTCCGATCCGCATACGGCCGTCATCACGTTCAGCGAGCCGTACGCGCCGTGGCCGACGCTGTTCGGCGGCTTGCTGCCGGCGCACGAGCTGGGTCCCGACACCGATATCGCCGACAAGTGGAACGACGAGATCACCGTCTCGGGTGGGCCGTGGATCCAAGAAGAATGGAATCAGGAGCAGCACATCCTGGTGCCCAATCGCACGTACTGGGACACCGAGCGCATCCCGCTGGTGGACCGTGTGGTGATGGTGCCCCGCGAGGACACCGACTCCCAACTGCTAGCCCTGCAGACCGGCGAAGCCATGGCCGCCTTCCCCCAGCCGTTCCCCGGTGCCCGGGAGCGGATCACCGGCGATCTGACCTATGAAGTCGCCGAGGGCACCTACATGGAGGGCCTCTGGATCAACCAGGACGCGCCCGACCGCCGCTTCGACATGACACGCAACGTCCGCCAAGCCGTCGCCTACGCCCTTGATCGCGAACGCATCGCGGAAATAGCGCTGGGCACGATCACTGCTGACCCGCCGGTCTTGCAATGCGCTGGCTGGAACCCCGGTTTCGGTCCCTGGTGCCAAGACGACTTCGCTCACTACACGCAAGATGAGGCCAAGGTCGCCGAGCTGCTTGAGGCCGAGGGCTGGACCCGTCCAGATCCCGACGGTCTGTGGGTGAATGCCGACGGCGAGGAGCTGGTGCTGCAGTGGAACACCGTCGCCGGCAACAAGCGGCGTGAGGATGTGCAAGCGCTGGTGGTGGAGATGACGGCACCGCTGGGCATCGGCTGGGAGATCATCAACTACGACCCGGGCGAGCTGTTCCAGAACCGGTTGCCGGCGCTGAACTTCGGTCCGGTGGCGCTGTACGCCAACAGCACCAACCCCGATCCATCGGTGGCACCCCTGTACGACATCGACGGCGTGCCCACCGAGGAGAACGAGAGGAAAGGGCAGAACTTCACTGCCTACCGCAGCCAAGCGGCCAGTGACCTAGCGTTCGCCATCGATGCCGAAGTCGATCCAGCTGTGCGACTTGAACTCGTGCACGAACTCAGTGCGATCCTGGCCGACGACGTGCCGTGGATCCCGCTGTACATGCTGCCCAACATGATCATCTGGGACACGACTGCTGTGTCGGGACCGGGTGCATATGTGTCGAGTCCTTACGGCGGATTCTTCGACATGTTCGACTGGACCGTGCAGGCCGAATGAACCGATAGCCCAGGCCCAGGCTGGCAGGCTCAGCATCGTGGCGCGCTACGTGCTGACACGGTTCGCGACGACGGTCCCGATCCTGCTGGCGATCTCGCTTGCCGTGTTCTGGGGCGCCAATCAGGTGGCGGATCCGACGGTCAGCCTCACGTTGAATCCGCGCATCGCGCCCGAGGCCTTGGCCGAGTACCGCGACCACCTCGGACTCGGCGAGCCGCTCATGAGCAGATACCTGGGTTGGCTGGCCAACTTTGTCCAGGGCGATCTGGGCACGTCGCTGGTGCAGAACGGCGCAGATGTCTGGCCAATCGTGCGAACGGCCGTGGCCAACACGCTGGTGCTGATCGTCATTGCAGTGGCGCTATCACTCGCAGTGGGCATCACGATCGGCGCTGTGTCGGCGATTCGACGCGGCTCGCTCGCCGACAACGCAGCGACCTTGGTGTCGTTCGTGGGCATCTCCACGCCAGTGTTCTGGCTTGGCCTGATGCTGCAGCTTTTCTTCGGCCTCTACCTGGCGAACTGGCTGGGCATAGCGCCGCCGCTGCTTCCGACAGCCGGGTTGTACTCGCCGGGCCAGCAGGGATTCGACCTCGTCGATCGAGCGCGCCATCTCGCACTGCCTGTGCTAGCGCTCTCATGGCAGCTGGTCGCCGTCTACAGCCGCTACATGCGGGCGAGCCTGCTCGATGTCATGAGTTCGGACCACATCCGCGCCGCCCGCGGGCGGGGTCTGCCCGAGCGCACCGTGGTGATCCGCCACGGGGTGCGAAATGCGCTGATCCCAGTGTCCACGCAGGCCGCCACTGATGCGGGGCAGCTTGTCGGCGGGCTCATCGTGACTGAGCAGGTGTTCCAGTACCCGGGCATGGGCCGGCTGTTCTTGGATGCCCTGTTCGGCGGCGACTATCCCGTCCTGCTGGCCTCGGTGATGATCACCGCGACGGCGGTGTTCGCCATCAACCTCGCCGCCGACCTGTTCTACGGCGTGCTCGATCCCAGGATTCGGCGTGGCACCCGCTGAGGCCGTACTCGCAGAACGGCCCATGGAGGTGGTTTGGCGAAGATTCGCCAGCCGACGGCTATCGATCGTTGCGCTTGCGGCGCTGGTGATCATCAGCGCTGCGGTGGCTGGTGCCGACGTCATCGCGCCCTACGAATTGGGGCAGCAGAACTTGAACCGTGTGCTTGCGCCACCCGGACGCGATTTCCTGCTCGGTACCGACACCCTGGGCCGTGACACGCTGAGCCAGGTGCTGTTCGGCGGACGTATCTCGCTTGCTATCGGCTTATCGGTGGCGTCAATTGCGTCGGTGTTCGGCACGTTTGTCGGCCTCGTGGCCGGGTATCAGGGCGGACGGATTGATGCTGTGCTGATGCGCTTCACCGACACGCTGCTAGCGCTGCCACTGCTGATGATGATCGTGCTGCTGGCTCGCATCCTCGGCGATAGTCCCGCCGATGTCATCTTGGTCCTGTCGGTGCTGGGATGGATGCCGCTGGCTCGCATCATTCGTGCCAAGACGCTGGCATTGCGGGAGCAGGAGTTCATCGTGGCCGCACGCTCCATGGGCGCGGGCAGTGCACGGATCATGTTCCGTCACTTGCTGCCGAATCTGATCGGCGAGATCTCTGTGGCGGTATCGCTCGCGGTGGCGGGAGCGATCCTGGCGGAGTCGGTGCTCAGCTTTCTGGGGTTGGGTGTCAGTGCAGCCCATACGCCCACGTGGGGAAACATGATCGGGGGCAACGAGGGGTTCATGACAGTCGAGCCGTGGCTCGTGTGGGCACCCGGACTGGCCATCGTGGTGACCGTTCTGGCGGTGAATTACATCGGTGACGGGCTGCGCGACGCCTTCGATGTACGCAGCGATGGGCGTGAACGCCAGCCGCATCGACTCTCATCGCGGGGTGCAAGTACCGGGTCGCGCCGATAGACAGCGGGCCGCAATTCCACCACTTGAGGGCTTTTGTGTGCTGAGGTGGTACCCCGAATCGTTTCAGAGAGGAACTGGACTGTGGCGAACAAGGCAGAGACCATCAAGGCAGTAGCCGCCGAGGCCGGTGTGACTGCGAGCGACGCAGAGCGGACGCTGTCAGCGTTCTTCGATCTCGTTGCGGCCGAAGTGAAGGCCGGCGGCAAAGTGACCTGGCCGGGATTCGGCTCGTTCTCCATGTCTGAGCGTGGTGCCCGCATGGGCCGCAACCCGCAGACCGGCGAGTCCATCCAGATCGGTCCGAGCCGGTCGCTGAAGCTGGCAACCGCTGCAGCCATGAAAAAGCAGCTGATGAGCTGAGCTGACGCTCAGCTCAACGGCGCCGGCTGTGGCGCCACACCATCCCTGCGGCGCATCGTCGCCATGCAGATGCATGCAGTGAGGGCCAGTGCAGCGATGACCCCATAGGTCGCGCTGAAGCTGCCCGTCCGGTCGGCGAGCCAGCCGCTCGCGGCAGGTCCGATGACCGACGCGGGTCCATAGAACATCGTCATCGAGCCGAGCACCGCGGCGAATGTGCGGTCGGATACGTGATCGCTCACGAACGTCGCGGTGAGCGACGGGAATGAGAATGACGCTGCGCCGAAGACCACCACTGCGACGATGATCGCCGCGCCGGGCGCACGCGTCGTCAGGACCACGGCAGCACCGGCGCTCAAGGCCATGACCGTGGCCATGGTCAAGGGTCGCCCGATCCGATCGCTGAGCCGTCCAAAGGCCAGCGCTCCCACAATCGAACCCGCGCCCATCCACGAGAACATGAGCGTCGCGGCGGTGCGGCTGAATTCGTGATCGCCCTCCAGCGCTCGCCCCAAGAAGTTCGCGAACGAGGACGTCATGTAGGCGAATGCCATGTACGCCGCGACCGCGCGTTTCCACCCGTGAATCCGGAACAGTGTCCCGAAGCCGCCGGCACCGGCCACTCGCTCGGTGCGTCGAGCTCGGACGAAGACCGACAAGGCCGCGAGCAGCACCACCGACAGCGCAGCCTGGGCCACCCAGACGGGCCGCCAGAGCGCATCGTCGGCTGCAATGCTGCGCAGGGCAGCGGTAGCGATGGGCACGCCGATGAGCGCGGCGCCCATAGTGGCGGTGAGCGTGCCGAGCGCGGCACCGCGGCGGCTCGCCGGCACACCTTCGCTGGCGATCACTGGTGCCGTGAGCCAGATGCCGCCGCCGCCGAGGCCGGCCATTGCAGTCCCGATCACCACGGCTGCCGGGCCCGACGCCGTGCCGATCACCGCAAGGCCCACGGTGGAAGTGACGATGCCGGCGCGCAGCAGGGTGAACGGTTCGATTCGGCCGGCAGTGAATGTGACGATGATCACTCCGGTGAAGTAGGCGCCCATGTTGGCCGAGCCGAGCGCGCCGATGAGCGTGTCGCTGAGGTCGAGATCGTCTGCCATGGCGGGCACCAGCACCCCGACTGTGGCCCGGCCGAAGACATGTGACACCACACCCGACAGCGCCACCAGCACGACCCGTCCCCAGCGGACGCGCTCGCGCCGGGTGCGCCCGACCTCGCTGGGTGCCGCTGCGCTAGATGCGGCCTGGCCCGAAGTGACCTTGAATACGTCGGGCAGGCGGCCCATCTGCGCGGTGACGGGGTTCAGTGCCCCGGCGTGAACCTGATCGGCAGCGTCGATGGCCCCCAGATGCCGTTGGACACAGGTTTCCATTCCACGTCGCCGTCGAGACGCAAGTCCGGCATTCGCTTCGCGACGGCCTTGAGGGCCTCCTGCAGCTCGGCTCGTGCCAGGAATGCGCCGAGGCAGTAGTGGATGCCGCTGCCGAAGGTCATGTGCGGCGCACTCGACCGGCGCGTGATGTCGAAGCGCAGCGGCTGATCGAACTGCGTCTCGTCATGGTTGGCGGCGGTGAAGCTGGGGAAGATCAGCGTGCTGGCCGGGAACTCGATGTCGCGGTACACGAGATTTTCGCTGGCGTAGCGGGCGGTGCCCCGGATGGCGCCGAAGTGCCGCATGACTTCTTCGGCAGCCAAAGACGCGAGCGACGGCTCGTCGCGCAGCAGCCGGAGCTGGTCCCCGCAGCGGGCGAACAGCTCCACAGCGCAGGCGAGCTGATTGCGCGTGGTGTCGGTGCCGGCGAGCAGTACGGCGTTGGCCAGCGACTGCATCTCCTCGGTGCTCAGCCGGTCGCCTTCCTCCTCCGCGGCGATGAGGTCCGAGAGCAGGTCATCGCGAGGTTCGGCGCGCCGCTCGGCAATGAGCTTGGACATGTAGGCGCCCATCTCGTCCTGCGCGGCCATGATCGTGTGCAGGTCGCGAGCCAGGTTGCCGTTGAACACCCGGAAGATGTCGGTGGCGAGACGGCTGAACAGCTCCCAGTCGTCGCGGGGTGCGCCCAGCAGTTCGCAGATGATCGGGATGGGGTACGGCTCGCAGACCTCAGTGACGAAATCGCCGTGCCCGCGGGCACACAGCGGGTCGAGCAGCTCATCGATGACCTCGGCCATGAACGGGCGCAGCCGTTCGGCGGCCTTGGGAGTGAACGCCGGCCCGACGAGCCGGCGCAGTCGCTGGTGCTCGTCGCCCTCCATGCCCAGGATGTTCTGCCCGCTGCGGCGGTTCCACTCGGCGTCGTCGACGCCTTGCATCTGGGCGATGAGGCCGATGGCGCTGAACCAGCGCTTGTCGCGCAGCATGGCGGTCACGTCGGCGTGACGGGTGATGACGTAGCCCAGCGGCGTGCGTGCAATCCAGTTGCGCTCAGCGAGACCGATCAGCGCCTCTCGCCGCTCGTCCTCGCCTTCATCGCCCCCGAGACCGACCTCAGGCATGTCGACATCGGCTACAAGTGTGGCCATGGCCGCACCCTAACCAGCCCGCCTGCGGCGCCGAACAGAAGCCCCACGAGATCGGGTCGAGGCCGACGCTGGTGGTCGATGCCGAGGATGCGGGGGTGGGTACGAAGCTGAGCACAGCGCCGTTTGGCGGCCGTACCATTCGCCCGATGAGCGAGACAACAGACAACGGGAGCGGGACGGTTGCGGCAGAGCGGCACGGCGACGTTCTGCTGGTGCGCGTGGATGACGGCAAGGCCAATGCCTTCTCGGTGCCGATGCTTGCGGCGCTCGATGCCCAGATCGACATTGCCGAGGCAGACGATGACATCGGGGCGATGGTCATCGCCGGCAATGACCGGGCGTTCTTCGCGGGCTTCGATCTCAACGTGATCCGCGGCGGTGACCGTGCTGCGATCGGCGAGTTGGTCTCGGCGGGCGGCGCGATGGTGCGGCGTGCCTATGGCGCATCGGTGCCGGTGGTGGCGGCCTGCACCGGCCACGCGGTCGCCGCCGGCGCCTTGTTGCTGCTCGGCTGCGATCACCGCGTCGGACCCGATGCGCCGGTCAAGATCGGCTTGAACGAAGTGGCGATCGCGCTGACGCTGCCCGACTGGGCCATGACCATCTCCAAGGAACGGCTGTCGCGCCGTCACCTGCAGCGCTGCGTGGCCAACGCACGCCTGCTCGACGGAAATGGAGCGGTCGAGGCCGGCTACCTGGACGAAGCCGTCAGCCCCGATGCCGTGGTGGATCGAGCGCTGGAGGTCGCCGCCGAGCTGTCGGAGACGCTCGATGCCGGCGCCTACGCCGGCACGGTGCGCGCGCTGCGCGGTGACGTTCTCGCGGCCATGGACGCTTCGGTTGAGCGGGATCGGGCTGCGGCGGCTTGAAACAGACATGACAGCCAGCAACATGGGGGCTCAGTGATGAAGGCAATCGTCTTCGACGAGCACGGCGATATCGACGTGCTGGCGTACCGCGACATCGACACGCCTGAACTGCAACCCGGCGAAGTCCGGGTAGCGGTGCGGGCCTGCTCGCTCAACTACCACGACGTGTTCACCCGCCGGGGCATGCCCGGTATCAAGGTGCCGCTGCCCGGCATTCCGGGCTGCGACGCCGCTGGGCAGGTCGCCGAGCTCGGACCCGACGTCGAAGGATGGGCGGCGGGCGACCGGGTGCTCGTGGACCCTGTGCGGTGGGACCGCGGCACCGGCAAGTTCTCGATGATCGGCGACACGCTGTGGGGTGCGTATGCCGAGTACGTCGTGGTGGCGGCAAGCCAGCTGATCCCGCTGCCCGATGACGTCTCCTACGAGGACGCTTCGTGCCTGCCGGTGGCGTACGGCACGGCACACCGGATGATGATCACCCGCGGCGAGGTCGGCCCCGATGACTCGGTGCTGATCCTGGGCGCCAGCGGGGGAGTGGGCACCAGCGCGCTGCTGATCTCGAAGATGCGCGGCGCCAAGGTGATCGCCGCCGCAGGAACCGACGAGAAGTGCCAGCGCCTCGCCGACCTCGGTGCCGACGAGACCATCAACTACTCCGAGGTCGACATCGCCCGGTACTGCCGCGAGCAGACAGGCGGCCTGTTCGGCGGGGGCGGCTACGACGTGGTGGTCAACTTCACTGGCGGCGACACTTGGGCCCGCTCGCTGCGATGCGTGCGCCAGGGCGGGCGCGTGCTCACCTGCGGTGCCACGGCTGGTTACGACCCGCAGACCGATCTGCGGTTCATCTGGACGGCCGAGATGGACATCCGAGGCTCCAACGGCTGGCAGCGCAGCGATCTCGACGAGTTGCTGCGGATGGTGCAGACCCGCGAGCTGGTGCCGGTCATCGATTCGCTGGTGCCGCTGCCTGACGGCGTGGAAGCGCACCGGGCCATGGAGGAGCGTCGCTTCTTCGGCAAGATCGTCATCACCGCCGACGCGCCGGTCTGATGGCGAATCCCGCCGCTGGCGGCCACGCCGCCGCCGACAGCGGTGATGGGGAATACAGCGTCATTGATTTCCGGTTCCGTCCCATCGGGGCACGCAGCTGGATGCCCGAGACCACCTACCACTACCTCGAGCGAATGGGCCTCGAGCCGTGCCCCAGCTTCGTCAACCAATCTCGCGACCTGATGTTCGCCGAGATGGACGAGGCCGGCATAGCGCTGGGCGTCATCGGCGTGCCCGGGCCGACGGGCATCCGCGGGCTGGACCCGACCGGTTCGGCCGAGATCCGCCAGATCGTCGACGAGCATCCGGATCGGTTCGTGGGGCTCGGCTCGGTCGAGCCCAGCGACGTCGAGGCCGCCGTGTCGGCAGTTGGCGAGCTGGCCCGCCAGGGCATGCGCGGCGTCACCGTCGATCCGTCCACCGCCCAGATCAGCCGCCGGTTCGACGACCGCGAGCTCTACCCGATATATGAGGAGGCGCAGCGCCTCAGGCTGATCGTGTCCACCACCATGAGCTGCCTGCTCGGGCCGTACCAAGACGACTGCCGCCCCGAGTACGCCGACCACGTCGCCACCGACTTCCCCGGCTTGACCGTGTCGATCCAGCACGGCGGCTGGCCGTATGTGCGCGAGGCGCTGGGCGTGGCCTACAAGCAGCCCAACGTGGTGATCGTGCCCGGCCAGTACGTCCACTACGGCTTCCCCGGCTCCGAGGATTATGTGACCGCATTGGCCCGCCAGCTTCCCGACCAGATCCTGTTCGGCAGCGTCTATCCCAACTGCGGCCCGCTCACCGACCTGCGCCGCATCGTGGCCGGCTGGGAACTGCCGCCGCACATCGAGCGCAAGTACCTGCGCGACAACGCCGCGCGAGTGCTCGGCCTCTGAACGCGACGCGAGCCTCAGGACGCTCGCAATGCCGGACCGCAAGGCGGGAGACACGCCAGACTTGACCGACTCATGGATCGCATCCCGGGTGCCGCCGAATCTGACGACTGATCGCCTGTCGACAGATCCAGGGATCAGGAAAGCGGGGAACGGAATTCAGGAGGTTTGATGACTCAAACGCTGGAGCTCATCACGGCCGTTCGTCCGCGTACGCGCCGCGCCGCGGAATTCGCGGCGATGGCGGAAGAAGCGGGCTGGCATGGCATCGGGTTTCTTGACAATCAGAATCTCTGCGGAGATGTGTATGTCTGTCTGGCGTTGGCGGCCGCAGCGACCGAGCGGATCCAGCTGAGCACCGATGTGACGAACCCGGTGACCCGTCACCCGGCCGTGACGGCCGGGGCGATCGCAAGCATTCAGGAGGTGTCAGGGGGGCGAGCGTCGTTGGGAATCGGCCGGGGCGACTCGGCGCTCGCGTTTGTGGGGCACGCACCCGCCTACACGAGGCTGCTGGAGAGCTACCTGAAGGCGCTGCAGGCCTATCTGAGGGGGGACAGCGTGGCATTTGGCGAGCTGACACCTTGGTGGCGCGATATGGCGCCACCCGTCAATGCAGTCCAAGTTGCAGACGCATCTGACGAGAGCCGACTCAGATGGATCGATTCACGGGACACGAAAGTGCCCGTGTACGGCGCAGCGACCGGGCCGAGGGTGATCGGGACGGTGGCGAAACACGCCGACATCGTCATGTTCGCCCTCGGGGCAGACATCGAGCGACTGAGATGGGGATTGCAGCAGGCCCGAGCCGCGCGTCGCGAGGCAGGTCTGGACCCGGACGGCGTGCGCTATGGCGCGTACCTGAACGTCGTCTGCCACGCGGAGTCCGAATCTGCTCCCGACACGATCCCGTTCTTGGACACGTTCGTGCGCTTCTCGACGTTGCACGGCAAGACACACGGTCCGGCCACGAAGGCGGCGAAGGAACTCTTTGCCAGTGCGCACGAGGGGTACCGCATGTGGGACCGCGGCCCATCGCTCGACGTGTCTGCGGAATTCGTCGACCGGTTCGCGATCGTCGGGCCGCCGGACACCTGCATTGGACGCATCCAAGAAATCGTCGACTTGGGAATCGACCGGATCGTGGTGATGGGCCCGACCGTGGACGACACCGACGATGCCCCGAAGCGGTGTGCGGAACTGATGGTCCGCGAAGTGCTGCCCGCGTTGGCGAACTGAGGCCTCGTCGTTCAGGTCAGGCCGGCGGTGGCATCGAGTTTGCCCCCGTCAGGCACAGAGGGAACGCCCAAGATGGAGGCGGCCATCCAGCCGCCGCCGACCGCCAGGGTCGTGCCGGTCACGTAGCTCGCCAAATCCGAAACCAGGAACAGTGCCGCTTTGGCGACTTCGTCGACCGTTCCGAGGCGCTTGGTCGGGATCAGGCCCTCGCGCGTCCTCTCCTGCCGCTCGGGTGTGGCAGGGATACGCGGCGTGGCGATGCTCCCGGGCGCTATCGCATTGACGCGGATGTGGTGCGGCGCCCATTCGACGGCCATCGATCGCACCAAGTTCACGAGACCGGCCTTCGCCACGCCGTAGGAGGCGTGATTGGGAGCGGATTGCAGCCCGGCTACCGACGAGACGCACGTCATCGCGCCGGGCGTACCGCGGGCGATCATCGAGCGGGCCGCTTCACGCGCGATGAGGAAGAAATAGCGCAGGTTGAAGTGCTGGTCGCGGTCCCACTGCTCGGGCTTCATGTCGACGAGCGGGGCGAAAGATGCTTGGCCGACGGTCGCCACCAGAACGTCGAGTCCTCCGAGCGCGGCCTCGGCCCGCTCGACAATTCGGGGCACCTGATCATCGTCGAGCACATCGCCGACGATCGGCGCGCTGGGCTGGCCCATGTCGGCGACCTCGGCGGCGACCCGCTCGGCGCTCCCGCCCTTGATGTCGGCAACGGCGACACCGCAGCCGACTTGCGCCAGGAGCCTCGCGGTGGCTTCGCCCATGCCTTGCCCCCCGCCTACCACCAGCGCGCTCTTGCCCTCGAGCTGAAAGAGCGATGTGTCCATTGCGCTTATCCCATTCCCTTCATCCGAATCGGCCGATAGCTGCAACCCTATGGTCCGCCGCTATCTGCGCTCGACTTCGACAGTGATGATGTCGATGCCGGCGTATTGCCGGTGGCGCACCGTCGAGGCGAAGTGGCTCAGCAGGCGCAGTGAAAAGGCCCCTTCGTGGGATGCCTCGGATCGTTCGCTCAGGAAGGTCAGCCGGTCCTCAAGATTCTGTGCGTGCAGCGACGCTCGCAGCTGCAGTTCGATCTTGGCCGGAGAAGGCTGCGCGATGACAATGAGACGGGGTGGCGACTCCTCCTCGCTGGCTTCGATGAGGCTCAGCAGCGATTCCTCCCCGACGAGGCGGAGCCGATTCGCCGACGCTTCGTCCCAGCCGACGCTCGCGGCAACCTCCGACAGGAAGCCGTCGACCTGGGGCAGTGCCTCCGGCTTGAGTTCAGCTTCGAGCCTGCTGCGCTTACGGCCGCTCAGCTCGATGTACGCGGTCAGCAAGAGCGCTGCCAGCGTGCCGAGGATCATGCCGTTGCCGAGCAACGACCCCCAAGCACCCCCGATGATCGACTCCATCAGATTGTTGCCGTGCAGGCTGGCGCCGATGCCGATGGAGACGCCCACGATCACAGCCTTCTGCGGTGCGATGCCGTCCCGGAACACCAACCGGAGGCCTTCCACGAACAGCAGGCCCATGAAGAAGATCAGGTAGCCCGAGGTCACGGCTTGGGGAATGGACAGCAACGCAGCCACGAACTTCGGAAGCAGTGCCAGGGCCACGAAGATGATGCCGATGCTGTAACCCACCCGACGTGCCGCGACGCCGGTCAGTGAGGCGAACGAGATCGAGGTGGCGTCCATCGTGCCCACCGGGAGCGTCCCCGCCAACCCGCCTGCGAGCGAGCCGATGCCGATGGCGTTGACCGTGCCCCGCACCAATCGGTAGTCGGGAGTTGCGGGTTGTCGCCACGAGACCCGTTGAAGCACCACGCTGGTCGTCATCGTCTTGATGACACTGGCCAACGAGACGACGAGAAACATCGGCAGCAGCGTCCAGAAATCGACGCCCGGCGTCAGATCGAGCCCCGGAAAATCCGGGCTTGGCAGCGCGATCCAAGCGGCGTCACGCACACCCTCGAGGTCGAACAGGCCGAAGAGGGCGGCGATGACGCATGCCACGATGACCGCGAGGATCGGCGACCAGAGCCGGAGCCGGCCCCGGGCACGCATCGCGACCGCCGCAGCGCTCAGGATGGTGATGAGCGCCACCGCAGGTTCCGCAGCCGCCGTCACACCCTCGGACGATCCATCGAGCCGATCCACCGCGACCTGCATGACGCCGATCGCAATCAGCATCAGGACAACGCCCGAGACGACCGGCGTGATGATTCGGCTCAGCCGGTGGAGCCAGCGCGCCAGCACGATGTGGCACAGGGCCGAAGCAACGACGAGTGACGCGAACGTCTGGGGCCCAGCACGATTCACAGCGAGGATCGAGACCGCCAGAAAGGCGGTCGAGCTGATGATGAGCAGGTTGTGCCCGCCGCCGACAGGGCCGAGGCGAGCTGCTGACAGCACGCTCGTCATGCCGCATACCAGGATCGCAGCGACCACCGCCCAAGTCGCCTGACGCTGGCTCAGATTTGCCGCCTGCACGAAGAGCGACATGCCCAGCACCGTCGGCGCCAATGCGAGCACCACACCCTGGATGCCCATTCCCAGCGACAGCGCAATGGAGCACTTCTCGTCCGGTTCGTAGGTGATGCCCTCGCCCGGCGCTGCTCTGGACACGGAGATCGAGTCGCTCGCTACATGGAGTAGGCGAAGTCGCGCAGGGCTGCGGCGGTGGCGGCGTAGACGTCGGGGATGGCACCGCGGAAGATCACGTCGCCTGCGTGGCAGGTGCCGTTGACCGTGCGCGACTGGGCTGCATTGCCGGCCGCCAGCAGCTTGCGGTAGTAGGCGAGCCCCTCGTCGCGCAGCGGGTCGAGCTCGTTCACCGAGATGACATGCGGCGGCAGCCCGGTCAAGTCCTGCTCGGAGGCATGCAGCGGCCACGCCAAGGGGTTGTTGTCGCTGGCGCCAGTCGGGTCGTAGAGCCGCATGATCGCGCCCATGTTGGCCACGTCCAGGAAGTACTGGTCGTTCTCGATCAGCGACGGCAGGTCGGCGGGCGGGTCGCTGTAGGCGCCGGAGATGTACGGGCACTGCGCGAACACGCCGTCGATGATGTCGAGGCAACCGTCGCGTTTGGCCTTCAATGTGGTCGCGAGGGTGAGGTTGCCGCCGCCGGACTCGCCCGAGACAGTGATGGTGCTGATGCCCAGGGCCTCCCTGTTGGTGGCCACCCACTGCAAGCCCGACATGCAGTCGTTCAGCCCGGCGGGAAAGGGGTGACGGCCCAGTGCCCCGCTGGCGTTGCGAAACTCCACACCCACGGCCACCAGGCCCAGTGCGGCGAGTTCGTCACGCCAGCGCACGTACGACTTGCCCGATGCCTTGAGCAGCACCATGCCGCCGCCGTGAATGTGGTACACGCACGGCAGCGGGCCGTCGGCATCGGCCGGTGCATGGATGTACAGCGCGATGTCGTTGCCGTCGAGGCCGCTGATCACTTCAGTGCGCGACGACACGCCTTCGACGGGCGGCAGGGTGTCGTACAGCGCGTCGAAGAGCGTCTCGTACATGGGCTCGGCGGCGTCCACGTACGCGTGCATCTCGTCGAGCGATGAGCTGGCAGTGACCGGCGTGGGGGGCGACTCGCCGGCGATGCCCATGGGTTCCATCACCGCCACCATCCGGCGGTCGGCTCTGGGATCGGTCGCCAGCGTCATGGTCGGATCGCCCAGCCGTCCGGGACGATGTACTGCTGCAGTGCTCATGGGAGATCCCCTGTCCGCCCGGCGGCCCCGTGCCCCCGGATGTGGCGATGAGAGTAGCCCCGCCCAGTGACGCCCCGGTTGTGTCGTGCAGGGCAGGTCGGCCGACGCGTCGATGTGTCTAGAGATCTGGTGAGTCAGGACCGGTCAAGCGACGGGAGGGAGGGGGACCGCCTTCGGATTCGTCGACGAGCAGGTGCCGGGCAATGTCCTGAGCTTCGTCGAGCGAGCCGACCATGTGCTCGGGCGGGATGCGGCGGAGAGCGTTGAGAGATTCGAGTGTGGCGGCCGGAGCACCGTCGAGACCGAGGATGATGCACGTGGCATCACCGTCGGCGGCAGTGTCGACGAGCTGCTCGATGACCAGCGCGGCGCTGTCGTCGATGTATTCGGTCTCGGAGAAGTCGAGAATCACGACCTCGTGGCCGACGATGTCGTCGCCGATGGTGCGGATGAGCTTGCTGGACGAGGCCACGGTGAAGCTGCCGCGCAGCTTGACGATGCCGGTGCGCGCGGAATACGGGCTGATGCCGTACGACTCCGCGCTGTGCTCGTACAGGAAGATCTGGTCGAGCAGAGGCACCGAGACGACGCTGTCGAGTTGGAGTCGTTCGAACTGGCGAGCTCCGATCATGCTGGCCACGATCAGCCCCACGGCGACGGCAGTGACCAAGTCGACGAAGACTGTGATCCCGAACGTGGTGAGCATGATCAGCAGGTGCTCGCGCTGCACTCGCCGGAGCCGCGCCAGGAACCGCCAGTCGATGAGCTGCCAACCGATCACGGCGAGCATGCCTGCCAATGCAGCGTGGGGCACGTAGGCGAGCAGCGGTGCCAGGCCGAGAATCAGCACCAAGAGCGTCAGCGAGCGCACGACGGGCGAGATCGGTGTACGGGCTCCCATCCGCCACGCCAGAATCGACGAGACGAATGTCAGATTCCCCGGCAGTCCGCCGATCAATCCGGCGGCCACGTTGCCGATGCCGGTGCCCAGCAGCCCCTTGTCTGGGTCGAGCTGCGTGCGGGTCTGCGCATCCACCGCCAAGGCGGCCAGCAGCCCGCGCACGGTGCTGAGCAGCGCAATGGTCAAGGCCGGCACGACGGCGCTCGTGAGGAATCCCAGCGAGAGAGTCGGGCGCTGCAATTCGGGCAGAGCGCGAGGGATGCCCTCGAGCGTCGGCACATCGCTCAGCCACAGCACACTGAGCAGGGTTCCGACCAGCAGCGCCGCGACCATGGCGGGCAGCAGCTTGCGCAGCCGCTGAGGCCACAGCAGCGAGACGCCCAATGCCGCGAGTCCGATGATCAGCGTGCCTGAGTTGAACGAATCGAATGCGTTGGGCCAGCTCTGAATCGCATTCACGGGTTTGGTGATCTTGACCGCATCGCCCAGGAACGCGTTGACCATCGAGAGCACCATCATCACGCCGATTCCCGACGTGAACCCGGCGATCACCGAGTACGGCGTGTAAGCGACATAGCTGCCGATGCGCAGGATGCTCAAGAGGAGCTGGATGACGCCGGCGAGCATCGCGATCGTGAACGCCTCAGCGGCCGTGTCGGCATGGGTCGCGACCACGGCCGCCATTGCAACGGCCAGGACGCTGCTGACTGATCCCATCTGGGGCCGAGACCGCTCGAAGACGCCGATGAAGAAGCCCACTGCCGCGGCGCCGTAGATGCCGCTCGCGGCCCCGAGTCCCGATACCACGCCGAACGTCGCAGCGGGCGTGATGGAGATAGCCGCCGCGGTCACGCCGCCCGCGACATCACCTCGCAGCGTCTGCAGGTCGTAGCGCATAGCGGAGCTCCCGCCCCCCCGGTCGGACGCCGAACTGTACGACGCTATTCGACGAGTCGAGTGGGCACGGCGGCCGGGATCATCGTCGGCCAAGTCAGGAGGCTGAGCCAAAAAACGCGGCTCTTCCACCAGACTCCTAGCTGACGGCCGCAATCACCACCAGCAGCTCGCCGTTGTCGACTTGGTCGCCGACCGCAGCCCGCACTTCGCTCACCTCGCCGTCTGCTGGTGCGGTGATCTGGTGCTCCATCTTCATGGCCTCCATCACCACGAGTACTTGGCCGGCGGCCACCCGGTCGCCGGGCTGCACATCGACCATCAGCACCTTGCCGGGCATCGGAGCGACCAAGCCGCCTTCGACTGCCTCGGCATCGGGATCGGGGAAGCGAGACCGCTGCACAAGGGTGACCGAACCGCCGACGGGACCAGTCGCGTACCAGCGACTGCCGCGACGGCTGACCTCCCAGGCACCTCGAAACCCGGCAAGCCCGGGTACCGGAACCTCCACGTCGACGGTTGCGTCGACATCGCCCGCGTAGACACTGTCGGCGCTCATGGCGTCGGGCGAGGCTGCGTCTGCATCGGCGAGGGGACGAAGCGTGATGCCGTGGACGCGTACCGACCAGTCGCTGTGCGCCGGAGCGTCTGCAGACTCGCCCGCGTCGGAAGCGTCGCCAGTGTCGTCACCGATGCCCGCGTAGGGCCCTGTCTGGGGCAGTGGCCCGACTCGCATCTTCCAGGTGCCGTCACGCTGGCGTCGGTACTGCACGCTGGCTTCAATGAACTCGCTCCCGGTCGCCGCCGACAGTGGCAGCACCTCGTCGGGCATGGCGCTGTTGCGATACCCCGAAGCCATGAACTTCAGTCGAATGGCATCACGCCGGTTGCATTCTTGGGAGACCAGCGCAACTGCGGCAGCGGCCGTGTGGACGAACATCGGGTGGCGCGCCGGTTCGGAGGCAGCGAGGCCGCCGCCCGGTCTGGGGTCGTCCCCAGCGCTCCCGAAGTACACCCGGTCGATGAAATCTGTCGTGGTGTCGCCGGCGAGGAACTCATCGCTGCGCAGCACTGCAGACAGGAAGTCACGATTGGTGACCACGCCGCCCAGTCGTGTGCGGTCGAGCGCTGACGCCAGTCCGAGCGCGGCCTCTGTGCGCGTCGGCGCCGCCATGACCACCTTGGCCAGCATCGGATCGAACTCGGTGCCGACCACCGACCCCGGCTCGATGCCGGAATCGAAACGTGCCTGCGGATCGCGCGCTGGCGCCCACAATTCGACCGTACCGGTGGCGGGGAGGAACCCGCTGGCGGGATCTTCCGCGTACAGGCGGGCTTCCACGGCATGCCCGCGGATGGTCAGGTCGCCTTGGCCGTAGCCCAGCGGCTCGCCGGCTGCAATGCGGATCTGCTCCCGGACCAGGTCGAGGCCCGTGATCTCCTCGGTGACCGGATGCTCGACCTGCAGGCGGGTGTTGACCTCGAGGAACCAGAACTCGGCGTCGTCGCCGCTGCCCTCGAGCAGGAACTCGACGGTGCCGGCCGAGTGGTAGCCGATGGTGCGAACGGCCGCGACGGCTGCGGCGCCCATGCGGTCGCGCAGCGCAGGAGTCACGGCGGGAGACGGTGCCTCCTCGATGACCTTCTGATGGCGCCGCTGGATGGAGCATTCCCGCTCGAAACAGTGCACGAGGTTGCCGTGGGTGTCGCCGAGCACCTGGATCTCCACGTGGCGCGGCGCAGGTAGGTAGCGCTCCAAGAACACGGTGTCGTCGCCGAATGCGCCGGCGGCCTCCCGCCGCGCAGCCGCGACCGCGTCGGCGAGGGCGTCCGCGGCATCGACGATGCGCATTCCCTTGCCGCCGCCGCCCGCCGATGCCTTGACCAGCAGGGGATATCCGACCTCGTTGCCCGCAGCAGCCAGGTCATCGCCGGACATCGAATCAGCCACCGGCACCGACGGCAGCGTCGGCACGCCGGCAGCGATCATCGATTCCTTGGCGGCCAGCTTGTCGCCCATGGCCGCAATCGCCGCCGGCGCAGGCCCCACCCAGACCAGCCCGGCGTCGATCACTGCTTGGGCGAAGTCGGCGTTCTCCGACAGGAAGCCGTAGCCCGGGTGGACGGCATCGGCAGCGCTGGCAGTGGCCGCCGCGATCACCTTGTTGATGGACAGGTACGAGTCGGTCGCCGTGCGGCCGCCGAGCGGCACGGACAGGTCCGCGTCGGTCACGAAGGGTGCCTCAGCGTCACCGTCGGCATAGACGGCAACGGTGGAGATGCCCATCGAATGTGCGGTGCGGAACACCCGCCGGGCGATCTCGCCGCGGTTGGCCACGAGCAGGCGCCGGATCGGTCGAAGCTCAGAATCAGTCATACCCAGCCGCCCTTACATCCGGAAGACGCCGAACCCATCGGCGCCTTTCACCACGTTGTTGTGGCATGCAGACAGCGACATCGCGATCACGTCACGGGTGTCGCGGGGGTCGATGACACCGTCATCGGTGACGCGCCCACTGGCGTAGGGGGCCAGCGACTTCAGCTCGTGATAGTGCTCCACCTGCTCGGTGATCTTGCGGTCGGCATCCTCGTCGAACTCGATGCCGCGACGCATCGCCTGGCCCCGCCGCACGATCGACATGACGCCTGCGATCTGCTTGGGCCCCATGATGGCGATCTTGGCGGTCGGCCACAGGTAGGTGAAGCGGGTGTTGAACGCCCGACCCGACATGCCGTAGTTCCCCGCGCCGTAGCTGTTGCCCAAGATGACGGTGATGTGCGGCACCATCGAGTTGGACACGGCGTTGATCATCTTCGAGCCGTTCTTGACGATCCCGCCCTGCTCGAAGTCTTTGCCGACCATGTAGCCAGTGATGTTCTGCAGGAACACCAGCGGGATGTCCTGCTGGTTGCAGAGCTGGATGAATTGCGTGGCCTTCTCGGAGCTGTCGCTGAACAGCGGGCCGTTGTTGCCCAGAATCCCCACGGGGAAGCCGTGCACGGAGGCCCAGCCGCAGATGAGCGTGGTGCCGTAGCGGGCCTTGAACTCCTCGAAGCGGGAGCCGTCGGCGATGCGGGCGATGACCTCGCGGCAGTCGATCATGGCCTGCAGATCCCGCGGCATCAGGCCGAGCAGTTCTTCGGGATCGTGGACCGGGGGATCGGCCGGCATGGTCGGGCCCGGGCCCAGCTTGCGCCAGTTCAGGTGCGCCACGACCTCGCGGCAGATGCGCAGCGCATCGGCTTCGTCCTCGGCCAAGTAGTCGGCGAGGCCCGAGATCTCGGCGTGCATCTGCGCCCCGCCGAGCGTCTCGTCGTCGGAGTCCTCGCCGGTGGCCATCTTCACCAGCGGGGGTCCGCCCAGGAAGACCTTGGACTGGTTGCGGATGAAGATGTTGTAGTCGCTCATGCCGGGCTGGTAGGCGCCCCCGGCGGTGGAGCTGCCGAACACCACCGAGATCGAGGGGATCTTCATCTTCGACAGCTCGGTGACGTCATAGAACAGCCGGCCGGATTCGGCGAAGTGGCTCTCCTGCTCGAGCATCTGGCGCTCAGGGTCGTCGTCGCCGCGCAGGTCGCCGCCCGCCGACTCCACGAACTGGATGTAGGGCATGCGGTTGTCGCGGCAGATCTCGATGGCCCGCATGATCTTGCGGCCTGCAAACACCGTGATGGCCCCGCCCAGCACGGTGGGGTCGTTGCCCTCGATCATGCACTCGACGCCGTTCACGACGCCGATGCCCATCACCAGCCCGCCGCCGACGGCGTAGTTCGAGCAGTAGCCGGCCAGCGAGCTGATCTCGAAGAACGGCGAGTCGCGGTCGAGCACCATGGCGATGCGTTCGCGCACCGGCATCTTGTCGCGGCTGCGCATGCGTGCCATAGCCCGCGGCCCGCCGCCAGCCGCAGCCTGCTGCTGCAGCTCGTCGAGCTCTGCGAGCTGCTCGCGCATGTCGTCGCAGTTCTTCGTGAACCACTCAGCGGAGGTGTCGATGTGGGATCGCAGTACCGGCATGTGACTCCCGCAGGCTCGCAGCGCTCCCGCCTGTGCCCGGCCATCCGGGACCTCAGACGCGAACTGCCGAAGTCTGCTTGACACAGCCGGTGATTGCCTACCTAGCTGCCATAACCTCGCTCGGGTGTCTCGGGACTCGGTGTTTCTGGAGGAGAGCGCTGCGCTCTATGCGGCCGTACATTCGCTGCGGCCCACCGAGGTGCAGCGTGAGCTGATCGCGGAGACGGCGTCGCTCGGCCGGGTCTCCGGCATGCAGATCGGCCCGCTGCAGGGCGCGTTCATGACGGTGCTGGCCACGGCGCTCCGCCCCCGGCTTGCCGTGGAGGTGGGCACATTCACCGGGTACTCGGCCTTGTGCGTCGCCAGTGCCCTAGAACCGGGCGCACAGCTCATCTGCTGCGACGTGTCCAAGGAATGGACGTCGATCGCCCGCCGGTACTGGGAGCGCGCCGGCGTGGCGGATCGCATCGATCTCCGCATCGGGCCAGCACTCGACACGCTGCGTGCGCTGCCGCCGGAACCGCTCATCGACTTGGCGTTCATTGACGCCGACAAGTCCAGCTATCCCGCCTACTACGAGGAGATCTTCACGCGGCTATCGCCGGGCGGTGTGATCTTGGTCGACAACGTGCTGTGGGGCGGTGCGGTTGCCGACCGCGCCAGCGGCGACGAAACCGCCGAGGCGCTGCGCGTATTCAATGACTATGTCGCGGCCGACAGCCGGGCTAGCACCGTGATGCTGCCTATCGGCGACGGCCTGACGATGATCAGCCCCAAGCTGTAGCCCTCCGCAATAGCATCGCCGCCGTGGCTGACCCGGGCGCCTGGCCGATCGACACGCACATCCTTCACCGGCGCGACGCCGATCGGAGCTACCAGCTCTGGGTGGCGCTTCCGATGGGCTACCGGGCCGATGCCTCCCAGCCGTACCCGCTCGTCGTCTGCTGCGACGCGCCGTGGACCTTCGGCACGGCGGTGGACACCACCAGGATCCTGTCGATGTCGCGGGAGACGCCGCGCTGCGTGGTGGCCGGCATCGCGCACGACACGGCAGACATGCGCGAGATGCTCGACCTGCGCGCGATCGACTACACGGTGACCCCAGCGGAGGCCCCGCCGATGACCGGCATCCGTACGCCTGCCGCCGCAACCGGCGGGGCCGAGCCCTTCCGCCAGTGGCTCGCCAGCGATGTGATGCCGCTGCTGTACGACCGGTATCACATCGGCGAGCCCACCTATGTCGGCCATTCGTTCACGGCGCTCTTCGGCCTGCACGTGCTGTTCAACGCACCCGACATGTTCGCCCGCTACCTGCTGGCCAGCCCATCGGTGTGGTGGGACCGAGAAGAACAGGGCGACGGGGTCATGTTCCGGCTCGAGGCCGAGCACGCCGAGGCGGGCGGCGATCCCATGGTGAAGGTCTTCATGTCGATGGGCGAGAACGAGACCGACGAATACTCACCCCAGGCCAAGTTCTGGGATCAGTTCTCTGCCCGCGGCTACCGCAACATCGACTCGACCTGGCATGTCTTTCCCGACGAGAACCACAACACCGTGGTCGGCCCGGCCGTCAGTCGGGGGCTCCGGGTGCTCTACGCCGACTAACCCCCTGCGCACGCTCTAAGAGGCCGCGCCGATAGGTGGCCGTCCACGGGTCGTCTGGTTCCCCGGTGTATTGGTGGGGTCGTCGATGACCTGACGACCGTGGAGGCCGGTTTCATCATGCGTGCTCTGACCAAGGCTGTGGTGGATGTCATGTGG
>JAJECP010000025.1 GCA_022821985.1 Acidimicrobiia bacterium
GATCCGCCCCGATCAGATCCTCCGCCGACAGAGTCGACAGCATCGCCATCTGGTCATCAACAGTTCCCCGCATCCCGCCAGTGTCCCGCACCCGCACACCCAACGCGAGCACCAAACCGGCCCTTTTTCAGCACCCTGCTAGGTTTGAGCCATGGGCAATGAGCGCCCGGTCACGGTGGAGCAGATGCTGGCGTCGCCGGCGCTCACCGAAGCTGAGCTCCTCGCCGGCGAGACCGGTCTGCAGGCGACGGTCTCAGAAGTCGCCCTGCACATGCGGTTGAGAGACGACTCGCCGCCAGGCCGCGGCGAGTTCGTCGTACTCGATGCGGCCGGAATCGGGGAGCACACCTACCAAGTCGACATGGCCATCCGCATCATCGCCGATGCCAGGGCGGTGAGCCTTGCCGTCACGAATCCTGGGTTCGAGCTGGGGGTAGGCATGCGCCGGCTCGCCAACCGCTTCGGCGTCCCCCTGATCGTCGTGCCCGATGCCGACGCGCTGCACTTGACGCACCGTCTCAGATCCCAGTTGTGGGCCTCCGACGTCGAGCAGGCCGCCGCAGTGAACTCACTGCTGACCACGCTCAGCCAATCGCACAATGCCAGCGTCGACCGGGTGCTCGAGGTCATTGCCGACCTCAGCGCCTCGAGAGTCTGCTTGCTCGGCCAGGACCGCAGCGTGGTGGCGGGCGAGCCGGTCGACATCGGCGACCGCCGGCTCGCCTCCGACGCGGCCCATCTCGTGGACAACTCGCACGTCGCTGCCCTGCACAGCACCCCGATCGTGCTGACCTTCGGCGAGCGCGCCGAGGAGGCCGACTACTGGCTGGTCGCGGAGTGCGGCGGTTCCCGGGGCATGCAGCGGTTGCTGCGATCCCTGATGCTGATCGGTTCTTGGCACTTGGCGGCATTGCTGTCGTCGGCGCGAGCGCGAACGGAGAGCGACGCGCGCCGGCGGATCGCCGTGCTCAACGAGCTTCTGGCCACCAGCGACCTTCACGAGCGCGACATCCGCAATCAGATGCTGGCGCTGGGGTGGAGCGCAGCGGGATGGAACACCGGTCTGCACCTGACGCTGCGGGGTGCTGACACATCCAGAATCATCGACTTGCACGCCGAGGTGCGCGAACGGTTGCGCGATGCCGGCCTCGACGGTCCCCTGGTCGAGCGCAACGACGGATGGAGCGGATGGGTCACCGACGCGGCGGAGCCAGCAGCGGAGAGCTACTCGGCAATGGTGCGGCAGCTGGGCGACGCGTTGGAAGCCTTCGTGAACGCTCACTCGGGACTGCAGGTCCACGCTGGCATTGGCCGCCCCTATCTCGACTTGAACGGGCTGCGTCAGTCGCTCACGGAAGCTCACGAGGCGGCACTCATCGCCAACGCACGGTTCGGCGGCCGGTCCGGCGCTGCCCACATCGACCAACTCGGCGTTCAGCGGGTGCTCATGGGCTGGTTCGGCTCCGACGACTTCGCCCGCCACGCGCGCTTCATCCTGCAGCCGGTCCTCGACGTCGACACCGACCACGAACTCCTGCGAACCCTCGAGGTGTACCTCGACGCCAGTTGCTCTACGACCGAGGCGGCGCAGGTACTGGGACTCCATCGCAACACGGTCGCGAACCGGATGCGTCGCATCGCCGACCTTCTGGGCATCACCCTTGACGATGCCGAGAACAGGCTCTCGCTCCAGCTGGCTTGCCGGATGCTCCGGGTTCATCGGCAGCCGAACTCGATTGTGCAAGACGCACTTCATTAGCAATTCGGTTGGTCAAAAGGCATAGATCTCCGAATTGGGCCGCGTCTTAGCGTGAGCCTCACTCGACACCAGTCGAGTGACACACCAATTGGGGGGTGACGCCTTATGGCGACAATCTCGCGAAGGAGACGCTCCTTCATCTGGCTGGCTTTCGTTGCAGCATTTGCGTTGGCCACCGTGTCGTGCGGTGATGGCGACAGCGACGACGGCGGCGCGACTGCGAGCCCGACGGCGCCCGCAGCTGCAGCCGATGACGACACCGAAGCCGCTCAGACGACGGAGCCCGAAGCCACCGACGAGACGGAGGCGACCGCTGCGACAACGTCCGATGACGGCGATGCCGAGAGCGAACTGGAACCGACTGAGCCCGCTGAGCCGTTCCAAGTCGCATATCTGTCGGCGAGTTCGGCGAACACGTGGCTGCTGTCATCGCGCAATGAGATGGAGGCAGTGGCGGCGGCCAGCAACGTGGAGGTCACCGAATTCGACGCCCAGTTCGATCCGGGGCTGCAGACAACGCAGTTTCAGGATGTGATCGCGTCGGGCGCCTATGACGGTGTCATCTTGGTCTCGATCAACGGGATCGCCTCTGCTCCCGACATTGCGGCGGCAATCGACGCAGGCATGGAAGTGGTCATCTTGAACCAGGTGGTCGGTGAGGACTTCTCCACCTCCGAGCCGCAAGTGCCCGGTGTCAGTGCCAACGTGATGGCCGCGCCGTTTGTCAACGGCAAGCGTCTCGGCCAGCTCACCGTGCAGGCCTGCGCCGATCGCGATCCGTGCGAAGTCGTCTATATCTACGGGATCAAGGGCCTGCCGATCGACGATGCTGCTCGTGCCGGCCTCGACGAGGTCATCGCGGACCATCCGTCCATCTCGATCGTGGCCGAGGGCGAGGGTCAGTACCTGGGCCCAGAGGGCGGCATCAACGCCACGCAGGACATCCTCCAAGTGGCACCCGACTTCGATGTGCTCGTCGGTGCAGACCAATCGGTGCAAGGTGCCGAGATCGTGCTCGCCGAAGAGGGCAAGCTGGACCATGTGCGACTCGTGGGCTGGGGAGGCTCGACGCCGGCGCTTGATGGCATCGCTGCGGGCCGGTGGTTCGGTGGCGTGTTCGGCGCTCCGGGCGACGAGGGCCGCATCGCGATGGAGGCCATGGTCTCCGCCCTCACCGGCGGTCCTGACTTCGGGGGAGTGGATCCCTTGGCTGCCTTGCCCGACGACGGACTGGTGACTGCCGACAACGTGGATCAATTCACCGCGCAGTGGGACGGCTGAGCCTGCCTGCCGCGCCCTTCCCTCCCGGGGCGGCGTCTGGAGCGGCTCAACGATGACGTCCGCCGAAGCGCTTGTGAGCGTGCGCAGCGCGAGCAAGCGCTTCGGCGCGACCGACGCCCTTTCCGATGTCAGCGTGGAGTTTCACGCAGGTCTCGTCCACGGCCTCGTCGGCGAGAACGGTGCGGGCAAGTCCACGCTGGCCGGTGTCGTGCTCGGGATTCATGCACCCGACTCGGGTGAAGTCTGTCTCGACGGATCGCCGCTGCGCCTCGACAGCCCCGCCGACGGTGCAGCTCATGGCCTCGTGGGTGTCGCCCAAGAGCTCTCGCTGCTGCCCGCGATGAGCGTGGCGGACAATGTGGTGCTCGGCACCGAGGAGCACATCGGGCCGTTTGTGAAGCGGCGGGCCAACCGAGCCAGGGTCGAGGCGTTGATTGCTGAGCACGGTCTGGAAGTGCCCATCGACGCACGAGTCGGCTCCCTGCCCGTCGCCGATCAGCAAAAGGTGGAAATACTGCGGGCCTTGGGGCGCCGGTCCCGTCTGATGGTGCTCGACGAACCCACGGCTCGGCTGGCCAGCCATGAAGCTCTCGAACTGCGGCGCACCGTGCGCGAGCTGGCTGCACGCGGCGTGGCCGTGGTGTACGTGTCGCACTTTCTCGACGAAGTGCTGTCGGTCTCCGACACGGTGACGGTCATGCGCGACGGTCGCGTCGTTCGTACCGGCCCGGCCAGCGCCGAGACTCACGAGTCGCTGGTGGAGGGCATGACCGGACGCAGCATCGGGGATGTGTTCCCTGCCAAACCTCCTGCGCCGGCGCCCGACGCACCGGTGGTACTGCGGGTCGACGGACTGTGTTCGGCTCGCGTCGACGCACGTGTCATCGATTTTTCTGACGTGTCCTTCAGCATCCGGGCAGGCGAGATCGTCGGTCTGGTGGGGCTCGTCGGTGCAGGAAGAAGTGAGGTTGCCCACACGGTCTATGGGGCCGCGCGTGCAGATGCGGGCTCCGTTCATCTGCATGGGGATCACTTGGCCGGATCGATCACGGATGCGCTGTCTGCAGGCGTGTCACTGATTCCAGAGTCGCGGCGTCAGCAGGGCTTGATCGCGCAGCGATCCGTACGCGACAACACGACGTTGCCGCATCTCGCCGACTTCGCGGGTCGGCTCGGCATCCGGACGCGTCCCGAAGACAGAGCCGCTGCCGCTGCATGTGACCGCGTCGGGGTGCGCAGGCCGAACCTGACCGCGCCGGTGGCGACGCTGTCGGGCGGCAACCAGCAGAAGGTGCTGTTCGCCCGGGCCGTGATGGGACAGCCGAGGCTGCTGATTGCCGATGAGCCCACGCGGGGTGTGGACGTCGGATCGAAGCGTTCGATCTACGAGACGGTCAACGAGATGGCCGACACAGGTTGTGCGGTGCTCATGGTCTCCTCCGAGCTCGAGGAGGTGATCGGTACCTGCCACCGAGTGCTGGTGATGCGCCGAGGCCGGATCGTGGCCGAGTTTGCTGGTGACGAAATTGTCGAGGCCGACCTCCTCGCCGCCGCCTTCGGCAAGGGGGCACGCTCGACCAGCGAAGCGGGCGACCAAGAGTGACTTCGCGCGCGCTTCCAGCGATCCGGCACTACGGAATCGCAGCGGTCACGGTCGCCCTCTTCGTCTTGCTGGCTGCGACAACCGACGGCTTCTTGAGTCAGGCGAACTTCCGCAACATCCTCGATCAGCAATCTGCGCTGCTCATTGCTGCCTCGTTCGCCACGATCACCATGATCGCGGGCGGGTTCGACATCTCGGCTGCATCGGTGTTCGTCGTAGCGCCCCTGTTTGCCCTGCAGGTCGAGAACGCCACCGGCAATGCCGCTCTGGCGGCCGTCGTGGGTGTGGTTGTCGGTCTCGTCGTCGGCATCGCGAACGGCTTGGTGGTGACCGCCCTGAAGGTCAATTCGTTCATCGCCACGCTGGCCACGTCATTCATGGTGTTCGGCATCGGCTTCCTGGTGAGCGATCGCAGTGTCTTGCGCGCTGCAACCGATGCCTACCCAGCCATTGCACGGACCCGGTGGCTAGGCATCACCACTGGTGCGTGGATAGCAGCCGGCGTCGTGGCCGCAGCCTGGTTGCTGTTGAGCCGGACCCGCTTCGGTCGCCATGTCTATGCCAGCGGGGGCAATGCCGAAGCGGCGCGCCTCGCCGGTGTGCCGGTCGCTCGGGTCAAGACGATCTGTTTCGCACTCTCGGGAGCTGCCGCGGGACTGGCCGGGGTGGTGTCGTCGTCTCGATCGCTGTCGGCGCTGCCCTCAGACGACTTCAGCTTCGTCTTCGGCGTCATCGCCGCCGTCGTGGTGGGCGGGACGTCAATCGCCGGTGGGGAAGGCGCGGTGTGGCGCACCATCGTCGGCGCATTCTTCATTGCCTTGATGATCAACGGCTTCAACCTGCACCAAGTCGACCCGATCTGGCAGAGGGTCATCCAAGGAGCGGTGATCCTCGGAGCGGTCTCCATCGACGCCTGGACTCAACGCCGCGAGCACTAGCGCTCGGCCTAATTTCAGCTCGCGGGGCCGTAGGTGTAGCGGCCTATGGCGTCGAGGGTGAGCTGGCGCAGGGCGTTGCAGCTTCCGATTCGGATGATCAGCGGCTCATTGGCGATCATGGCGAAGGTGAGCACATCGCCGTTGGGCGCAGTGCTGAACCCGGCGATGGCCGAGCTGTCGTTGAGCTGACCGCCCTTGGCGAAGACCGTGTTCGCCGGGCCCTGCCCGTTGCCGGGAGACCGCGGCCCGCAGCTCTGCAGCGTCGGGGTTCGACCTGCGATCGACAGCGAGGTCGCGAAGCGGGAGTCACTGCCCGCCAACAGCAGCAGCCGTACAGCGGCCTCGCAGCTCATGCGGTTGTGAACCGACAGCCCTGAGCCGTCCACCAGGACGATCTCGTCGGCCGCCGTTCCCAGCAGCTTGCCGAGCGCCGCCGTCGCGGCTGCAGCCGAGCCCGCCCGCGACGAGTCGCCGCGGTGCCGGCCGATCTGCTTGAACAGCACCTCCGCCGGCGTGTTCTCCGAGTAGCGCAGGATCCGCACCAGCATCTCGGCGACCGACGGCGAGGTGATGCTGCCCAGATCGGTCGAGTCGCCTGCCGCGGGGGCGCTGCCCGAACGCGGCCGGTGACGGATCACCATGCCGCGCTCTTCGAGCAGGTCGTCGAAGTCTGACGCTGCTGCCTGGGTCGAATCGGTGCTGCGGGTGTGGCTCCGGCGGTCGATGGCGTAGGGCGAGTAGCCGTCGTTGATGATCAAGCCCGACAAGACGCCCACGAAGTTCCCCGACAGGTACGACTGCTTCCAGATAGCAGGGGTCTCCGGCGTCGCGCCCGGCAGGGAGTGCGAGGTGTAGCTCTGCTCGCCGTCGGCGAACCACGATCCGTCGCCGACGATGGCGCCCTCGATGGTGTCGATGCCGTGAGCGTCGAGCGCCGCCATGACGCTGTCGGCGAGCTGGGTCACGTCGGTGTACGGGCGCGCATCGGCAATGCGATTGATGTAGCCGGGCGTGGCCAGCACCGGGTCGCCGCCGCCGATCAGGTACAGGTCGCCGCGCAGCACGCCGTCGGTGACCGCATCGAGCGCACCGGCGTCGGCAACCACCCGGGTGGTGAAGGTGGCATCGGCACCCAGTTCGCTCAGCGCCACGGTGACCGTTGCAAGCTTGGCGAGCGATGCCGGCAGCAGCGGTGTGTGCGGCTTGTGCTCGAAGATCGGCTCGCCATTGCGATACAGCGACATGCACATGTCGTCGGTCGCTTCGCTCGACCGCAGCGCGGCCGAGAACTCGGTTGCCAGCCGCTGCCGCCAGGCAGGTGCGCTGTCGTCGGCCGCTTCATCGGTGTCGCCGGACCCGCTGGGGTCCTCACCCGCTGCGAGCGCCGCCGCAATGTTGCCCACGGCGGTTGCGGTCTCCCAGCGATCCGCGCCGTAGACGCGAATCATCTTGCGGCCCGACAGCTTGGTGTTCGGCACTGCTGCGGGCCCGCCGACGACGTAGCCGCCGGCCGTTGCGGTGGCGAGCCTGTCCTGCTGGTCCTGCGGGAACGGGTCGTCGCGGCCGCCGGCCAGCACGATGCAGCTCTTGGCGTCCAGCACACCGGCGAGCAAGACCGCCGCGTAGATGTCGGACTGTGCGTCGGCGTCGGACGCCACGATCACCGGCACCGCATCGGTGCAGTCGCGCAGCACCTCGGGCGGCGGCAGCGTCGCCGACCCAGCCGTCTGCGCGCCCGCGCTCGCAGGCCACATTCCCACCAGACCCGCGATGACAAGTGCCGCCGCAATTGCCTTCGATGTTCTTGCCATCAGTGCCGGAACTGCCGCTCGCCGGTGAACAGCATGGCGAGGCCGAGCTCGTTGGCCTTGGCAATCACGTCGTCGTCTCGCAGGGCGCCGCCAGGCTGCACCACCACGGCCACGCCGGCCTCAGCCGCGGCCTCCACACCGTCGCCGAAGGGGTAGAACGCATCGCTGGCGCAGGCGCCACCGGCAGCCCGTCCGTCGGCTTTCGCTGCGGCGAGCTGGCCCGACTCCACCCGGTTCTGCTGGCCGGCTCCGATGCCCCACGCCGTGCGGTCACGCGCCAGCACGATCGCATTCGACATCACATGCCCGCAGACGCGCCAGGCAAAGCGGGCATCGGCCAGCTCGCTCGCCGTGGGCTTGCGCTGGGTGACCACCTGCCAATCCTCGGGTGCTGAAGCGAACGTGTGGGGCGACTGCACCAGCCAGCCGCCGTTGATCTGCCGCAATGACAGGCTGGCCTCGTCGGGCCGTGGCGCCTCCAGCACGCGGGTATTGCGCCGTTTGGCCTCGAGGCGCTCCACCACGCCGTCCTCATAACCGGGCGCGATGATCAAGTCGGCCTGGGCCGCCGCCTCGATGCGCTCCACCGTGTCGAGGTCGACGATCTTGTTGAACGCCACGATCCCGCCGAAGGCGGAGCGGGC
The DNA here is from genome assembly GCA_022821985.1 of Acidimicrobiia bacterium. GTDB lineage: Bacteria > Actinomycetota > Acidimicrobiia > Acidimicrobiales > Poriferisodalaceae > Poriferisodalis. The sequence goes on from JAJECP010000025.1 coordinate 8,037, forward strand.
ATCGCAGTCGTAGGCCCGCTGGTACACGTCGGCGAGATCGTCGCCGGCCGCGGCGCCGCACGGATTGGCGTGCTTCACGATCACGACCGCCGAGGAGCCCTCGGCATCGCCAAGGTCATGCACGATCCGCCACGCCGCATCGGCGTCGAAGAAGTTCAGGTAGCTCAGCGCCAGCCCGCTGTGCTGGTAGGCGTGGTCCCACCAGGTCAGCTCGCCGACCGGCCGGTAGCGGGCCCCGAGATGGTGCGGATTCTCGCCGTAGCGGCATTCGTCCACCCGTTCCAGCGCCAGGTGCACGGTCGGCGGCAGCGGAGCGGCCTCAGGCGACTCGCCGGTGCCCGCCGCTTCGGTCTCGCTGCCGGCCGGCTCGTCCAGCCAGCTCACGATGGCCGCGTCATAGGCAGCCGTATGGGCGAATGCGGCCCGCGTCAACCGCCGCCGCGTGGCCGCGCTCAGCCCACCAGCACCCGACGCCGCCGATTCAGCCAGCTCGTCCAGCACCGCCTCGTAGTCGGCCGGGTCCACCACCACGCCCACGCCGCCGCTCTCGTCGCCGTGGTTCTTGGCAGCAGCACGCACCATCGCCGGTCCGCCGATGTCGATCAGCTCGGGACCAGGATCGGACCGGAACGGGTACAGGTTGCACACCACCAGGTCGATGGCCGCAATGCCGTGCTCATCGAGCGACGCCAGGTGCGCCGGCTTCGACCGGTCCGCCAGGATCCCGCCGTGGATGCGCGGGTGCAGCGTCTTCACCCGGCCGTCCAGCATCTCGGGGCTGCCGGTGACGTCTTCCACCGCCAGCACCGGCACCCCGGCGTCGGCCAGCGCTGCGGCCGTGCCGCCGCTCGAGACGATCTCCCACCCGAGGCTCGACAGCCGGGTCGCGAAATCGACCACGCCCGTCTTGTCCCACACCGAGATCAACGCCCTCATCGGGTCTGTCCTTCCTGCCTGTGTTCGAGTTCGACTTCCCGCAGGCCCATTGCGTCCTCGCCGGCGCAGCGCTCCAGGAACGCCGCAATCGTGGCCGGGTAGAGCTCGCGTTCCACCGCTTTGATGCGCTCGTGCAGCGTGGCCTCGTCGTCGCCCGCCAGCACCGGCACTGCTTGCTGCGCCAGCACCGGGCCGGCGTCCACTTCGGGAATCGCCACGTGCACGGTGCAGCCCGACTCGGCGGCCCCGGCATCCAGCGCGTCACGCACCGCGTGCCAGCCCGGGAACGCCGGCAGCAGCGACGGGTGCGTGTTCAGCACCCGCCCCCGGTAGCGCCCGCCACTCCATGCGAAGAACGACCCGTCCAGCACCGTGCCGAAGCCGGCCATCGCCACCACGTCCACACCCCGACCGCCGAGCACGGCAGCCAGCTCGCAGCTGTAACCCTGCCGGTCGAAGCGCCGCTGCCCCGGGGCACTGCCCCCGCCCATCCAGTCCGAACGCGCCACCAGCACCGTCTCGAGCCCCGCATCGGCAGCAATTCCCAGCCCTCGGCACGGCCGATCGGCCCCCACCAGGTCCACTGGCAGCTCCACGCCGAGCATCGCTTCGAGGATGGATCCGGTTCCCGAGACCAGTACCGCCAGCCGCACGGCGCCGAACCTACGCGCCCCGCGCTCCGGCGGCGCGGTACGCCGGCTGCGGCGCCTGCGCTCCCCAGTAGCCTCAGCGCCGTATGCGCCCGCCCGAGGACATGCCACCCCCGTCGTCTGGGCCACCAGGCGGGCCCCAGGGTCCCCAAGGCCCCGGCGGCCCTCAAGGCCCCCAAGGTCCCGGCGGCCCCCGGCGGGTGCCGCGCCGCCCACGCGGACTCACCCGCTTCCGCCTGATCATCGGCATCGTCGTCGCGGCCGGCCTCATCCTGCTGTTCTCGATCCGGGGCCTCGCCGGCTTCTGGACCGACTACCTGTGGTTCGACAGCCTGGGCTACGCCTCGGTGTGGTGGAAGGTGCTGTGGGCCAAGATCGGCCTCGGCCTGCTGTTCACGGCGATCTTCTTCGTCCTGCTGTGGGTGAACCTGTTCATCGCCGAGCGTCTCGCCGCACGCGCCACGCCGACGGGCCCGGCCGAGGACATCGCCGCCCGCTGGCACCAGATCTCCCGTCGCCGCCGCGCCCTCATCCGCATCGGCGTCTCGCTGGTGCTCGCCTTTATGGTCGGCACCGGCGTCTCGGGCCAGTGGGAGTCGTGGCTGTTCTTCATCAACGCCACCGACTTCGGCCTCACCGACCCCCAGTTCGGCCGCGACATCGGCTTCTACGTCTTCCGCCTGCCGTTCTTCAACTTCCTGGTCGGCTGGGCATTCGCCGCCGTGCTGGTCACGTTCATCTTCACCACCATCTGGCACTACCTGAACGGCGCGATCCGGGTGCAAGCCCCTGCCGGCAGTCGGGTGCAGCCGCAGGTGAAGGCGCACCTGTCGCTGCTGCTGGGCCTGCTGGCGCTCATCAAGGCGGTGGGCTACTACTTCGATCAGTTCGAGCTCACGCTGTCCACCCGGGGCTTCGTCGACGGCGCCACCTACACCGACGTCAACGCCCAGCTGCCGGTGCTGCGGCTGCTGATGGTGATCAGCCTGTTCAGCTTCCTGCTGCTGGTGGTGAACATCTGGCGGCGGGGCTTCACCTACCCGGTGATCGCCGTGGCGCTGTGGGTGGTGATCGCCGGGCTGGCGGGCGCTGCCTACCCCGCCATCGTGCAGCGCTTCCAGGTGGAGCCCTCGGAGTCGACCCGGGAGGCGCCCTACATCGAGCGCAACATCGAGATGACCCGCATCGCGCTCGGGCTCGACGACGTGTCGCCCCGCGAGTTCAACTACGAACCCGGGCTGACCGCCGAAGACATCGAGAACAACTTCGACACGGTGCGCAACGTGCGGCTGCTCGATCCCGCCGTCATGCAGGACACGTTCCAGCAGACCCAGGGCATCAAGAGCTTCTATGACTTCCGCGACATCGACGTGGACCGCTACGAGATCGACGGCCAGGTCACCCAGATCGTGCTGGCGGCCCGTGAGCTGCGCCCCACCGAGCTGCCCACCGACACGTGGGAGACCGAGCACGTCGCCTACACCCACGGCTACGGCGTGGCGGCAGCGCCGGCCAACGGGGTCGACGCCAACGGCCGCCCGGCGTACGCGCTGGGCGACATCCCGAATGTGATCACGCCGGGCGCTGAGGCGCTCGAGCTCGACGAGCCGGGCCTGTACGTCGGCGAGGATCTGCAGGGCTACGCCATCGTGGGCGCCCAGCGTGCCGAGGTCGACTTCCAGGACGACGACGACCGCACCGAGACCACCCGCTACGACGGCGCCGACGGCGTGGGCATCGGCGGCTTCTTCCGGCGCCTGGCGTTCGCGGTGCGCTTCGCCGAGCCGAACCTGCTGGTGTCGGGCGAGATCCAGGGCAGCAGCCGCATCCTCTACAACCGCGACATCCAGGAGCGGGTGAGCCTGCTGGCGCCGTTCCTGTCGTATGACAACGACCCCTATCCCGTGGTGATCGACGGGAAGGTGAAGTGGGTGCTCGACGCCTACACCACCACCACGCAGTTCCCGTACGCGCAGCGCACCAATTCGCGGGCGGCCACGCTGGGCAGCGATCTGCGAGACCCGCATAACTATGTGCGCAACTCGGTGAAGGCCGTGGTGGACGCCCACGACGGCACGGTCACGTTCTACGTGGTCGACCGCAGCGATCCGATCGTGCAGTCGTACATCAAGCAGTTCCCGGCGCTGTTCGCCACCGAAGACCCGCCCGCTGAGTTGCAGGAGCACTTCCGCTATCCCGAGGACCTGTTCCGGGTGCAGACCGATGCGTGGGGCCGGTACCGCTTGGACGACCCGTCGGAGTTCTACGACGCTGCCGGTGCGTGGGCGGTGGCGCAGGATCCGGGCGACTCGATCGGCCAGACCACGGTGGAGACGGTGCGCGACGAGACCACCGGGCAGGTGATCGCCACGGTCGAGGCCAGAATCTCGCCGCAGTACCTGCTGTTCCGATTGCCGGGCGACGATGCTCCGTCGTTCGTGATCTTCCGGCCGTTCGTGCCGTTCTCCGAGGATGATTCGAGGAAGAACCTCGAAGGCTTCATGGTGGTCCACAACGATCCGGACCGGTACGGCCAGATCGAGGTGTTCGAGATCCGCTCGGATCAGCCGATCGACGGTCCGGCGCTGTTCAACTCGAACATCCAGACCGAGGAGGAGATCTCTGAGCGGCTGACGCTGCTGAACCAGAACGGCTCGGTGGTGCGGCCAGGCAACCTGCTGCTGATCCCGGTGGAGAACTCGCTGCTGTACGTGCGGCCGCTGTTCATCGCGGCCACAGGGCCTACGGCGGTGCCCGAGCTGCAGCTGGTGATTGCGGGCATCGGCTCGAACGTGGTGATCTCCGAGACGTTCGAAGGGGCGCTCGAGAAGGCAATCGGTGCCAGCATCGATATCGGCAACGGCACCGTGCGCCTGCCCGATGAGCCCGAAGCGCCCGACGACACCGAAGACGAATCGGCAGCTGCCGCGCCCGACGACGAAGCCGACGAGCCCGACACGGCGCCGGACACCGACGATGTGGGCAACCTGCTCGAACGCGCCGCCAGGGCCTTCGAGCGAGCCGACGCCGCCCTGCGCGAAGGCGACCTGGCCGCCTACCAGACGGCAGTCGACGAAGCCGAGCGCCTGATAGCCAGAGCCGCCCGAATCCTCGAACAAGCCGCCACCGGCTAACCCCGCACGCCGCCGCGGCGCGAAGCGCCGGAACCGCTCCGCAGCCTTCGACTCTGAGATGAGCGGGGCCCGTGCACAGCCTTGCTGGCGCCGGAAGGCCACTGGTAGGGTTATCGCTCTCGCCGCGGGGTGGAGCAGTCTGGAAGCTCGTCGGGCTCATAACCCGAAGGTCGCAGGTTCAAATCCTGCCCCCGCCACCAAGGGATCTTGGCCAGTGCACCCCATCTGTGTTGGCCAGTTGCAGGGTCTGTCAGGAATTTTGTGTATCGGGCGTGGTCTGATGGTCCGCAGCCGTGGGCTGTGGGCCGGGGAGGATCATGTCTGTGACTGATCTTGACATGCCGGCTGTGCCGGCGAGCGATGCTGCTGGTGAGGCGGCGATG
>JAJECP010000007.1 GCA_022821985.1 Acidimicrobiia bacterium
ATGCAGCCGCACCGACATAACATCGCAAGCCATCGAGGCCCTCCTGGATCAGTGGATGTGACATCACCGATCCCAGCAGGGCCTCGACCCCTCAACGGGGACCCTCAACCACCCCCCCCCCCCACGTTTCCGCGCAGGCTCGAGTATCTTCAGTACTCTGGGAGACTGGATCGAACTAGCTGCTCAGGCCGCTGGCCGATGATGCAGTGATGAGTAATGAGCGCCTTGAGCCGGGGGCGAAGGCGAAGCCCGGCCTACGCTGTCGGCCATGACTGACGACGTTGGGTACCTGCCGCGGCTGGCGAGCCGGAGAGAGTTCGTCGACTACCTGGAGGGCCATCCCGTGCCTGGCGCAGCCGACATCGAGCATCCGGACACCGGCCGCAAGCTGGTCAAGACCTACATGCTGGAGACCGCTGGCAGCGACCGACAGATGCCCGACCTGGCCAGCCGATTCGCCGGTCATGTGCGTCTGCACCGTCTAGACGACACGCTGTTTCGTGTCGAGGATGCTGGCCACAACGGCGAGGTGGTCGGCCTGATCGAGGAGCTCGATGACAGGCACCCCGTCTTCTACACCAAGATGGCCGTGGAGCACAGCGACCGGTGGGTGCGCCAGAGAGTGGAGACGAGCCCGTGGCTCGACCGGCTCTGGCTGTCGTCGCCGATCCTCTTCGAGCTGTGGCGGCAGGTGCAGGCCACCACGCCGCAGCAGCGCTACGCACGGCTCGGTTTCGAGCACGAGGCGCGCTACGAGCCGATCGATGGACTCGGTACGGACATCGAAGACGACGGCGTCGACGATGCCGACTATGAGACCCCGAGCGCCTTCGTTGAGCGTCGGCGCTCGGTCGTCACTCTCACCGAGCGCCTTTCGGTGCTCAATGAGAAGCTGCATCGGCTCATCGAGTCCTACGACCCGTTGCACTCGCTGGTGCACCTGCAGATGCCAGCGGCCGGTCGCGGCGGCCACCGCCTCAACTACGACGGCCGCGCAACGAACCGCAGCGACTCCTTCGCCGACCACCGCGCAACGGTGCGGCGCGTCCTCGCGCTGTACCGCAGCGTCACCGAGCACGCCGAGAATCGACTATGGGTCGACACCACCGACGCTGGCGAGGGCGGGTTCAAGATCAGTGGCAGTCCCCTCGTCATTGACTTCGGCGAGCCGCTCACCGAGCCGCTATTCGACCGCTTCGTCGAGCTTGCCCTCGAACGGCGCACGAGCCGTTTCCGCATCGGAGGCTTCGTTACGCGCCGCGGGCCCACCAAGGCACACGTCGTCGCCATCGACCGGCACCTCTGGCAACCCTTCCTGCTGGAGGCCACCAGCCGGAATCTCCTCGCCGTGCTGCCCCACGGAACCTGCGGGAACACAGTCCACCGACTTGTCACCAACGTGCAGCGAGAGCTGGCTCCGACCGCGAAGGCCTGGCTCGGTAGCGAACCCTACGAGAATGCCGTGGCCGACGCCGCCAACATCCTCGCATGACCTCCGATGCGGTCCTCGCCGCCGACCCAGTGTTTCAGCTCAACGTCCTGCTGTGGGCACTTGAGGACCTTCCCGACATGACTTCGGTGCAGCCCGTTCTGCGTAGGGCCGGCTACCGGGTCGAGTCGCTGGGCAGACCGCTACTGCTTTCTGCAGGCGAGCAGACCGCATCGGCCTTGCGCACAATCACAGGCTCCGCCGACCGCTCGCCATGCCGCCCGGACCTCTGCCTCGAGAACCAGGACCATCCGGTGACGCTGGTCGTTGAACTCAAGTCCCGCGGGTTCTCCCATGACTCGTCGAACGTGCGGCAAGCCGTGAAGCTCATCATCGCGTCCCAGGACCTGGCAGAGTCATACGCCGAGACACAGCCTCGGCCAGGGCATGTCGTGTACGGAACCGTCGAGAGCGACGCCGTCCGCCTCGCGGAGACCCTTCAGGGGTTGCATGAGTCCATTGCCTCCCAGGGGGTACCCGCTACGCCCACCGCCACAGTCGGCATTTCCATCGACGACGAGGGCGCGAAGCTCTCGACCTCGCCCCTCTCCGATCTGCCTGCGCCCGCCCAGCAAGCACTCCAGACCCCTGCGACCGTCTTGCATCGTCAGGGCGAGGACGACATCCGACCCCTCTACGTGATTCCATGGACGCCCGGGATAGAAGGCACCCAAGATCCGGAACTTCAAGCCGACGGGTACCGGGAGCTGACAGCCCGCATCATCGTTGAGGCAATGGCGATCATCGGTCAAGCAACTGTGCCAACGCCGACTCTTGAGATCACTGGGACGATGCTGCTGAGCCGTGCAACCTTTGGAGTCTTCGACCGATGGCAGGATACTGATCGAAGGCAGTTCGCCGCGGCGGCGACAGACGTCATGGCCCGTGCTCTGCAGAGTCTCGGCGGCTTCCAAAGGCAGCACCGAGACACGATCTCGCTGTCGCTCTCAAGCCACGACGAACAAGCGGAGGCCGTGAAGCTCCTGGAACAGGCCAGACCAGCCGACAAGATGACGAATCTGGAAGCAGCAGTCAACGAAGCACCAAGGCTCTTCGACGAATACTGAAGCAGCCGACCTCACTCTCGATGATCGCGAGAATGTCGCCGCGACCGGGTGTCGGCAGATGAGGCCATCGATCCCACGGCCTCGCAAATGGCTGCGTAGCCTGACCCGCGAATGAACGCTGTATCACCGCTGCCATCGGCCGCCTTCACCGACTCCCCAGCGGTACGCGGGTACTTGGTGGAGGCGCTGAGGCTTGACCTGGTTGGACCGAGGCACGGGCATGAGTTACTCGAAGAGATGCTGCCGGGGTGGGTGCGACCTTCGAACTGGTACCTGACCGGGTTCCTGGTTCCTTCTGACACTCCCTTCGAGTTGCGGTCGGACTCCGACGCGGACGACCCGCTCGATGAGACGCCGGACAACGCGGGCCTTGCAGAGGAGTCCTCGGAAGAGCGCTCAGCCGCCAAGCGTGGGGTCTTCCCGTCCTCGATCGGCCTGAGCTTCCTCGTGCCGAGCGAGTCTGACGATCTTGCGGTGACGGTGCGCTGGGGTGACTACAGCAAGGACGAGTATCCGGGTTCCGACGGCAAGCCCATCGAAGTATGGAGGCGGCATCCGCAGGAGCGAACGGTGGCTGTGGCGCTGTCGAAGCTGGTCGCCGACCATCCGGTGCCGGGGTCGGGCGGGCTGCGTCTCCATGTCGTCGTGCGTGCCGTCGAGACGGAGAGGCTGGCCGGGCTTCCGGCGGGCACACGGTCGGTGTCGGTGTTCCTGATCAACGGCCGGGCCTCGCAGGCCGGGAGTCCCGACGATCCCGAGAGTGCCGACGACGCAGTGCAGGCCTATGTGTTCCAGGCCGAGATTGAAGTGTCGGGCGATGCGCCATTCGTGCCGCGTCCCGATCCGCGCGGCGCGATGGCCATCGACTGGGACGACCAGGTTGCCGACCTGCACTACGCGGACGTGCCCGCGTACGCCACGGGCCATGGCACCTCCGCGGACTGGGAGACGATCAACGGTGAGTGCCGCGTGCTGCGCACGACATGGATCCCGAGCGCGACGGTGGCCAAGACCGAGACCGTGGCTGTGCCCGACGCAGAACTCTCCATGGAGGCGCTCGGTGCTCTCGCCGACGGGCCAGCAGTCCAATCCGCCCTCGAACCGCTGGTCGACCACTACCGCGACTGGATCGACGCGCAGAGCACCGGACTCAGCGACCTCGGCGACGACCGGCGAGAGACGGCCTCGGAGTTGCTGCGGCGAGCCGGGCTCGCGGCCGACCGTATCGAGCGAGGGATCGGCGTGTTGGCCTCCGACCCAGACGCCCTGGACGCCTTCAGAGTCGCCAACCGCGCTGTCGCTCGCGCTCTGCGCCGACGCGCCCTCCAGCCCGACAACGACGATGGTGGCAGTGAGAGCCCGAACTGGCGCGCCTTCCAGCTCGCGTTCATCCTCTTGAATGTCGGCGGCCTGACCGATTCTCGCGACCCTGAGCGGGAGATCGTTGACCTGCTGTTCTTCCCTACCGGCGGCGGCAAGACGGAGGCCTACTTGGGCCTGGCCGCCTTCACCATCATGCTGCGTCGGCTGCGGCATCCGGGCAGCAGCCAGCTCGAGGGCGCGGGAGTCGCGGTGATCATGCGCTACACCTTGCGCCTGCTGACCCTTGACCAGCTGGCCCGAGCCGCAGGACTCGTCTGCGCGCTGGAGCTAGAGCGGTCGAGCGACCCCGGCCGTTACGGCACCTGGCCAGTGGAGATCGGATTGTGGGTGGGCAGAGCGGCCACGCCCAACGTGATGGGGCGCAAGGGAGACAGTCGATCCGACACCGCCCGATCCAAGACCCGCCAGTTCAAGTCCAACCCTCGCAACAAGCCTTCCCCGATCCCTCTGGAGAGCTGCCCCTGGTGCTCGACGCGCTTCGAGCCCTCATCGTTCACGCTTCTGCCCGACGACGATCAGCCCACAGAGCTGCGGATCGTGTGCGCGAACTTCGAGTGCGACTTCAGCGGCGACCGACCTCTGCCGATCCTGGCCGTGGATGAGCCCATCTACCGCCGCCTTCCCGCCTTCCTGATCGCCACCGTGGACAAGTTCGCGTCGCTGCCCTTCACTGGGGAGACCGGCGCACTGCTAGGCGGCGCGACGCGACATGACTCCACAGGCTTCTACAGCGCCGCCGAGCCAAGGAAGGGCCGACCGCTGGACCGGCCGCTGGCGGGCCCCGACCTAGTGATCCAGGACGAACTGCATCTGATCTCAGGCCCGCTCGGAACGATGGTCGGACTGTACGAGACGATGATCGAGGCACTCTGCACCCGAACCGCCGACAACGTCGCCGCCATCGCCAAGGAGGCTGCGAACGACACAAGCGAGGTTGAGGCCCGCCAGACGCGCCCCAAGATCGTCGCCTCAACCGCCACGGTGCGCCAGGCCCAAGACCAGATCCAGGCCCTGTTCGCGCGGTCGAGCACGCAAGTCTTCCCGCCGCCCGGCCCTGACCGCCGCGACTCGTTCTTCGCGCAAGTCATCCCCGCCGAGCAGGTACCCGGACGGCTCTACCTCGGCATCTCGTCGCCCGGCCGGAGCCCCAAGGTGCTGATGCGCCGGGTGTGGCTGGCGCTCATGGGCGCCGCCGAGCGCGCCTACCGCGACGCGGGCGGGCACCGCAACCACGACAACCCGGCCGATCCGTACATGACCGTGCTGGGCTACTTCAACAGCCTAAGAGAACTGGGCGGCGCGCGCCGGATCCTCGAGGAAGAGGTGCAGCACACGGTAAGGACCTACGGGCTGCGGCGGCGCATCGGCCAGCCGAGAGGATCCTTCCAGGACCGGCGAACGATGTCCGACGTCGTCGAGTTGACCTCCCGCGTGTCCACCGACAAGGTGGCGCAGGCCCGGCACCGGCTGAGTCTCAGCGCCCACCAGAGCGGGCGCGTTGACAGCGCAATCGCCACCAACATGATCTCGGTGGGCCTCGACATCACCAGGCTGGGGCTGATGGTGGTGGTCGGCCAGCCGAGAACCCACGCCGAGTACATACAGGCCACCAGCCGGGTCGGACGCGACGATCAGAGGCCAGGACTCGTGGTGACGCTGCTGAACGTCCACAAGCCCCGCGACCGCTCCCACTACGAGCGGTTCCGGCACTATCACGAGACCTTCTATCGGTCGGTGGAGGTGTCGAGCGTGACCCCGTTCTCGGCCCGGGCGCTCGACCGGGGCCTCGCGGGCGCGATGGTGGGTCTGGCGCGACACTCCGAGCCTTCGCTCACTCCCCCGGCTGGCGTGGCTTCACTGGAGACCATACGGGCCATCATCGAACAGGCTCTGCTCGACGACTTCTTGGAGCGGGTCGACAACCAGCCGATCGCGGACGCCGAGGAACGGGCCGAGCGGCTTCACAGCGTGCGGTCGAGAATCGTCGATCTGCTCGACTCATGGATCACCGTGGTCGACGACTACCGGTCGACCAACACCGCCGTCAAGTACCAGCAGTACGAGCGGCTCCCGGGTCGACCCCTGCTCCGCGAGATGCTCGACACGGACTTCGAGTCTCCGCACCATCGCAAGTTCCGAGCAAACCGATCCCTGAGGGACGTGGAGCCCGAGGTGAACGTCTACATCAGTCCCCTGACTGCATCCCGACAGACCGGCGAGCAGTGAGCATGGCCGCTCACGGGCAGTTACGCCAGAGCCAGGTGATCACCACCTACGGGCCGGGCGCGCTCATAGATCTGCCCCACGACGCAGCCATAGTCGGTGGGCTTGAGACCTGGCCCAGCCCTAACCAGCTCGACGAGATCGTCGATCCGCGTCTCTCCAGCCTCCTGCAGAACCTCACGGAGGTTCTGGCGCCCCGCTTGTACGCCCCGCCGCCGCAACCTGAGCAGCCGTGGCTGCCGGGGCAAGGCATCGGTGCATGGCGCTTCCCCGAGTGGTTCGTAGTACAGGAGGCCGACGAAGGGGACGAACAGCAGCGCTCACGCCGACTGGTTCATCGCAGGTCACTGGAGAAGGGACGATTCGAGCAGAGGCCGGTGGTGCCCATACGGTTCGTGCGGGCCTGCCCACGGGGCCATGTTGACGACCTGGACTGGAGTGGCTTCGTGCACGGCAGCGAGGCCTGCGTGCACCAGCTCTGGCTCGACGAACGAGGCACGACCGGAGACCTGGCCGACCTGGTCGTGCGATGTGAGTGCCGGAAGTCTCGACGGCTCTATGAGGCCACCGAGTTCAGCCAGCGGCCCCTGGGCACCTGCCGAGGCAAGCGCCCCTGGCTCGGTCTCGATACCGAAGAACAGTGCGACCAGCCCAGCCGACTGCTGATCCGCACAGCCACCAACGCCTACTTCTCCCAAGTTGTGAGTGTCCTGTCGCTGCCCGACCGAGGCTCGGCCGTCGAGCAGGCCGTGAGGGGGCTTTGGGACGATCTGCAGATCGTGGACAGTCCCGCCGACCTCGCCTTCATCAAGAAGAAGCCGCTCGTGACCGAGACTCTCAGCCTGTTCTCCGACGACGAGGTGATGCGGACGGTCGAGCAAATCAAGCGAGGCGACCCTCATCAACGCTCAATCAAGGAGGCGGAGCTCGAAGCACTGCTCGCAGCGCCCGAGGGCTACGGCGACGACGTGCCCGTCGACCCGGACTTCCACGCCCGGCGCCTGCCCGCGAGCGCTTGGCAGCGCGACGGGTCGCGGCTGAGTAGTGCCATCGAGGCGGTCGTGCAGATCCACCGTCTACGCGAGGTGCAGGCCCTCATCGGCTTCACCCGCTTCGAGGCCGCGGTGCGAGACATCCACGGCGAGTACGACACCGATGTGGAACGCGCCGACATCGCAGTCGAGCCACAATGGTTCCCCGCGGTCGAGAACCGCGGTGAGGGCCTGTTCGTGCAACTTCGCTCAGCAGCAGTGTCCGCATGGCTGGATCGCCCGGCGGTGGGCGAACGGCTCGGCGCACTGCACGGCCAGCACGACGCCTGGCAGAAGGGCCGCCCTCGCAAGCGCGCCTTCGTCGGCGGGCCATATGTACTGCTGCACACGCTGGCGCACCTGTTGATCCAGTCGATGGCGATGCGCTGCGGTTATCCAGCCAGTTCCATCCGCGAACGCATCTATGTGGAGGACGGGCAGTACGGCCTGATGCTGTACACCGGAACGCCCGACGCCGAAGGCACGCTCGGAGGCCTGGTGGCACAAGCCCGGCACTTCGAGGATCATCTCGCCCACGCGCTCGAGATGGGGCTGCTGTGCTCGAACGACCCGATCTGCGCGCAGCACGCCACCAGCGAGGACCACGACCAGCGCGGTCTGCACGGCGCAGCGTGCCATGGCTGCGCCCTGATCGCCGAGCCCTCCTGCGAGATGCGCAACGACTATCTGGACCGCGCGCTGGTGGTGCCCGTTCTCGGCCTCCCCGACGCCGCGTTCTTCCCCCGGCCGTGACCTTCCCAGGCGCGCGTCTAGCAGCGCTGCCGCTTCATCGGCGGCGACGGCTCGTGGATGCAATCGAGGCCGGGATGCTCCCGGACGCTCCCTCGGCGGCGGCCCTGTGGTCTGTGCTCGAACAGCGAGGCGAGGTCGACGAAGTGCTCGACGATCTGATCGCACTCGCGAGCGTCGGCGTCTCCGGGCTGGCGGTAGCGGCATGGCTGAGAGCCTTGGAGCTTGCCGAGGCACGGGCACCGGCGCCCGACCTGGTTTGGTCCGGCCCCGAGGTGCCGGGGCTACACGCACGCGACACTCGCCGGGTCTACGAAGAGCTGGTGCGAAGCGCGCGGGATTCGGTGTGGATGAGCACCTATGTCTACTTCGACGGTCCGCGCGCCTTCGCTGACCTGGCCGAGCGCATGGACGCCGTAGCCGGGCTGCGCGTCGTGTTGATGCTCAACATCCAGCGCGCCCGAGGCGACACGACAGCATCCGACCATCTCGTACGGCGCTTCGCCGACCGCTTCTGGGGCACGGACTGGCCCGGCCAGTCCAAGCCAGCCGTCTACTACGATCCGCGCTCCCTCGAGACCGACGGACCGGCGGGCGTCCTCCACGCCAAGGCACTCGTAGTAGACGACGGGGCCGTGTTCATCACATCGGCCAACCTCACCGAGGCAGCCTTTGACCGCAACATCGAGCTTGGCCTCCTGATCCGAGACCCAACCCTGGCCAAGACCACAACCACCCACTTCCAGACCCTGATCGAGACCGGCCTCCTCAGTCCCCTGCCCTTGTAGGCAGCCGTCCATTGGTGCAGCCCAGCGGTGTCGAGCCCCCACATACCGGGGACTTCAGAGTGAGACGAGAAAGGAGCGGTGACAGTCGACTCCGAATCTACGTCTCCTTCGTCGCAGAGTTGGATGCTTCACAGTTTCTGTCATCTTCATAACGGTTGGGAAGAAGGCCCTATCGGTGAACTGCGAGCGGGCCAGTCGTATGTCACGGTTACTCTGATGCCTGTGAACGCCACCGCAGCACTGCCAGCTGACCCAGGCACGGTGTCGTACCTCGGGAAGGGCATCTACGACATCTGCGAGGTGGCGCGCCTGCTTTGCCGCGGTCGGGCGATGGTGGAGGGTTGGACACGAGCGCGTGCGGGCGCTCTGCCGCTGTTGACAGGCGAACTGGGGGGACTGTTCAGCTTCTGGGACCTCGTCAGCTTGCGAGTCGTCGCCGAACTGCGACGTCGGGGTGTGCCCCGCGATCACATAGCACGGGGCGCGAAGCATCTGGAAATGACGCTGGAAACCGATCGTCCGTTCGCCCACGAGGCTCTTGCCACCGTCGGCACCGGGTTCTTCGCCGATGTCGCCGGGGAGTGGGAGGACGCCGGCCAGGGCGGCCAGTTGGCCTTCCAGGCCACGGTCGAGCCGCTGCTGAAGCCCATCACATTCAACGACGACAAGATGGCATCGATTTGGAGGCCACACGAGCGCGTATGGATCAACCCTGAGGTACAGGCTGGAACCCCATGTGTCGACGGCACGCGGGTTCCGACGCGCCTGCTAGCCAGCCTGCTCAACCCCGAGCAACCCGACGAGTCGGCCTTCAAGGCGGTCTGTGACGACTACCGCCTAACCGAACGACAGGTACGCTCAGCCCTCGACTACGAAGTCGCCATAGCGGCCTGACCCCGGGCACTCATGTCGCCGCGGGCGGATCGACCCACGATACGGCTGCTCTTCGACGAGAACCTCCCGTGGCGAGTCGCGGCAGCTCTGCGGATTCTTGAGTTGCCGGTCTCTCACATCGGCGACGACAGCGCTAGCCCACCCAGCCCCGGTCGCGGGTCCTCAGATGAGACGGTGCTGAGCCACGCCGAGAACGCCAGCCAGTTGATCGTCACATCGAACCTCGACATGATCCTGCTCTGCCTCGAGCGAGGTCAATCGATGATCTGGATCGACCCTCGGGGGGAGCACCTCCGTCGAGCAGAACTGGTCCTCATAGTGTTCAAGGGCATCGACGACTGGTCCGAACGACTGGCTGCCATCGGTGAGCCCGTGTGCCTGCGGGCCATGCGAACCAGGACGAACACGCTGACCCTAGGGGAAGCCGGTCGTCTGGCCCGAGGCCGCATGAGCAACATCGCGGCGCGGGCAAGGTTCCGACAGAAGCGCCCGAAGCCCCTCGGGGAACTCGTGCCGGACCTCTAGCAGATGGCCGCTTGTGACCCAGCCGAGGCGCCTGGGCGGAATAAGCATGGGTCAGGTGCAGAGATCTATGGCTGTTGCGGCGTAGACCTTGGCTGCGGCTACTAGGTCGTCCAACTCGAAGTGGCCGGTGCCCTGGACTGCGGCCGAGCCTCGGGGCGGGCCGAAGGTGAGCGACGGGATCCCGACTGCGTTGAAGATGTTGGTGTCTCGCCACATGGAGGTGTGGGCCACCTGCGGCGGGGGTGTGGCGCCCCCCACGATCTCGCCGTAGGCGCTCTCCACGGCGTCGCTCAACGGCCCCACCCCGGTGCCGACCCGGCCCGCTTTGGCCATGTAGCACTCGACCTCGGCCGCGGGGTCCACCGAGCGGGCCACGGCCCTCACCTCGGAGACCACCGCGTCCTGGTCGGCGCCCGGCGGGGTACGCACGTCCATGTAGAGCTTGCACACCGGCGACGAGCGGTTGGGCCGGTACGGCACGCCGCCGCGGATGGCGCCCACCTGGGCCTTGGGCCGCACCTCCCCCAGCTCCGACATGTACGAGTTGCGCTCCTCGTAGTCGATGCCCCACGCCTCCAGCACCGTGGCCGCCACCGCTCCCTTGACGATGGCGTTGGGATGGTCGGGCAGGTCCGGCTCGCGGATCAGCCGGGGCGTGTACATGTTGCGGCCCCGCAGCGTGATCTTGAGGTACACCGCCCCGCACTCGATCCACGACTTCGACCAGGCCGTGGTCTCGGCCACCAGGGCGTAGTCGGCCCGCACGCCGTGGTCGACGAGGTGGCGGGTGCCGAAGCCCTTGCCCTCATAGTTGAGGCCCTGATATTCGTCGACGGGCGCCATGCCGGTCTCGCCCGCCACCGAGGTCAGGATCACGTCGCCGCCGAGGCTGGCGCCGGCGTCGGTGAGGGCCTTGGCCATCACCATGAACACCGACATGCAGCCCCGGTCGTTGAGCACGGTGTGGCCGAAGATGCGGTCGCCCTCCCGCCAAGCGCCCACCAGGTTGGGGTCGCTCGACTCCATTAGGTTGGCGTGGTCGGCACCGCTGATCTCGGTGTCGAGATGGGCGTTGAAGATCAGGCTCTTGGCCCCCGGCCTCGACCCCGGCAGGGTGGCCACCACGTTGGAGCGGTCGGACAGGATCCGCTGCTGACGGGCCGGTATGCCGTAGCGCTCATACCAGGCACTGACCGCGTCGGCCACAGGCTGCTCATGACCACAGGGCGCAAAGGTGTTGCCCAGCTCCAGACAAGTGTCGGCCAACAGCTCCCGGTCCGCATCGATCCGCTCAAAGACCGCCTCTCGCAAAGCGGCGTCTGATCCAGTCACAGCGACTCCCTCCCGGCGAACCCACTAGATCCCCGTTGGCGGTGCAGTCCGTGGGGAGCTTCGCCCACAGTCTGCTGACCGTCGACGGCCATGTCGAACGGCGTTCCGGTCACCATCCCACAAATGGCGTCGATGTCACCCAGTGGGGTCGGCACGCTCAACTCCTTCTCGAAGAGGCGCCGCGCGAGTTCCGAAAAGCTGATCCCGAGGTCGGCGGCACGCTGCTTGGCTAGAGCATGCAACTCCTCGGACAGCGTGATGACGGCCCGCATGCCTGACTTCATAGCACCAGCCGAGCCAACAACCGGCAACCAAGGCGGGCCACCAATGCCTACCCGGCCGCAGCCACGGCGAATTCAAGACCGGCCGCCGATGAGAGCCATAGCCTCGTATGTAGCTGTATAAGAAATTTTCCTATACACGCCCATACAAGATTAGATTCATTCAGTCACCACGACCGGTATCTTCCTTCCAGTTGTCAGGCGGGCTGGAGGGCGGGGTCCAGCGTTAGCAGGGCATCGAGTTCGGGATCGACGAGGCTGAGCGCGCCGTCGACTCGGTGCTGGAGGTTGGAGACGAGCCGAGCGACGGTGTTGCCGCAGGCACCGTCGTAGACCTGCACCCGCAGAAACTCGGACTGAGCTTCGATCCTGAGGCTCGCTCCGACATGGAGGTCGACCGCATCGCATTCGCCGTAGCGCTCATCAGCCTGATACAGGCCCCAGAGCCGGAACGGCTCGCGCGATGAGAACAACTCCTCGAACAGGGTTTCGATGCTGGGCAGAGGGCGCGAGAAGCTGATCTCGATCGGGGTGCCTTGGAGTGTGCCTCCCCCGTCGTCGGCCAGAGCCACGAAGCGGGTCGTACGCGCCTCCACGGCCTCCACGAAGGCTCGGTAGCGAGCGATCACGTCAGCGATCACCTGCTGATGCAGCGCGAACGAGTCGCCTCGTGCGACGAAGTGTGCCCGCCGATTGACAGCGTGGTTGACGAAGCCGAAGTCGTCGTCGGCGATGGGGATGGTGATGCGATCGATGGAGAAGGCGTGGCCGTGGCCGTCAGCGCCGGTGACGGTCTCGAGAAACTCGTCGGCGTGGTGACCGCACACCGAGATCGACAGGTCGACAGGTCTTGGATGTCGTCGTCGGTGCGGGTGGAGGCACCCTTGAGGTCGGCCTTGACGAACGACGGCCGGCAGCCGGCTCGGATGTGGCGCAGGTGCTGGGTGGGCAGCCACACGAAGTCGAGGTCGCGCCGATCAGACACCTTGGCCCGAGCCGCCCGAATCGCCGCCTGGGAGTCACTGGTGGAGTGAAACGACCAGAAGCGCCCGTCGAGGGCGTCCACAGTGAACTCCACCCCGTCGTCGGCCACAACCCGGTGCAGGTGGACATCCTCGGTCGGCTGGACCCGCGCCTTCCCGAACACCTCAGCGAGGTACGCGGCGGGGCCAAGCGGTCCGGGGTGAGCCTCAAGTACCAGTGTTTTCCAGGTCGAGTCGCTCGGCGTGAAGAACTGGCTAGCAAGCGTGTGCCTGTTCATGCCCCACCCTCCTCGTCGACATCCAAAGCCTCGTCGCCGCAGGTACCGGATCCGCAGCCCGCGCGGCGCATCGGGGGACGTGCGGGCCGCGCAGAATATAGTCGTCTGCCGGTTCGACCAGGCTGGACGGGACCATGAGTGACATAGAAGTGCTTTCGGCTCGCATCCGGGCCGCGTTCGAGGGCTGCTACGAAGCACCGCGTGCAGCCGCCCTCTCGGGTGTGCCCTTGTCGACTGTGTACCTGTGGGCTCGTTCCGGGATCGTTGAGCCGTCGGTCTCGCCGACAAGGATCAAGTTCTGGTCGTACGCAGACTTGATGGCATTGCGCATCGTCTACTGGCTGCGCCATCCGAAGGAAGGCAGGCACGGCGAGGTGGCGGCTAGCCCCATGTCGCGAGTTCGCGATGCGCTCGACGATCTAGGGCGACGCGGCCTCGACATCTGGGACGACAGCGGGCAGCAGCCGGACTCACCGCTGAGAGTCGACCAGGCCGGGGCGATCTGGGTGCTCGAAGACGGTGTTCCCGCTGTCGAGGGCCAAACGGCCCTGCCTGAGACGCTAGACCTGCTAGGTCCCTTCGAGTGCGGCAGCCGCAGCGGACCCAACCTTCTTCGTCCTCGGCCCAGTTTGCGGAGCGTGCCCGGCAAGGTGTCGGGCGAGCCGCATCTCGCAGGGTCGCGGATCACAACGCAGACCATTGCCGCGCTCCACCGGAACGTCCCCGACTGCACCAGGATCGCCGATCTGTACCCCGGTTTCGATGCGCGCAGCTTCGAGGAGGCCGTTGAGTTCGAGCACTCCCTGGCGGCATGATGCAGCTTCCGCTGGATCAGAACTTCCCGGAACCAGTCCTCCGTCACCTCATGCCATGGATAAGCGACATCCAGTTGGTGCCGCTACGGACGATCGACGACAGGTTGACAAGGTGGCATCCCAGATTGGGTGTAATAGCGGTTGGGGCGCAGGTCCCGGTGGTCATGTTAGGCGGCGATTGTGACGGTGCGGTCGGGCTGGTGGGTGTTGGTGCGGGCGGGTTGGTGGAGTTGGTGTCGGAGTTCGGTGAGCGCTCGGGCGATGGCGGGGGTGTAGGTGAGGCCGCGCCAGCCCCCTGAGGCCCGGTCGAGCACGGCCCATACCAGTGTGAGGCAGCTGGCTTCGCCGGGGAGCCGGCCGATGACTTTGACGCGTCGTCGGGTCTCGCCGAAGGTGCGCTCGATGAGGTTGGTGTGGCGGATCCTGCGCCAGTGCTCGGCGGGGAACCGCAGGTGCGCGGTGAGCGCGGCCCGGTCGGCGAGCAGGCACTTCACGGCGGCGGGGAACTCGCTTTGGTAGCGGCGGGCGAAGCCGTCGATGCCGGCCTGTGCCGCGCGCGCGGCCCCCTGGCCGGGCTCGATGCCGTCGGGCAGGTCGAAGATCGCCCAGAACGCGGCCTTGAGCTCGTCGCGGCGACCGGCGGGGACCTTGGCCAACACGTTGCGGCAGCGGTGGACGAGGCACCGCTGACGCAGCGAGGAGGCCATTTTGGTCTCGACGGCGCCGATCAGGCCCGCCGCGCCGTCTGAGACGACCAGCAGCGGCGGCCGCAGCCCCCGGTCGGTGAGGTCCTCGAGGAAGCCTGCCCAGGCGTCATAGGACTCGTCGCCGCCGGGCTCCACGGCCAACAGCACCGGCCGGCCCAGGGTGGTGACGCCGTAGGCGACCAGCACCGGCTCAGCCCGCGACCCGTCGTGCATCTTGAAATGGCTGCCGTCCAAGAACAGGTAGTCCAACTCGACATCGGAGAGGTCTGAGCCGCGGAACGTGTCGAACTCGTCTCGCAGCCGGGCGCAGACCCGGCTGGCGGTGGACTTCGACAGCGCGGCCTCCGGTCCCAGCGCCTCAGCCAGCAAGGCCTCGATGTCGCGGTCAGACAGGCCCCGCACCCACGCCGAGATCACCAGCGCCTCCAACGGCTCAGAGCGCACCACGCCCTTGCCCAGAAGCTGCGACGCGAACGCCTCGGCGGTGTTGCGCAGCTTCGGGCGGCGCAGCGCCACGGGCCCCGCGGTGGTCTTGACCGTCAAGTCGCCGTAACCGTTGCGCTGCCCGGCGCGCCCGCCCTCAGCACGCGAGTTCCAGCCGCGGCCAAGCCAGGCCGTGA
The DNA here is from genome assembly GCA_022821985.1 of Acidimicrobiia bacterium. Lineage (GTDB taxonomy): Bacteria > Actinomycetota > Acidimicrobiia > Acidimicrobiales > Poriferisodalaceae > Poriferisodalis. The sequence continues at coordinate 15,167 of JAJECP010000007.1, forward strand.
CCTCGTCTTCGAGGACCTGCTGCAACACCAGCCGCGCCGACAGGCGCATCACCTCCTCAAGCACCTCGGCGATGTCGCGTCCCGAGCCGAACAGCTCGTCGATCTCGGCGCGGACAGCTTCTGTGGGCGATACTCGTGCAGGCACGGGCGTAGGTCTCCTTCTTGAGTTGAGGTTCTCGAAGGAACCTACGCCCCTGCTGCTATTACACCGGCGATGGGACGCCACC
>JAJECP010000006.1 GCA_022821985.1 Acidimicrobiia bacterium
CGGAGGAGCAGGCCGTGAGCCAGCCCGCGACACCGGACCCATGCACGACGCCAGCTTGCGGTGGCTGTCTCACAACCCGAGCCTACCGAGTGCCCAACCCCCGCCTCCGTCGGCAGTGACGCGAATACTGGTCCAGGCTGGCATCGACAATGATGACTGACGATAAACGCAGCAGAGCAACAGCACAGCAACGCACGTCTGCTGGTTTGGGCAATCGCGGGGACGATCGTCGCCGCCCCGGCCTGCACCGAGACCGACTGACCGCTCTCGCCGGTGCGCGCAGCCCCGCCGCATGAGATCATCGCTGCCGCGAGCAAAGCGACGGCCAGCGACCGAAGCACACATTGCGCTCGGCGGCGCTCCATCTGCTGCGCCATCCCTACCGACAGTACGTCAGCTACCTGTTAGCGGCACGTCGCCATACGCCAGCCGTCGCGGCACCCAATGTTGAACGGTCGCGCTGAACTCACTGGGTACCGTGGGCGCATGGTCGCCGCCAACGCCGATTCTTGGGGATATCCCGGCGCACGTTGGTGGAGGTTCGACTTCCACACCCACACGCCAGCCTCGGGCGACTTCCAGGGCGACGAGGTGACACCTGCCGACTGGCTGCTCAAGTTCATGCAGGCTGGCATCGACTGCGTGGCAGTCACCGATCACAACTCCGGCGAATGGGTGGACCCGCTCAAGTCGGAACTGGCCAAGCTTGAGGAACAGGAGCACCCTGACTTCCGACCGCTTCACCTGTTCCCGGGCGTCGAGATCACGGCGAACGGCGGGACGCATGTGCTTGCGCTGTTCGACCCGGCAAAGACGACGAGCGACATCGACCAACTCTTGGGCGCAGTGGACTACCACGGACAACGAGGTGACAGCTCCCGAGCTGCTGACTGCTCGGTGGTTCAGGTAGTAGAGCAGGTAGATCAGCACGGCGGCATTGCGATCCCAGCCCATGTGGACAAGGACCGGGGTCTGTGGAAGTTGGCCGGAAACACGCTCGAGCCTGTGCTCACCGGCAACAAGGTGTTCGCCGTCGAGATAGCGGATATCTCCTCCGAGAAGCCGTCTCTCTACCGGCAGCACGCACACCACTGGGCAGAAGTGCTCGGGTCGGACTCGCATCGCCTGACAGCGACGGGTGATCAGCACCTGCCGGGGTCCCATTACACGTGGATCAAGATGGAGCAGCCGTCCATTGATGGGCTGCGCCTCGCGCTTCTTGACGGCGAGCGGTTCTCTGTCCGACGAAGTGACGATCCCGACTCTCCGATCCGGGCGCTGCCCGCCCACCACGTGCGCTCAATTGCCATAGCCGAAGCGAGGCTGATGGGACGCGGCGAGCCTGCCTCGCTCGAGTTCAGTCCCTGGCTCAACGTGCTGATCGGCGGCCGAGGGAGCGGGAAGTCGACCGTGCTGAACTGCCTGCGGCTCGCAGCACGACGCGAAGCCGATCTGCTGCGACTGGACGACGGCAGCGACACCAAACGCACGTTTGACCGGTTCAATCAAGTGCCACGAAATCGCAATGACGCTGGCGGCCTCCAAGCTGAGACCCGCATCGAGTGGACAGTCTCGCGAGATGGAGTGAACCATCGGATCCACTGGGCACAGGCACCAAACGCCGACGAAATGGTTGTCGAGACCATCGACAACCAATCTGACTGGGTCGCCTCAACCTCGCAACATGTCACGGCAGAGCGGTTCCCCATCCGGCTCTTCAACCAGAGCCAGATAGGTGAGCTGGCGGGTGACAATCAGGCTGCACTGCTGGATCTGATCGACGAAGGCGCCGGCGCTCAGGCCTGCCAGCGCGAACTCGATGCAGCGAGCCGCGCATTCTTCGCGACTCGTGCGCAGATTCGGGAAATCCAAACGGAGCTTGAGCGCAGCGGTGAAGTCGAGGTCGCGCTGGAGGACAACGCTCGAGCGCTGACGCTGTTCGAGGAAGCGGGACACGCCGCTGCATTGCAGGCGTTTCGTGTGACCGAGCGTCAGGAACGAGAGATCGAGCGACACTTTGCCGTCGCGGAGCAAGCGGTCCGCCAAGTTGACGGCGTTGCCGATGAGCTGCGTCCCGAAGACGTCGCGGAGTCCGTGTTCGACGAAGAAGACCCCAGCAACGACAGCGACCGGTCTGCTCTCGCCATCATCGACTCGCTGCGCGGCATCCTCGAAGACACGAAAACGGCACTGAGTGAGGCCAGTGGCACGGCGCGACAGCTCATTGCCGAGCAGCGGGCGGCGCTGCAGACCACTTCGTGGCGCTCAGACGCTGACCAGAAGCAGACTGCATACGAACAGGCGGTGTCGGCACTCGCTGCCGAGGGATTGGGCGACACCCAGTCGCATGCCGACTTGGTCCAGCAGCAGCAGCAGTTGAGTTCCGAACAGACCCGCCTTGCCACGCTGAGTCGAGAACTCGCCCGGATGCAAGAACGGGCGATTGATGAACTTGAAGTGGTGGTGCAAGCTCGCCGCGCCCTGAGCGACGCCCGATCCGCATTCCTCCGCGAAACGCTGGCCCAAAACGACTACGTACGAATCCGGCTCATCCCGTACGGCGAGAATCCGGGCACGATCGAACGCTCGCTGAGGGACGCTCTCGGCATCTCTGACGGTCATCGATTCTCCGATGACATTGGCAATCTCGGTGAAGGAACTGCCGGATCGGGACTGGTGAGTCTGCTCATCGACGGCCTCCCCCAGGATCAGGAATCGCGGCGCGGCGAGTTCGAGGCCCGACTCACATCAATGCGCCAGCGGTTGGGCAAGGCTGTCGAGGATGGCAAGGGATTCGGTGGGCACTTCGTCAACTACCTGAGGCGCGAGTACGGTCGCAGTGCGGAGTTCCTCGATCGGCTGCTCGTGTGGTTCCCACCGGACAGCCTGCATGTCGAGCACAGCCTCACCGCCGACGGCGCCGAATTCAGGGCGATAAGACAAGGCTCCGCGGGCCAGCGATCCGCAGCAATGCTGGCTTTCCTGCTCGCACACGGCGACGAGCCACTGGTGCTGGATCAGCCCGAGGACGACCTGGACAACCAGCTCATCTACGACCTCGTAGTCAGGCAGATGCGAGAAAACAAGGAGCGTCGTCAGATCATTGTGGTGACCCACAACCCGAACATCGTCGTCAACGGCGACGCCGAGATGCTGCACGTTCTGGACTTCGTCAACGGCCAGTGCGCCGTCGTGGAGTCGGGCTCTTTACAGAGCGCTGAAATGCGCGAGAAGGTCTGCCGGGTCATGGAAGGCGGTCGCATCGCCTTGGAGCAGCGCTACCGTCGGCTCGAAGCTGGCTTAGCCAATGCTTGACAGAAGTCACGAATTGCTCGAAGCCATCCGGCTGGGAGAGACGAGCTTCCTCGAACTCAAGGAGGTTCGCTTCTCGGAGCGCAAGGTGACTGGACCGTCTCGCGATGACTTGGCGGACGAGCTTACGGCGTTCGCGAACAGCCAAGGTGGGGTGCTCGTGCTGGGCGTTGAGGACAAGTCGCGCGACATCGTCGGCATTCCTCACGACAAACTCGATGTCGTCGTCGACTACGTCAAGGAGATCTGCAACGATTCGATCACCCCTCCGATCGAGCAGCTAGTGCTGGACAGGCTCTCTGTGCCTTCGGGCAGCGGGCGCACAGTGAGCATCGTGAAGCTTGAGGTTCCCCGCAGTCTGTTCGTTCATCGCAGCCCGGGCGGCTACTGGCACCGCGTCGGTGACTCGAAGCGGGTCATGACTCCGGAGTTCCTCGCTCGCCTGTTCCAGCAGCGCAGCCAGACGCGCCTGATCCGATTCGACGAGCAGCCCGTGGCCGGCGCACGCCTCGGTGATCTCTCCGAGCATCTATGGACGAGATTCCGAACATCGCGTTCGGATCACGAGCAAGAGACGTTCTTGGTCAAGCTCGGGATGGCAGTGCGAGCCGATGACGGCAAGGCCAGGCCGACAGTCGCCGGAGTGCTGATGGGCAGCGAGACGCCCGAGCGCTGGCTGCCGAATGCGTATGTGCAAGCCGTGGCATACCGGGGCCGCTCAGTCACTGCTGATGCTGTCGCCGCGAATTACCAGTTGGACGCGGCTGACATCACGGGACCCTTGGATCATCAGATCATCGAGGCCAGCCGGTTCGTCCTCAAGAACATGCGCCGTGGGGCGTCCAAGACTGTCGGGCGCGTCGACGTGCCGCAGTTCGACATGGCAGCTGTGTTCGAAGCGCTGGTGAACGCCGTCGCGCACCGGGACTACGCGATGCACGGGGCGAAGATTCGCCTGCGCCTGTTCTCGGACCGGTTGGAGCTGTTCTCGCCCGGCGCCCTGGCGAACTCGTTGACCGTCGACTCTCTCCGGTACCGCCAAACAGCGCGCAACGAGACAGTCTCCAGCTTGCTGACGCGATGCCCCGCGCCTGAAGAACCCTGGCTCACCGAGGGCCGAACCCACTTCATGGAGAAGCGCGGCGAGGGCGTGCCGATCATCCTCGACAACAGCGCCGCGCTCGCAGGACGGGAACCCGAGTACCGGGTCCTCGACGACGCCGAGCTGATGCTGACGATTCACGCTGCGCGCACCGAGCAGACCAACCTCTGAGGACCGTCGGAGCAGTACAGCGATGTGCCGATGTCATTCGCTGACGCATGTCTGGTGCGGCTGGCAGAGCGCTTCGCCGACGCGCAACTCCTGACCTTCGATTCCGACTTCCGCATCTACCGAGCATCGGGCCAGCGCACAATCTCGCTGCTCACACCAAGCCCTGAACCGGCGTCGCGCTGAAGGCCGCTACGGTCGGCTCATGCACCGTTCTGGCTTCCCCGACGGTTTCGTCTTGGAAACAGGCGACGGCTGCTGCGCGGTGTTCACCATCGACCGAGACTCGGACACGCTGATCGTCGAAATCAAGAAGCAGGACACCGAGTGTTGCAAGCTGTATCTCGGCAATGAAGGCGAGGATGACAACCTCGACGCGTTGCGTCGACTGATCGGCAACGCCTGAGTGGCAGCAAACACCTGCGCCCTGCCCGATGCGTACAGCAGCGCCAGCTTCGGCACGGTGATACGCGATGTGGGTCGGGGTCGCGTGATTCTCGTAGAGTCACCCGCCATGAGGCTCCTCGCACCGGCTCCCGCTTGCGCACACGACTCCAAAGCGCCTCTTCGCCTGCATCGCTGCGGCACGTCTCTACGTGCGACGGCGCCCCTCGTTCGCGTCGTGGTGCTTGCAGGGCAGGCCCAAGCATCCGATACTTGAGAGTGATGGGGGAAGCGGCCGACATCGGCCGTCGGGTGCAGCAGCTGCGGATTGAAGCCGGAGCGCCGCTTGACGATGTGGCTGGCGCGCTCGGTTTGAGAGCCGAGCAATTGTCTGCCATCGAGCTCGGCGATCGCGACATCGGTGACGCCGAACTCACGATCTTCGCCGATCTTGTCGGCGTCTCAGAGCTGGCGGTTCTGGAGCCGGATTCGTTGCTCGGCCGACTCGCTGTTGCCCCTCGCGTTGGGGACGCGACCGTGTCTGCACGAGAGGCGCACCGAAGGCTGATCGCGCTCGCGGAGATTCATCACGTGCTCCGCGACGGCGGCCACGAGGCTCAGCCGGCAGTTGCGAGCGTCCCGGAGGGCGACGACGGGCGGTGGTTGGATCGGGCGAATCAGTTGGCCGAATGGGCCGGCCAGCGCCTCGGTGACCTGACAAGCGGTCCGTCAGAAGCGGACCGATTTGCATCCCTCGCAGCGGCGATTGAGTACCAGTTCGGCGTAGACGTCATGGTTGAGTCGTTGGGCGAAGACGGGCCGTTGGGAATGTCGCTGACAGACCCCGAGTTTCCCTTCATCCTCATCAACGCAGACGTGATTCGACCTCGAGCGATGTTCACGTTGGCCCACGAACTCGGCCATGTGCTCGCAGTGGATGGCTCTGAGATCAAGATCGACGAGGATCTGAGAGGCAACAACGACGAAGAACGGCTGGCAAATGCCTTCGCCGCAGCGTTGCTGATGCCTGAGCGGGGCATCAACTCGCTGATCGAAGAACACGGGCGCGACGCCAAGTGCTTGGCGATGATGATCCTGTCCTTCGGGGTGAGCTTCGAGTCGCTGATCTACAGGCTGCACAACTTGCAGGTCATCAACGCCGCCGGACGTGATGCACTCAAGAACGCCGGGCTCCACGGCCTGCTCCGGGCGCTCGGTGACACCGAGGAATCGGCAATGCTGCTGGCGGCCCGCGAGCGGCCGCCTCGAAAGCCGCCGCATCACCTCACCACCCGCTGCATCAGCGGAATCTGGGACGGCACCATCAGCGCAGCGCCGCTGGCAGGACTGCTCGATGTGGAGACCGACGAGCTCGTCGAGAAACTGAGCAAGGCGTGGGAGACGGCCGACGCCATCACCGAGGACTACTCGACGCCCAAGGACTCGCCCGACGTCGTGAGGCAGGCCTACGACGCCGACCCCGTAGCCGTATAGCGGCGACACAACCGAGGCGGCGTGGTGGACGACAGACCGGTACTGCACGACGCCGTCACGTTGCGTCATTTCTCAGCAGCGAACTGTCTCGAGTCTCGACGTTCTCGAGGGCGTCCATGGGTCGCTGCCCGAGCCCAGAGTGGCGCCGGCAGTGCTTGATGAGATCGGTGCCGCGGCTGATGAGGGCGAGGCGCATTGCACGCAGATCCTGGCTGAATCGTGGCTCGGCGATCCTCCGGAACTCACTCGCGACGAGCGACGACTCGTCAACAATCTGCGCATCGCCCTCTCCGACGGCCGACGACCGCCTCAGGGCCACCGAGGCGAAGCACAGAGCATCGTGCTGGCCGAGAAACACGACGGGATGCTCGCGACCGATGACAACGCGGCCTACCAGTTCGCGACCCGCCGTCCGGGACTCGGGCCGTCAAGGGTGATCGACACCGTCGAGATCCTCCGCAGCGCCGTCGAGCAGGACATCATCACGGCCCAGGATGCGGTCGACATCGCAGACGACATGGCAACGGCGGATCGCTGGCTTCGGCCTGTGCACGCCGGCAAGATTCGAGTCGACTACTTCGAGCCGGACTTCTGAGCAGAGCCGAGAGGCGCTGCACCCTCGGCTTGCTACAGATGCGCCTGACGGCGGCTGCGCTCGGTCTCGTCAGAGGCCGCGAGCGGCCCGACGGCAAGCTCGGCCGACGTGATGGCGTGATGGCCGGTTCCGCAGGCAACGCATCGGCATTGACTATCCGCGGCAACCCGATGACCGTGTTCGTATCGAGCACGCCGCGCTGGTGCACTGCACTCACAAGCTCGGATCCAACACATCGTCGATATCGGAGCGAAGCCGCTCAGGATCAACCAACGGAAGGCGCTGCCAACGCTCCAGCAACGTCGACGCATCAAGCGCCCGGCGAGGCAACGGCCGCAGCTCTGCCACCGGACGACCAGACCGTGTCACCGTAAGCCGTTCGCCTGCCTGTACACGATCCACGACATCGCCGCCGTGGTTGCGAAGCTGCCGAATGGTCACCTTGTCCATCGCGCCAACGTACCGCCAGCGAGACAAACCGACGCAGGCTGAATGTTGCCGAGAGTCGAGCTTGTCGTGCGCTGGCCTGATGGACGATCTCGCAGGCAGTGGGGGCTCTGGCCTCGACGACCTGCCAACCACCTCAGCTCAGATCGAGGAACCAGTCGTCGAAGATTGCGAGCGAGGCCGCCGCTGCTGATGTTCTCTGCGTGGACGACGGTCGTCGGGGCGCTCGCTGCTTTCCAGCCATCGGGGCGAACGAGCGGGACCGGAAGGCAAAACCTGTGCTGTTCAGCGTGAACCGCCTGACACAATCCGAATGGAGGCATCCGTGCATCAGAGGCGAGGTCGAGTGGGTATGGCCGACAATCTGCGGGTTACGGCCGTTGAATCGGAGGAGCCTGCCTACGCCCAGGTCATCGCCCTCGGCGACGCCAACAGTTCCACGCTCGGTCACTTGCCCTACGCGGTGTACGAGGAGGCAGCCGAGTCAGGCTGTCTCTTGGCGGCCGTGCACGGCGACGAGGTCATCGGCTATGCGCTCTTCGCCTTGGAGATCACGGCGTCACGAGATATCGCTGACACATCTCTGCGTTCGCGACAACGCTCGTGGCGGCAGCAGCGCCCGCCGGTTGATTGACGAGATCGTCCAGCTTCATCCAAGTCGGCGAGGCATCAGGCTGCGCTGCAGGACCGACTATCCCGGCTCTACGTATCTGAGCTGGGACGTCGGGTTCGGATTCGTGCGACGGGTTGAGTTTGGCATGGTTGTCGGACTGCGGCGAGGAGGTTGCAGCATCCGGCATGCTGTAGTTGAGTCCCTGGTAGTGGTATATGGAGGGGGGCATCCCTTGGGCGCGTGATCGCCGCGTCTACCTCTGGAAGTAACGACTCATCCAGAGAGGAAGACACGGTGATCAACCCCAACACGATGGACGCGCTCGGGTGGCTGCGCAAGCACCTGGACGAAGATGGCGGCAATGACATGGTCCGCGAGCTGGCTGTCGAAGCGGTCCGCAGCCGCGGAAGCAGGCCTGACATCTGGGACCAAGGCTTCGCTGTCACAGCTCGTTCGATCAGCGAACGCACTGCTGAGGCGCTATACCGCGAGGGCATGGGCTTGGCGCATCGCACTCAAGATGTCTGAGAATCATCTCGATCCGAGCAGAACCTTGGTGCTCTCGCTCAAGCCGCGCTTCGCCGAAGCAATTCTGTCGGGACGCAAGACTGTCGAGGTGCGGAGAGTCATGCCGCGCATCACGGTGCCGACGCTCGCTCTGCTCTATGCGTCTGGACCGACGCGTTCGCTGGTGGGCACCTGCGTCGTCAGCAACGTCGTCCGCCACCCAGTTCAGGAACTCTGGAAGCTGCACGGGGCCGAGACTGCCCTCTCGCGGTCTGAGTTCAGCTCCTATCTGGCTGGCCGTGACGAGGGCGTGGCTCTGCTGCTGGAGCAAGCCAACCGGTTGCCTGCACCTATTCCGCTCCCGGCATTGCGCCGAGCGGCAGCCTTTAGACCGCCCCAGAGCATCGCCTACGTCGGCAACGAAAGACGGGAGCGTTTGCTGGCAGCCACACCGTGACCCCCAGCCTGGACCAGTATTCGCGTCACTGCCGACGGAGGCGGGGGTTGGGCACTCGGTAGGCTCGGGTTGTGAGACAGCCACCGCAAGCTGGCGTCGTGCATGGGTCCGGTGTCGCGGGCTGGCTCACGGCCTGCTCCTCCG